>CAMYOG010000006.1 GCA_947259925.1 Thermoanaerobaculia bacterium
GTGTTACCCATGTACCCGGTCTGATCTGTAACCCATGTACCCGGTCTGTACCCCCCTCACCCTCCACACCCGCCCAGTACCCAGATCCCTCTCCCACCCCGCACGGGGGGAGAGGGACGCCCCCACCCGGCGCCCGTGCTGCGGAGGCTCCCAGTGAGGTGCCCCGCCAGTGAGGTGCCACCCTTTTCGGAGAAGCGATGAGGTCCCCCGTGAGGGCCACCCTCTTCGGAGAAGCGATGAGGTCCGATAAAAGTGGCGCATTCAACAGCCCCCCACCGCGCCTGCCCATAGGCTAGTCGCGATGCGTCGGGCTCGCGCAGTCTGCACATTGATTGTCTGCCTCATCTTGGCGGTCACGGCTCCGGTCGTGGCCGCCAAGAAGTTCTCCATCGACACCACTCCGGTCAAGAACGGTCGGGTCTTCGTCGACGGCCGGTTCGTCGGCGTCGCCCCGGTGACCGTCGAGCTCAAGCTGAAGAAGCACGAGACGGCGGTGGTCACCGCCGAGAAGGAAGGGGCGCTCGGCCTCTGGGAGCGGGACCTCTCCAAGGACGAGAAGGGGACAGTCTACGTCCGGCTGGAGGAGAACGCCGCGCTCACCGAGACCCTGGAGTCGGACGTCGCCAACACCTGGCTGACCATCACCCCCAAGCGGACCCGCGGCCGCGACAACTCGGTCGACGAGGACGCGGTCTGGCAGCGGATCGTCAGCGTCGTCACCGACAACTTCGCCGACCTCGAGCAGCTCGATCGGTCGAGCTTCTATCTGCGCACCGCCTGGCGCGTCCGCCGCTACCCGCACTCGATCATGCGCAACCGCGTGGTGGTCAAGCGGGGTGTGACCGATCAGCTTTCGATCCGAGTGCAGCTCGAGAGCTTCCAGATGGTGAGCGCCGACACCGACGCCCAGATCGACGACGACCTCTTTGTCGAGAGCTCGCGGATCTTCGAGGACGACAAAGAGACGATCGATTATCTGAGAGATCAGCTGTAGGCCGCTGCCAATTCCCCGATTCCAACGGTCTCGACAGATTGACGTCGACCGCTACTTGAGAGCGAACGCCACGGCAATTCCGGCGTAGGTGCCGAGCGCGTAGCCGAGCAGGCCGACCATCGCACCGGGCAGCGCCAGCTCCGGCCGCTTGCGCGCGACCGCGAGAGCGATTGCGGTCGACGGTCCGCCGATCGATGCCTGCGAGGCGATCGCGGTCGTCTCGACGTCCAATCGAACGAAGCGGGCAACGACGAACAGCAGCAGCCCATGTACCGCCACCACGATCGCGGTGAAGTAGAAGACCTGGATCCCGACCTCGAGGATCTGATCGACCCGCGAGCCGATGCCGATGACGGCGAAGAAGAGGTGGAGTGCGAGCGTGCCGAGCTGGAGCGCCCCGGGGAGCGCCCGGACCGGCGGCAGCTGGGCGACGATCAGGGCGTAGGTCGTGAGCCAGATGACCGACGGCACCGCCGGCGTGAGCGCCGCCGTCCGCTCGGCCGCCAGCACCACCAGTAGCGCCAGCCCACCGAGCGCCAGCATGTCGAGCACCCGGAAACCCACCGAGGCCTGCATCGGGTCCCCGACGTGGACCTCTTCCCCGTTCTCCCGATCGACTCGCGGCGGCGCGACATAGAAGCGCCCGAGCCAGACCGGCAGCAGCAGGGTCGCTCCGACCCAGATCCCGGTCACCAGGTTGTCGGCGGCGGTCGCCGCGGCGAAGAGTGTGCCCGACAGTCCGACCGCCCGGCCGACCGAGACGAAGTTGAGACTGCCGCCCGAGTAGGTTCCGGTCATCACGCCGGCGAGCTGCCAGCCGTGCTCGGGGAAGAAGTGGCCGAGCAGGGCAAACGCGGTCAGGGCTCCGAGGGCGGTCGCCGCGACCGCGATCAGGAACGCGCCGAGCATCCGCGGTCCCGCGACCTTCAGGTCACGGAGATCGACCGCGAACAGCAGCCAGACGATCGCCACCGAGGTGATCGGTCCACCGATCAGCGAGTAGACGCTCGACGACACCGGCACCAGGTCAAGGTTCGCGAGCACCGCGCCGAACATGATCACGAGAAGGCTGGCACCCAGCTTCGCGGCCCAGCCGAAGGCGCGGGCGAGCCAGAACGAAAGCGCCGTGATGCCGACGATCACGGTGGCGAGCGCGAGCGGGTCCTCGATCACGGAAGCCCGACTCTCTCACAGGGCATGTCGAGGCTCCTGAGTAGAATGGCCCCTGGCGCAGCCAAGACCCGGGCGGCGGTGCGCGGAGGGGCGGCTGACCGAGGAGCAAGGATGTCGATCACGCGAGCAGTCGCCGTCGTCGTGCTCACGCTCCTCGTGGCGACGCCGGCTGGAGCCGACAAGTCGTACTCGATCCTCGGTCTCCAGATCGATGCCTGGGTCCAGGACGACGGCACGCTGCGGGTCGAGGAGGAGATCTCCTACCGCTTCTCGGGCTCGTTCAGCTTCGCCTACCGCGAGATCCGCACCGAGCAGGGTGAGAGACTCCGCGACTTCACCGTCTCGGACGCGACCAGCGGCGACTACCGGCAGTCGAGCGAGCGCCGGGCGGGCAACTTCACGGTCGAGGCCCGGTCACGCAAGACCAAGGTCACCTGGCACTACAGTGCCTACAACGAGACGCGCGCGTTCAAGTTCGGCTACACGGTCGACGGTGTGGTCAAGCGCTATCTCGACGTGGTCGAGCTCTACTACAAGTTCGTCGGCGCCGACTGGGACCGGCAGATCGGCTCGGTCAAGGTGCGGATCCATCCGATCAGCGGGGTGGACGGCTCGGCGGTGCGGGCCTGGGCGCACGGTCCGCTGCACGGATACGTCACGGTCCCGGGCGACGGCTCGGCCGCGCTGACTGTCGCGCCGCTCCCCGCCAAGCGGTTCTGGGAGGGTCGCGTCGTCTATCCCGAGTCGGCGCTCCCCGACGTTGCCTACGCCGCGAACGAATCACGGCTCGAGCGGATCCTGGACGAAGAGGGGCGGTGGGCCGAGGAGGCGAACGCCAAGCGCCTGGCCGCCGACCGCCGGTCCGCGAGCCGGGGAACCTGGGCCAGGCTCGCCGCCGCTCTGGGCCTGGCGGGACTGATCTTCTGGGGGCTCCTGTTCCGCAAGCACTCGTGGCCGCACCGCCCGGCGCCGACCGTCGCGCCGGGCGAGATTCCCGATGAGACACCCCCGGCACTAGTCGCGATGCTCGTGCGTCCCCAGGATGTCGGCGGCATGCTGACCAGCACCCTCCTCGACCTGGCCCGGCGCGGCTACTTCGAGATCAGCGAGGAAGAAGAAACCTACAAGCTGCTCTTCTTCGGCCCGAGGACCCGCCCCGACTACCTCTTCCGGCGGCTCGACCAGGAGGCCGGAGATCTCGAGCCGTTCGAGGCCGAGCTGCTGGCGTTCTTCGACCAGCTCTCCGAACGGGCCGACGGCTTCCGCATGTCGGAGTTCAAGAAGACCGCTCGCAAGAACCGATACGCGGTCTCGAGCTTCCTCCGCGACTGGAGGAAGACCCTCCGCGAGCGCGTCGACGTGCTCGGCTGGCGTGAGATCCCACCCACTCGCGTTCTGCTCACGAACGCCATCTGCGGCGTCGGCATCGCCGTGGTCGGCATCGGCATCTGCTTCTGGAACCGCTCCGAGGTAGGCGTGCCAGCGATCGTCCTGGGCTTCCTTCAGGCGATGCTGACCGCGGCGCTGCGCAGACTGTCGCCCGACGGCAAGCGTCAGTATCTGCACTGGCAGGGGTTCCGGAAACACCTCGCTTCGCTCTCCAAGATGATGGGCCCGCCGTCGCTCACCTCCGACGACTGGGAGCGCTACCTGATCTACGCGGTCGCGCTCGGCCTGCACCGCAAGGTCGTGCCGGTGCTCGGAGAGCTGGCGCCGGAGCACCATTACCGGCCGGTCTGGTACACCTCGCACGCCGACGGCCTGGCGTCGAGCGACCTCGGTCAGCTCGGCCAGGGCATCTCGAGCATGGTCAGCTCGGTCTCGACGTCGCTCAGCTCGGCGACCGGCTCGAGCGGCGGTGCGAGTGGTGGAGGTGGGGGCGGGGGTGGGGGCGGGGGTGGGGGGGCCGGCTAGCCCGCCAAGGAGGGCCCGCCCAAGAAGGGTCAGGCTTTTCGGAGAGGGATCACGTCCTTGACCGTGCGGCCCGACTCGACCTCTTGAAGCACGCGGATGATCTGCTCCTCGCTGTAGCGCGTCTTGCGCAACGGCTCTGACCCATCCCCGGCGGCAACCTGGCAGTTGCACTGGACCCTTCGCTCGCCGGATCTACCCCTGATCCCCGTACGTGTAGCCGCTCCGCACCCGCACCCGGAACTCCGGATTCGCCACCTTCACCTTGACGCGCTGGAACCCCGACTTGCCGGCCGGGTGGGCGCTCCGGTAGGCGATCAGGTAGTAGCCGCTGGTCGTGCGCGCGATGCGCTCGAGCGGCGAGCCGAAGCGGATGAAGGTGAAGTAGAAGTCCCCGCCGGTCGCCATCGCCAGGTTGTTGAGCGAGGCGCGCAGGGAGTGGTCGGTGTGGGTCGGGACGATGTCGATGGTGTAGGCGGCCACGTTGGCGTCGTTGAGCGCCCTAATGGTCGGAAACATCAGCCGGTAGTCGGTGCTCCGGATGTGGTCGAAGCCGACGCCGACGAAGACCAGGTTCTTGCGTCCCGGCACGGTGGCCGACGCCTTCGCCAGTAGCTGCAGGCCCTGGTAGATGTTCTTCGACTGCTTGCGCAGCTCCTTGCCGGTCGGCAAGGCGCGGAGCAAGGGACCCATCTCCTCCTCCGGCGGTCGCCGCGATGGCCACTGCGAGGCGGGGTCGACGCCGCGCAAGCCGTTGGAGATCCCCTGAAGGATCGCCTGGCGATCCCGGGTGAAGTCCTGGTGCACCTTGAGCCGGTACCCGTAGGAGACCACCGCGACGAAGTCGGCCGGGTCGAGGCTCGACACCACCCACTCCTCCATCGCCCTGGCCGCCTGGTGCTGGCGGGCGAACAGGTTGTTGATACCGCGACCGCCCGCGCGCAGCTCCTGGAAGAAAAGGATGAAGTGGCGGTCCTCGGGGATGTCGCTCAGATCGAAACCGGGCAGGTCGACCGTCGACGACTCCACTCGCTCCTGGCTGCTGTAGAAGCTGACGCCGGCGATCTCCACCGGCCGGCCACTCTCCTCGATGACGAAGTCGTCCTTGCCCAGACCCAGGATCACCCGCCCGTCCTTGTCGGTCACCAGAGCGTCCAGCAGGACCTCCGAGACCACCATCTCCTCTTCGAAGACCTCGAGCTCATCGTCTTGTGCGGCTACCGGGTGTGCTAGCGAGAGGACGATCCCCAGGGTGAGCGCCCACACTGCGGCGGTCCCGAATCGTGTCGTTTCGATGCTGATCACTGCTTGCCTCCCTGTTCTGCGCCCGCCCCCGGCACCGGATGGAGCAACCAGCATGCCATACCGCAGGCCGTCATATGATGCGGCCTTCCACGACCCGTTCGACTCAACCGCCCGAGGAGGTTTCCATGAAGCCGCGAAACTGCCTGGTCCTCGCCCTCACCCTGCTCACCCCGTCGCTCGCCGTCGCCGACGGCGACGCCCACTTCGAGCCGATCGACGTCTTCGAGCTCGAATGGGCCGCCGATCCGCAGATCTCGCCCGACGGCAGCCGCATCGCCTACGTGCGCAATTTCTTCGACGTCATGACCGACAGCCGGCGCGCCAACATCTGGATCGTCGACTTCGACGGATCGAGCCACCGGCCGCTCACCTCGGGCAACAACAACAACACCTCGCCGCGCTGGTCGCCGAGCGGAGATCGGCTGCTCTACGTGTCGAACGAGGAGGGGTCCGCACAGCTCCACATGCGCTGGATGGACAGCGGCCAGACCGCCAAGATCACCAACCTGACCAGTGGTCCGGGCGGCCTCGCCTGGTCGCCCAACGGCCAGTGGATCGCGCTGTCGATGCACGTGCCGAGCCGGCCCGAGCCGATGGCCGAGATGCCGCCCAGGCCGGACGGCGCCGAGTGGGCGGATCCGCCGCGGGTGATCGAGAACCTCGTCTACCGTGCCGACGGCGCCGGCTACCTGGAGCCGGGCTACTCACACCTCTTCGTGGTGCCGGCCGAGGGAGGCTCTCCTCGGCAGATCACCAGCGGCGACTTCGACCACGACGGGACGCCAGAGTGGACGCCGGATGGCAAGCACCTGATCATCTCCGCCAACCGCCACGACGAGTGGGAGTACGAGCCGCTCGACTCGGAAATCTACGAGGTTTCGGTTCGAGACGGCGCGATGCGGGCGCTGACCGACCGCCGGGGTCCGGACAACGCGCCGGCGCTCTCGCCCGACGGCGGCAAGATCGCCTACCTCGGCTTCGACGATCACCGCCAGGGCTATACGGTCACCCGGCTCTACGTCATGAACCGCGATGGCAGCGGCTCGCGGGTCGTCACCGGCGATTTCGATCGGAGCGTGCAGGACCCCCAGTGGTCCGCGGACGGCGAGGGGCTCTTCTTTCGGTACAACACCGAGGGCAACGGCAAGGTCGGCTACGTCTCGCTCGCCGGCAAGGTCGAGACGCTCGCGGACGACGTCGGCGATTCGATCGGCCGCCCCTACTCGGGCGGCTGGTTGAGCGTATCGGACAGCGGTCGTTTCGCGTTTACGACGGCGCCACCCGAGCGTCCGGCGGACCTCGCGGTCGGCAGCCGGAGCGGCGGCGCGGCGACGCGGATCACCGACCTGAACGGCGACCTCCTGGCCCACAAGGAGCTGGCGGAAGTCGAAGAGATCTGGTGGGAATCGTCGCACGACGGGCGCCGGATCCAGGGCTGGATCGCGAAGCCTCCGGGCTTCGATCCCGGGCAGAAGTACCCGCTCGTCCTCGAGATCCACGGCGGGCCGTTCGCCAACTACGGCGATCGGTTCTCGTCCGAGGTGCAGCTGTTCGCTGCCGCCGGCTACGTCGTCCTCTACGCCAACCCGCGCGGCTCGACCAGCTACGGCCAGGAGTTCGGCAACCTGATCCACCACAACTACCCCGGCCAGGACTTCGACGATCTGATGTCGGGCATCGACGCGATGATCGCCGAGGGATACGTCGACGAAGACCAGCTGTTCGTGACCGGCGGCAGCGGCGGCGGCGTGCTGACCGCCTGGATCGTCGGCCATACCGATCGCTTCGCCGCCGCGGTCTCGGCCAAGCCGGTCATCAACTGGTACAGCTTCGTCCTCACCGCGGACTTCTACGCGTTCTTCTACAAGTACTGGTTCTCGGGCTTCCCCTGGGACGTGCCCGAGGAGTACCTGCAGCGCTCGCCGCTGCACCACGTCGGCAAGGTCACCACGCCGACCATGCTGCTCACCGGCGAGGTCGACTACCGGACGCCGATGTCGGAGTCCGAGCAGTTCTACCAGGCGCTCAAGCTGCGCAAGATCGACACGGCGCTGGTGCGGATACCTGACGCCTCGCACGGCATCGCCCGGCGTCCGAGCCAGCTGATCGCCAAGGTCGCCCACGTGCTGGCCTGGTTCGAGCGTTACCAGACGGACGACGGAGCGACCCCGGAGGCGCCCTAGCGGTGTGGCAGCTCCTCGACGCCGCCTGCGCGCGGCCCTGGCCCGGCGACTAGAAAATCGACTTACCCAGTCCCGACAGCACCAGGTCGATCGCCAGGTGGGCGGTGCGGTTGCGCTCGTCGAGAATCGGATTGATCTCGACCACGTCGATCGAGCCGACCCGCACCGAATCGGCGATCGTCTCCATCAGCAGGTGCGCCTCGCGGTAGCTGAACCCCCCGGGCACCGGGGTTCCCACCCCCGGCGCTTCGCGCGGATCGAGGCTGTCCATGTCGAGGCTGACGTGCACGCGCGGCAGGTGGCTCAGCCGGCCGACCGCCTCCTCCGCCACCTCGCCGATGCCGCGCCGGTCGATCTCGCGCATGGTGTAGACCGCCACCCGGCTGTCCTTGAGCGCCTCGCGCTCGAGCGGATCGAGATCGCGGATGCCGATCAGGACCACGTCCTCGTCGGCGACCTTCCGGCCAGGCCGAATCAGGTCGGTCAACGCGGGCGCGCCCCGGCCGGTGAGCGCCGCCAGCGGCATGCCGTGGAGGTTGCCGCTGGGCGAGGTCTCTGAGGTGTTGAAGTCGCCGTGCGCGTCGATCCAGATGACCCCGGTCGGCTCGCCGGTCGTAGCCGCCGCCGCGACCGTGCCGAGCGCGATCGAATGATCGCCGCCCAGGAAGAGCGGCACGTCGCCGTCCTCGACCGCTCGCGCGCCGGCCGCGTAGACCCGCTCACACGCCTCGACGACGGCCGGCATGTACGCCAGGCCGCCCTCCTCGGGGAGGGTGTCGCGCACCGGTATCTCGATGTTGCCGCAGTCGCGAATCGCGCAGCCGAGCCGCTCCAGACGGTGGTCGAGACCGGCGTAGCGGACGGCCGCGGGCCCCATGTCGACCCCACGGCGCGATTGGCCCAGGTCGAGCGGCACGCCGATGATGCAGATCGACCGCGACATGCGCGGATCTTAGCCCGCCCGGAGCAAAGCGCCGCTGGATGTAGTAGGATCGTAATGTCATTCTTTATCTTGGTAGGAGGCAATGATGACGGAATCTCATTTCGACTTCGGGGATGAGGAGCGCGAGGACACCGCTCCGGACACAGGCGACGAGGAATCGACCGAGGAGGAAGTCCGCCACAGAATCGCGAACCGAGGCGTCGACGGTGGGGGCGTAGGGGGTGGCGGCGGTGACGCCGGTGGCGTCGGCGGTGGCGGCGGCGACCTCTCGAAGGACATCGGCGACGGCGGCGGCGACAGCTGATCGCCGCGGCTCCGCCGCGCGCGCTGCGGGCGACGACCGCTCAGGCGCCTGAGGAGAGGAAGGCCTCGGCCTCCTCGACCCAGTCGCGATGCAGGTCGCCGTCGTTCCAGAGCTCGACGAAGCGGGCGAAGTAGGACTTCGCCTCGGCGGGCCGGCCGAGCTCGGCGTGCGCCCGGCCGAGGAAGAAGAGGCTGGAGACGTACGCGATCGGCGCGTCGATCCGCTCCGACTCGCCTTCGACCAGCTTCAGGAGCCACTCGACCGCCGCCGCCGCGTCTCCTCCGGCAAGCTCGGCGCGCCCCAGCTCGAGCCAGATCGCTGGATGGTCGGGAGTCGAGTAGGTGTGCCAGGCGACCCCCCGCGGCGGCAGGAGCGCCGCGGCCGATCCGAGCAGGGCAAGCGCCCCTTCCGAGTCCCCGTGCAAGCGCGCCAACCGCGCCTCGAGCAGCGCGAGCTGGCGCTCCTCGGGCAGATTCGGGTAGACCGCGTGGCGCCGCTCGAGCTCGAGCATCAGCTGATCCGCTTGAGCGATGTTGCCGAGCATCCCTTCGGCGAGCGCCGCCTGGTAGATCGCCTTGCGCTCGGGCCAGCGCCGGTCCCCTTCCAGGCGCGCGGCGACGGTCTCTTCCAACGCGCGCTCCGGCTCGTCGAGGGCGAGCCAGATCTCGGCCGCCACGTTGTGGGCGGCGGCGCGATCGGCGCCCGGCTCGACGACCGCTCGCGCTTGCTCGAGCGCGGCGAGGGCGTCGTGCGCCTGCCCGCGGAAGAGCAGGTTGAGCGCCCGGGCGTAGTGTCCCCGGTACTGCAGGAGCGGGTCCGACTTCGAGACCCAGTCGTCGGCCACGCGATCGGCGGCCGCGAAGTCCTCCTTCGCGAGCGCCAGCAGCCGGCGTGCCCACGGCAGGTAGAACTCGTCGCGGTGCAGCGCCCCGGCCCGGGTCAGAGCCGCGTCCGACTCCTGCAGCCGGCCGGCCAGCAGCAGCTGCCAGCCGAGTGCCCAGTGTCCGAGCCAGTTGTCCGGATAGCTCTCGACGAAGCTCTCGAGCACCTCCACCCCGTCCTGCCAACGACCCTCGGCGGTGTGGGCCAGGGCGAGCGGATAATGGGTGAAGGCGAACGGGTCGTTCATCCGACGGAGCGTTTCGTACTGCTCGATCGCCTCCGGATAGCGCTCCAGGTTCATCAGATGCATGCCGAGCAGGTTGCGGGCCGACTTGCGTTGGGGATCGGCTTCGATGGCACGGCGGTAGGCCTCGATCGCCTGACCGTAGGTCTCCCATTCGCTGCCGTAGTACTGGGCTTCGACGTAGTGCCGGTAGCGCGGCGGTAGCCGGTCGGCTCCCTCCAGAGCCCGCTGGGTGTAGCGCCGAGCGCGCTCACGGTAGCCCAGATTGGAGCTCACCGTCGCCAGCCGCACCAACGCCATCGAGAAGCCGGGATCCGCCTCGATCGCCGCTTCGAAGAGCGGGATCGCCTCGCGGTCCTTGCTCTCGAGGTGCAGCCGCAGGCCTTCCGAGTAGTAGCGGAATGCCTCGACCGAGGACGTCAACACCTGTTCCACCGGCCGGTCGGACTCCGCCCCGGCGACCGCGCGCAGCTTGAGGTTGGTTCGTAGCTCGCGGCTCAGCTGGTCGATCAGCTCGAACACGCGCGGCTCCCCGGCAGCGCTCACCGTGCTGCTGTCGAGGATCTCCCCGGTGGCCGCGTCCTGCAGCCGGGCGCTGATCCGTAGCTCGTCGCCGACGCGGGCGAAGCTGCCGCTGAGGACGTTGTCGACCTCGGCTCTCTCCGCCAGCTCCCTGACCGTCTCGGCGTCGAGCGTCTCGGCCTCCAGCACTCCGAGCTCCTTCAGGATCGAATGGAGCTTCTCCGTGCCGAGCAGCTTGAGCTCGGGCAGCTGCGAGAGATCGGTCACCAGCATCTCGGTCAGCCCGCGGCTCAGCCAGTCCGACTCGGGGTCACCGCTCAGGTTGCGGAAGTAGAGCACCGCGAGAGAGTCGGCGCTGGCCGGCGCTCCGATCGGCGCCGCGGGCTCGCCCCGCGGCCGGAGCACCAGCCAGCCCACGGCCAGGAGCGCCGTCACCGCGACCGCGGCCACCGCGGCTACAGCAGCGCGCGGCAGGCGGCGGCCACGCTTCGGAGCAGCGGTGTCGGTGCGCTCGATCACCGCCGAGATCCGGCTGGTCTCGACCTCCGTCCTGAGCGCCGAGAGCTGGTTGCGCAGGTCCTTGGCCGTCTGCAGGCGCGTCTCGATGTCCTTTTCTAGGCAGCTCGTCAGGATGCGGCCGAGCTGCCGCGGCAGTCCCTCGCGAACGTCGGTGACGCTGGGCGGGTCCTCGTGCAGGATTGCCGCCGCCTGCTCGATCGCCGAATCGCCGTGAAACGCGCGCCGGCCGCTCAGCATCTCGAAGAAGAGCAGTCCGACCGAGAAGATGTCGGAGCGCTCGTCGGCCGGCCGGCCGCCGATCTGCTCGGGCGACATGTAAGGCACCGTGCCGACCAGGGCGCCATCGACGGTTGCCGTCATGGTGGCGAGCTCGGTATCGGCGTCGCTCTGTGGGTCGCCACCGACCTTGGCCAGGCCGAAGTCGAGGATCTTCACCCGGCCCCGAGGGGTCAGCATGACGTTCGCCGGCTTCAGATCGCGGTGGATCACACCGCTCTCGTGCGCCGCGGCGAGCGCGTCCGAGATCTGGACCGCCAGCGCCAGGAACTTGTCCAGGTTGAAGCCGTCCGGGGGCACCGCAGACTCGAAGCTCTGTCCCTCCACCATCTCCATGGTGATGAAGTAGATGCCGTCCGCTTCCTCGGTCGAGTAGACCGTGACGATGTTCGGGTGATTGAGCCGCGCGATCGATTCCGCCTCGCGCCGGAACCGGCTTCGCCGCCGCTCGTTCTCGGCGAACTCGGGCGGCAGGACCTTGAGCGCCACCTGACGCTTGAGCTTCAGGTCCTCCGCCAGATAGACCTCGCCCATGCCGCCGCGGCCGAGTTGCCGGACGATGCGGTAGTGGCTGAGCTGCCTGCCGATCAGATCTTCCCCGGGCCGAGTCACGAAGCGAGAATAGGATACCCCCTGCGCATCCTTCTGCTCGAACCTGCGTACTACCCTTGTCGTTGCCGATGAGCTCCGAAAGTGGCCACTACATCCACGGCTCGGATCCGGCCGAGCAGAGCCGGCTGTCGCTGCTCAACAGCCTGCTCAACGAATCCTCGCTCGGCGCGCTCCGGCCTCGCAGGGGCGAGCGGGTACTGGACGTCGGCAGCGGACTCGGCCAGCTCTCACGCGCGATCGCCCGGGTGGTCGGCGCGGGTCGGGTCGTGGGGGTCGAGCGCGATCCGGATCAGCTCGCCGAGGCCGAGCGCCAGGCGGCCGAGGACGGCGAGGGCGACCTGATCGATTTCCGGCAGGGTGCGGCGGCCGATCTGCCGCTGACCGAAGACGAATGGGGCACGTTCGACGTCGCACACGCTCGATTCCTGCTCGAGCACGTGCCCGAGCCCGAGCGGGTGGTCGAAGCGATGACCCGGGCGCTCCGGCCGGGTGGACGCATCGTCCTCGAGGACGACGACCACGACCTGTTGCGTCTCTGGCCCGAGGTGCCAGACTTCGGACGCCTCTGGAACGCCTACCTGCGGACCTACGATCGACTCGGAAACGATCCCTACGTCGGCCGGCGGCTGATCTCCATGATCCGGGCGGCCGGGGCTCGGCCGGTACGCAACGACCTGCTCTTCTTCGGCAGCTGCGCGGGCAATCCGTCCTTCCAGGCGTTCGTGGAGAACTTCGCGGGTCTGATCGAGGGCGCGCCCGAGAAGATCGTCGAGAACTCGACGCTCGGCCGGAGCGAGCTCGAGGCGACGATCGCGGCGTTCCGCGCCTGGGGCAGCCGCGACGACGCTGCGATGTGGTACGCCACCTGCTGGGCCGAGGGCCGCAAGCCCGACTCCCGGCGGCCCGAGGCCGCCGCGGTCGACGCGCGCGCCGCGGTCGCTCCCCGCGCTCGCCAGACGGTCTCCTCGATGGCGTTCCTGGCCGAGTCGGCGGCCGACCTGACCTCGAGCCTCAGGCTCGAGGAGGTGTTCAAGAAGATCGCCGAGCGTGTCCAGCAGCTGGTCGACTGCCACCTCTTTTGCGTCATGCTCTGGAACGAGCCCCTGCAGCTGCTCGAGCACAGCTATTCGGTCCGGTTCGGCGAGCCGGTCGAGCAGAGCGGCGGCTTCCCACTCGGCTACGGCATCTCCGGGTCGGCCGCCGCCGATCGCCAGGCGATCCGGGTACCCGACGTCCGTGAAGATCCGCGCTATGTCCGCTTCCGGCACGCCGAGGTCGAGATCCGCTCCGAGCTCGCGGTGCCGCTCGTGCTCCGCGATCGACTGATCGGGGTGCTCGACCTCGAAAGCCAGCAGCCCGATGCCTTCAGCGAGGAGCACGAGCAGATCATCGGCGCCCTGGCCTCGCACATCGCCACGGCGCTCGACAACGCACGGCTCTACGAGGAGTTGACCCGGAGGGAGGACCGGCTCGAGCGTGACCTGGCCACCGCGCGCGAGGTCCAGAAAGGGTTGATGCCGGCCGAGCCACCCACCGTGGACGGGCTCGAGATCGGCGCCGCCTTTGCCCCCGCGCGCGAGCTATCCGGTGACTTCTACGACTTCCTGCGCTATCCGGACGGCCGCGTCGCCTTCGTGGTCGGCGACGTCGCCGGCAAATCGACCGCCGCCGCGCTCTACGGCTCGATGGCGGTGGGCATCTTGCGCGGCCACGCCCTCGAGCACGTCTCCGGTCCCGGCGAGCTGCTCGAGCACCTCAACAACTACCTGCATTCGCTCAACGTGGAGCGACGCTTCGTCGCCCTGACGTTCGCGCTCTGGGATCCGCGGAGCTCGACGCTCGAGATCGGCAACGCCGGCTGTCCGCATCCCTACCTGGTCCGGGGCGGCTCGGTGGAGACGATCGAGGTCGGCGGCGTGCCGGCCGGCGGTCTGGCTCGGTCGTCGTACGAAGTGCGGCGCCTGACGCTCGAGCCCGGCGATCTGATCCTGTTCTGCTCCGACGGCATCGAGGAGTGCGAGGACGATCGCGGACACAGCCTGGCCGAGCGCCGGCTGCCGGAGTTCCTGGCCACCGTCGCCGCTCTGCCCGCCCAGGAGATCAGCGACCACCTGATCGCGCTCACCGTGCTCCACGCCGGGCTCGACAGCGAGTTCGCGGACGATCGGACGGTGGTCGCCGTCCGTCGCGTCTAGATCGCGACCCGGCGACTCAGTTGACCGCCTCGGCCTCTTCGCTCCGCAGGACCTGTACCTGCCGAATGCGCGAGGTCATCACCCGGTTGCCGAACTCCAGGCAGAGACCCGGAGCGGCGACGATGTCCTGCTTGATCGCGCTCCCACCCCAGGTGCAGCCGTTCACGGTCACCGGGTGCGGCGACAGCTCCTGCTCGTCGAACCAGCCGCCCGAGACCGAGAACTGCTCGTCGTCGAGCATCCGCAGCGTGTAGATCGAGTTGCGCGTGCGGACCACGATCCAGTCACCCCAGCACAGGTCGGATTTGCGAATCTGGTCCACCCGGCCCGCCTCGAGGGTGATCGTCTCGAGCGTCGGGGCGGCCAATGGGGACCCACTGCTAGCTGAACCGCCGGCCATCGGATTCTCTCTCGGGCGAGCCTCGAACATCCTAGGCCGGGTCTCGACCTGAGTCAAACTTCGGCCTTCAAGCCTTGCGTTTCGGGCCGATCGCTCGACCGGCGTGTCACCGACCGCCTCTCCACGCCCCTCGATCAGCTCGTCGATCTCCCGGCGCCGGTAGAGCCTCCCTTCGCCGATCCCTTCGCACTCCTGCGCCGTTTCGCGCCAGGCTTCGTCGGAAGCCAGATTCTCCTTCCAGAACGGAAAGGTCCGACATTGACCCGGCCGGACCGGGTAGACCGTGCAGCCTTCGTCCCAGAAGACGCAGGCGCCGTCGGACCGGTCGGTCAGGGCCCAGCGCCGGTCGACGGTGCGCAGGTGGCGCTTGGCGAACTGCTCGAGAGTCAGGCCCAGATGGTCGGCGAGCCGCTCGGCCTCCCGGCGGTCGACCCAGACGTAGCCTTCGGTCGTGCAGCAGTGCCCACACTGGGTGCAGGCGAAGCGCAGGCCGTCGCGGTACCAGGCGTCGCCGGTCATGCCTCGAGCAGGGCGGCGATGTCGGGCCAGAGCGGCGCCTCGAGCCTGAGGGCCTCGCCGGTCCGGGGATGGACGAAGCGCAGGCTCCACGCGTGTAGTGCCTGACGGTAGAGGCCGAGCGCTTCGAGGTCGGCCGCCGGCAGCTCGCCCTCGAGCGAGCGCAGGAAGAGCTCGTCGCCGCCCAGGTAGAGCTTGTCGCCGACGATCGGATGGCCGAGCGCCGCCATATGGACCCGCAGCTGGTGCTGCCGGCCGGTCTCCGGTCGCAGCTCCACCAGGGTCTTGCCGTCGAGCCGCTGCCGCACGCGCCAACGGGTGACCGCTCGCTTGCCGGCTCCGCCCTCGCGGGCGCGAGCCCGGATCTCGACCGCCGACTCCGGGTCCCGCTCGATCGGCAGCTCGATCCGACCCCGGTCGCCGGCGACCGCGCCGACGACCACGGCGAGGTAGCTCTTCTCCACCGTGCGCGTCTCGAACTGCTGTTGCAGATGATCCCGCGCCTGGCGACCGTTGGCGAACAGGAGGAGTCCGCTGGTCTCCCGGTCGAGCCGGTGACACGGGGTCGGCGGCACGCCACGCTCCGCTTTGCGGCCAGCGGGCCCGAGCCGCCGGCGCTCGTGGATCAGCTCGATCAGCGACCCGGCGCGATGACGCCGAGTCGGGTAGACGTTGAGGAGTGGCGGCTTGCTCACCCCGACCAGTTGGTCGTCTTCGTGAAGGACCGGGATCTGCCGCGGCTCGTAGGTGCGCTCACCCGCACCCGCTTCGGCCTGGGGCGACGCCAGCCGCACGATCACCTCCTGGCCGGACCTCAACCTGAGGCTTGGGCGTACCCGTCCGACTGGCGCTCGCTGGGGGTCTCGCGACGCCCGTACCTCGACCCGCCCGTCGTCGATCGCAGTGCGCAGGCGCGACCGCGAGCGCCAGCTGAGCCGAGCTCGCAGGAACCCGTCGAGGCGCTCACCGTGATCGGCGCGGCCGACTTCGAACCGCCACTCGTGCAGCGGCAGGCTCATGTCGCGCTGCTCGCGACGGGCCTTCCTCGGAAACGTGCCTTCGATAGTCATCGGCAACTGCAGGGGACAGGTTGGCTCTTCACGCCTCGAGTGGACGCCGCACCTTCCACGCCCCACGCGTGAAGTCCGGAAACTCGACCGGCCGGCTCCCCGCGGCCACCGAGATCTCGCTCAGCTCGCAGATGACGCTCCAGTCGGCGGCGTCGTAGACATCCATGTCGGTCGCCGTGCCGGCGCGCAGGCACTCGACGAGGCGATAGTCCTCGAGGTAGTCCATGCCGCCGTGACCGGCGCCCTCGGCGTCGCGCTCCAGCTCGGTCCAGAGCGGATGCTCGAACTCGTCACGATAGTCGTCGAGCTGCTGCCAGTCGTGCCCCTCGCTCCGACCCTCGACATAGATCCGATCCGGATAGCCGGTAACGGTGCCGCCGGTCCCCTGGATCAGGTTGATCCGGCTGTATGGCCGCGGGCTGGTCGTGTCGTGCTGCAGAACGATGGTCCGGCCGTTGGCGGTCCGGATCAGGCTGGTGTTCATGTCGCCGAGGGCGTAGTCACGGATGCGCGGGTCGCCCGGCGCCAGGTTGCGCTCGGCGTAGAGCTTCAGGCCGCGCGCGTTCGAGCTCATCGAGACCAGGCTCTCGAAGCGGTCGCCCCGGCCGATATCGAGGCACTGCGCGAGCGGCCCGATGCCGTGCGTCGGATAGAGGTTGCCGTTGCGCCCGATCGAGTGGTCGAGGCGCCAGAGACCCTCGTTCTGGTCGCTGAACTTGATCGCCCTCAGGTCGTGGATGTAGGCACCCTCGGCGTGCAGGATCTCGCCGAGCAGGCCGGCCCGGACCATGCGCAGGATCATCATCTCGCGGCGGCCGTAGCAGCAGTTCTCCATCATCACGCAGTGTCGGCGGTTCCGCTCGGCGGCCTCGACCAGCTGCCAGCAGCCGTCCACCGTGTAGGCGGCCGGCACCTCGACCGCCACGTGCTTGTCACTCGCCATCGCCTCGACACAGACTGGCACGTGCCATTTCCAGGGTGTCGAGTTGAACACCAGGTCGATGTCGTCGCGCGCGCAGAGACGTTTGAAGTCGGTCTCGCCCCGGGTGTAGAGCTCCGGCGCCGGACGATCCGCCGCGGCCACCCAACTGGCGACCTCGCGCGCGCGACTCTCGTCGATGTCGCAGATCGCCGCGATCTCGACCCCAGGAATCCGCAGGAGATTCTGGACATGACTCCCGCCCTGGAGACCCACGCCGACGAACCCGATGCGCACCCGCTCGATCGCGGGCGCAGCGAAGCCCGCCGCGTACTCGGGTGCCGGCGGCGGGGGTACGGCCGCGGCCGTGAGCCGCGGCCCGAACGCCAGGCCGACGCCGGCGACGGCCGAGCGACGCAAGAAATCCCGTCGATTGCTAGTGCGGCTCACGATCCACCTCCTGTCGGAACAGCGGCACCCTACCGCATCCGTCCGGTCGCTCGGCGCTCGCTATACTCACCCGAAAGACAAGCGTCCCGCGTGGCGCAACGCGGAAGGGGGCTGACGGTGCTCAAGAGGATCGGTGCCTGCTGTTTGATGGTCTCACTGGCGGCACTCGCCGCCGCGCAATCCGATCTCCCCGCGAGCGGGTCGCACCACGCTGTCCCCGATCTGTCTACGAAGCTGCTCCGACTCCAGGAGAGCGCCGCCCGGCATCCGGACGGCCGGCTCCTGCCCGAGCGGGTCGCCGAGCTCCTGCCCGAGCTGGTCCGCTTCGATTCCACCGGGGCTCCGCGATCGATCCGACATCGCCAGCTCAATTCGCTGCTGCTCGACGAGGTACGGCGGCTCTCGGAACGGGTCGCGGCGCTCGAGGCGACCGAGGGAGCGGGACTCGACGACCCGAGTACCGAGCCGCTCGTCCGGATCCGGGTCACCCGGCATGAGTAGCCCGGACGGCCGATCGTCGGTACTGATCTTCGGCATCGGTGAGGTCGGTCGCTACCTGCTCGAGTTCCTGGCCCGCGACGAGTCGGAGCTCGACCTGGTGGCAGCGGACGTCAGCCTGTCCGCGGTCGAAGCACAGGTAGACAACGCGCTCTTCGGCGCCACGATGCACGGCCGCCACCCGAGCATCACCGCGCGGGAAGCCGATCTCCTCGACCTCGACCGGACCGCCGAGCTGCTGGCGGAGGTCCGCCCAGACGTGGTGGTCAACTGCGCGGTACTGCAGACGTGGCACGTCATCCGGCGCCTGCCGAGCGACGTCTACGCCCGGCTGAGCTCCGCGGGTCTCGGAGCCTGGCTGCCGGTCCAGCTGGCGCTGGCGATGAAGGTCGCGCAGGCGATCGACCGCTCAGGCGTCTCCTGCCACTACGTCAACACGTCGCTCTCTGACCTGACCAACCCGGTGCTCGGCGCCATGGGGATCCCACCCACCATCGGTATCGGCAACGTCGCGCTGATCGAAGCCGCGATACGCACCCTGGTCGGTCGCACCCTCGGCCGCCCGCGCACCGATCTCACCGTCAAGCTGGTGGCGCACCACATCCACTGGGTGCTCTGGCGGGAAGCGGGCTACCGGGAGGGCGCGCCCTTCTACCTCAAAATCGTCGCCGACGGCGAGGAGATCACGTCGCGCTTCGAGCCGCTCGATCTGATGAAGCGGGCGATCCTTCTCTATCCCTCCGGTACTTCGTTCTCGGCCGTCAGCGCGTCTTCGGCGATCCAGAACCTGAAGGCGCTCCTGTCGCCCGAGCGACTCGGCACCCACTCGCCGGGACCGAACGGGCTGCCCGGCGGCTACCCCGTCCGACTCAGCCGCGCCGGGTGCGAGCTCGACCTGCCTCCCGAGCTCACTCTCGACCAAGCGGTCGCTCTCAATCTGGAAGCCCAGACCTACGACGGCGTCCGCGCGATCGACGCCGACGCTCGGGTCCATTTCGTCGACCGCGCCCGTGAGCAGATGCGTCGCTTCGGCGAGCTGGAGCAGCGCTACCAGGCCTGATCCGCGGACCCACCCAAAGACAAAGCCGGCCGCGGATCGCGGCCGGCTTTCGAAGGTTCGATCGACCCGCCTAGAACTTGAAACGGGTCCGCAGGTAGAACGAGCCGCCTTCGTAGTTGGCAGCGCTCCGGCGCGGGTACTGCAGGCCGACGCTCAACCGGTTGGAGAACGGCTCACCGATCTCCTCGACGAACTCGTCGAAGACGTTGACCGCGCCCAGGGCCAGCTGGACGTTCTCGTTCAGGTCGTATGCCAGCTCGAGGTCGACGAAGGTGGTCGCGCCGATCTCGAACGACGGAGCGACCGGGGCGCCGATGCGGCCGCGCTCGTCGAAGTGCTTGCCGTAGTAGTTGATCCGCAGGAGAGCCAACCAGTCCTCGGCGAAGCGGGTGTTCGTGGTCAGTACGAAGCGCTCGTTCGGATAGTTGTTCTCGATGTCCTCGACCAGGCCGTCGTTGACCGGGTTGACCCCCCCGATCGGCGTCTGGTTGACGACCTCGATCTCGTTGTAGCTCGCCGCCAGGGTGAGCTGGGTGTTGGCGTTCGACGAGCCCCAGTCCCAATCCGCGCTGTAGACCAGGTCGATGCCGCTGTGATCGACGTCGAGAGCGTTGGTGTAGAACGAGATCGTCTGGCCGGTGGTGCCCGGCACCGGGATATCGCCGGTCCGGTAGATGCGGTCCTCGACCTCGATGTTGTAGAAGTCGAGGGTCAGCAGCGAGCGCTTACCCAGCTCGGCGGTGAATCCGGCGCTCAGATTGAACGACGTCTCCTCCGTCAGCCCGGTGCCGCCGACCGCCCCCACCAGCGGGCTGGTCGAGGGGACCAGGCCCTCTTCGACCTGCAGGCCGGTGCGACCGTCGAAGGTCGTGATCGTCGTCCGGACGTTGGCCTGACCCGGCGTCGGCGCGTGGAAGCCGGTCGACGCCGCGGCGCGCAGGGTGAAGGTGTCGGTGGCGCGGTAGCGGGTGGCGAGCTTCCAGTTCAGGGTATCGCCGAAGTCCGAGAAGTCCTCGTAACGAAGCGCGTACTGCAGCAGGAAATCCTCGTTCACCTCCTGCTCCAGATCGACGTAGACGGCGAAGTTGTCGCGCGAGAAGTCGCCGGCGTCATCGGGCGAGATCCCCTTCAGGCCGTTCGACCCGGCGCCGATGTACGACGCCTCCTCGCCGGCGATGGCGATGTAGGTCTCCTCGCGCCACTCGCCGCCGTAGGCGAGATGGAACTTGTCGTTGAGCTGCTTGCTGAAGTCGGCGTTGAAGTTGAGCTCCTCCTGCTTGTAGGCACCGACGTCGAAGCCCCGCTGCGCCGGTTGGCCGCCGACCAGGCCCAGATCCTGGTTGATGGTGTTGTTCAGGAAGTAGTCGAGCTCGTTCTCTCCGTAGCCGATACTGAAGTCGTAGGTCGTGCCGTTACCGAACACTCCGTTCAGACCGGTCACCGCACTCAGATCGTCCTGGTCGCCATCCAGGAACGGCGTGTAGCCACCCGGCAGGCCGGTGAAGCCCTGCTCGCGCAATGGGACCAGGCTCGGATGATTGGGAACGCGGTAGAAGAAACGGTAGCGGCCCTCCGCCTGGGCGTAGTTGCCGTGGAAGTACCACTGGGCGTTGTCGCCCACCAGCATGCCGGAGTTGACGAAGAACCGGATCGCCTCGGTCTGTGGCCGGCCCCAGGTCTGCACCAGCGGCGCGTCGCCGAACGGCGCATCCTGCCCGACACCGGGAACACCCGCATCGATCAGAGCCTGGGCGTCGGCACGCTGAATGCCACGCGAGAGCGCGTCGTTGTCGATGTACTCCAGGCTCAGATTGATGAAGCCGTTGCTCGGCAGCTCGAAGCCGGCGTTCACCCCCGCCTTGAGGCCGTTCTCGCCATCGAAGAACTCGCCCCACTGGAGTTGCACCTCACCTCCTTCGGAGTTGTCCTTCATCTCGAAGTTGATCACGCCGGCGATCGCGTCCGAGCCGTACTGGGCCGCGGCGCCGTCGCGCAGCACTTCGACCCGCTTGATGGCGATGCCCGGAATCATGCCGACGTCGACCCCGTGCGCGCCGTTGCCGGCGGCGGGAGCGAAGAACTGCACCAGCGCCGAGCGGTGCCGGCGCTTGCCATTCACCAAAACGAGAGTCTGATCCGGAGCGGTCCCGCGCAGCGACGTCGGACGCACGAAGGCGCTGCCGTCACCTGTTGCGGGCGTCGCCGTGTAGGACGGCACCAGCGTTCGGAGGTTGTCGGTCAGGTCGGCTTCGTTGCCGATCGCGCTGAAGTCGTCGGCGGTGATGACGTCGACCGGCACCGGCGAGTCGGTGACCGAGCGCGGCTCTGTGCTGCGGGTGCCCAACACGACGATCTGCTCGCCGTAGACTTGCTCCTCGGGTTCGTCCGCGGCCTCCTCGGCCGCCTCCTCGGCCGCCTCTCCCTCCGGCTGCGCCATCGCTATCGGAACCAGCAGGAGCACACCGGCAAGAGTTGTCGCGAGGATCAGTTTCCACGGGTTCTTGTTCATCGGCTCCTCCGTGCGCTCGTGGTTGGATAGCATCGACCTGTCAACAGGCCGGCGAGGTCGGAAACGAGGTGGGTCTCGCGCCGCGGCGCCCACGGTGCTGCGGGGACCCTGCGGGTCCGAAGGGCTCGGACCCGGGAACAATGACTTTCAGGCTCTGCAACTGCTTGTGGATGCTAGCACAGGGCTCTGAGACGACCCTCCCCGAACGAGCTCTCCGTCCCTACCTGGAGGAGTGTTTCGTGTCCACGGTTTCGGGCGGTACCCTGGGGTCAGAGGCGGCGGTTTCATGCTAGCCCCCGATACCGACCTTCACGACTGGCTGGTCGAGATCCGGCGCGACTTCCACCGCCATCCGGAGCTGAGCTGGAAGGAGCATCGGACCTCCCAACGGGTCCACCAGATTCTGGCCGAGTTCGGCCTCGAGCCGCGGCCTGTGCTCGAGACCGGCGTGGTAGCGGATCTGCCCGGGCCGCCGGGCCTACCGGTGGTCGCGTTGCGCTCGGACCTCGACGCACTGCCGATCCAGGAGGAGACCGACCTGCCGTTCGCGTCGGTGAACGACGGCATCATGCACGCCTGCGGACACGACGGCCACGCCAGCATGCTTCTCGGCGCCGCCAGCCTGTTGAGCCGGGAGAGCGAGTTGCCGGCACCGGTGAGGCTCATCTTCCAGCCGGCGGAGGAGATCGGATCGGGCGCCCGGGCGATGATCGGGGAAGGGGTCCTCGACGACGTGGCGCTGATCTTCGGCGGCCATCTGGATCGGCACTATCCGACCGGCACCTTGGTGGTCACCGACGGCGTCGTCAACGCTTCGACCGACTCGTTCAAGATCGTCGTCAACGGACGTGGCGGCCACGCTGCCAGGCCGCACGAGGCGGTCGACGCCGTGGTCGTCGGCAGCCTGATGGTGATGGCGATCCAGACGATCGTCTCGCGCGAAGTGAATCCGGCCTTCCCCTCGGTCGTATCGGTGGGTCGGTTCGAGGCCGGCTCGGCCTACAACGTCATCGCGGCGAGCGCGGTCCTGCAGGGAACCATCCGCGCCCAGCACCCCGCGGTCCGCAGTCATCTCAAGGAATCGATCCACCGGATCGCCGACTCGGTAGCCACGTTGCACGGCGCGGAGCTGGAGATCGAACTTAGCGAAGGCTCGCCGCCGCTCGAGAACCGGCCAGAGCCGACCGGCCTCGCGCGTGAAGCGGCGCGGCGGGTGGTCGGCCCGGAGAACGTCATCCGGCTCGAGCACGCCAACCTGGGCGCCGAGGACTTCAGCAACTTCGTCGAGCGGGTGCCCGGCTGCTACATCCGCTACGGCGCGCAGGTAGCGGGGCGCGAGGGCTTCCCGGCCCACTCCAGCAAGTTCGACTTCGACGAGGACGCCTTGGCCACCGGGGCCACCTGGCTGGCCGAGGTGGCCAAGGTGGCCGGACGTGCGGTGGCGGCCCGGTCGACAGATCTCACGGGTGATGGAGCGAGCCGATGATCGAGATCCGCGAAGCCCACGAGGCCGATACCGGCGCGATCCGTGAAATCTTCCTGGCCTGCTACGACCAGGAATACACCTACCGAAGCTTCTACGACGAGCACGGGCTCAAGAAGCTCATCTTCGGCGACGACACTCTGGTCTTGGTCGCAGCCAGCTCCGAGAGCGGCCGTATCCTGGGCACCGCTTCGGTGGTGCTGGAGAGCGGTGCATTCACCGACCTGGTCGGCGAGTTCGGCCGGCTCGCGGTTCACCCCGAGGCGCGTCAGCGCGGCATCGCTGGCCGGCTGCTCGAAGAGCGGATCAAACGGGTCAGCGATCGACTCCACGTCGGTTTCATGGAGTCCCGGGTTGCGCACGGCTACTCGGTGGGCAACGCGCTCAGTCACGGCTTCAAGTCGGTCGGTCACGTGCCGCTCAAGGATCTCTACGGCGAGCGGCGGGAGAGCTCCGCCTACCTGGTGCGCTACTTCGGCGGTGCGCTGGAGCTGAGGCGCAACCATCCGCGCCTGATCCCGGAAGGCTATCCACTGGCGGGCGCCGTGATGGAGTCGGCCGGCCTCGAGAACGACGTCATCGTCGACGAGTCGGCGGCACCCTACGTCGCGGAGGTGGAGTACGAGGTGCAGCACCTGACGGCGGCGGGCTACTCGTCGCTCCTCAGGATCGAGCGCGGGCGCCTCCGGCGTCGGGAGATCTTCGGCCCGCTGCGCCTGCACTACGGTTTCTTCAAGCTCAAGTCGGCGGACTCGAACTACCTGATCGCCCGCCGCAAGGGCCACATCGTCGCTGCGGTCGGCTACACCTTCGATCAGCTCTCGCACTGCGTGCGGGTCTTCGAGCTGATCGCACTCGGCGACGAAGCGATCCGCTTCCTGCTCCTCGAGCTGGTCCGCAGGTGCCAGGAGATCGCCAAGATCGCGCTGATCGAGATCGACGTCAGCGCCTACGCGCCGCGCATGCAGCGCACCCTCTACGAGCTCGGCTTCCTGCCGGTGGCCTACGTCCCGGCCCTCGCTTTCCATCGGGTGGAGCGACTCGACATCCTCAAGATGGCGAAGCTGCTGATCCCGTTCAGACACGACGGGGTGGAGCTCGCACCTGCGACCCAGCGCATCGCCGACCTCGTCCTGAGCGGCTTCGAGCAGGGAGAGATCCAGCCTCGCCTGCGCGAGACGTTCGCCAGCCTCGAGCTCCTGCAGGGGCTCACCGACGAGCAGCTCCGGCGCCTGGCGAGCGCCTGCGGGCTGGCCAGCTTCGAGCCCAACGACGTCCTCTTCTCCGCCAACACGCCCAGCAACGAGCTTTACATCCTGCTCGAGGGCCGGGTCGCCATCGAGAGCCCGGGCTGTGACGAGCCGCTGGGGGTCGTCGAAGCTGGAGAGGGCCTGGGTGAGATCGCGGCGCTCGCCGGAACCCCCCACGCCGCACGCGCACGGGCGCTCGAGCGGATTGTCGCCGGGGTCCTGCCGCGACCGGCGCTGACGCAGCTGGTGCGACAGCGTCCCGACATCGGAGTCGTCCTCTACCGAAACATGGCACGCGGTCTGGGCAGCAAGCTACGACGCCTCGATCAAGCGGTCTCGACCCCGGTCGGGGGCGGCAGGTAGAAGATCGGAGGAGAGATGAAACGAATCCCGGTCAGAGAGTTCATGCAGCGGGAGCCGGTCTCGGCCCACCCCGAGATGCCCCTCCCCGAGCTGGTGACGCTCCTGCGCGACGGTGGATACCGGGCCCTGCCGGTGACCGACGCCGACGGCAAGGTCGTCGGCGTGATCAGCGAGACCGATCTGTTCCTCAAGGAGCACGCCCTGCCGTTCTCGACCCAGAAGGTCCCGTCGCTGCTCGGAGAGATGATCGGCAAGGATCAGATCAACCAGGTCGCGGGCTGTCGGGAGATGACGGTCGACGAGGTCATGCATCCGAGCGCGGTCACCATCGGCGAGGACATCACCCTGGAGGATCTGTCACTCCTCATGTGCGAGCGTCATCTCTCCATGGTGCCGGTGGTGCGCGACGACCTTCTGGTGGGTGTCGTCCGCCGTGGCGACATCCTGGCGATCCTCTACGGCGAAGCCGCCTGATCCGGGCTCGGCGACGACGCCGACGCCGACGCCGGCGGCCGCCAGACTCGGACGAGGACCAGGGCCGCGGCCGCTGACACCCCGGTCGCCGCCAGCGCCGCCGGCAGACGGGCGTAGAGCCAGTAGCCGGTCGCGAACAGGGCACCGTAGACCGCGACGCTGGCGAGCAGCATGCAAAGGAGCCCGCGCGGCACCTGCCAGGCGCGGGCGTCACCCTCGACCCGTCCGAGCGCGTCCGGAGCTCGGTCCCTGACTGCGCGCCAGCCGGGGCCTCCGGGTCGAGTCAAGCGATAGAACTCGACCAGGGTCTCGGGCTCGGCCGGTGCCGTCGCCAGGGTCACCGAGACCCAACCGATCGTCGTCACGCCGACGCCGACCAAGAGCTCCTGCCAGCTGGCCAGGCCGCTCGGCGTCAGGAAGAAGCCGAGCGCCACCGCGAACGAGATCACCATCGCGGTCAGCTCGCTCCAGGCGTTGATGCGCCACCAGAACCAGCGCAAGAGGAAGAGCAGGCCGGTCCCGGCACCGATCTGGAGCAGGATCTGGAACGCCTGAAGCGCGTTCTCGAGCCGCAGGGCCAGAAGCGCCGCGACCAGCATCAGGCCGATCGTCGACAGGCGCCCCACCAGCACCAGCTCGCGCTCGCTCGCCGAAGGCCGGACGAATCGCCGGTAGAAGTCGTTGACGATGTACGACGAGCCCCAGTTGAGATGGGTCGAGATGGTCGACATGTAGGCGGCCGCCAGCGAGGCAACCACCAGGCCGAGCAGACCGTGCGGCAGGAAGGTGAGCATTGCCGGATAGGCGAGGTCATCGCGCACGACCTGCGGGTCGAGATGGGGAAACGCCGACCGGAGCGAGTCCAGGTCGGGGAAGACGACCAGCGAGGCGAGAGCGACCAGGATCCACGGCCAGGGCCGCAGGGCGTAGTGGGCGACGTTGAACAGCAGCGTCGCGCCCACCGCGTGCCGCTCGTTCCTGGCCGCCAGCATCCGTTGCGCGACGTAGCCGCCGCCCCCCGGCTCGGCGCCCGGGTACCAGGCCGCCCACCATTGGACGGCGAGCGGTATCAGGAGGAACGGCACCGCCACCCCGGGATCGCCCAGGTCGGGGATCAGCGCGATCCGCTCGGTCACCGCGGCGTTGCTCAGCAGGCCGTCCAGACCACCCACCGCCGGATGCCCCAGGGCGACGACGGCGGCGGCGATCGAGCCGAACATCGCGACCACGAACAGCAGCGCATCGGTGAGCAGGACTCCGCGAAGGCCGCCGGCGGTGCTGAAGATCATCGTGACGATCGAAGCCAGCGCGATCGTCTCGAGCGGCGAGAGCTGGAACATCACTCCACCGATCTTGATCGCCGCCAGCGTGACCGCGGCCATGATCATGATGTTGAAGAAGACACCCAGGTAGAGCGCTCGAAACCCACGCAGGAACGCCGCCGGCCGGCCGCTGTAGCGGACCTCGTAGAACTCGATGTCGGTCAGCACCCCCGAGCGCCGCCAGAGCGCCGCATAGACGAACACGGTCAGCATGCCGGTGAGCAGGAACGCCCACCAGATCCAGTTGCCCGACACGCCGCCGGTGCGGGTGATATCGGTGACCAGGTTCGGAGTGTCGGTCGAGAAGGTCGTCGCCACCATCGACAGCCCGAGCAACCACCAGGGCATCGCGCGACCGGAGAGGAAAAACTCCGACGAGTCACGTCCGGCCCGGCGCGCGACCCACAACCCGACCGCCAGGCTGAGCGCGAAGTAGCCACCGATGACAGCGAGATCGATCGTCTCCAGGATCAACCTTCGAACTCCCGCGCCGGCGGACCCGCGTCGGTGATCACCGCGACCGCCTCCTCTGCACGCTCGGGGTGCGCCTCGAGGTAGTGGTCGAGCCAGCTGGCCGCGAACTCGTCGGCGTCGCTACGCTCGACCAGCGCCCAGACCGCGCCGCCGAAGCCGGCACCGAAGGCGGACGCGGCCACCGCGCCGAGCTGCCGCGCCTGCTCCGCCAGCTCTACCGTCTCGGGGATCTGATTGCCAAGCAGCTTGCCGGCCAGGTACTGCGAGCGGTCCGCCACCAGGCCGAGGACCGACAGGTCGCCCTGCTTCAGGGCGTCACCGGCCTGCCGGACGAGCACCTCGCTCTCCTGATGGAAGTGCTCGAGTCGATCGATCAGCTCGTGCGGAGTGAAGTCCTCCCGAGCACTCCGGGCCGTCGCAGCGCGCAGGCTCTCTAGCGCCTCCGGCTCGGCGGCGAGGGCTGCACCCAGGTGCGGCTCGCTGCCCGCGGTCGCGCGGCGCCAGATCTCGGCGAGGGCGGCCGCGGCTCGGGCTCCGCGGTTGTAGGACTCGCGCGCCGCACCCGTCTTCCTGGCGCGGACACCGGAGGAGGCGACGACGAACGTATGCTCGTCCGGGCTCTGCAACGTGCGCTCGGACCGCACCGGAGCGTAGCTGAACTGGCCGATCCCGCCAGCGGTCGCGCAGAGGATCGCCACGTGATCCTGGGAGCCGCCGAGGGTGCCGACCCCACGGTCATCCGGGAAGCTGTCGTGTGCACGGCCGCTTTCGATCGCTCCGAGGTAGGCGGCCAGCTCCTCGGATCCTCGGATTCGCTCGCGGTAGCCGGGCTGATCTTCCAGGCGACTGATCGCCGAGAGGGCCAGGTAGAGACCGACCACCAGGGCGCTCGAGCTGCTCATTCCAGCAGCCGCCGGCAGGTCGCTGGTCAGTACGATGTCGGCGCCGCTCAGATCGCACTCCGCCCCGAAGTCGCGTGCCACCCGACGCACCACGGTCTTCGCGTAACGCCGCCAGTCGGGATCGTCGGCCACGAGGTCCTCGACCAGCGCCACCTCGACGCTGACCGAGCGACCCAGATCGTCGACCGTCACCTGCCGGTCGGCCCGCTCGACCGCCACCAGACAGATCCCCTGCTCGGTCGCACAGGTCAGGCTCCGCCCGCCGGCGTAGTCGGTGTGCTTGCCGAGAATCTCGATCCGACCGGGAACGAAGAACGCCCGGGCACTGGCCTCCGGAGCGTGACCGCGCTCGATCAGGCGCGCCGCCAGCACCGCCAACGAGTCAGCCTGCCCCGCGGCCAGATCGCCCGAGCGCCGCGCCAGCCGCTCGGGATCCGCCAGCTCCACCAGCCTCGACATCCGGCGGCAGGATAGCTCACCCGACTCGGGCTAAACTCGCCCTTCCCCATGCCGCGCAAATTCCTGATCGATACCGACACGGCGTCGGACGACGCGGTCGCCCTGATCATGGCCCTCCGCCATCCCGACGCCGATGTGCTCGGCATCACGACGGTCTCGGGCAACGTCCCGGTCGAGCAGTGCGTCAGCAACGCTCTTTATACCGTCGAGCTGTGCGGAGCCGAGGTGCCGGTCTACGCGGGCGCCGATCGCCCGCTGCTGCGGGAGGCGACCCACGCCTTCTGGTTCCACGGTGAGGACGGTCTCGGCGATGTCGGCTACCAGCCGAGCGGCAGCGCCGCCGAGGGCAACGCGGTCGACTTCCTGGTCGAGACGCTGCGGGCTCACCGCGACATCACCCTGGTCACCCTCGGGCCGTTGACCAACATCGCCCTGGCGATCGCCTGCGCCCCCGATATCGTAGCCAGGGTCGAGCGCTGCGTGATCATGGGCGGGGCCGCCTGCACGGTCGGCAATGTCACGCCCGCGGCCGAGTTCAACGTCTGGGCCGATCCCGACGCTGCGCGCCAGGTCTTCCATTCCGGTCTACCGATCGAGATGGTCGGCTGGGAGCTCTGCCGTGGACCCGCGACACTCGACGACGACGACCTGTCCTATGTCCGGAGCTTCGGAACCGAACTCGCCACCTTCACGATCGACTGCAACCGCAGGGCCCTGCTCGCCAGCCGACAACAGTCGGGTGAGCCGGGGCTCGACCTGCCCGATCCGGTGGCGATGTCGATCGCCCTCGACCCGAAGATCGCCACCCGGGTCAGTGCCTGCTACGTCGACATCGAGACGGTCAGCAGTCTGACCCGCGGGATGACGGTCGTCGACCAGTTCGACGTCACCTTCGACGAGCGCAACATCGACGTCTGGGGCGAGCTGCGGTCGCGCCCCGCGAACGTGAAGGTCTGCTGGGAGATCGACGTCCTCGCCTGGAAAGAATCGCTCTACCGGTCGCTGCGGACGTGAGCGACCGGAGGCGGGTCGTCGTCGTCGGCAGCGCCAACACCGACATGGTGGTCGGCAGCGATCGCCTCCCGGCCGCGGGCGAGACGGTCCTCGGCGGCACCTTCCTGATGGCCGCCGGCGGCAAGGGAGCGAATCAGGCGGTGGCGGCGGCCCGTCTGGGGGCGGAGGTTTCACTGGTCGCCAGGCTCGGCAGCGATATCTTCGGCGACCAGTCCCTGGCCGGCTTCGAACGCGAGCGGATCGACACCCGCTTCGTCGTGCGCGATCCGAACGCACCCTCCGGTGTCGCCCTGATCCTGGTCGATGCCGGAGGTGAGAATCTGATCTCGGTGGCACCGGGCGCCAACGCCCGGCTGAGCGTGGCCGATGTCGAATCGGCGCGAGCCGTGATCGAGGGCGCCGCGATCGTGCTCCTGCAACTCGAGGTGCCGCTGGATGCGGTCGGCAGAACCGCGGAGATCGCGGCCGACGCCGGAGTGCCGGTGATCCTCGATCCGGCGCCGGCGCAGGAGCTCGACGCTGGGCTGCTGGCTACCGTCTCCATCCTGACGCCCAACGAGAGCGAAGCGGAGCGGCTGACCGGGATCCCGGTCGGCGACCGCAGCTCGGCGCACCGAGCCGCCACCGAGCTGCGAGCGCGAGGTGTCGAGAGCGTCGTCCTGACGCTCGGCGCACGCGGCTGCTATCTACTCTCCGCGACCCACGAAGAGCTGGTGCCGGCGCCGACGGTCGAGGCAGTGGATACGACCGCCGCCGGCGACACGTTCAACGGCGCCCTCGCCTGGCAGCTCGCCAACGGGGTCTCGCTGCGAACCGCGGCCGAGGTCGCGTCGCGCGCCGCCGCGCTATCGGTCACCCGTCGGGGTGCTCAGCCATCGATGCCGACGGCCGACGAGATCTAGAGCTCGGGCAGCCGGCCGCGCGCGGACCCGAGGAGCTCGAGGACACTCGATCCGGGCATCGGGCGGTTGAACAGGAAGCCCTGCATCCGATGGCATCCCTCGGCGAGCAGAGCGTGCAGCTGCTCCGGTCGCTCGACGCCTTCGGCTACGACTTCGACCCCGAGCTTGCTGCCGAGGGTGGCGATCGCATTGACGATCACCCGGCTCTGCTCGTTCGACGGCACCTCGCGAACGAACGACGAATCTATCTTGAGCTTGTCGAGCGGGAAGTGGATGAGATAGCTCAGCGACGAGTACCCCTTGCCGAAGTCGTCGAGCGAGAAACGGACCCCGCGCTCGCGCAGGCGTCGCAGCATCGCCTCGACCGAGTCCGACGCCTGCATCAGCAGGCCTTCGGTCAGCTCGAGCTCGAGCAGGCTGGGAGGTAGCCCCGAGCTGTCGAGCGCCTCGCCCACCGCCCGGTGCAGATCGGGATCCTTGAACTGGACCGGAGACAGGTTGACCGCGATCGGGATGTCGATGCCACTCGCCACCCGCCACTCCTGGGCTTCAGCGCAGGCGCGTCGCAGCACCCAGTTGCCGATCGGAACGATCAGGCCGCTCGCCTCGGCGATCGGCACGAAATCCGCCGGCGGCACCAGACCCTGCTCCGGATGGTGCCAGCGAAGGAGCCCCTCGATCGCCACGATCCTGCGGCTGCGCGCGTCCACCTGCGCCTGATACTCGAGCTCGAGCTCCCGGCGCTCGATCGCCCGGTGTAGCTGCTGCCCGTAACGCATGCGCTGTCTGACGTGGAGATCCATGCCGTCGAGGTAGAGGCGGAAGGTGGAGCCCCCTTCGTTCTTGGCCTTGTAGAGCGCGAGATCGGCGTTCTTGACCAGCTCCCTGGGATCCACGGACTCGGAGCGATGAATCGCGATGCCGATGCTGACGCTCAAGTGGACCTCGCGGTCGTCGACCTCGACCGGCCGGGTGAACGCGTGAATCAACCGCTGGGCCAGCTCCGTAGCTCCCCCGGTGTCGCTCAGGTCGGGCTGCAGGACGGCGAACTCGTCACCGCCGAAGCGGGCGAGCGTGCAGCCGTTCTGCAGGACCTCGGCCAGTCGCTCGGAGACGGCGATCAGGAAATCGTCGCCGACCGCATGACCGAACGTGTCGTTGATGTCCTTGAACTGGTCGATGTCGAGCAGCAGCATCGCCAGCGAGCGGCCGTTCCGGATCGAGCGCTCGACCTCGAGCTTGAGCCGCTTGTTGAAGTTGTAGCGATTCGGCAGATCGGTGAGGAAGTCGTGCCCGGCCAGGTATCTCAACCGCTGCTCCGCCTCGAGCCGCGAGGTGATGTCCTGCTGGACGATGACGAAGTGTTGGCGCCGGTCCGCCGGATCGGAGAGACGGGTCACGGTCTGGTCGACCGTATAGAGGTGGCCGGCCTTGTGCCGCTGAACGGCGTGACCGCGCCAGAGATCGCCGACCTCGAGCGAGCGCAGGTTCTCCCAGGCGAAGATCCGTGAGTCCTCGTCGGCCGCCAGCAGATCCGGACTGCGGCCCAACACCTCGTCTTCGCGGTAGCCGCTCAGCCGGCAGAAGGCGGGGTTGACCCACTCGATCTTCCCCTCGGTGTCGGTGATCAGAATCGAGCTGGCGGCCGCGTTCATCGCCGCCCCTTGCAGACGCAGCCGCCGCTCGGCGGTCTTGCGGAACGAGATGTCGCTGTAGATCCCGAACAACCCCATCAGGCGCTCGCCGTCGAAGATCGGATAGCCGACGATGCGCACCTCGACCGTCGAGCCGTCCTTCCGGCGGCGCCGGCGCTCCGAGTTGATCACCTCGCCGCGCACGACGGCACCGGTCAGGTCGAGAGCCTCTTCGGCCGATCCCTCCGGGACGATCAGCTGGGTGAGCACCCGTCCCTGGACCTCCGCCAGCGAGTAGCCGAACATCTCTTCGAAGGCGCGGTTGGCGTCGATGACCCGGTCGTCGACCCCGAGCAGCACCATACCGTCGGGCGAGTTGTCGAACAGCTGCCGAAAGAAGACGTTGTCGAGCCTGGTGCTCGGAGCCGACGCGTCCGAGGATCGCGCCGCGCCCGCGGCCAGCATCCGCTCGAGATGCCTGATGCGCGCCAGCAGCGGCTCCACTTCCGACGGGCGCAGCTGCCCGGCCGAGGACTTGCGCTCGGGGAGCCGGGCGAGGCTGTCTTGGTCCACCGGCACTTTCCGCTTCCCGCCTGTGGTCGAGAACAGAGATTCTCCGGGTGCTACCCCGAAACGGCTAGGCAATCCTCCACAGTCGGCTACTCGCCGAAGCTGAGCTCGCGCTGCCGTGCGCGCTCGGCTGCGCGCATCGCGCGGCGCAGGTTGACGCGCGATTTGTTGCCGATCGCCCAGGCTCTCATCTTGGGGATGTAGATGTGGAAGCCGGGCTCACCCTGGATCTCGGCAAAGCGCAGCGTGAGCGAGCCGAGCAGGGCGTTGAGGCCGTTCTGATGGGTCTCGAACTCCTCGAGCAGGTCCTCGAGCACCAGCACCTGGTGACGGGCAAAGAGCTCGAGCAGGCGTCGCCCCTTCTCGGTCGGCTCTTCTAACAGCTTCCGAGCGGTCTCGTACGAAATGGTCGACGCGGGATCGTCGTGTCCTGAGATCGGCATGGGCCCAGACCAAGCTAGAGGAAGACCCTGATCCTACCGTCAAACCGTGTCGATTCAACCTGTTGCGTATGGTAGAGGCTGCGGATGCCGGGTGGCTGGCCGGGTGGCATGGAAGGGCTCTCTCCTCCGGTACGGTGTTCCAGGGCGTGCCGATCGAGTCCTAGGGGCCGAGAGTCTCCCTCCGCCGGTACGGCGCCCTTCAGTCGGACTTTGGCGGCTAGCGGGCGCCTCATCTGCGGCTGCGCTGCCACCCTCCGCAGACTCCTTCGGTCGTACCGGCGCTTGCCTGGACGCCCTTGGAGCAAGACTCTCGGCCCCTAGGACTCGATCGGCCTCCATCTGAGCATTTGCGAACGAGAAGCTCTGCGAGAAACCGCCCTCACGCTACCGAGAGTGCGAAAGGTTGTCTGCTTTGGGGCCGAAGGGCCTCTCTCCAGAGGGCGTCCAGGCAAGCGCCGAGTGGGCCCACGCAGGGCACTCATGGATCCCAGCGCAGCCGCAGATGAGGCGCCCGCTCTCCTCCGCAGGTAGAGTGCAGGGCGCCGTACCGGAGGAGAGAGGCCCTTCGGCCCCAAAGCAGACAACCGGCTCCAGCCTCGTACTTACCAGCCGCCCCCATCCGTGGTATGACTCCGCGGGCGATGAGCGGCGACTCGGTAGGCAGGGCACCGGTGAAGATCGGCAGGGCGATCCTGCTGCCGTGCCTGCTGCTCTTCGCTGCCATGTTCAACCTGACCCTGGTGGTCGCCGGGCTCAAGGAGCTGATGATCGAGGAGTTGGGCGGCACGATCGCCGACGCGACCCTCTTCTTCTCGGTCGAGACCTTCGCCTACATCCTCTTCGCGCCCCTCTGGGGCGTGGTCAGCGATCGCCTGGGCAGACGCAAGGCGCTGATCGTCATCGGTTTCCTGGTCTCGGCGGCGATCTACGCCTACTACGGCGTGGTCGATTCGATCAACCTGCTGCTCGCTCTCCGGTTCGTCCAGGGCGCCTTCACCGTCATGGGCTGGTCGCTGGTGATGGCCCACGTGATGGATCAGCCGGAGATCGGCTCCCGGGGGCGCTACATGGGTCTGATGGGCGCCTCGCTGATCTTCGGCGTCGCCCTCGGCGCACCGGTCGGCGGCTACGTCACCCGCTGGCTCGGCGCGCGCGCGCCGCTCACCGTCGCCGCGGTATTGTTCGGGCTGCTCACCCTCGCCGCTCTGCTGTTGCGCGAATCCCGCCAGACCCGCGAGGGAGCCCGCCTGTACGAGATCGCCGCGGCGCTCCGCTCGGAGCCCCGGTTGTTGCTGCCCTACGGAGTCCACTTCATCGACCGGCTGGCGGTCGGTCTGTTCGTGGTCATCTTCCCGCTCTATCTCGACTTCCAGGGTGCGGCCGACGCTGCCGTGCGCGGCCGCTACCTGTCCGGGTTCCTGGTGCCGTTCGCACTCCTGCAGTTCTTCACCGGCCGGTGGACCGAGCGGATCGGGCCGGCCAAGCCGCTGATCTGGGGCTCGTTCTTCTACGGTCTGCTGCTCGCCACGGTCGGCATCACGCCGCTCCGTTACCTCGGCTTCCTGATGGTCGGTCTCGGCGTGCTGGCGTCGGTGATGTTCCCGCCCGCGATCGTGCTCACCTCGCAGCTGAGCGACCAGCGAACCCGTGGCAGCGCGGTCGGGGGGTTCAACCTAGCCGGCTCGCTCGGCTTCGCCATCGGACCGATCCTGGGCGCCTTGGCGTACGCGAAGGGCGGCTTCGCCTTCGCCTTCGCGCTGTGCGGAGCGGCCGAGGTTCTGCTGGCGATCGGCGCCTGGCTCTGGCTCCGCAACTGGGAGCAGGGTTGAGCCACGCGCCCTGGCACACCCGGGGCGCCCAACTGGAGGTCTCCGGCCGCCAGGTCTTCGTCGTCGACTGCGGACCGCGGGACGCCGAGCCGCTGCTCGTCCTGCACGGCTTCCCCTCGTCGTCGAACGATTTCCATCGGGTCGTGAATCGGCTGGCGGAGCGCCACCGCGTCGTCCTCCACGATCACCTCGGTTTCGGCCTGTCGGAGAAGCCCGCGGACTATTCCTACTCCCTGCTCGAGCAGACCGACATCGCCCTCGGCGTCTGGCGGCAGCTCGGCATCGAGAGCGGTCACGTCCTGGGCCACGACTACGGCACCAGCATCGCGACCGAACTCGTCGCCCGCCGCGAGCGCGGACTGTCGCCGGTCGGGATCCGGAGCCTGACCCTCTGCAATGGCAGCGTCCTGATCGAGCTCGCACGCTTGCGGCTGTCTCAGCGGATCGCCCGCTCCCGGCTGCTCGGTCCGGCCTTTGGCCGTCTGATCTCGGCGGGCTACTTCAAGCGGGTCCTCCGCCGGCTGTGGGGTGACCCGAGCCGGGTCGACGAGTCCGACCTCGACGCGATCTGGGCAGGGATCGTCCACGCCGACGGCAGACTCCGGATGCACGCGATCTCCGGCTACATCGCCGAGCGCTACCGCTTCCGCGAGCGCTGGGTCGGCGCGCTGGCGCGCTTCGATCGTCCGGCGCTCGTCTTGTGGGCGCGGCGCGATCCGGTCGCGGTATCCGAGATCGGTCAGGGTCTCGCCGACACGATTCCGCGGGCGAGGCTGGTGTGGCTCGACGAGCTCGGCCACTATCCGATGCTCGAGGACCCCGAGGGCTGGGTCGAGCCGCTGCTGGATTTCCTGGACTCGAGCTAGAGCCGCGTCGGGATCGCACTCACTGCGTGCGATGGTCCTCGAGTCGGAAGACGCCCGCTCCCTCATCGGGACCCGGCATCACGAGCGCGAGGCACGCGTAGGCCAGCACGCCCGGCGCGATGCCGGTCAAGAACGTCCCTCCCAGCCAGAGCACGCGCACGCTTCTCGGCTGCCAGCCCAGGAACTCCGCGATGCCGCCACAGACGCCCGCCAATACCGGGCTCGGCGACTTGGTGAGTCGCGGTTTCTGTGGTGCCGGGCTCATGAGCGGTGCGCACACGAAACCCTATCAGAGCGCTTCGGCCAGCGCCGCGCGGCGGCGCCCGATACGAGCTAGAATCCCGCCTGCGCCGAGGCAGCCGATGACCGCCCGCAAGACGAAGAAACGCAAGTCGACGCGCTCCTCGCCGCGCACCAAGAAGACCACCGCGGCGCCGCGCAAGCGCGCTACCGCCAAGAGCATGGCGGCCCAGCAGCGGGAGATCTCGGTCAGCGAGTTCTTCACCAAGAACCGGCATCTGCTCGGTTTCGACAGCCCGACCAAAGCGCTGCTCACGACCATCAAGGAGGCGGTCGACAACTCGCTCGACGCCTGCGAGGAGGCTGGCATCCTGCCCGACCTGGTGGTCGAGATCGAAGCCGTCGCCGAAGGCCGCTTCCGGATCATCGTCACCGACAACGGCCCGGGCATCGTCAAGAAGCAGGTGCCGAAGATCTTCGGCAAGCTGCTCTATGGCTCGAAGTTCCATCGTCTGCGCCAGAGCCGCGGCCAGCAGGGGATCGGCATCAGCGCCGCGGGCATGTACGGCCAGCTCACCACCGGCAAGCCGATCGTCATCGAGAGCCGCGTCAGCCGCAGGTACCCGGCTCACCGCTATGAGCTGGTGATCGACACGCTCCGCAACCAGCCGGTGATCAAGAAAGAGGCCGAGGTCGAGTGGGAGGCGGCCCACGGCACCCGCGTGATGATCGAGCTCGAGGGCACCTACAAACGCGGACGGCACGGTGTCGGCACCTATCTACGGCAGACCGCTCTCGCCAATCCGCACGTCCAGATCACCTTCGTCGGGCCCAACGAGGAAGAGCCCGAGGTCTACCAGCGGGCCAGCAAGGAGCTGCCGGTCGAAGCGCTCGAGATCAAGCCCCATCCGTACGGGGTCGAGGTCGGTCTGCTGATGAGAATGCTCAAGGAGACCAAGGCTCGACGCCTGCGATCGTTCTTCCAGACCGAGTTTAGCCGAGTCGGCCCGACGGTGGCGACGCGCATCGTCGAAGGCGCAGGAATGAACGTGACGACGTCTCCCCGCCGAGTCAGCACGGACCGCGCCGAACAGCTCGTAGCGCAGATCCGCGAGACGCGGATCCCGGCGCCGCCGACCAACTGCCTGTCGCCGATCGGCGAGGAACGGATCCTCGCCAGCTTGAAGGAGCAGCTGGAGGCCAACTACTTCGCCGCCCTCTCCCGGCCGCCGGCGGTCTACCGAGGCAACCCGTTCCAGATCGAGGTCGGCGTGGCGTTCGGCGGCGAGATGCCGGCCGACGAGCTGGTCAGTCTCTACCGCTTCGCCAACCGGGTGCCACTCCTCTACCAGCAGGGAGCGTGCGCGCTCACCAAGAGTGTGTTGAGCACCAACTGGAAAGCGTACGGACTCCAGCAGAGCCGGGGCGCGCTGCCGACCGGTCCGATGATCCTGATGGTCCACATCGCCAGCGTCTGGGTACCGTTCACCAGCGAGTCGAAAGAGGCAGTGGCCGGCTACGACGAGATCCTGCGCGAGCTCCGGCTGGCGCTGCAGGGGGTCGGCCGCAAGCTGGGGACGCATATCCGGAAGGACCGCAAGCGCCTCGACGCCGAACGCAAGCACGCCTATATCGAGAAGTACATCCCGCACATCGGCATCGCGCTCAAAGAGATCCTCGACCTCAGCGACCGGCAGGAGAAGAAGGTCGTGACCACGCTCAGCGGCACCCTGGCTCGCAGCCGCAAGATGTAGCTCATAGCCAGCTGTGAAAGAGGTCATTGGGTGAAAACCGCCCAGGGCCTAGGCTCAGCCGGGGTGAGAGAGGATCGGCGTAAGCACCCGCGGCTGAAGATCCCCCTCGAGGTCGAATACCAGCTCGAGGGCGATCGCCTGTGTCAACAGGCGACCCTGATCGACCTGAGCGCCGGCGGCGTGGCGATAATCACCGACGACCCCCTGCCGACCGGCGGCAATCTGGCCTTCGTGCGCTTCAAGCTGGCGGCCGATGGCGACGCCGCGGCGCACATCATCGAGGCCGAGACCGAGGTAGTGCGCTGCATCCGCCGGGAGGGCATCGGCCGGCGATCCGAGTATCTGGTCGGCGCCAAGTTCCACAACCTCGACGAGGAGGTCTTCGCGCACCTCCAGACCTTCGTCGACGAGCAGCTGGCCAAGTCGGGAGACGGCAGCATGCCGGCTCCGCGGGTCAAGGTCGAGCAGCCGATCACCATCCAGTACGGGCGCTTCGACGAGTTCGTGAACGAGGTCGCCACCAACCTCTCGATGACCGGCATGTTCATCCGGGCGAAAAAGCCCCGGCCACCCGGCTCGATGCTCGACTTCTCGTTTCAGCTCGGTGACGACTTCGACCTGGTGCACGGCAAGGCGGAGGTGGTCTGGACCCGGCCGCTGCCCGAAGGGCGCGATCGGCCGGCGGGCATGGGCATCAGGTTCACCGAGCTCGACCATGTCAGCCGCAAGGTGCTCGAGCAGATCCTGGAGAAGCGCCTGGGGCAGCCGGACGAGGGCCAGGGCCAGGGTCAGGGCCAACGCGAGGGCGAGGACAGCGCCCCGGCCGGCGACTCGCGCACCTCGGAGCTCGATGCCGAGCTCGAGAAGGTCCGCCAGGAGCTCGAAGGGGAGCTCGAGAGTGCCCGGAGCGAGTTGGCCCAGACCAAGAGCAAGCTACAGCTCGCCGCCTCGGCGCTCGACGAGGCGATGCGCCAGCAGACCGCAGCCGAAGACGAAGCCCGGCGCCTGGGGACCGAGGCCGGGCCGCGCGAGGACGAGATCAACCGCCTCACCGGCGCCGCCGAAGGCGCCCTCGGAGAGGTGGAGCGACTGACCGCCGAGGTCGCGGGCAAGGAGTCGGAGCTTGCGTCGGCGTCGACGCGGATAGGTGACCTGGAGCGCAAGCTCAACACCGCCAATACCCGGGCCGCCGACCTCGATCGCCAGCTGGCGACCACCCTCGATCGGGTGACGGAGCTGGAAGCAGATCTCGGCGCCGCGAGCGAGCAGGACGGTCGACTCGAAGAGCTCCGAGGCAACCTGGAGGGTCGCCTGACGGAGGCCCGCCAGACGCGAGAGGAGCTCGAGGGCCGACTGGCCGAGACCGAGGAGGCGCGTGCCGAGCTCGAGCGTCAATTTGCCGAGCGCGACGAGGCCCGGGGTCAGCTCGAGGGCCGACTGGCTGAGACCGAGGAGGCGCGCGCCGAGCTCGAGCGTCGATTGGCCGAGAGCGACGAGACCCGTGGGCAGCTCGAGGGCCGGTTGGCCGAGACGGAGGGGGCGCACGCCGAGCTCGAGCGTCGATTGGCCGAGAGCGACGAGACCCGTGGGCAGCTCGAGAGCCGGTTGGCCGAAAGCGACGAGGAGCGCCAGCGATTCCGCGGTGAGCTCGCCGAGGTCGAGTCGGAGCGCGTCGAGCTCGGCCGCAGGTTCGACGAGCTGACCTCAGAGGTCCAGATGCTGCGCGAGGAGCGCGAGACCCTGGCGAGCCTCAACCGCGAGGTCGAGCAGGCGCGAGGCGAGCTGGCAGAGGAGCTCGAGCGTGCGCGGCACGCCACAACCGAGCAGGTGGAGAACGCGCGCAATGAAACGGTCGAGCAGCTCCGCGAGCTCAGCCATGGTCTCGAAGTCGCCGGCAATGAGCTGGACGCACGCGAGCGGCGGATCGTGGAGCTCGACCAGGCGCTAGCTGGCTCCGTACCCCGCGAGGAGCTGGACAAGGCGAACGCCGCCCGCGAGGAGGCCGCCCGCCAACGCGACAGCCTGCGGGCAAGTATGAGCGAGCTCCAGGACGAGGCCGAAGCCCGGACTCGCCAGCTGCAGGACCGCATCGTCGTGCTCGAGGCTGACGGCGAGCACCTGCGGCAGCAGCTCGAAGGGGCGTCGACCGAGACCAAAACGATGCGGGAGGAGTTCGAGCGCTCCGAGCACGATCGGCGCGAGAGCGCGGCCCGAGCCGAGAACCTCAACTACCAGGTGCAGGAGCTCGAGCGCGAGACCGAGGCTCTCAGGAGCGGCCACGCCGACGAGTTGACCAGCCTGCGCGAGCGAGCCGAGCAGGAGAGGCGGGACGGAGAAGCCGCGGTGCTCGAGCTGGAGCACCGGCTGGAGCTGGCGAAGCAGACTGAGCACGAGCTGCGCACCGGGCTCGAGCAGACGACCAACGCCCGCGATGAGCTCTCGAACCGGACCGAGAACCTGGTCCAGGAGGCGGAGGACCTCCGTCAGGAAGCGGCCGCTCGCGACCGCGAGCTGACCGACGAGATCGGCGGTCTGGAGGCCCAGATCCGGCGGCTGGACGACGCGACCGGCGGCCTGCGCGAGGAGCTAGCTGCTCGCCACGTCGCCGCCGACGAGCAGCGTGTCGAGCTCGAGCAGGCTTTCCGTGCCTCGTCGAGACTGGAGGTGCGGCTCGCCGAGGCGGCGGCGGTCGAGCAGGGCGTCCGGCAGCAGGTCGAGTCCCTCCACGGCGAGCTCCAGGAGTCCAGGGCGCACGGCGACAGCCTCGAGGCCGGGCTCGCCCAGGCGGCCGAGCTGGAGAGCGGACTCCGCCAGGAGATCGAGGACCTCAAGAGTGCGCTCGCATCGGCCGAAGACCGTCGTGTGGCGCTCGAATCCGAGCTGGCCGAGACCGCGGCCACGGCCGAGCGGACCGCAAAGGAGAACCGCGAGCTCGAGATCATGAGGCGAAGCCTGATCGGCAACCAGGAGCGCCTGGAGGACAAGCTGGCGTCGACCAGCGCCGAGCTCTCCACCGTGCCCTCGATCGCGGATCACGCGCCCGCCAAGCGGTCGTCCGCTCGCCGTAGCCTGCGAGCGGCGGCGCTGGTCGGTTTCGGTCTGATCCTCGGCTTCATCGCCTCCTACCCGTTCGAGACGCTGCTGGTATCGGCCGATCCGATGGCGATCCCGATCTCGCCGCCGGCGGTCACCGAGTCGATCTCGAATGCCGCGCCCGAGAGCGCACTCGAAGTCGAGCCGTCCGATAGGGTCGAGGCGGCGGCATCGCTCTCCGAACCGGCCGCCGCGTCGGAGCCTCCGGCCGAGCCCGAGCCCGTCCGGCCGTCGCCAGAGGGAGCGATCGAGCGCTGGGCAGCCGCCTGGTCCAACCAGAGGGCCGCCGACTACCTCGCCTCGTACGCCACCTCGTTCGAGGTGCCCGAAGGCTTCGACCGGAGCAGCTGGGAGCTCTATCGGACCGAGCGCATCGAGAGTCCGAGCTCGATCGAGGTGACGCTGGGCGAGATCACCATCGAGATCTCCGGGCCCGATTCGGCCACCGCCACGTTCGAGCAGAGCTATGCCGCCGGAGCGCACTGGGACCGGGTACGCAAGACCCTCGACCTGGTCTGGGAAGGCGACGCCTGGCGCATTGCTCGCGAGAGCTCGGTCGAGCTCGAGCGGAGCTAGCCTGGCCTGCTAGCGCTTCTTGCGGCGGCTCTTGGCGCGCCGAATGTAGTCGATCGCGTCCGGCGTCTTGCAGCTGGTCTGACCGTGATCGACTTCCACCGGCCCGATCCGGCGCGCCGCGGCGATCGCCTTCCTCTCGAGCTTCGGACCGCGCATGCCGATCGCGATCAGGGCGTTGTTCATCGCATGGCGGGTGCGGTTCTTGGCACTGCCGATCTCGCGCTCGATCGTGCCGAGCAGCTCCTCGAACGCCGCGTCGGTTAGCGAGTCGCTGCGCATCGCGCTGATCGCCACCAGGTTCCAGCCCGCCTGACCAAGGAAGTCGTTGCGCGAGGCGATCCAGCGCTTCAACTTGCTCTGGAGAAACCTGGTCTTGGCGACCATCCCGGCGAAAGCGTCGGTGAGCGGGTAGTTTTCGAGGTCTCGAGCCCACCCGTCCAGGGTCTTGCTCCGGATGGCGCCAGGATCGGCGATCATGGTGGCGAGCAGCCGTGCATCGTGGTTGCCGCTCGCCCACAGCTGCTCAGCCAGCGCCTGCTCCACCTTGATCTTCTTGGCCAGTTTGCCGAGGTGAGCGTAGCTGACGCCGAACATCTCGCCGCGCACCCCGTGGCGACCGTAGATCTTCCTATTCTGGGCGGTTCCGGCCGCCTTCAACTCCCTCATCACCGCGCGATAGCTCATCGGTCCTCCCGTGGTAGAGCCCCGCATTGTACGCGTCGCGGCGGCGGCCGGGGCTGACGAGACCGGATAGAGTCGGCCGCGACCCAGAGGAGCGCGATCGTAGATGGCCAAGAAGAAACCCAAGACCGCCGCCAGGAGCCGCTCGAAGCGGGTCGGACGGAAGCGGACCACGACCTCGCGGAAGAAGTCCGCCGCCAAGACTCCGAGTCGCATCGACGTCGTGCGGCGCATTCGCGGTGAGGCCCGAGGCGTTCACAGCAAGATCCTCAAGCGCCGCACGCCGTCGATGAAGTTCCCGCTGCGCAGTCTGGCCAATGTGGTCTACCGCCCCGCCAAGGGGTATTTCCAGATCAAGGGCAAGAAAAAGGAGCGCACCCTGACGGTCGGCACGGTCAAGACGTTCGCCCAGACCCTGCGAATGATGGCGTTCTCCAAGGAGCTGGTGGAGACCGACGACATCGCCACCAAGCGGGAGGCCTACTACGTCAGCAAGAACTGGGACGAGGCGCGGTTCAGCGAGCAGCCGGAGAGCGATGCGGTCATGGAGGACGTCGAAGCGCTGTTCGGCGTCAATCGGGAACAGCTCGGCTTCATCCCCGAGGAGAAGGGGGGCGACGTCGCTGGCCGCCTGGTAGTGATCGACAGCGATCGTGAGACCGGCGAGGAGCTGCGCATCGACTGCACCAGGTTCGGCAGCGGCGCCTATTCGATTCCGATCTCGGTCGAGGACCTTCAGTTCGAGACCGACGCCACGTTCATTCTCGCCATCGAGACCGCCGGCATGTTCCAGCGGCTGGTCAAGCACTCCTACTGGCGCCAGGCGGACTGCATTCTGGTCTCCCTCGGCGGCGTGCCGACGCGGGCGTGTCGGCGCTTCATCCGCCGGCTCTCGGACGCCCGTAACCTGCCGGTCTACGTCTTCGTCGACGGTGATCCGTACGGCTACTCGAACATCTACCGGACGCTCAAGGTCGGTAGCGGCAACGCCGCGCACCTGAATGAGTTCTTCTGCGTCCCCCAGGCCCGGTTCCTGGGCGTGACGCCCGATGACATCACCGAGTACGACCTGCCGACACACCCGCTCAAGGAGGTCGATGTGAAGCGCGCCAAGGACGCGCTCAAGAACGATCCGTTCATCCGTCATCACCGCCAGTGGCAGCAGGCACTGGAACAGCAGATCAGGATGGGCGTGCGGGTCGAGCAGCAGGCGCTGGCCAAGCACGGCCTCAACTACGTCATCGACGAGTACCTGCCGCGCAAGATGTCCGACACCGCCGCGTTTCTGCCCTGAGCCATGGGCGAATCCATCGACTTGTGTACTGATCCATTGGCGCCGGACGGGCGACTCTCTACCTTTAATACAGGGAGATGGCAGATCGGCGCAAGTTCCCGCGGTTGGTCGTGCCGCTGGCCGCCAGCTATCGGGTCGAGGGCTCGGTTCTCGGTCGACGCACGAGCCTGGCCAGCTTGAGTGCGACCGGTGCGTCGTTCATCGCCGAAGAACAGATCGATCCGGACAGCCGGATCGATTTCCTCAAGTTCACGCTCGGTGAGGGGCCGGAGACCCAGACCTTCGACCTAGCCGCGCGAGTCGTGTCATGCGAACACCGCGAAGGCATCGGGCGCGGCGATGAGTACCTGGTCGCGGTCGAGTTCATCGGCCAGAGTTTTGACCAGGTCCGGCAGATCAACGAGCTCGTGCTGGCCCAGCTGAAGAGCGACCCGACGCCCCGCGACCCACGCGTCGACATCGAGCGCCAGGTCGCGGTCCGTTTCGACCGCTTCGACCACTTCGTCGAGGAGGTGTCGAAGAACCTCTCGTGCACCGGGATGTTCCTGAGCAGCGAGCGACCTCGCCCGATCGGGACCCAGTTCGACTTCGTCCTGCAGCTGGGAGAGGACTTCAATCTGGTACAGGGGAGGGCCGAGGTCGTCTGGACTCGCCTGACCAGCGAAGGCGTCGATCGCCCCGCCGGTATGGGGATCCGGTTTCTGCAGCTCGATGCCACCAGCGAGAACGTGCTGCAACGCCTGATCGAGGCGCACGCCGAGGCGAGCTACGCCCGCCAGATCGATCCGACCGACGGGACCCCCGACCCACTCGAAGCGACTGACGGCGAGATCGACGAGCAGCAGGTCCAATAGCCTAGAATCCCCGTTTGGGCTCGCCGGTTCGGGAGACCGGCGCGGCCGGGTCAGATCGATGGACACGCGACTGGTAGTTCAGGACAACCTCTGGTTCACCGGTAGGCCGTGGCTCGGCAACTACTACCTGAACGGTCGGCCTATGGTGCCGGTCACCCCGAAGCTCGGATTCACCAGCAGCAGCGACGTCGACGCCAAGCGGCGGGAGCTGCGCTGGCTGAATCGCTACACCGGGCGGAAGGGTCGGGGGGTGGTGATCGCCCTGCAGTGGCACAAGCCGGGCAACCGGATCGACCGCAACCTGCCGAGCTCTTGGCTGCCGACGTTCGAGCGGATATCTCCGCTCGGCAAGTGGTGCATCTTCTACGATCCGATCCTCGCCACCCGACAGCGCGGCCTGGTCAAGCCGGGGCAGCCGGTCGACTACGCGCGCCCCAAGCTGTTCCGGCAGTGGAAGCGCGATCTGGAATACCTCCGGCCATACTTTGACCACCCTCAGTACTGGCGCATCGGCGGCGAGCCGGTGCTCTACGTCTGGGCCTCGTTCGCGCTTCGGGGAATCGAGAGGGTGTTCGCCCACGCCCGCGAGCGGGGTTTCTACGTCCTGGCCGACGTGCTCGGCACCGACGTGCTTCCCCCGTTCGCGAACGGTATTACCGGCTTCACCGTCGCCATCCCGACCCTGGAGCGGCGACGCTATCGCCTGCCCGACCTGCTGCGGAGCTTTCGGCGCTTCTACAAGGCCGCATCGCGCACGAGCCATGACCACATCCCCGCCGGCAGCTGCCAGTACGACGACGTCGCGTTCATGACCGCGCGCGGCCTCGGGGAGCCACCGCTTCAGATCCTGGCGGCCAACCGGCGCGAGGTCGAGACCTTCCTGGCCCTGGCGCTGTCGTTTGCCAAACCGATCGACGGCACCCGCTACATCTTCTGGGGCACGCTCAACAATTGGGCCGAAGGGACGAGCCTGCTACCGACCCGGAGGTTCGGACCGACCTTCGGAACGCGCCAGATCGGCCACTATCACTTCGAGCACCTCCAGGCCGTTCGCAACGTCCTGTTCTCCTGACGCCGCGCCTGAGTGCCCGGCGGTACAATATGCCCAACCGGGCTGATGAGCTCAGGCTGTCTTGTGGGGGGACTGATGAAGTCCGTCTTGTTGTTTGGAGTTCTTGTGGTTCTGGAGTTCGTCGGGCCGAGCGCAGTGCTCGGACAGGCTGAACCGGCGGTCGAGCCCCGTCTCGAGGCCGCCGTGTTCGACGTCGCCGCCGAGACCCGCGCCTACCTCGACCGCCTGACGCCCGAGCAGAAGGAGCGCTCGGACGCGTATTTCGAGGGTGGCTACTGGCTCCAGCTCTGGGGCCTGCTCTACACCCTGGGGGTCTCCTGGCTGCTGCTCGGCACCGGGCTGTCGGCGCGTCTGCGCGACATAGCCGTCCGCTTCGGCCGCTGGAAACCGTTGCAGACGGTGCTCTATCTGGTGCAGTACCTGGTGATCGCGACGGCTCTCTTCTTTCCGCTCACCTACTACCAGGGCTTCGTCCGCGAGCACGAGTACGGGCTCGCGACCCAGTCCTTCGGACCCTGGTTCTCGGAGCAGATGCTGGCTCTGGCGGTCAGTATGGTCCTGCTGTCGATCCTGCTCATCCCGCTCTATGCGGTCCTGCGGCGCGCGCCACGTACCTGGTGGATCTGGGGCTCGCTGATCGGCGTCCTGTTCCTGATCTTCGGCATCCTGATCGCGCCGGTGTACGTCGACCCGCTCTTCAACACCTACGTGCTGCTCGAAGACCCCGAGGTGAAGGAGCCGATCCTCTCCATGGCCCGGGCCAGCGGCATCGAGACCGACCGGGTCTATCAGTTCGACGCCTCGCGGCAGACCCATCGGATCAGCGCCAACGTCAGCGGCTTCGCCGGGACGATGGCCATCCGTCTGAACGACAACCTGCTCGAGCGCTGCTCGCTGCCCGAGATCGAGGCGGTCATGGCCCATGAGATCGGCCACTACGCCCTCAATCACATCTACGAGTCGATCCTCTTCCTGGCGGTCGTTCTGGTGATCGGGTTCCTGTTCATCCACCTCACGTTCGATCGGGTGGTCCGTCGCTGGGGCGAGCGGTGGCGGGTGTCCGGAATCGGCGACCTCGCCGGCCTGCCGTTGCTGACCGCCCTCCTGTCGCTCTACTTCTTCGTCGCCACGCCGTTCCTGAACACCTACATCCGCGTCAACGAGGCCGAGGCCGATCTCTTCGGCCTGCACGCCGCCGGTCAGCCCGACGGCTTCGCCGAGGTCGCGCTCAAGCTGGGCGAATACCGCAAGCTCGACCCGGGACCGATCGAGGAGTGGATCTTCTACGACCACCCGAGCGGCAGAGCGCGGATCGAAATGGCCATGCAATGGAAGGCCGAGCATCTCGACGAGTGATCGGTGTAGTGGATCACTGCCCCGATTCCTGATCTCTTTTATCGTTTGTTTTGACTGGGGGACTCGCATGAGACGCAAACTGCCAGCCGCAGCACCACTATTAGCTGCCCTGCTCCTACTGCCGACCGGTGCCCGGGCCGCCAAGTCCCGGGTCCACTTCCTGTCGAATCCACCGGGGGTGACCGTCACCGACGCCAACCTCGGCGAGCTCGGAACGACCCCGTTCCGACTCGATCTGAAGCGCAAGACTGCCCTGGTATGTACCTTCTCGAAGCCGGGATACGAGAGCAAGACCGTTTCGCAGGTCGTCGGCTCGCTGCGGACCGAGGTACGAGCGGATCTCGTGCCGCTGCCGATGGCTACCGTCCGTCTCGACGTGGTGCCGCGCGGCGCCTCGGTCAAGCTGAGCGCACCCGACGGCACCGAGATCTACGCCGGTGAGTCGGGACGGGTCCACACGCTGCCCGGCCAGTTCTGGGACACCAGCGAGACCGCGACCTTCCGCCTGGAAGCCTGGGCACCCGGCTATCGACCGATCGACCAGGAGATCGTGCTGACCAACCACCAGTCTCACGATCTCTCGTTGCCGCTGGCCGAGGTCACGACCCTGCTGAGCGTCAGCTCCGAGCCCGAGGGCGTGCTGGTCTCGAGCCACTTCCTGGGCAGCCTCGGCCGGACCCCACTGGAGAGCCGCGTGTCGCTGGTCGATCTGCTGCGGGCGCGCTCGCGGCAGAACGCCGCGGCGGGCGACCCGAGCCGGATCGTGGTCACCTTCTCCAAGCCCGGCTACCGGACCCGTGCCAGCCAGATCGCCCTCGACTTCGAGCGCGAGGAGAACCCGGTCACCGTCTCTCTCGAGCCGCTCGGCGGCGACTAGGATCGGCGCGGCTCGAGACCGTGGCCGCCGGCGGGAACCCTAGCGAGGGTCGCGCGTTGGCAGGGATGAACCATACGCGAGGTGTCGACCTCGCCTGCCAAGAGGAGCGATACGAACATGCGACTGAACTCAACGACGGCACCGGCGCTGGCCGCCGTACTGGTACTGCTGATCGGACCGGCTCTCGTCGCCCAGACGGGTTGGGCTGACGACGAGAAGCGGCGGATCGTCAAGAAGATCCACATCGATTGCGACGGCGACGATTGCGAAGAGAGCGAGCATCTCCAGAAGCTGATCGAGGCTCACGCCGGCGACGGCCATGTCGTCGCCTGGTCGTCCGGTGACGGACCGCACAACTTCCGGCTCAGGGCGCACCTGGGCGGGGGCTTCCTGGGGGTCCTGCTGGCCGAGCTCACCCCGGAGCTCCGAGCCCACTTCGGGGTCGACGAGGACGCCGGAGTCATGATCTCCAGGGTGGTCGACGACAGCCCGGCGGCCAGAGCCGGCCTGAAGGTTGGCGACATCATCACCGCCGTCGACGGCGAGACGGTGGCCTCGGGCGGCCGGCTGGCTCGATCGATCCGGTCTGCCGAGGACGGCGAGGCCGTCCTGCTGGAGGTCTGGCGTGACGGCGCGGTCCAGAACATCTCAGCGACCATCGAGGAGCGCGAGCGACAGCCGCTCGGCCTCGAGCACGCCTTCGTCCTCAAGTGCGACGACGACGCGGAAGACTGTTCCTTCGCCCGCGCCCACGAGCTGGGCGACCACTCACACTGGCACGCGGACGTCGACTGCCCGGGCGGCGGCCCGTGCGAGGTCAAGGTGCAGTGCGACGAGGGCGGCGAGTGCGACTGCACCCTCAACGGCGAAGAGACCGACTGCTCCGAGCTGCCCGGTTTCGACGACTAACCGGAATCAGCGGGCGACCCGCTCGATCGGTGTTCGAGCCGGTGAGCGGATCGCCATCGACGGCTACTGGATCAGGCCGCCGAGGGTCGTCGACACCTCGACGTGCACGAGATCGACCTTCTTGCCGTTCTTGCCTCTCACGCCGATGCGTAGAGCGGTCACCTCGCCGTTCTCGATCTCCTTCCGGCTCTCGCCGTTGAGCACGTCCCTCATCGGCACCCGGAACCTGCCGTCCGCGTCGGTCGCCACTTTCGACCGACCGGTCTTGACCACCACCTGCTTGGTCGGATCGCCGCCGACGCTCTTGATCTTGAAGACCTCCACGATCAGCTTCGCCTTCTCGACCGGATCGTCGTCGTTGGCAACTCGTCCTTCGACCGCGCCGCTGAAATCGACCCCAACCCGCTCCAGGAACTCGTCCTCGAGGGTCAGGAAGCGAACCTCTACCGTCACCTGGACGGCGTTCACCCGCTTCGCGTCGCGCAGCAGCACCGCCGACTCGGCGTCGCGGCTGACGACGTCCTGGGCTGCGACCGATGCCGGAAGCAGAACCGATAGGACCAGGGCCAGAGCGACCAGCGCAGGGGCGGCCGCCCGAGGGATTCCGAAAGACTTCGTCATAGACCGACTCCTCTCTGTCCTCCCCCCGACAGGCCGAGGCGTCGCGCGCCAGCGGCGTATCGGCAGGAGGGTAGCAGACTAGTCGGCTACCCGGGGAGTGGCTGTGACCTGCGTAACTCGGCCGCTTTCGATCAGCCGCCCAGGCTGGCGCCGAAGCCGCCCGGGTCGTCGGCGATCAGCTCGGCGAGCGCCTGATCGAGCCGGCCGCTCACCCGGACGATCACCATCTCGGCGCCGTCGACCGTCACCACGAACAGGTCTCGGATCTCGCCGGCGCTGTTCTCGCGATGGAAGACCCAGGTGATCTCGTCCGCCTCTCGCGAGCGGACCGCGCGATTCCAGCCCTTCCGGTGCAGGCGCCGCTCCACCGCGGCCAGATCGTGGCCATCGATCGAGTCCGGGAACGAGATCACTTCGTAGACCGCGACGTCGACGCGCCGGATCTTGCGCACGAAGTCGAGCTCCTCGGTCTCGTCGCCGAGCGCCCAGAGCGCCACCGGCTTGAGCAGGGCGGTAGAGATCCTGCCCAGATGGATCGCGTGCTCACGATCGAAGCTGGCGCCCGGAATCCCGTCCTCGAGCTCCATCCGGGTGCGCGCCACCATCGACGACTCGACGCACCCTCCGAGGGGCAGCATCGACAGCAGAAGCACCGGCAGGAGGCGTCTCACCGCTCCTCCTCGGCGTCCGCGGCGGCCCCGGGGGTCTCCGCGAGCGCTTCCTCGAGGGTGGGCACGTCGAACGCCTGGCTGAGCGCGCCGAGCAGGTCGACGTCGATACGGCCGGCGATGTTGATCAACGTCATCTCGTCCTCCGGCTCGAAAACGAACAGCGTCAGCCCCTCGATTTGGCCGTCGACCTCTTTCAGGTAGACGTGGACCTGCTCGCCCTCCTCGCGCACTCGAACGACCCTCTGCCAGCCTTTCTCCTCGAGGGTTGCGACGCCCTTCGCGATGGCGGCGGTCGCCGCCACCGGGTCGATCTCGTCGATCGGAGCCACCAGCACGCGCATCGACGCCATCTGCGAGACCAGCTCAGCCAGCTCGGGCTCCTCCTGGAGCACGGCGGCGCCGACCAATCGCAGCATAGCTCCCTGCAGACTGATGTCGACGCTCGAACCATTCGGGTCGATGATCTCGAGATCGTCGAGCGAGAAATACCCAGGATGACTCTCGAGAGACTCCTCGGCGGTCGCCACGGCGGTCCAGCCGAGGAACATCAGGAGAACTATCGTCCAGCGCCTGTCACGTCTCCATCGCACGGTCTCAACCTCTCTCCTCGATCGCCAGTCCGGGCGCCGCCGGCGCCTCGATCAGCTTGCGGACCGCGGGGCGGACGACCCGCTCACGCAGCAGGTCTTCGCTCAGGCCACGGCCGACCCGGCGGTTGGCGCGCGCGAAGTGTGCGAGCGCCAGTTTCGTTTCGAGCGTGGCACGCATGACTTCCGGATCGCTCGACGCTACTACGCCGGACGGCTCACGGGTCCGATCGAGGCTCGTGACCAGTGCGATCGCCAGGAGCACGACGGCAGCGACCACGGCCAGCGCCGGACGCGCTCGCAACGGACCGAGCCAACCCGCGCGCCGGCGCCCGCGGGTCTCGGCCTCCGAGCGGGCCGACTCGAGGACTGCGGCGACCACCGGCCGCGGAGCGTCGAGCCGCGGCAACGCCCGGAGGTGGTCTCGGAGCCGGCTCGCCCGGGCCAGCTCTTCTGCGCATGCCGCGCACTTCGTGAGGTGGGCTTCGAAGGCGGCGAAGCGCGCCGGCTCGAGATCGCCGTCGAGAGACGCCTCGATCGCGCTCTCGCACGGCTCACAGACGGAGGTGTCACGCTCGGTCATTTCCCCAACTCCTCACGTAGCCGCTCGCGCAGCCGACGCCGCCCACGGTGCAGGTAGACCCGTACGCTGTTCAGCGGCAGTCCGAGGACCTCGCTGATCTCGCGGTACTTGAGTTCCTGGATCTCGCGCAGGATCAGAACGCTCTTGAACGGTTCCGGCATCGCCGACAGCTCGGCGTGGATTCGACGGAGCAGCTCGGCCGAAGTCGCGCGCTGCTCCGGATCGGGTCCCGAGCCCGCGGCTCGCTCGAGCTCCGAGGCCTCGACCGGGATGATCGCATCGCGGCCGGCCGAGCCGAGCCGCCGCAGCCGGTCGTAGCAGGCGTTGCGGGTCACTCGCGCCAGCCACGCCCCCATTCGCCGGGGCTTGACCTTGCGCCGATGGCGCCAGAGCCGCAGAAGGACCTCCTGCAGAATCTCCTCGGCGTCCTCTCGCCGGCCGAGGATGTAGAAGGCGAGAGTGAACACACGACCCTCGTGTGCCGCCACGGCCTCCTCGAACTCGGCCAATCGCATTCTTCCCCAGCAAACGAGTCTGACTCATCGAAAGTTACACCTCACGGCTGGCGACCGCCTCTGCATTCCTGAACGCATCCCGAGGCCCGAGAGTTACAGGGAGGGCAGACATGCGGCTGCTAGCATGCGGCGATCCGATGCTCGAAAGGTTGCCAGCTTCCCTGCTGTCGGTCTGGCTGCTGGCGGCCGCGCCCGGCGCCGCCGCCGACCTGATCCTCACCGGGGGTCGTATCTGGACCGGCGATACGGAGCGGCCGTGGGCCGAGGCGGTGGCGGTCGAGGGCGACCGGATCGTCGCCGTCGGAGCGGCCGCGCACGTTGCCACACTGGCCGGGCCTGATAGCCGAGTCCTCGAGCTCGACGGCAGCTTCGTCGCTCCCGGCTTCATCGACAACCACACCCACTTCGACCGCGCGGGAGCGCTGATCCTGGGGGTCAACCTGCTCGACGTCGCCGGCGGCGAGTCGTTGACGCGCCGGGTGGGCGAGGCGAGCGCCCGCGTACCCGCGGGTACCTGGCTGGTCGGCGGCGATTGGGGCGCCTACGAGGCGTGGGGCCAGGGATCGACCGGTGCCGGCACGGCGGCAACGACGTTCGAGCCCGACCGTTCCCTGGTCGACCCACCGGCGGTGCGCAACCCGGTGCTGCTGTCGAAATGGGACCGCTCGCTCTACCTCGCCAACGCCCCGGCGCTCGAGCACGCCGCCCTCTCCTGTGACGACGCCGGGGTCGAGTGCGATGCGGAGGACAGGACGACCGGCCGGCTGACACCCGCCGCGGCCGAGCGGGTGCGGGCCGTGATCCCCGAGAAGTCGATGGAGCTGCGCCTGGCGGAGGCGGCGGCAGCGCTCGAGCGCCTGCGCCGGTTCGGCGTCACCACGATTCACGACATCACCAGGCCGGCGCAGATGGCGGTCTTCCAGGAGCTCCTCCGGCGGGGCGAGCTGACCGTGCGCGTCTATGCGCGGCCGACGCTCGACCGCTGGCAGGAGCTCGCCGCGCTCGGCATCCGCCACGGCTTCGGCAACGAGTGGCTGAAGATCGGCGGGCTGAAGGGCTTCGTCGACGGCATCATGGGGAACTCGTCGGCGCGCTTCTACGAGCCCTACCTGACCAGCGGAGAGCGCGGCTCCTGGCGCACGATGATGCAGCCGTGGGGCAACATGGAGACGCTGCTCGTGGGCGCCGACGCCGCCGGCCACTGGCCGCAGGTCCACGCGATCGGCGACGAAGCGATCGATCACCTGCTCGATCTCTACGAGCGGGTCATTCGCACCAACGGCGAGCGCGACCGTCGCCTGCGGATCATCCACACCCAGGTGATCCGGGGGCCAGAGGTCGCCGAGCGGATGGCGTCGATGGGGATCGTCGCCGAGGTCCAGCCCTACCATTGCATCGACGACATGCGCTGGATGGAGGAGCGGATCGGCGCGCGAGCGCGCTGGGCGTACGCCTTCAAGACCCTAGAGGACGCCGGCGTTCGGCTCTCTTTCGGCAGCGACTGGCCGGGAACCAACGCCTCCTGGTACCCGGCCAATCCGGTGCTCGGGATCTACGCCGCCGTCACCCGCCAGACCCTCGGCGGCGAGCCCGCGGGGGGCTGGTTCCCCGAGGAGCGGGTGAGCGTCGACACGGCCCTGCGCGCCTACACGGTCCACAACGCCTGGGCGGCAGGAGAGGAGGCGATCAAGGGCTCGCTCGAGCCCGGCAAGCTGGCCGACCTGGTAGTCCTCGACCGGAGCCCATTCGAGGTCGAGCCGGCGGAGCTGCGGCATCTCCGCGTCCTGCTCACGATGGTCGGTGGCGAGATCGTGCACCGCGCCGCCGAGCCGGACACCGCACCCGACGATTCACAGACCAGGTAGAGATGCGGTTCCCTCTCTGGGCTGGGCTCCTGCTGCTGGTGGAGGCCCCAGCCCTCGCCGGCGCGTCAGCGGCACCCGAGATCGGGATCGAGGTCGCCGAAGCGCCGGCTGAAGACGCTTGGCGTGTCACCTATCGCTTCGCCGACCCGGTGGCCGGCATGGTCTTCCAGCGCGGCCGGAGCGCGTACCGCGGCGAGGAGTGGGAGCTTCTTTCCGAAGGGCTGGAGTGGGCCGAGGAGCACCAGCCGGCGAGCGGCGAGATACGCGACGTCGTTGCCGTCACCGGGCCGCCGGTGCGCGAGATCGCCCTGCGCTTCACCTCCGATTTCCGAACCCGGGTCAAGGCCTACCAGCTGACCGTCCCCTACACCGACGGCGGCCGGCTCCTCTATACCGGAGACCTGAGCGTCCGCGTCGCGGGGAGCGCCGGTGCCCTCGATCACCGCTGGCGGCTGCGCACTTCGGCGGGACGCAACGTCGTCCTGCTCGACCACCACGGCGAGGGCGAGCTGGAGTGGCTCGAATCCGCTGAGAGTACCGGCGACGGTACGTATGTCTACTTCGGCCCCGGCAGGCCGGAGGTGCGCGAGCGGATGAGCTTTTTGATCGATCCCGGCCTGCCGGCCTGGCTGCGTCGCGAGATCGAGCCGCTATTACCACGCCTCTTCGACCGCTACGCCCAGATCACCGGAGTGGAGCTCGCTTTCCGGCCGCTGGTGCTGCTCTCGTACCGACCGACCGACATCAGCGGTCTCACCTTCAAGGGCGGAACGCTGGACGGACTGGTTCAGATGGCCGCGGAGGGTCGCGCCTGGGAGCAGGAGACTCGCGACGCGCGACTCATGTGGCTCGACCGCAGCGCTCACGAGGCCTTCCACTTCTGGACCGGCCAGATGTTCGTCGCCGCCTTCGACGGCGCCGAGCAGTGGATCACCGAAGGCGCCGCCGACCACTACGCTCTGGCCACGATGCTGGAGATGGGCCTCGTGGACTCGACGGCACACCGCCGACAACTCGTCGAGCGAGCCAACGAGTGCCTGATCGGACTCCGCGGTCGCCCGCTCCTGCGCTCGACCGAGACCGGTGACTTCCACAACCTCTACGTCTGCGGTTCGACTCTCTGGTTGGCCGCCTCGACGGCCGCCCGCCGGAGCGACGAGGCAGACGAAGAGCACGCATTCGTCCGTGCGCTGCTCGCGGCGGCGGAGCGGAGCGAGCGCAAGCTGACCAGCTATCGCATCCTCGAGACCCTGCACTCGCTGACCGGCGGGCCCTGGGCGGGAGCACCGCTGGCGCGGCTCCTCTTCCAGGGAGTGCCCGAGGAAGCCGACGAGCTCTTCGCCTCGCTGATGGCGGCGGCGGGGATAGAGGTCGAGCTGGTCGCCCCGGAGGAGGCGACCCTCCACCGAGGCTACCGCCTTCCCGAGGAGCCGGACGGCTCCTGGTCGAGGCTGTTGCGCCTCCGCTAGACGGCGACCGTTGGGCGGAGCGAAGTCTGAGATACTTCGCCTCTGCTACGGACTGGAGGTAGTGCATGAGTTGGCTCGACATTCCCGCTCGCCTGGTCAGGCTCGGCTTCATCATCGCCCTCGCGCTCGCCCTGGGCGCGCTCGCGCCGGTCTCCGCTCTCGAGGAGAACGAGACGGAAACGGACGAAGAGACCTGGGACGTGAACGACCCGGTGGGCGAGTTCGACACCATCACCATCGACACCACCGAGACCACCTGGTCGAACGTCGACGTCAGCCCCGACGGCGGCACGCTGATCTTCGACATGCTGGGAGACCTGTACACCGTGCCGATCGGCGGCGGCGAAGCGACCGCGCTGACCGACGACATCGCCTGGAACTACCAGCCTCGCTATAGCCCGGACGGCAGCAAGATCGCCTTCATCAGCGATCGCGCCGGCGGCGACAACCTCTGGATCATGGGCGCCGACGGCACCAACCCACGGGCGATCACCGAGGAGAAGGACAACCTGATCCACACGCCGGCCTGGAGCCCTGACGGCAACTATCTCGCCGCGATGAAGGGCTTTACCTCGACGCGGAGCATCGCTGCCGGTGAGATCTGGATGTACCACGTCGGCGGCGGCGACGGCCTGCAGCTGACCGAGCGGCCGCACGGCAAGCGCGATCAGAAGAACATGGCCGAGCCGGCATTCTCGGCCGACGGCCGCTACGTCTTCTACAGCAAGGACGCCACGCCGGGCAGGGTCTGGCAGTACAACAAGGACTCGACCGGATCGATCTTCGCCATCCAGCGCTTCGACCGCGAGACCGGCGAGTCCGAGACGTTCGTCAGAGGGCCGGGTGGAGCGATCCGACCGACCCCGTCACCCGATGGACGCTACCTGGCGTTCGTCAAGCGTCTGCACGGACTGGTGAGCGCCATCTACCTCAAGGACCTCGAGTCGGGGAACGAGTGGGTAGTCTACGACCGCTTCGAGCGCGACCTCCAGGAATCGAGCGGTACCGAAGGGAACGCCCCGGCGATCGCCTGGACGCCCGACGGTGGGTCGATCGTCTTCTGGAGCGGCGGCGGCTTCCATCGGCTGGACGTGGAGAGCCGCGAGGTGACTCCGATCCCCGTGCGGATACGGACCGAGAAGAGAGTCCAGAAGACGCTGCGTTTTCCGGTCGAAGTGGCGCCCGACCGCTTCGAGGTCAAGATGCCGCGCTGGGCGCAGTACGCCGGCGACGGCCGGGTCGTCCACCAGGCGCTCGGCCACCTCTACGTCAAGGACCTCTCGAGCGGCCGGCAGCGTCGCCTGACCCGCCAGACCGACCACTTCGAGTTCCATCCGTCGGTGTCGCGGGACGGCCGCTTTGTCGTCTACACCACCTGGGACGATCAGGAGCTGGGCAGCGTCCGGGTGGCGCCGATCGGGGGTGGCGAGGGACGCGTCCTGACCACCGAGCCCGGTCACTATGTCGAGCCCCGCTTCTCGCCCGACGGTGAGAGTGTCGTCTTCCGCAAGATCTCGGGAGGCTTCCTGCTGTCGCCGTTCTGGTCGATGGAGCCGGGTATCTACCTGGTGCCGGTGGCCGGAGGCGAAGCGACCCGGATCTCCGATTCCGGCTCCGACCCCCATTTCGGCGCCGACGGCGAGCGGGTCTTCTTCTCGGAGTCGGTCGATTTCACCGAGCTGGCGCTCAAGAGCATCGGTATCGACGGCGAGGAAGAGCGCACCCATCTTCAGGGCGCCAAGGCGACCGAGTTCTCGGTCTCGCCGGACGGTCGCTGGGTCGCCTTCACCGAGCAGTTCAACGCCTATGTAGCGCCCTTTTTGCGCACCGGCACGAAGGTCTCTATCGGCAGCTCCACCGGCGCCTACCCGGTCAAGCAGGTCTCGAGCCGATCGGGCGAGTTCCTCCACTGGTCGGCCGACAGCGATCGCCTGCACTGGGCGCACGGCGCTGCCCTCTTCTCGCGCAAGCTGAGCGACGCCTTCGGTTTTCTCGAGGGTGCTCCGGAGGAGCTCCCGGAGCCGGTCGCGGAGGGCATCGACCTGCGATTCGAGATCGCCGCCGACAAGCCCGCGGGAACGATCGCCATCACCGGCGCCCGCATCGTCACCATGCGCGGCGCTCGCGACGGCGAGCAGGAGGTGATCGAGGACGGCACCCTGGTCGTCGAGGGCAACCGGATCGCGGCGGTCGGGCCGGCCGACGAGGTCGACGTACCTGCCGGCGCCGTCGTCGTCGACGGCACCGGCAGAACGGTCATCCCCGGCCTGATCGACGTCCACGCCCACGGCGCCATGGCCCGGAGCGAGATCACGCCCGAGCAGAACTGGGCGCAGTACTCCAATCTCGCCTTCGGCGTGACCACGGTGCACGATCCGTCGAACGACACCTCGAGCATCTTCTCCGCCGCCGAGATGCAGCGCGCGGGCACGATCGTCGGTCCGCGCATCTTCTCCACCGGTACGATCCTCTACGGAGCCCACTCGCCCGGCGCCACCGCGAAGATCGACGGCTACGACGACGCTCTCTTCCACGTCCGGCGCCTGCAGGAAGTCGGCGCGATCTCGGTCAAGAGCTACCAGCAGCCGCGCCGCGACCAGCGTCAGCAGATCATCGCCGCCGGCCGCGAACTGGGGGTCATGGTGGTACCCGAGGGCGGCATGAAGTTCCAGCACAACATGTCCGAGATCGTCGACGGTCATACCGGGATCGAGCACTCGATGTCGATCAAGACCGGCTACGACGACGTCGTGCAGCTCTGGTCACAGAGCGGCACCGGCTACTCGCCGACCTTTGTCGTCTCGTTCGGCGGCATGTCGGGCGAGAACTACTGGTACGAGCACACCAACGTCTGGGAGAACGAGCGTCTGCTGCGCTACACACCCCGCTCCCGGATCGAGCCGCGGGCGATCCGCCGCACCAAGGCGCCCGACAGTCACTACAACCACATCCACGTCGCGGAGTTCGCCAAGCGGCTCCGCGACGCCGGTGTGCCGGTGCTGATCGGCGCTCACGGCCAGCGCGAGGGACTGGGTGCCCACTGGGAGATGTGGATCATGCACCAAGGCGGCTTCACGCCCTGGGAGGCGCTGCGCGGAGGGACGATCGACGCCGCCTGGTACGTCGGGCTCGACGGTGACGTCGGCTCGCTCGAAGTCGGCAAGCTCGCCGACCTGGCGATCATCGACGGCAATCCGCTCGAGGATCTGCGACGCTCGGAGTACGTCACCCACACGATGATCAACGGCCGGCTCTACGAGGCGAGCACCATGAACCAGCTCGCCCCGGATCGGGTCGAGCGCCAGGAGTTCTTCTTCGAGCAGGTCGGCGGCGACACCGTACATCCGTCGACCGAGAGCTGGCTACGGGAGCTCGAGCTCAAGCACGGCTGGGTGCATCCGTAGTGAGGGTGCCAGGCCTGCAAGATGCAAGTTGAAGCCGAGAGCTGAGTGCAACCTGCATCTTGCAGGCCTGGCACCCTAGGGCGACGCCGCGCCGTAGAGCGCCCGGACCACTGTCGCCGGCCCATCGGCCGGGATGGTCACCACGAACAGGTGATCGTACTCGGGATCGGGAAGCATGCAGCCGTACTCCGGGTGGACCTCGAACGGTGGACAGGGCGACGGAGCGCCGAGCGCCGCGACGATCTGCGGCACGGTGTCGCTGTGACCGGCGACCAGGACCGTCTTGCCGCGCTGATTCTCGAGGATCTCGCTCGCGACCTCTTCGACCTCGGTGCGCTCGAGCACCCGCTCGGTCGGCAGTCCGAGTGCCTCGACCGCCGGCGCGACCGTCATCTGGGTGCGCCGGTACTTCGAGGCGATGGCGACGGAGACGCCGGCGTTCTCGACTACGGCGACCAGGTCTCTGGCGCGGTCGGTCCCCTCGGGCTCCTTGAGCGGCACGTCGCCGCCGGTCAGGAGTTTCTCCGCATGCCGGACCAGGATCACCGTCGTGGCACCGCCGCCGTCGGCCGCCGCCCAGCCGCTCATGGTGACGGCCAGAGCGAGGATCGTCGTCGTCATCCGTCTCATTCGCGCTCTCCTGGGAACTTCCCGGCCTCTCGGACTGTCCATACTAGTGCGCCTCGGCGGCTCACACTCCTCCAGATCCGAGACGATCTGGCCGCCAGGGGCGCACTCTACTCCGTCGGGATACTAAACTCTCACCGCTCGGTGGCCGTACCAGACACCGAGTCTCGAACCATCCGATCGCGCCTTATAGGAGTCTGAAGATGAAGTCCAGCGCCCATCTCGTCGCCCTCGCCCTCTTGCTCGTCGCCAGCAGCCCATCGCTCCAGGCCGCCGAGCTGCAATCGGTCGGTGCCCTGGAGTTCGGCCCCGAAGACACCCTCTTCGTGGCCGATTCACGCGGTGCCGCGATCCACGCCATCGAGACCGGCCTGCCGAGCGAGGCCTCGTCCGGGGAGATGGAAGGCGTTCGCGACCTGGACGCCAAGCTGGCGGCGATGCTCGGCGTCGACGTCCGCGAGGTCTTCATCAAGGATCTCGCAGTCCACCAGCCGTCCGGAACGACCGTGCTGTCGATCATGCGCGGCTCGGGCGAGAGTACGTCTCCGGTCCTGATGACCGTGTCGGGCTCGGGCGATTTGGGCGAGTTGAAGCTCGACGGCCTCGAGGTGACCCGGCTCGACATCGCCAACGCTCCCGACCCCGAGGCGATGATGGGCCGCCGCCGCAAGGCGCGCAGCTATACGGTCACCGATCTGGAGTTCATCGACGGCAAGCTCTATATCGCCGGTCTCTCCAACGAGGAGTTCGCCTCGACCCTGCGCCGCGCCGCCTTTCCGTTCGACGGCGAGGTCGAGACCACCGGACTCGAGATCTACCACGGCGCGCACGGCAAGTGGGAGACCCACGCGCCGATCTTCACCTTCATGCAGTACGAGTTGAACGGCAAGCCCCACGTCGTCGCTAGCTATCTCTGCACACCGTTGGTCACCTTCCCGGTCGAGCGGCTCGAGAACGGCACCAAGCTGCGGGGCAAGACGATCGCCGAGCTCGGCTTCGGCAACATCCCGGTCGACATGATCTCGTACGAGCACGAAGGCGAGCGCTACATTCTGCTCTCCAACACCAACCGCGGCACCATGAAGTTCAAGGCGAGCGACCTCGAGGCGGCAAACGCCAGCGAGGGGATCTCGTCCGAGGTCGGCAAGGACGAGATCGTCAAAGGCGCGCCGTACATCGGCTCGCCGCTCGGCCACGTGGTGCAGATGGCGACGTTCGACGACGACAACATCCTGGTCCTGTTCCGGGCGGCCGAGAACGGCGCCCTGATGCTCGGTCCGCGCAGCAAGCAGTGGCTCTAGCCGCCGGCCGCGCCGCGCCGCGGCTGCCAGCGCTGCTGTCCGTGGCGCTGGCGGCGGCCGCTCTGGTCGCGGCGGCGGAGCGTCCACCGACGATCCACTTCGTGACCGCGGCCGATAGGGCGACCGTCGAGATCCGCGGACTCGACCCGGTCCTGCTCGCCGAGCTGGCTGACCTCCCCCCCACCGACTGGACGGCGTGGTTCGCGGTGCATACCCGGGAGGCGAGTCTCCCCGGCGCCGAGCTGCCACCCCTGCTCGGCTCGTACGAGATCGAAGGCTGGGGACTCCGGTTCACTCCGCGCTTTCCACTGGCCGCCGGACAGACCTACGTCGCGCGCTTCAGGCGCCCGTCCGCGCCGGAGGGTGAGATCCGGGAGACGTTCTCGATGCCGGCGGTCGACCTGCCGCCCTCGACGGCGCTCACCGGCGTCTACCCGAGCATCTCGCAGGTGCCGGAGAACCTCCTGCGGGTCTATCTACAGTTCTCGGCGGCGATGAGCAGCGGCAACGCCCGTCACCACATCCGGCTGCTGGACGCCGACGGCCAGCCGGTCTCGGGGCCGTTCGTCGCCCCGGAACGGGAGCTCTGGAGCCCCGACCGCACGCGACTCACGCTGTTCTTCGATCCCGGCCGCATCAAGCGCGGCGTCGGTCCGAACGTCGAGGTCGGGCCGCCGCTGCGTGCCGGTCGACGCTACCGGCTGGAGATCGACCACGAGCTGCTCGACGCCCGCGGCGTGCCGCTGGTGCGCGACTACTTCAAGGAGTTCGACGTCCGTGCCCCGGACCGCGACCAGCCCCGTACCGCCGATTGGGTCCTGGACCCACCCGCGGGCTCCGACCAGCCGGTGCGACTGACGTTTCCGGAGCCACTCGACCGCGGCCTGCTCGAGGGGCTGATCGAAGTGATCGACGGCGACGGCACTCCGGTGCGCGGGCGGGTGAAGGTCGAGATCGGTGAGACCCGCTGGAGCTTCCGACCGGAGCGCGGTTGGAGCGATGGCGTCTATCGGATCCGGGTCGGTACCCTGCTCGAGGACCTGGCGGGCAACAGCCTGCGCCGGCCGTTCGAAGCCGCGCTGGGGGGGAGCGGCGGCGATACGCGCACGCCGTACGTCGATCTGCCGTTCCAGGTAGCGGCGCGTAGCGACTAACCGTTCGCCTCGAGCAGGCGGACGATCTCGTGGCAGCGCTTGAGCCGCGCGAGTCTCAGGGGCCACGAGCCCTCTTCCAGCCGTAGATCGGGCGTTGCCTCGACCAGGACGCGGACGGTGTCGGTCTGGCAGTCTCCGATCGTCATGTAGTCGAGCTCGGCGACACCGACCAGCGCGTTCCCGAGCGCCACGTCGCCGCTCGGACCGGTGGCCCGCGGATTCGCGCCCCGCTCGAGCAGCAGCCGGGTGATGCGTGGGAAGCCGTAGCCGGCGGCCATCATCAGCGGCGTCCGCCCGCTCTCCGACGCCACGTTCGGATCCGCGCCGGCGTTGAGCAGCGCCCGCACCGCGTCCATCCCCTTGACGTGGACCGCGTGCAGGAGCGGCGTCCAGCCTCTGGCGGCGCCGCGCAGATTCGGATCGGCACCTTCGGCGACCAGGATCCCGACGAGCTGGAAGTGACCGGCGCGCACGGCGCGAGCGAGCGCGCTCCGACCGCTCCCGTCGAGCTGATCCGGGTCGGCTCCGTCGGCCAGCAGCCGTACCACGGCCGCGCGATCGCCGGCCGCCGCGGCCTCGGTCAGCGGCGTGTCGCCGCCCGAGCAGCCGGCGAGGAGAGTGATCGCGAGCACGAGCGAGCGCCTCATCGCGCCTACTTCTATCACTCCTCGGAGGCGCCGGTGCCGACCTTCCGCCCCCGCCAGAGAACCCCGCGCCCGGAGTGGTGCGCCCATGCCGACGACACGGTCATGGCGCCGAACAGCAGACTCGAGACCGGCAGCACCCCGGACCATGGCCAGCCGAGACCGTGGTGTCGCACCGCCGGCCGTAGGGCCAGCGCCTGGAGCAGGAGGGTGATCGACGCCCAGAGTGTCGTCCAGCCCGAGCCTGGCTGCCCGTGGGCGAGGGCGACGCCGCCCGCGGCCAGCAGGATCGCTGGCGCCACGAAGAAGACGCCCACACCGACCACGACCACGAACAGTAGATCGAGCCGGTACGAGAGCTGGTCGTAGGCGCTGCGCGACACCATCCGCCAGAGGTCGGCGAGCCGCGGGTAGGGCCGGAGCGAGCGGATACCGCGGTCGAACCCCAGCCAGAGCCGACCGCCCGCCGCCGCGATCCGCCTGGCCAGCGCGACGTCGTCGATCACCGCACCCGCGATCTCCGCGTAGCCGCCAGCCGCCGCCAGCGACTCACGCCGCACCAGCACACACCCTCCGGCCGCCGCCGCTACTTCCGAGTCCGTCCGGACTACCTTTCGAAACGGGTAGAGCAGCTGGAAGAAGTAGACGAACGTCGGGATCAGCAGGCGCTCCCAGAACGACCGCGTTCGCAGCCGAGCCATCACCGACACCAGATCGAAGCGGTCGGCCGCCTGCTCCAGAAGCGATCGGACCGAGTCCGGACGGTGCTCGATGTCGGCGTCGCTCAGGAGCAGCCAGGGACAGGCATCGAGCCGGGGATCGTCGTCGAGCGCCCCGATGCCCTCCGACAGCGCCCAGACCTTCCCGGCCCAGCCGGTCGGCGCCGGCCGAGCCGGCACCAGCCGGAAGGAGTCGTCTCTCCCGCTGGCCGCCACCAACTCCCGAGCGACCTCGGCGGTGCCGTCGTCCGACGCATCGTCGACCAGGACGATCCCCGCGAGCTCCTCCTGGGCCAGAAGCGACGGCAGAGATCGCCTCAGCGCCTGGGCCTCGTTGCGCGCCGGGACCACCGCCACAACCCCGTCGAGCGCTCGCCCCTCGGCGCCGCGCGAGGAGGTCAGACGCAGCTCGTGCGGCCAGGCGCGCGACCGGTCGAAGATCAGAACGACCCAGAACAGACAGACGACGAGAGCGAAGAGCTCCATACCCGTCACGGCTCCGTCCGCTCTACCATGATCCGCACCACGACCCACAAGCCATCGATCGACAATATCCGCAAGACCGCTTCCGCGATCGCCTTCGTTACCGCGGTGATGGCCGGGGCGCTCTTTTTCAAGCTGATCAGCATCGCGGATCTGGCGGAGCCTCTCCACGTGATGCTGCTCCTGGCGACCTCGATCATGTTCGGCACGGTCGGCTTCGGCCTGCTCGCTCTCGGCGCCTACTGCCGCGCCTGGATTCTGCAGACCGTCGACGCCCGAGCGCGCTAGCCGTCACCGTCCGGAGCCGTTCGGCTCCACCCCACCGGGGCTGGTCGCTCGATCTCCGATCGGGTATCTTGCTGCGCGATTGGAGGCATCATGGAGACTGCAGGCAAGACGTTCCTGATCACCGGTGGAGCCTCGGGGCTGGGGGAAGCGACCGCGAGGGCGCTCGCCGCGGGCGGCGCCAATCTGGTGCTCGCCGATCTGAATCGTGAGCGCGGCGAAGCGGTGGCCGCCGACCTCGGCGACTCTGCCCGATTCGCCCCGACCGACGTCACCGACGAGGTGGCGGTCGGCAAGGCGATCGCGCTCGCCCGAGACGACTTCGGTGCGCTCCACGGCGCGATCAGCTGCGCCGGTATCGGCGATCCGGCCAAGGTGCTCGGCAAGCACGGTCCACACCCGCTCGATCTGTTCGAGAAGGTGATCCGGGTCAATCTGATTGGCACCTTCAACGTCCTCCGCCTGGCGGCCGAGGAGATCGCGGTCAACGACCCGAACGACCAAGGGGAGCGCGGCGTGATCATCAACACGGCGTCGGTCGCCGCCTACGAGGGTCAGATCGGACAAGCGGCCTACGCCGCCTCCAAGGGAGGCGTGCTCGGCCTGACGCTGCCGGCGGCCCGTGAGCTCGCGCGCCACGGCATTCGGGTGGTGACCATCGCGCCGGGACTGTTCGACACGCCGTTGATGGCGGGGCTGCCGGAGGCTGCCCGTGAGTCGCTTGGCCAGCAGGTACCGTTCCCGCCGCGCCTGGGCCGACCGGCCGAGTACGCCGATCTGGTGCTGCACGTCCTCGCCAACCCGATGCTCAACGGCGAGGTGATCCGGCTCGACGGCGCGATCCGGATGGCGCCGCGGTAACAGAAAAGGGGAGGGCCCTCCCCTTGGACCCCTCCTGTCGGATGCCGTCCTTCTGTCGGGCATCGCGCACCTCTTGCACCCGCTCGCAGCGCTATCTCCACTCGAAGTCCGCGTAGACCACTCGAGCTGAGATCGCAAACTTCTTGAACAGGACACGTGCGGTCTCGTCGGATCGCCAAGCGATGGGTCGAAGAGTCCCCGACTCGTCCTCGAGCTCGAACTCCGCGACCTCGGAGCCATCCTCCGATGTCAGCTCGTACCGGCTCCCTCCCGCTGCCTCGAGCCGGTCACAGCCAAACGAGGCTTCGAGCACGAAGTCTCTGCCCTCGTTTTCGTACACCCACATCTTCGAGCGCGCCTCGTATTCGAGGACCTCGGTTTCGAGCTCACCCGCGGAGTAACTCAGCCGCGCCACCTCACGGTTCTTGAGGTCGCCGTTGACCGTCAGCGTGAACGTGCGTTCGGTCTGAAACGAGCTCTCTAGCAGCCGCTCGTGCGCCCGACTCACGACGGAGCACTCTCCAGGCGTCAGTGCCGCCACCGCCGAGCAGGGGATCAGTAACGCCGCGGGCACTAGCAAACCGATGCCGTTCATTCGCAGTCCCTGCATTGCCACACTTCGGGGTCCGGCTCGCTCCTCGCCGTGGGGAGCCTCCGAGAATAACGAAACGACCCCGTTCCTGTTCGTAAAACTACAGCGATCCAGACGAGAGCGCAGCACGGTCGCCTCGAGCCCTGCGGTTGGACGTAGGGTCGAGGCGCGCTAGCCCGGGCCTCGTCTCAGTCGGAGTTCGAGATCGAGATCTTGAAGCCGTCGGGGTCGACGACGGCGAAGTCGCGGGCACCCCACGGCTGGTCGGTCAGCGGCTGGGCGAGCTCGCCGCCTCGCGCCACGATGTCGGTAGCGACCAGATCGACGTCCTGCGCGGTCTCGCAGTAGAGGCGCAGGCCGACTCCCTTCACCCGATCCCGGCCCTGGGCGAAGTCGTCCTGGCTGACCAGGAAGTCGACGCTCCCCGCCTTCATCTCGACGGCCTTCAGCACCCCATCCACCTGATGCTCGGCGCCGACCGTGAAGCCCAGCACGTCCCGGTACCAGGCGATGCTCTTCTCGAGATCGCTGGCGGTGATCGCTGGCACCACGCTGCGCAGTCTCAGGGTCTCCGGTTGCTGCCTGTCCTGTAGATCTCTCTCCATCGCCGCCGACTCTAACAGCGCCGCCTCTAGCGCCGCTCGAAGTAGGTGCCGATCCGCTCCGCTACCGCACCTTCCGCCAGCCCAATCGATTCGGGTGCGTGCCGACCGTCGATCCAGACGAGACGCTGCTCGTCGAGGCGTTTCTGCAGCGTGCGCACCGCCCGCTTCAGGTCGCCGAAGGAGCGAATGCGCTCCGCCTCCGGCCACTCCTCGAGTCGCGCGCCGCCCGAGTCGTCCTGCTCGCCGACGAAGTGCCAGACGAACAACGGCACATCCATGGTGCGCAGATAAGTGCGCGCGGCCTTCGTCGACAGCGTGCTCAGGTCCGGTGCGTCGCCGGCCAGGGCGAGCACGACGGCGCGGCGGCGATTCCCCCATGCCGCCCGCATCCCGGCGACCGCGACCGCGTCGGCAACCCGCTCGCTGGTCGACATCCCAGGTGCGTAGAGGTCCGAGGTGAGCGCCCAGAAGAGCCCGCCCCGCTTGCTGTCGAGCCGCGGCGAGATGACGAAGGCGCTGTGGGTGACCCGCTCGTGCCGGACTTCCGTAGAGCGCGGCAGGAGGAGACGCAGCCGCTCGGCCGAGCCCAGGGCGAGGGCCCGCCGGTCGCGCTCGGAGCTACTGGCGACCGCTCCGCTACCGACCGGAGCGGAGCCCTCGGTGGCGCTCGAGCCGCCGGAGGCGCCGACCACTCCGGTGCCGATATCGAATCCCCGACCCCCGAGACCCCCGGCCACCTCCCGGACGCTGTCGGCGCGCACCACGATGATCTCGGCCGGACCCTTCTCGACCGCGACCACCCGCTGCGGCGAGCCGTCCTTGACGAACCAGTCGCCGAGCTCGGCCGGCTTGCGCGCCTTGCCCTTGGTGAACACCACCGGCACCGCGGTCAGCTCGCTTCCCGCTTCGTCCAGATAGGTGCCGCCGTAGACCACCTGGGTATGGGCCGAGATACCGCCGGCGAACCGCAGGTCGACCTGAAGGAAGTGGAATTCGTCTCCGCTCGTGCTTGGCAGGGGAAAGCTCTCGAGGCTCGCCACCTCGAGCTCTTCGCCGTCCAGGGTGACCGTGGTCTCGATCGGCAGCAACTCGCCGACCGTCTCCCAGGTCACACGCGCCGCCACCGGCCGGCCCTTGGGGTCGCGCTCGAGAAAGATGATCGCCTCGGCCTCGGGCCGGGGACGGTTGACCTCGCGGCTGGCCCGACCGGTGACCTCGCCCCGCTCGTCGAGCGCCAGCGCCTCGATCTCGTGGGGAACGAGGTCGGAGCCGAAGTCGACCAGCGCCTGCCAGGGGGGTTGCTCGAGTCGCGCGGCGACCACTCCGTCGAGGTGCAGGTCGACCGCCGCGACCGACGGATCGACCGCCAGCTCGACCGGATGGGGTCCGACTACCAGTCCGAGAAAGAGCGTCAGGATCTCTATCATCGCGCCCTCCGCTACGATGCGGTGGCCTCCGGGTCGCCCGCGACGAGTCTACCAGCGGCCCGACGTCAGGCGGGGGACCAGGTCACCGGATCGCCGGTCGAGATCGTACCGTCGTCCAGGACCTCGCCGTAGGCGCCGGCTCGCCAGTCCGGGGAGAGCGCCTTCCGGAGCCCGGCCTGCGCCTCTTCCATCCGGTGGCACGGTCGGGTCTCGCCGTTGATCCGGATGCGGCACGGTCCGACCCGCAGCGTGCGGCCCCGCTTGCCGACGAAGTCGATGCCGCTGACGTAGAGGTTCGCGCGACGCAGGCTCGGATCGACGTCGAGCCCCATCTCGGCCCGCACGTCCGCCCAGCGATCGGCGCTCAGGAGCGTGATCTGACGTTGGCCGCCGACGTTGGCGTTACCCTCGAGCCCCTTGCCGGCCACCGCCTCCGCGCTCGCCACGATATCCATCGGACCGCGCTTGAAGCGTTTGATCCAGATCGTCTCGACTCGACCCCCGCTTTCACTCATACTCGATCTCCGCCATGGCCAACCGTCGTACCGAGCTTCGCATTCCGGTCAGCGAAAAGATAGGCGAGGTCTCCGCACTGGTCGACCGGCCGGCCGAGCCCGACGCTCTGCTGGTTCTCGGTCATGGCGCCGGCGCCGGCATGCGGCATCGGTTTCTCGAGGCGCTGGTCGAGCGGCTCGGCGCACGCCGGATCGCCGTCTTCCGATATCAGTTCCCCTACATGGAGCGGGGACGCAGGCGGCCCGATCGACAGTCGACCCTGCTGTCCACGGTCAGGGCAGCGGTCGCCGCGGCGGCGGAGCGGACGGGCGGCCTGCCGCTCTTCGCCGGAGGCAAATCGATGGGCGGCCGGATGACCTCGCTGGCCGCCGCCGAGCAACCGCTCGCCGGTGTGCGCGGCTTGATCTTCTTCGGCTTCCCGCTGCACGCGCCGGGACGCGACACCGGCGAGCGCGCCGATCACCTGGCGGAGGTCTCGGTGCCGATGATGTTCCTGCAGGGCACCCGCGACCGTCTCGCGCGTCTCGATCTGCTCGAGCCGGTCTGCCACCGGCTCGGCCGCCGCGCCACCCTGCACGTCGTCGAAGGCGGCGACCACTCGTTCCACGTCCTCAAGCGGTCGGGTCGCACCGACGAGGATGCGCTCGACGAGCTGGCGGAAGGTGCCGCCGCCTGGATCAGAAGTCCTTCTTGAGGAAGCCGACGAGGCCGAGCAACACCAGCGCACCGGCCAGCGCCTGAACGAGCGGGCCGACCAGCCCGCCGCCGATCGAGATGCCCGCCCAGTCGAACAGATAGCGGCCGAGCACGGCGCCGATCACGCCGATGACCACGTTGCCGATCAGGCCGAAGCCGTGCCCCTTCATCATCTGCCCGGCCAGCCAGCCGGCGACCGCGCCCACGACCAGCATTCCCACGATATCCATCTCGTACTCCCCGGGGGCCCCGCTGCGGGCCGCCCCGACTCTAGCAGCGCCGGTCTTCAGGCTACGGCTGCCAGCGGATCGAGGCTGCGAACGACCGCTCGGGGGCGAGAGGGACGTCGCTGTCGGCCGAGTTGAAGTACTCCTCGTCGAGCAGGTTGCGCCCGCTCAGGGCCAGCCCGAGTCCCGGGCGGATCTCGTAGGTGACCCCGGCCGATAGCAGGCTCGCCGAAGGGATCGGCTTCTCTCCGCTACCGAAGTCAGCCTTGCTGAGCCGCGCCTCCAGCCGTCCGTCGCAACTCCACTTGCCCCGCGTCCAGCGGGCGCCCAGGAACAGGCTGTCGGCGGGGATATCCGCCAGCGGCCGGTCCCGATCGTCGCGCCCTTTCATCGAGTGGCCGCCGAAGTCGAGGGCCCAGCCGCTGTTCAGCTGCAGGAACCCCTCGAGCTCGACCCCTTCGATGGTGCCCGAGGTCAGGTTGACGAAGGTCAGCTCGCCGTCGGCGATCTCGACGCGCTCGATGTAGTCGTCGATGTCGTTGCGGAAGACGTAGCCGGCCAGGAAGAGTCGATCGCCGTACCAGCGGAGCCCGGTATCGAAGTTGAGCGAGCGCTCGGGATCGAGCGCGGGATTGCCGCGCACGAAGCCGCGGCCCGTCGTGCCGGTGAAGTAGCGCTCGCTCAGGGACGGAAAGCGCAGGCCGGAGCCGACGTTGATCACCCACTCGAGGCTGGTATCGACAGGCACCACCAGACCGGCAAAGCCGGTGAGCGCTCCGTCATCGGTGCCGGGCACGCTCGCGTTCTGCTGTCGCTGGTAGGCGTACCGACCACCGACCAGGAGCGTCGACCGGCCGACGTTGCGCTCGAACGCCCCGAACAGTCCCGCCTCGTCCTCCTCGCCGCCATCGAGCGTCCGCTGGGTCCCAGTCTCGACCAGCTCGCCTTCGATCAGCCGGCGATTGATCTCGCGGGCGTCGACCGAGCGCCGCCCGAAGTAGTCGACACCGTAGCGGACCACCGTATTGCGCGCCGGCTGCTGACGGCGCTGCCACTTGAACCCGAAATCCACCGCATCGTTGAGCACGCTGTCGACCCGCCCGTCGGTGCGCGAGACCTCGGTCTCGAGATCGTTCGGATGAGCGTAGGCGGTCAGGTCCCAGCCGTTCTCGGAGCTCGCGCTGAACCGGAGCAGGGCGTGGTCCTCCTCCGGGTAGACAGTGGTTCGCTCGGGAAAGTCGACGTTCGATTTGCCGATGTCCCGGCCCGCCGAGCCGATGGCGAGCAGATCGAAGCTCAGCCGGCCGCGCGTCCAGGTCCGTCCGAGCGTCGCCGAGGTCTGCTGAAAGCCGGTGTTCAGCTCCTCGCCGCCAGGAGTCTCGGAGTTGTCGGCAGTCCGGTGGGCGAGCCCGACGCTCCAGCCATCGCTTCCCCAGCCGACCATCTGCTGGAGCTCGTCGCCACGCGTGTCGTACCCCGCCTGCACCAGCCAGTCCTCGTGTACGCGCGGGAAGAGCTGCACCACACCGCCGAGGGCACCCGAGCCGTAGTAGGTCGACGACGGCCCGCGCAGAACGTCGGCGGTCCCCATCAGGAGTGGATCGATGAACGACGCCGACACCCCGGCCCGGCGCTCGCTGACGATCCGCATGCCCGAGATCAGCGTCATCACCCGCTGCCGCGATACGCCGCGTATCGAGTAGGTCTGGAGAATGCCGCCCTGGCCGTTCTCCGCCACGCCCGGCGTGCCGGCCACGAACTCGGTCAGGGTGTTGGGCGGCACCACCGAACGAGCCGGATCGAGCACGCTGATCGCGACGCTCACCGGCGAGAAGTTCTCCTCGCCCGGGTTCGCCGTCACCGCGATCGCTTCGTAGATCTGTTGCTTGAGCCCGAGGGTCACGACCACCGGATCGTCGGCGCTCTCCACTCGCAGGGTCGCCGCATCGAAGCGCGCATGCGTGACGATCAGCTCGATCGGCGGCTCCGTATCGTCCAGCACGAAGCGACCGTTCATGTCCGAAAAGACGGACGTCCCGTCGCCGGTGACCTCTACCCGCGCGTGCTCGACGGGAGTTCCGGACGGGCCGAGCACCCGCCCCGCGATCGCGCCACGGGCAGCCGTCGCCGAGGCCGAGGCAAGGATCAGGGTGAGCAGACAGATGAGGAGGTTCGGTCGCATGGGCTCAAGAGAGGAGGCGTTCTACCATGCTATTTACGTGCCGGTCCAGGGCCCGTTGCCGCCGCCGCCCGGGCCATGCACGGGCCGACGACGAGGGTAGCGTTGTTCACGGCGCGATTCCCACCAGCACGTACAATCGAGCCGATGCCTTCCCCCTCCGTCGAGCTGAGTGGCGTCAGCAAGTCCTACGGCAGGTTCCGAGCGGTAGACGACCTGTCGCTCCGGGTCAACGGGGGCGCCATCTTCGGCCTGCTGGGGCCCAACGGAGCCGGCAAGACGACGTCGATCCGGATGATCATGGACATCATCGCGCCCGACCGCGGTGAGGTCCGGTTCTTCGATCGCCCGCGGCGACAGAAGGACCTGGCGCGGGTCGGCTACCTCCCCGAGGAGCGCGGCCTCTACCCGAAGATGACGGTGGCCGATCACCTGGTCTTCCTCGGCCGGCTCCGCGGCATGAGCCGGCGCGAGGCCGTGGCGGCCACCCGGCTCTGGCTGGCGCGCGTCGGGCTCGCGAAGTGGTCGGCCAAGAAAGTGGAAGAGCTCTCGAAGGGGATGCAGCAGAAGGTCCAGCTGGTCGGCACGGTGCTCCACGAGCCGCGGATCCTGATCCTCGACGAGCCGTTCTCGGGCCTCGATCCGATCAATCAGGAGCTGTTCAAGGAGCTTCTGGCCGAGTATCGCTCGGGCGGCCGCACGGTCATCTTCTCCACCCACATCATGGAGCAGGCCGAGAAGCTGTGCGACGAGATCTGCCTGATCTCGGGTGGACGGGCGATCCTCTCCGGCTCCCTGAGCGAGATCAAGCGTCGCCATGGCGGCAACGCCTACCGGCTGGTGGCGACGGGCGAGCTCGACCGCGCGACGGAGATCGCGGGTGTCGAGAGCTCGATCCAGCAGGACGGCTCCCTCAAGCTCCTGCTCGCCCCCGAGATCGAGGGCGCCGACGTCTTGCGCGATCTGGTCGGCTTCTTGAGCGTCCAGGAGTTCCGCTCGGAAGAGCCGAGCCTCGAGGAGATCTTCATCCGATCGGTGCGCGATGCGGGTTGAGACCGTTCGGGTGATCGCGGCGCGCGAGTATCTGGCGCGCATCCGCACCAAGGGGTTCTGGATCGCGACGGTCGGACTACCGGTGTTGATGGCGGCGGTCCTGGTACTGCCGGCGCTGCTCCTGACCCAGACCACCAGCGCTCACAAGATGGTCATCGTCGACACGACCGGTGGGATCGGCGCCGAGCTGGCCGCCCGGCTCTCCGACTCGCCCGAGCTGCGCCGGGTGACCGAAAAGCTGGAAGAGACGCTCGAAGGGGTCGACACCGCCGCGATCGAGAGGAAGCTGCAAGGGTTCGTGCCGATCCTCGAGCCGCCGTCGCTCGACCTGCCGGGGCAGCGCGCCGAGCTCGACCGGCGTGTGCTGGCGGGCGAGATCGACGCCTGGGTCTGGATCAGCGAGCAGGGGCTCGCCGAGGACCGGATCGAGTACCACGCCGAGAGCGTCTCGAACTTCGTGACCCAGGAACGGCTGGCGCGCGCCGCCTCCTCGACCATCCGGTCGCTCCGGCTGGTCGCCGCCGGCCTCGACCCGGAGGAGATCGAGCGCCTGGGCCGCTCGATCGATCTGACGACGCTGCGGGTCACCGCGGAAGGGAGCCGCGAGGAGCAGGCGGCTACTGGCGTGGTTCTCGCCTACGTCCTCTTCTTCCTGCTCTATATCGCGATTCTGGTCTACGGCCAGCAGGTGATGCTCGGCGTGATCGAAGAGAAGAGCTCGCGGATCGTCGAGGTGATCGTCGCGACCACCCGGCCGACCGAGCTGATGATGGGCAAGCTGCTCGGTATCTGCTGCGTGGCTCTGACCCAGCTGGCCATCTGGCTCGGCACGATCGTCGTCCTGACCCTGCCCGGAGTGGTCGCCCGAATGCGCTGGCTGTCCGATCAGTTCGACGTGCCGACGCTAGCGCCCTCTCTGATCGTCCACTTCTTCGCCTTCTTCGTCCTCGGCTTCGTCCTCTTCTCGAGCTTCTACGGCTCGGTCGGTGCGGCCTTCAACAACATCCAGGAGGCGCAACAGTTCGCGAGCGTCGGCGCGATCTTCGCCGTTGCACCGATGCTGCTCTTCTGGATGGTGCTCAACGACCCCGACTCGATGCTGTCGGTCGTCAGCTCCCTGATCCCGTTCTTCACGCCGCTGCTGATGCTGCTCAGGCTGGCGGTCAAGACGCCGCCCTGGTGGCAGGTGGCTCTCGGCTACCTGCTCACCATCCTGGTGACCGGGGCGATGATCTGGGTCGCCGGCCGGGTCTACCGCGTCGGCATCCTGATGTACGGCAAGAAGCCGTCGCTACCGGAGATCTGGCGCTGGATCCGCTACGCCTAGCCGCGCCCGGCTAGCTCGCGGTGGTGATGGCGAGCGGCTGGATGCCGGAGTCGATCAGGCGCCGTAGGGCGGCCGCCCAGGTCTCTTTCGCCGGCCCGGTGGAGAACGAGACGCCCGCTTTATAGACCGCCGCGGGATCGGCTCCGTGGCTACCGTTGGTGCCCGCGAAGCGACACCACTCGACGCGGCCGGGCATGCCGAAGCTCTTGGTGCCCATCTGGACGCGGAAGACATAGCTGGCGCCGACGCGCAGCTGCTGATTCGACTCGATGCCCATTCCCGACTCGCTGACGTCGACGACGGCCGCACCGATCGGGAACTCGACGGCGAAGTCCTTGGTCGCGTAGCGCTGGCTCGAACGCGGCTCTTCGCCGGCCTCGATTCGCTGCAGTCTCTTTCGATTCACGTTCGCGGGTCTCCTCTCGCTCAGGGAGCCGGATCTACGGCGGGTATCGATCCTGCGGTACGAGCGCTCCAGGAATAGCCGTCGGTCTCAAGGTGCTCGGCGCTCACTTCGAGAGCGGCGCCGCTGCTCGAGGCGACGCTCCAGACGAAGCCCTCGCTCGCCTGCAGGGACTCGCGGTGGACCGGCTCGGCGCGAGCCGTGTCGACCGCGGTCAAGCTCGAGCCAGCCGCGTCGGAGCGGTCGACCGTCGCCGCCGGTCGATCCCCGTCCCCGGGCCGTGCGAACGGCGCCTGATGGGGTATCAGGAGAAAGAGGATCGCTACCACGGTGGCCTTGACCATTCTCATCGCACTGGTGTCCGGCCTGGTCAGAGAGCAAGCTGGGTACCATGCGCATCCGTCTATATGTCCACCCGCATTCGCGCCACTCACGAACCCCGGTCGCCGTCGGTTCGCTCTTCGTAACCTCTGAATGGAAAACGATTACGCGCTTCCTTGCGAGCTGTGGCCGGATCTCGAGAGCGGCGCGGCCGGGATCACCCCTCGACTCGCAGCACCGAAAAAGCGGCGGCCGGATCGCCAGAAAATCGGTGCCGAGGTGCCGTATCTTGGCAGTGCTCGTGCCGTGTTGATTCTGGATAAGCTCGGACCATGCGTATCGCGACCTGGAACATCAACGGGCTGCGCGCCCGCCTCGATTTCGTGCTCCACTGGCTCGAGGCGCGTCAGCCCGATCTGGTCGGGCTCCAGGAGCTCAAGCTGACCGACGAGCAGTTCCCGCACGCAGCCTTCGAGGCGCACGGCTACCAGGCGGCCACTCTCGGTCAGAAGGCCTGGAACGGCGTCGCCGTCCTGAGCCGTGAGCCGCTCGAAGTCAGGCACCGTGGACTCGCCCGACAGGAGGAGATGGGGGCGCGGCTGCTGAGCGTCGACACCCTGGGGCTCTCCTTCACCACCATCTACTGCCCGAACGGCAAGCACCTGGAGCACGAGGACTTCCCGCGCAAGCTCGCCTGGCTCGACGATCTCCGTGCCCACCTGGAGAGCGCGCACGATCCCGCCACGCCCATGGTCCTGTGCGGCGATTTCAATATCTGCCCCGCGCCGATCGACAGCTGGAGCGAAGAGACGCTCGCCGGCAAGATCTTCCACACCGACGAGGAGCGGCTACGCTTCCGTCGCCTGCTCCAGTGGGGCCTGCGCGACCTGTTTCGCGAGCGCTACCCCGACACGCAGGTCTTTTCCTGGTGGGACTACCGTGGCGGAGCGTTCCACCGCGGGATGGGCTTGCGTATCGACTTCCTGCTCGGCACCGAGAGCGTGCTCGAGCGGACCCGATCGGTCGAGACCGACCGCGAGTACCGGAAGAAGAAGGACGGCCTGACCGCGTCCGATCACGCACCGGTGACCGCGGAGCTCGACTGAATGGTGCCAGGCGCCGTCACCTCAGCCGCAGATCGCGCTCGACCGCGAGCATGCCGTCGTCTCGGGTCTCGATCGGCCGAATGGTCGCCCAAGTCGGATTCTCGGAGGCGTCGCGTCCGCGCACGCCGAGCTTCGGGTCGCCCTCGAAGTTCAGGGTGAAGCCCTGGCGCGCCATCCCCGGCCCCCAGACCCGGTAGTGGACATGCGCCGGCGGACCGCCGGTGGCGTAGTGGGCCGGACGGATGCTCTCGAACCGATAGCGGCCGGCGGCATCGGTCAGCATCAGGCCGCAGAGGCGCGCGTTCGACTCGTCCATACCTCCCGGCGAGTAGTAGCCGGCGGCGTCGGTATGGAAGACGAACACCGTCGCGCCGGCGACCGGCGTCTCGCCGTCGGTGGCCAGCACTTGGCCGCTGACCACCATCCGCTCACCCGGCTCGTCGGGCTCGGCGATGACGATCGCCCACTCCTCGGCCTGCTGCCCGCGGCAGTCACCACGGTCCTGGGCGGCCGCCGGTGGCACCACCATCGAGCCGATGAGACCGAGGAGCACGAGGAGCGCGAGGGTGAGGTCGAGCCGAGAGGTCATGCCCAAGGATACGACACCATGCGTGCTAGGTTTCGCCGCGTGACCGCCGACGCCCCCGAATATCCGCTCGAGCTCTCGCACACGGCGATGCGCCGGCTGGTGGACGAGGCGATGGAGCGGATCGTCGCCCATATCGAATCGCTGCCCGAGCAGGCAGCGTCGGACGTCGCCGGCGGCGCCGAGCTCGCCCGCTCGATCGCCGAGACCGAGCCACCCGAGACCGCCACGTCGACCGCCGAGCTCCTCGACCTGGTTTTCGATCGGCTGGCGACCAAGAGCTTCAACACCGCCGGGCCCGGCTTCGTCGCCTACATCCCCGGCGGTGGGCTGTTTCACGCCGCGGTCGCCGACCTGATCGCCGACTCGATCAACCGCTACACGACCGTCTTCGCCGCCGCCCCGGGGCTGACGCAGCTCGAGATCAACGTCGTGCACTGGTTCAAGCGCATGGTCGGCTTCCCGATCGAGGCGGGCGGCTTCCTGACCAGCGGCGGCTCGCTGGCCAACTTCAGCGCCCTGGTGACCGCCCGCTGCGAGAGGCTGCCCGAAGATTTCCTCGAGGGCACGCTCTATGTCTCCGAGCAGATCCACCACTCGATCGGCAAGGCGGCGGCACTGGCCGGGTTCCCGCCTCGGAGTGTCCGCCGGATCGGTGTCGACGAACGCTTCAGGATTCGCATCGACGAGCTCCGGCGGGCCATCGAGGCCGATCGTGAAGACGGCCTCGAGCCGTTCCTGGTCGTCGGCAGCGCCGGCACTACCAATACCGGCGCGGTGGACGATCTCGAGGAGTTGTCGAGCGTCGCCACGGAGCATCGTCTCTGGCTCCACGTCGACGCCGCGTACGGCGGGTTCTTCGTCCTCACCGAGCGCGGGCGGCGGACCCTGCGCGGGCTGTCGCGTGCCGACTCGATCACCCTCGATCCCCACAAGGGCCTCTTCCTCCCCTACGGTACCGGCGGTCTGCTGGTACGCGAGGGCGAGGCGCTCAAACGCGCGCATCAGATGCGGGGTGAGTACATGCTGCCACCGGAGCAGTCGCCCGACCTGGTCGACTTCTGCGATATCTCGCCCGAGCTTTCGCGGGACTTTCGCGGCCTGCGGGTCTGGCTGCCGCTCAAAATGCACGGTCTGGGCGTCTTTCGGGCGGCGTTGGACGAGAAGCTCGACCTGGCGGAGTGGGCAACCGACCAGCTGCGCGAGATCCCGGACATCGAGATCGTCGCCGAGCCGCAGCTCTCGCTGCTCGCGTTCCGCCTGCGGCGGGACGGCCTCGGCGCCGCCGAGCTCGACCGCTTGAACCGCGACCTGATGGACCGGATCAACAGCCGCCAACGGACATTTCTTACCGGTACGCAGCTCGATTCGGGCTTCGTGCTGCGGATCTGTGTGCTCAACTTCCGGACCCACCGCGACCACATGGAGCTGGCGCTCGAGGCGATTCGCGAGTCAGTCGAGGAATTGTCGCACAAGGTCGATCGGAGTTGAGCCTGGTCGAGCGCGCGCGTGATAGCGTCACCGGCCTAGGAAGATTTTCGTTGTACCTTGCTGGCGCGGCGGTCGATCCATCGGCTGGCCGAAGCGGCTTTTCGTTCCGACCCGGGGGGTGAGCCCTACTCCGGGCCATTCGGCCCGCGCCCAGCTCTGGTGGGAGTCGGAAGATATGGCAAAGAAGAACCCCTCCGCGGCCGCCGGGATCGATATCGAGGCCGGTGGCGAGAGCCTGCATCAGGTTCGAGACATTCTCTTTGGCGCGCAGATGCGTACCGTCGATCGTCGGTTGGCCCAGATCGAAGACCGGTTCCAACGCGATCTGCAGCAGCACAGGGCCGAGACCGAGAAGCGCGCCGCGAGCCTCGACAGCCAGTTGCGCAAGGAGTCGGAGAAGCTCAGTGAGCGCATCAAAGCCGAGCGCACCAAGCGCACGGCAGACCTCAAGGACCTCCGCGCCTCGCTCAAGAGCGGGCTCCAGAACCTCGACAAGACGGTCAGCAAGCTCGAGACGACGACCGATCGCGCCGATGCCGAGCTGCGCGACGAGATCCTCAAGCTCACCAAGGGGCTGGGTGACGACCTCCGAGCACTCTCCGATCGCCTCAGCGGCGATCTCGACAGCGCCGTCTACGAGCTGCGATCCGAGAAGACCGACCTCGCCTCGTTGGTGCAGCTCTTCTCGGACATGGCCGGCCGCCTCAGCGAGGATCTGGAGACTCCGCCTGAGGAGAAGTGAGTGCCCGCAGACCCCACGCGCCCGCTCGAGCCCCCCGAAGAGCTCGGCGCCGCGCCCGCCGACGACGGCAGCCGGGACGGTGAGTCTTTCGCCAAGCTCCGTGAGCTGTTGCTCGGCGAGGAGAGCCGGCAGCTCGAGCGGCTCCGGAGAGAGCTCGACGAGTCGGAGCTGAGCGTCGAGGAGCTCGCCGAGCGTCTGCCCGGTGCGGCGGCTCTCAGCAGCTCACAAGACGACCAGCTGGCACGGGCTCTGGCACCGACCATCGAGGCCGGCATCGACGAGTCGGTCGAGCGGGACCCGCAACGGATCGCCAACGCCGTCTATCCGGTGCTCGGCCCCGCGATTCGCAAGGCGATCGCCGAGACCATGGCCGGCTTCGTCAACGCGATCAATCGGGCCATCGAGCACAGCCTCTCGCCCCGGGGACTCAAGTGGCGCTTCGAGGCCTGGCGCACCGGAGTCCCCTATTCGCAGATCGTCATCAAGCACGCGCTCGTCTTCCAGGTCGAGCAGCTCTTTCTGATCCACCGCGAGACCGGTCTACTTCTCCTTCACGAGCACGTGGACGAAGCGGGCACGAAGGACCCCGACCTCGTGTCGGGCATGCTGACCGCGATTCGTGACTTCGTCAGCGACTCGTTCGACGCCGAAGACGAGGGAGGTCTCGCCGATTTCAGGGTCGGCACCCTCAGCGTGCTCGTCGAGCGTGGTCCGGAGGCGCTGCTGGCGGCAGTAGTCCGCGGCCAGCCACCGACCGAGCTACGCCTTCAGCTCGAGGAGACCCTCGAGCTGATCCATCTCCAATTCCGGCAGCCGTTGGCGAAGTTCGACGGCGATGCAACGCCGCTCGAGCCCGCCAGACCGCTCCTTCACGATCGTCTCGAGACGATCCTGACCACCGACCGGCCAGCGACGCTGGGCTGGGCGCCGCGTGCCGCGTGGCTGGTGCTGGCGCTGGTGGTACTGCTCGGGATCGTCTGGACCGTCCGCTCACACCTCGCCTGGGAGCGCACCCTCCGACACCTCGAGGAGGCGCCGGGAATCGTACTCATCGAAGCCGAGCGTGGACTCGGCGGTTGGCGTCTCAGGGGGTTCTTCGACTCCGACGGCGCCGACCCGGGGGTGGTCCTGGCCGAGAGCGGCATCGATCCACAAGACGTGACAGGAGAGTGGCAGCCCTACCTTTCTCTCGAGCCGCAGCTCGTCCTCGCGCGTACCGAGCGCCTGCTCGAGCCCCCGCCTTCGCTCGAGCTGGAGCTCGATCGCGGCCGCCTGATCGCACGGGGCAGCGCATCGCCCAGGTGGCGCGCCCGGGCCGTCCGTCTCGTCGACTCCATCCCTGGAATCGCCGGGTCCGACCTCTCGGACGTCGAACTGGCGCCCTCCGACGAGCTGAACCGGATGCTTCGGGAGGTGGAGGAGGTGCACGTCCTCTTCCGACTCGGCTCGGCCGAGCTCGACCCGGAGCCACGGACCCGAGTGGAGGCGCTCGGACCGGCGTTGGCTCGACTGCTGGACCTTTCCCGGGCGGAAGGGTACGAGACCGCGATCGAGCTGGTCGGGCGCACCGACACCACCGGTACCGAGCAGACCAACCGCCTGCTCAGCCGCCAGCGCGCCGACTCGGTGCGTGACGCCCTGGTCGCCGCGGGCTTCGAGGTGCCCGAGCTAGAGACCACCGGAGTCGGCATGTCCGAGCCGCTGCGCGGCGAGGATCCCGAATCGACGTCGCGGATCAACCGCAGCACCACTTTCCGCGTCCAGCTGAGACCCGCGGGACCAGCGAGTGAGGTCATGGAGTGATCCAGAAAAAGATCTGCATGGTCGGAGTGTTCGCTACCGGCAAGACGAGCCTGGTGCGGCGTTGGGTCGAGTCGATCTTCTCCGACAAGTACCACTCGACCGTCGGCGTCAAGATCGACAGGAAACAGGTGGAGGTCCGGGGCACCACGGTCAATCTCGTCCTCTGGGACCTCGCCGGCCGGGACGAGCTCGAGGACATCAAGCCGAGCTATCTGCGCGGAGCGTCGGGCATCTTGTACGTCGTCGACGGTACGCGCCGCGAGACGTTCGACCAGGTCTTCGAGCTCCGCGACATCGCCGCCCGGACGATCGGCGAGGTGCCGTCGGTGGTCGCCCTGAACAAGTCCGACCTGAGAGCCCAGTGGCAGCTCGAGCGTGCCGATTCGAGTCGCTTGGACGACATGGGCTGGCACAACTTCACGACCAGCGCCCTGACCGGCGAGGGTGTCGAGGAGGCCTTCGAATGGCTGGCGAAACTCACCCTCGGCGACTACCGCGGAGAAGTCGGGTCGTGAGTGGACGCTCAGAGCCCTACGAGCTCGATCTCTTCGGCCTGACCGACATCGGGCGCAAACGCGAAGAGAACGAGGACCAGTTCCTGATCGCCTCGCTGAGCAAGTCGGCGCAGACCCTGCACTCGAGTCTCGACGAGGCCTGGCTAGCCGATCGGCTGGACTGCGGCCGCGCCTACCTCCTGGTCGTAGCCGACGGACTGGGCGGCCTCACCCGCGGCCGCGAGGCGAGCGGCACCGCGGTGGAGGTAGTCGCCGAGCAGATCTCGCACGCCGCGAGCTGCTACTACATGAGCGAGATCGAGCGCGAGCACGAGTTCATCGACAAGCTCGAGGCGGCGATGGAGCGCGCGCACGAGCAGGTCAAGGAGCGCCTCGGGGCGGACGGCCGCAGCGCAGCGACCACGATCACGATGCTGACGCTCATTTGGCCCCGCGGCTACTTCGTCCACGCGGGCGACAGTCGCGGCTACTACCTGCGAAAGGGACGGCTGCTGCAGTTCACCCGCGACCAGACGATGGCCGACTACATGGTCGATGCCGGTCGGCTCACCGAGGAGGAAGCGAGCCAGGGACCCTTGAAGCACGTGCTGCTGAGCGCCGTCGGGGGCCAGGAGCTCAAACCGTCCGTCGGGCTCGTCGACTTCGAAGACGGTGACGTGCTGCTCCTGTGCACCGACGGACTGACCGGCCACGTCCCCGACGACCGGATCCGCGAGATCCTCGAGACTACAGGCGACGCCCAGAGCGCCTGTCGGCAGCTGGTCGACGAGGCTCTGGCGGCGGGGGGTACCGACAACATCACCGCCATCGTGGCCCGGATGTCCGAGCGCGACTGACGAGGGGGCCCGAGCCGCGCCGGGCCGAGCGTCCAGCCTGCCCAGCAATTGTGGCGGCGATGCGCCGGGTACGGCCGCCACTTCCGACCGTGGAGATTCTCCCTACCCGAACTACCGGGCCATGGAGAAACTCCATGGGGCCCGAATCGCGGGACCGAGCCACGCGGCTAGCGCCGCTCTCCTCGGGCACCAGAAGCTCCGATGCGACCACCCTCTGAGGAGCGCGAGCCTCTTGGTTCGGTCTTGCGCCTATCGCCAACGGTCTACGGTACGACGCTTGCGAATTGAAGCCCGCATGACCCATGCGCGCCATTTCTTCCCTACCCTGGTTGCTGGACTGGTCCTGACGGCACTGCTCGCGCTCTCGCCCGCGCTAGCTGCCGCGGCCCCCGAGACGCTCATCGTTCAGGGCCGGGGCGTGGCCGGGACCGCCGCGCTGGTCCGAGCGGTGGGCGGCAACGTGACCCACGAGCTCGACCTCATCGGTGGCGTCGCCGCCGAGCTGACGCCCGAGCAACGGAGGGCGCTCGCGCGGCGCCATCCGGACCTTCGTGTGTACCCCAACCGGACCACCGCCGTCACCAGCGCGCTGGACAGCATCAGCTACGTCTCCGATCGGTTCGGCGACGACAGCTTCGACAACAACGACGGCAGTCGCCACTTCGCGTCCCCCTGGATCGAGGTCGATCCGCCGGCCGATGCTCCCAACCCCGAACGCGGGCGGGTCCGGATTCGCAACGGTGAGCTGCGCCTGGGCGGCCGCTCGTCGAGCACCAGTCAGGTGAGCATCGCCCGCCGGGTCGATCTGGGCGCGGCCGTGGTCCAAGCGAGACTGAGCTTCGAGTACCGGACCGGATCGCGCGTCGACGAGGGAGACGCCGTGAGCCTGGAGGTCTCGGCCGACAGCGGAGAATCGTACAGCGAGCTCGAGCGCTTCACCGGCATCGACGGCAAGCTCGAGGGCTCGCGGGACTTCGACATCTCCGGCTACGCTTCCGCGGCGACCACGATCCGCTTCCGCGTCTCCAACGGCTACGGCGGCAAGAGGGAGTATTTCTACGTCGACAATCTCGAGGTCAGATCCACGTCGACCACGGTCAGCACCGTCGACGCGGCCCTTACCCCGCCCGAGATCACGGAGGCCCCGACCCACTGCAGCGGGAGTCAGAGCGGTAGCTTCGGCAATACCCCCTACACCGACTACCCGACAGTCATCGGAGCCGACTGCCTCCACGACGAAGGGATCTTCGGCCATGGGGTCACCATCGCCTTCCTCGACACCGGCCTGTGGAAGAAGACCGCGACCCAGGACAACCATCTCCAGGAGCTCCGCATCCTGGCGCAGTACGACGTGATTCGGGATCGTCTCGAGCCGGATCTGTACGAGGACCACGACTACGAGCAGGACATCGACGATGACAACGGCCACGGCACGCACGTCGCGGCGGTCGCCCTGAGCAGCGACTCGACCGAAAACGGCGCCTATCAGGGCATCGCTCCCGGGGTCAATCTGGTCGCGGTCAAAGCACTCGATACGACCGGTGCCGGTACCTACCTCGACGTGATTCGGGGAATCGACTGGATCGTCACTCACAAGGACCTCTACAACATCCGGGTGCTGAACCTCTCCATCGGCGCGCCACCGCAGTCTCGCTATTGGGACGATCCCCTCAACCAGGCCGTGATGGCTGCCTGGCAGGCGGGCATCGTCGTCGTCGCCTCGGCCGGTAATCAGGGACCCGACGCGATGACGGTCGGAGTGCCCGGGAACGTCCCCTACATCATCACCGTCGGGGCGATGTCGGACGGTGTGACCCCACAGAATCCGTCAGACGACTTCCTGACTTCCTTTTCCGCCGCCGGGCCGACCCACGAAGGATTCGTCAAGCCCGAGCTCGTCGCGCCCGGCGGCCACATGCTCGCCTGGATGCCGCCGCACGGGACCATTCCGCAGGAGCATCCCGAGTTCATGGACGAGGGTCAGGAGTACTTCACGATGTCCGGCACCTCCCAGGCGACCGCGGTGGTCAGCGGCGTCGTCGCGCTCATGCTGGAGACCGAGCCGGGCCTGAGCCCCGACGACGTCAAGTGTCGCCTGATGGCGTCGGCGCGACCGGCCGTCAGCACCACCGGCGAGCTCGCCTACAGCGTCTTTCAACAGGGCGCGGGCATGGTCGACGCCTACCGGGCTGCCTCGAGTCAGGCTGTCGGATGCGCCAACCGCGGTCTCGACGTCCACGACGACCTGGCCGGCATCCGGCACTTCGCCGGCCGGGCACGGCAGCTCACGGACGGTAGCTACTTCCTCGATGGCCTGCCCGCGACCGACGCGTTCGTCTGGGACGACGGTTTCGCCTGGGGTGATGCCTTCGTCTGGGACGACGCCTTCGTCTGGGACGACGGTTTCGCCTGGGGTGACGCCTTCGTCTGGGACGACGCCTTCGTCTGGGACGACGGTTTCGCCTGGGACGACGGTTTCGCCTGGGGTGACGCTTTCGTCTGGGACGACGGGCTGGCCGAGCCGATGTCGATCAACACCTGGGTCGAACAGGAGTGACCGGACGCTGATCGCCGGCGCGTCGCTCTAGATCACAGGTCCAGGCTGGCGGCGATCCGTTGGCGGTACTCCGCCGCCTTCTCGAGCACGCTGTCGGTATCTTCGGAGAGCACCCGGCCGCTCTCGACCAGGACCCGTCCGTGGACCATCACCAGCTCGACGTCGGACGCTTTGGTCGCGTAGGTGAGCGCCGAGAACGGATCGTAGAGCGGCCGCTGGTGGAAGCCGCTCGGATCGACGACGATCAGATCGGCCAGCTTACCCGCCTCCAGCGAGCCGATCTCGCCGTCCAGGCCGAGCGCCCGGGCACCGCCGAGGGTCGCCATGTGGATCGCCTCGGGCGCGCTGATCAGGGTCGGATCGGAATTGACCATCTTGTGCAGCTTGGCGGCGGTGTCGATCTCGCCCCAGAGATCGAGGTCGTTGTTCGAGGCCGGTCCATCGGTGCCCAGCCCGACCGCCACCCCGCCGGCGAGCATCCTGGGCACCGGCGCCACGCCGGCCGCCACCTTCATGTTCGATTCCGGACAGTGCGCCACGCCGACCCCGCGCTCGTACAGCAGAGCGATCTCGGACTCGCTCGGCCAGACGACGTGCTTGGCCACCACCCGGCTGTCGAGAATGCCGAGGTCGTCCAGATAGTCGATCGGCCGCAGGCCGGTGCGCTCGAGAATCTGCTCGACCTCCGACATGTCCTCGGCCAGGTGGATGAGCATCGGCACGTCGTGCTTCGCCGCCAGGGCGTGGCTCTGTTGGAGATGCTCGGCCGATACCGTGTACGGGGCGTGGGGTGCGACCGCGGGGGTGATCCGCTCGTGACCGCGCCAGCGCTCGATGAACGCCTCGGTGTAGGCGACCGCATCCTCCCAGGTCTTGTTGTCGGGAGCCGGGAAGTCGATCAGGGTCTCGCCGACCACCGCGCGCATGCCACAGCGGTCGGCCTCCTCGGCGATCGCGTCCTCGTAGTAGTACATGTCGACGAAGGTGGTGATGCCACCGCGCAGCATCTCCAGACACGCCAGGCGAGTGCCCCAGCGAACGAACTCCTCGTCGACGTGCTCCGCCTCGGCCGGGAAGATCACCTCCTGGAGCCACTCCATCAGCGGCAGATCGTCTGCGAGCCCGCGAAAGAGGGTCATCGGCACGTGGGTGTGCAGGTTGATCAGGCCGGGTAGCACGATCCGCCCCTCGGTCGAGACGACTCGCGCCTGCGGGAAGCGGGAGCGGAGCTCATCGGCATCGCCGACCGCTTCGATTCGGGCGCCCCGGACGGCCACCGCGCCGTCTTCGAGGACGGTCCCGTCGGCATCCATGGTCAGGACCGTGCCGCCCGCCAACAGCCAGACGGCGTCGCCGGCGTCCGCCGTCGCCGGCCCGCCGCGCGGAGTCTCGCCGCAGGCGAGCAGCACGACCGCAAGGGCGAGGATCGGGAGGAGTGAGCGGAGGATACGCATCGGTGTCTACGGGTCGCGGCGGGTATGGTAGCAGCGCTTTTGACGCTCTTGCCGGCGTGCACTAGGCTGGCGCTCCGAAAGAGGGAGGAAATCATGCCGAGCCATCGTTTCATCGCCCTGTTCGCACTCGTTTCGGTCGCCACCGTGGCGCCGGCGCTGTCGCAGGCCCCATCAGCAGCCGAGCAGATCCATGGCGCGGTGAGCCCGGCGCCGGAAGCCCTGCGCGCGGGGGCGACAGTCCTCGGCTACGCCGACGGCGAGCTGGTTCGCCTGCGCGAGGGCGACGGCGAGCTGGTCTGCCTGGCCGACGATCCCTCGGACGAGCGCTTCCATGTGGCCTGCTACCACGTCGCCCTCGAGCCGTTCATGGCCCGGGGTCGCGAGCTGCGCAAGCAGGGCCTCGAGCGTGAGGCAGTGGTCTCGTCCCGCCGTGACGAGATCGCCGGCGGCAAGCTCGAGTTCCCGAGCGCGCCGGCGGCCCTCTACTCGCTCACTGGACCGGACGGCAGCTTCGACGCCGAGACCCAGACGGTCCGGGGCGGCACGCGTGTCTACTCGATCTACATCGCCTACGCGACCGGCGATCAGACCGGGCTGTCGACCTCGCCGAGCGGCACCGGCCAGCCCTGGCTGATGGCCGCTGGGGAGCCGTGGGCGCACATCATGCTGGTACAGCCCTCGGACGGCGGTACCGCGGACGACGAGTAGCCCAGCCGCCCCTTGACCTACCAGCGCCGCTCGAGTCTCTACCACCTGGGAGCCGTCCCCCGACAGATCTGGAGGCATCCGAACAACCGCGGCCGTCGGCTGCGCCGCCTCGTCGGCTCGGTGTTCTTCCAGTTGCGCAAGCGGCTCGGGTTGGCACCCGCCACGCTGCCGCTGGTGGGAGACCTGCGGGTGATCGCCGACACCGGTGCCGGCGGTGTCTCCAACCTGGTCTACTTCGGCAGCTACTTCGAATACGACGAGCTGCGCTTCTGTGAGCGCTACCTGCGCCCCGGCGACCACGTGGTCGACGGCGGCGCCAACATCGGCCTGGTCTCGCTCCTGCTCTGCCGGTGGGTCGGCGATCAGGGGAGCGTCACCGCGTTCGAGCCGGCTCCCACCGCCGCGCGCCAGATGCGCGGCAATCTGGAGCTCAATCGGGTCGCCAACGTCGAGCTGATCGAGGCCGCGCTCGGCGCTCACGACGGAACCACGCAGCTGATCGCCGACATGGACGTCAGCAATCAGCTCGTGCGCGAAGCCCCCGGAGATCACGCGGTCGAGACCGTCCGCGTCGTCCGCCTCGAAGAGGTCCTCGAGGACCGAGCCTACGCGCTGGTCAAGCTCGACCTCGAGGGCGCCGAGCTCGACGCCCTGCGCGGAGCGGAGGCCCTGCTCGCCGCCGACAGACTGCCGGTACTCCTGCTCGAGGCGTACGATCACCAGCTGCTACGCCTAGGTGGCAGCCGCGTCGAGGTGCTCGAACTGCTCGAAGCGCACGGCTACCGGTTTGCGGAGTTCGACGCCGACTCGAATCGGCTGACCTTCGCCGAGCGGCCGGCAGGGGACGACTTCCTCGCCATCCACTCGGGCAGTGAGCCGACGGTGGAGCGCCGACTCGCCGACTCGGGCTAGCCTGAGCTTCTCACCGGCATTCGTAGCGAGCCGGCGTAGGACCCCTGAGGCCTACCCCAGCACCAGGGCCATGTCTCTCAGATTGATCGCGTAGTAGCGGAACTCTTCCAGCGCGTCGCGGCCGATATTGCAGTCGAGATACTCCTCGGCGCCCTCCACCAGCGGCGCCGAGTAGATGTCGACCCGACTCAGCTGGACGTCCGCCCGCGCCAGGTTGATGGTCAGGAACGGCGCGCGGAAGACCTCGACCTTGCGGAGCCCGCCGACGCCGCCGACCTTCACCTTCTGCGGATCGGCGATGGCGTGGATGCGCTCCCGGAAGCGGCGATAGAAGGGTGAGTAGAAGAAGGTGCGGTTGGCTCCGGTGTCGAGCCGGCAGACCAGGTCCTGATTGAAGGCACGGGCGCGCACCAGCGGCTCGTGATCGTCGAGCGCCAGGTTGAAGCGCTTCCGTCTGGGCGGCCGGGCGGGGATCTCGAGCGTGTTGTCGGCCCAGAACCGGACCTCGCCGAGCGCCTCGAGCATCGGAAATCCGACCAGCCCCGGAATCCGGGTGCCGTCAGGGAAGGTCAGCTGATCGTCCGCGAAGATCAGAAAGACGACGTTGCGGTAGGTCGCCGTGCCGAAGCGGACACGATCCGCTACCGCGACGTCGGCGACGGCGGGCTTGCCGGTGGCGGTCGCCACCTGGAGACCGACTTCGCGAACCACGAGCCCGGCCCGCTCCGCTTCCGAGCGCATCAAGACCGACAAGTTGGCCCCGGTGTCGACCGCCAGCCGTATCTTGCGACCGCCGATCTCGATTGGCACCCGGCCGTCGAGTCGCCGATTGATCCGACCGGTCTTGGCGATCGCGACCTGCTGAGGCGGGATGTCGGCGAGCGCCGCCAGCAGCAGGGCGGTATTGCGCACCTCGCTCACCAGCTTCGGAGCCGGCCTCCCCAGCGGCGCCTGCACGATTCGCCGTGCGACCGCGAGCGCCGGCCCGTACTCGTGCAGCCGGAGGTGATTCGCCATCCGCAGGCGGCGCGCCTCGCCGACCAGCTCCACCGGCACGGCGCCGCCCGCGCTCAGCTCCAACAGGGTCTGGTTCGAGGCGTGCGACCGGTTGAACGCATGCTGGACCGCGGCCGCCAGGAATCGCATCTCGGCGGATCCAGTGGGAGCGGACTCCGGGATCCCTCCGAGGTGATCGCGCAGGGCGAAGTAGTCGCGCTGCCGATAGAGCTCGAGGAGCTCCTCGACCGAGGGCGGCTCGGTCGACGGCAGCGGACGCGCGGTCAGCGCGACGGCCGAGACCACCAGCACCACCAGCGCCAGTGTGCGCACCCTCATCGCGCGACTATAGCCGCGCACGCTCCTACCTGCCGCCCGGTATCCCCCGGCCGGCACTCCACGGTACCCCGGCCGCCTCCAGGTCGGCCTCGAGGGCCGGTATCTCCTGCTCGAGGATCGCCGCGAACGCCGAGCGAATCCCGGCGAAGTCCTCCTGCGCGATCTCGAACTGGCGCTTGTGCATCGTGGTCGGCCCGTAGGTGGACATGGAGTTGCCGATACCGACCACGCTCAGACGGCGTAGCACGCTGACCGGACCCGGATCACCGAAGTTGTCGCGGCGGTCGTTGCCAGCCAGATCCTCGTGCAGGGCCATGACCCGCCGCTCGATGTCCCGCACCCGGTCGTCGAGCTCGTTGCCGGACACCGTCGACTCCATCAGGGCGCCCCGGATCAACTCCAGCTTCTCCTCGGTGTCATGGAAGAGATCGTGGGTCGCCTGGGCGACGCGGCCCATCTCCGCCATCTCCCTCCAGAACGCCGCCACCACCGCCGGCTCGGCACCCTTGTAGCCGCGCTCGCGCAGCGGCACGACCTCGAAGCTCTGCGACTGGCCGAAGTCGGTCACCGTCCCGTCGACGCGTTTCGCCATGCTGACGCTGTAGGTACCGGGGGCGACCATGTAGCCGCCACCGCCACCGAAGAAGCCGCCCCCGCTTTCGGGGTCGTACGGCCCGAGATCCGGATAGCTCAGGTCCCAGGCGACCCGATGAAAGCCGGCGCTCCCCGGCGCCGACAGACGACGCACGACGTTCCCTTCGGCGTCGCGCACGTTGAGCAGGATGGTCGGATCCTCTTCGGTCTCCTCCTGGCGCAGCTCGTCCCATCCCGGATACGGGTTGTCCCCACTCTCTTCCTTGATCTCCTTCTCCTTCTCGTGCCGCGCCTGCTTGCGGGTCTGCAGACCGTCCTTCAGGTAGTAGGTAAAGATCGCGCCGAACGGTGGATTCTCCGCGGTGTAGAAGTCGGCTCCCTGGGTCGCCTTGGAGCCCCGACCGAGCGGCCGCCGCTGCATGTACCACCAGGCGTCCTTGACCGGAAAGAGCTGGGCATCGCGCTCGAGCATCTCTTCCGAGACCTCGCGCAGCGGGCTGTAGTCGTCGAGGATGTAGAAGCTGCGGCCGAAGGTCGCCCCGACCAGGTCGTTCTCGCGCTGCTGGATGACCAGATCGCGGAACGGGATGGTCGGCGCGCCCCCTTCGAGCTTGATCCACTTCTCGCCGCCGTCGACGGTGAAGAAGACACCGAACTCGGTGCCGGCGAAGAGCAGGCTCGGGTTGACGTGGTCCTGGACCAGCCGCCAGACGATGTGGCGCTCGGGCAGATCCCCGGAGATGCTCTTCCAGGTCCGTCCCCGATCGGTGCTCTTGTAGACGTAGGGCGAGAAGTCACCCTTCTTGTGATCGTCGACCACCACGTAGACCGTGTTGGGGTCGTGCAGATCGGCCTTGATGTCGTTGACGAAGAAGTAGTCGGCGACGCCCGGCAGGGAGTCGACCTTACGCCAGCTCTGGCCACCGTCTTCGGTGATCTGGATCAGGCCGTCGTCGGTACCGGCGTAGAAGAGTCCGTCGACCAGCGGCGACTCGGCCAGCGAGGTGACCGTGGCGTACTTCGACATCGCCCACAGGTCCCAGATCGCGTCGAAGCTCCAGACCCGGTCCATCAGCGGCAGGGTCAGCCGGTCCTCGCCGCGCGACAGATCGCCGGAGATCGGCGTCCAGCTGTCGCCACGGTCGTCGCTACGCCAGACCCGCTGGGAGGCGAAGTAGATCCGCGCCGGGTCGTGCGGACTGATCAGGATCGGCGAGTCCCAGTTGAACCGGTCCCACTCCTCGTCCGCTTCGGGCTGCGGCTGGATGTAGATGATCTCGCCGGTCTTCCGATCCCAGCGCGTCAGGTTCCCTTCCTGCCACTCCGAGTAGACGATGTTGGGATCGGTCGGATCGATCGCCGGCTGATGGCCGTCGCCGAACAGGGTGATCTGCCAATCCGAGTTGCGGATGCCGTTGACGTTGTCGGTCCGCGACGGCCCGTACTGCGTGTTGTTGTCCTGGGTGCCGCCGACCACGTTGTAGAACGGCTCGTCGTAGTCGACCGCCACCTTGTAGAACTGCGTGATCGGCAGGTTGGCGACGAACTTCCAGTTCTTGCCCAGGTCCCAACTCTCGTAGACGCCGCCGTCGGCGCCATTGAGCAGGTAGTCTGGATCGTTCGGGTCGAATGCGAGCGCGTGGTTGTCGCCGTGCTTGTGCTCCTCGCCGACCGGCACGAACGTCTTGCCGCCGTCCTCCGAGACGTGCATTCGTGGATCCATCTGGTAGATCCGATCGAACTTGTGCGGACTGGCGAAGATCTCCTGGTAGTAGTGGGGCCCGGTACCGCCCGAGAGATAGTCGCTGCGCTTCTCCCAGGTCTCGCCGCCGTCCTCCGAACGGTAGAAGCCGCCCTCGCGATGCGCGAGCTCGACGGTCGCGTAGACGACGTCGGGGTATTGGGGCGAGATCGCCAGGCCGATCTTGCCCATGTCCTCGCCGGGCAGACCGCTGGTCAGCTCGCGCCAGGTCTGGCCGCCGTCCTCGGACTTGTGGATACCGCTCTCCGGACCGCCGTTGATCAGCGCCGCTACCGTGCGATGGCGCTGGTGCATGGCGGCGTAGAGGACCTCCGGATCCCGCGGGTCCATCCGCACCTCGTTGACGCCGGTGTACTCGCCTCCTGAGAGGATGTTCTCCCAGGTAGCACCGCCGTCGGTCGTCTTGAACAGCCCTCGATCGCCTCCCGGCGTCCACAGCGGCCCCTGGGAAGCGATGTACACGGTGTTCGAGTCCTCGGGGTGGACGATGATGTTTCCGACGTGCTCGGACTCCTCGAGCCCCACCTTCTCCCAGCTGGCGCCGCCGTCCCGACTCCGGTAGACACCGTCGCCGTAGCCGACGTGACGACCGCCGACGTTCTCGCCGGTGCCGACCCAGATGGTGGACGGGTTGTTCGGGTCGATGGTGATCGAGCCGATCGAGTAGGAGCCCTGGCCGTCGAAAATCGATTCCCAGGTGGTGCCGGCGTTGGTGGTTTTCCAGACCCCGCCGCTGCCCACACCGACGTACCAGACGCTCTGGTCGTTCGGATCGACGGCGATGTCGGCGATTCGGCCGGACATCAGCGCCGGCCCGATGCTCCGCATCTCGAGACCGGAGAAGGTCGACGCCTGCATCTTCGAGGTGTCTTCCGGCTCCTCGGCCTTGTCCGCCCTCTTCCCTTTCGCCGCCCACGCGCAGGGTACCGAAATGATCATGAGCACAGCGATCGCCTTCACGAGTCTCATCGTCAAAGCCTCCAGTTTCGATGATGTGTGGGGCCGCGTTCCCAGCGCGGCACCAACGAGCGTAGCAGACCCGACCGCCGCTCAGTGGATGTCGTACGCCCCGCCGCCGATGAACTCGCGTAGCAGCGAGGTCGCCGGCACCTTCGCCTCGTCGCCGGCACTGACGTCGGCGATCGAGTTCATCAGCTCGCTGATGCGGCGAGCGCGCAGATAGCCGTCGAGACGTTTCTCGTTGTCCTGCCACTTCTCGAGGAACGGCTCGAGGTGCTCGGCCAGGTGCCGCTCCAGAAACGGCAGCTCGTAGGCGAGCGAGCTGTTGACCTGATAGTCGGCCTGGCTCTGATGCGGAATGATGTGCTTGAGCTCGCTCCGACGCACGAAGTGCCAGTGGAGAATCGTCCTCTCGGGGGAGTAGGCCCGGAATTTCGAGTCCCTGATCATCCGGCGTAGCAGCCGGATGTCCGTCCACCGGATGTAGCGGCCGTTGGTGTTCTTGAGCTGGGCGATGGTCTCGATGTAGACCCTGAACTTGTGCTCGTCCGGCACACTCTCGGTCAGTCCGCCGTAGAGGCCGTGCAGGGTATCGAGCAGGATGAGCGTCTCGGCGCTCGCCTCGAAGCGGGTCGTCTCGCTGGTCCGCTTGCCGCTCTTGAAATCGTAGACCGGCACGTCGATCGCGCGGCCGCGGTCGAGCTCCTCCAGGTGCTGGTTGATCAGCTTCAGGTCGAGCGCTTCGGGGGTCTCGAAGTCGTAGTCGCCGAACTCGTCGCGCGGATGGAGCTCGAGGTCGAAGAAGTAGTTGTCGAGCGCCAGCGGGATCACGTGCACCCCCTCGGCCTCGAGGCGGTGCATCAGCTTGTGGGTGGTCGTCGTCTTGCCCGAGCTGCTCGGTCCGGCGACGACGATGAAGCGCAGCTCCTCGTGCCGCTCCAGAATCGCCGCGGCGGCGCCGTCGATCATCGATTCGAAGCGCTCGTCGCTCGCCTCGATCAGCTCTCCCAGCCGGCCCGAGAGGATGATCTCGTTCAATCCCTCGACCGTATGGCAGCCTTGCTCGACCGCCCAGTCGAGCGCCTGCCACATCTGCTTGTAGGGCAGATACTCGACCTCTTCCGAGCTGCGCTGAGCGCGCATTCGCGCCCGGCCCGAGCGGTAGAGGATGTACGACTTCGCCGTACGAGCGTGGCCGTTCTTGATCAGCACCCGCTCGACCACGTCCTGGATCTCCTCGACCGTGGGCGAAGCGTCCTCGGTGTAGGTGGCCTCCAGCGCCTCGACCACCTGGCCGCTCAGTCGCTCGGAGAGATCTCGATCGTGACCGCCGATCGCCGCCGCCGCCTTGTAGATGGCGACGGTGATCTTGTCGCGATCGAACGGCACGACCTCACCGTTCCGCTTGATGATGGTCCGTATTCCGTCCGGCATCGGTACCGAGAATAGCGCAAGCTCGCCACCCTGGAATCCGTCATCGCTAGTGTCGTCCCGGCGCCGGAGCGACGTCACAGCCGGACCGGTGCTCGATCACCGGACCTCGAACCGACGGACTCTAGAAGGGGGTGACGGCGATGCAGGTACGGACTCGCGTCCTGGCGGCCACGTTCATCTGGTCGGATTAGGGCGATCGCCGGGCCGCGCCAAGGCGGCCCGGCGCTTCTCTCGACGGCTGGCGGCTCACACGGCGGCGCCGATGCACCGGCGGAGCGACAGCTGCGGGGTGACTCACCGGCATCGGGGCGAGTAAGCTATGCGGACGATGACCAGGCATCCGGCGCGGGGTCTGGCCGCCTCGTTGCTGCTGATCTTCGCCGCGGCCGCCTTCGGCCAGGACGAAGCGGGAGCGGGCGGCGGCGACGGTATGCTCACCGGCTGGCACATCGTGCGGCCGGGCGAGAATCTGATCCGCATCACCACCAAGTACCTCGGATCGCCGGCGCGCTGGCGCGAGAACTGGAAGCTCAATCCGGAGATCAAGAATCCGCACGTGATCGCGCCGGGCACCCGGCTGCGCATCCTGCTCGACTTCGAGCTCGCACCGCCGGTGGCCAGGCTCAAGGAGGTGTCGGGCCAGGTCGAGGAGCGGCCGGTACCGATCCCCTGGAACGACGCGCAGGCCGAGGACCTGCTGGTCGAGAAGGACGGTCTGCGCACCTACAAGGACTCGTCGACCGAGCTCGAGTTCCGCGACGGCTCCAACCTGGTCCTGTCCGAGGAGTCGCTGGTCTTCCTGCGCACGTCGGAGCGCTCCGTGACCGGGCCGAAGAAGCGCTCGGTCGAGATCGTCGAGGGGCAGGCCGAGGTACAGGCGCTCGAGCCGGGCGCGCCTCGTACCGACATCGAGATCCTGGTCGGCACCGCCAAGGCGACCGCTACCCAGAGTGAAGACGGCCTGGCGCAGGCGCGCGCCCGTAAGGCGGCCGACGGCGCCGCCCAGGTCATGGTCTACGAGGGAGCCAGCGAAGTCGAGGCCGGCGGCGAGTCGGTGGAGGTGCCCAAAGGGATGGGCACCGCGGTGCCCGAGAACGCACGGCCGTCGCCGCCCGAGAAGCTACTGCCGCCACCGGCGCCGCTCGAGCCGGCTGCGGCCAGCGAGTGGCCCTTCGGCAACCCCTGGTTCTCGTGGCAGCCGGTGCCGGAAGCCCGAGCGCACACGGTCGAGATCTGCGCCGATCCCGGCTGCGGCCAGCTGGTCCGGAGGGCAGCCGAGGTCCGCGACGCGCGCTGGCGCCCCGAGCCGCTCCCCGAAGGGGATCTCTACTGGCGGGTCACCGCGGTCGCCCCGTCGGGGCTCGACGGCTATCCGAGCGAGGCGGTGCCGTTCAAGATCCTGTTCAGCGGTACCGACACGTTGCCACCCACCGGCGAGCTGTCGGTCAGCGGCGAGAGCGTGACCCGTGACGGCGTCACCTACTACGAGGCGGGCGCGAGCATCGAGGCCTCGATGACCGACGGTGAGAGCGGCATCGAGAGCTGGACCGTGGAGGTCGACGGTCGCCAGCTCGACGAGAGCGAGCTGGCGGGACCTTGGGCGACCGGCGAGCACACTGCCAGAGTGGTCGGCGTCGATCGCGCCGGCAATCGAGGAGCGAGCGACAGCATCCGCTTCCAGGTCGACGCCGACGGCCCGGCGGTCGAGCTCCGTACGGGTGGGAGCGAGTTGGTCGCGGAGAAGCTCGGAGTCGGCTCGATTCCCGAGCAGTGGTGCAAACGGCGCAAGCGCTGGGTCAAGAGATACACCCGGCCGACCTCGGGCGAGTGGCCGGTCTGGACCCTGATCGCGGCCGGGAGTACCGAGACGCCGATGACCGACGACTACGACCCCGAAGAGATTCTGAGACCCGGACAGCGCACCGATCTGCGAGTGGATGTCGCGGGTGACGACCCCGGGGTCCTGCTGCTGGCCGCCGGAAGGCTCGACGTCGGACCGAGCGCGGTGACCGTCGAAGACGGCGGCGACGTCAGCTTCTGCAGACCCGCCGGGCCCGGAGGCCCCGGCTACGCGAAGAACGCGATCCTCTGGGTAGGCGCGACCGACGCCGGAAGCGGCAAGGTTGTCTCACTCTCGATCGACACCGAGAGCCGCGACGCTGCCGACCCGGGCGCGGCAGCCGAGATCCACCTGGTCGTCGAGACCGAGGACGTCCTCGGCAATCGTCGCCGCGTCGAGTTGCCCTTCCGGCCCCTCAAGACGACCGACTGAGGGGGTCGCCCCGTCTTACCCGGTCCGGTGGCTTGAACGCCACCGCAAGCGCGAACGAGAGCGTCGATCCGACGACCGGGTTCCAGATCCAGGCGAACGGCGACTCGACCGCGAACAGGCGCGGCCAGAACTCGAACAGCAGGAGCACTCCGATTCCGACGAGAATGGCGACTACGTTGCCAGCGTCTCTACCCCGCGTGGTGAGCACGCCGGCCAGGAAGACGCCGAGCAGCGGCGGGAAGATCCAGGTCAACACCTTGAGTCCGAGCGTCAGGACGCCGAAGCCGCGGCGGATATCTCCCGCCCCCTCGAACCTCCAGACCAGGACCGCGACCGCCACCAGCAACAGGGCGAAGAAGATCGCCAGGATCCGCGCGACGAGCAGGTAGTGGGAGTCCTTGCGTCCCGGCTTGATGTACGGCTGCCAGATCGAGCGGACGGCGGTGGTCGAGAGCGCCGAGATCGCCGAATCGAGGCTCGACATGGCGGTGGCGAAGATCGCGGCGATGATCAGGCCGCGGACTCCGACGGGCAGCGTCTGCAGGATGTAGAACGGGAACAAAAAATCGTACGCGCGCCCGGGATCGGCAAGCCCCTCGGCCTCGGCCAGTCGGGCGGCGGTGGCCGCGGCGCCGGCGTCACCGCCCAGCTGTAGCCACAGGAGTGAGCCGACCACCAGGAAGAGCCCGGCGAACGGAATGACGAGAAGTGAGCTCAGAACCAGGCTCATCCGTCCGCCCTTCGCCTCCCGGCAGGCGAGCGCGCGTTGGATCATGTCCTGATCGGTGCCGTGAGTCGACATGGTCAGAAGGCCGCTGCCGATCAGTCCGGCGAACAGCGTGTACGCGATCTTCGGATCGAGCGACAGATCGATCAGTCTGAGCTTCGACGCGCCGGTCTCGGTGGTCGCCGCGGTCAGCTGCTCGATGGCACCGGCGACGTCGAGCCCGGTTCCTCGAAGCAGGAAGAAGATCGCCACCACAGCGCCTCCGATCAGCATCACCCCCTGCAGGACATCGGTCCAGACGACCGAGCGCAGGCCGCCGAGCAGGGTGTAGCCGGCGGCCACGACCGCGATGGCGGCGATCGCGCTCGGGAACCCGAGATCGGTCACCAGCACCAGGGCGATGGCTGCTCCGTAGAGGCGTACGCCGCTACCCAGCACTCGCCCGACGAGGAAGAGGCCGCTCGCCAGGTCCCGGGATCGCGAGCCGAAGCGCTTGGCCAGGTAGTCGTAGACCGTCACCACCTCGGCCTTGTAGTAGGCGGGAATCAGCAGCCAGGCGACCGCGAGCCGGGCCAGGGCCGAGCCGAGCGCGAGCTGCAGATAAGTCCAGTCTCCCCGCAGTGACTGGGTGGGCACGCCGATGAAGGTCAGCACGCTGGTCTCGGTCGCCAGGATGGAGAGGCCGGCCGCCCACCACGGGATCGTGCGCCCACCCAGGAAGTAGTCGCGGGTGGACGCCTGGCCCCGACCTACCCACAGACCGATGGCGGCCACCAGGGCGAGGTAGGAGCCGAGCACGACATAGTCGAGCGAGCTCAGCATCTGCAGATTGCGCACACGATACCGGTTTGGAGCCGCATCGCAAACCTGTGCTATGAATAGGCGATACCATCGAGCCTCGCAATGCGGCGACCGATTCGGACTCAATTCAGGCAGGTCCTAGCTCCGACTCTGGTCGCCGCTCTCGTAGTCCCTTCGTCGGCTGCCGAAGCGGTCTCGGTCTGGCCGCACCCGCCCGCCGACCCGGTGGTCCAGCTCGACAGTGAGTTGAGCAAGCTCGGCCGATTCGAGGTCGCCGTGCAGGGTCCGACCGACGGCTCTCTGAAGCAGATCCAGAAGCTCAAGCGGCCCTCGGGTATCGCCTTCGACAGCCGCGACCGGCTGCTGGTGAGCGATTCGCGCCAGGGTGTTCTGTTGCAGATCGATCCCGATCTCGGCGTCGTGCTGGTGCTCGGCAGCGGTACCGATCCGACGCTCCAGGAGCCGCGGGGCGTGGCGGTCCATCCGGACGGCACGATCTACGTGGCCGACGCGGGCCTCCGCCGGGTTGTCGCCTTCGACCGACAGGGTGAGGTGTCCGCCGTTTTCGGTGACGACAGCCTGGCCGAGCCGGTCGATGTCGCGGTGTCGCCTGCCGCGGATCAGCTCTACGTCGTCGACTCCAAGAGCAATCATCTGGCGATCTTCGACGTCACCAGCCGGCGGCAGGTCGAGACCTTCGGCGAGCGCGGGGTCGGGGTCGGCGAGTTCATCCTGCCGACGGCGGTGGAGTTCGATCGCGCCGGCAACCTCATGGTCGTCGATCAGCTGAACGGTCGCGTTCAGATCTTCGACCCGGCAGGCGCGTTCACCCGGGCGCTCCATTTCGATCGCTTCAGCCGCCCATACGACATCGCCACCGATTCGCTGGGCAAGGTCTACGTCAGCGACAGTGCGCAAAGCCTGATTCAGGTATACGACCCCGATCTGGAGCCGGTGCTCGCGGTCGGCCGTAACGGCCTGCGTCACGGCGAGTTCCTCGGCATCGGTGGCCTCGCGGTCCGGGGCGATCGCCTGGCGGCGCTGGATCGAGCTGGCGGGCGCGTCCAGATCTTCCAGCTGCACGGCGTCGAGGATCGACCGGTCGGGGCGCCCCAGGCGTCGTCGACCTGGACCGAGCCGCCGCCCGCGGTCGCCGAGGAGATCTCGGCGCCGCTCGAAGCTTCGCAGCTCGAGGAGCCCGAGGTCGAGGCGCCCGTGCGCGAGATCACCGTCGCCCTGCCACCGCCGGCCACCGAAGAGCCGCTCGAGGCCGTTGCCGAAGAGCCGCAAGTGCCGGCCGCTCCCGACGAGACGGCGATCGCCCGCGAGCTGCTGGAGGCGGTGAACGGCTGGGCAGCCGCCTGGGCGGCCCAGGACGTCGAGCGTTATCTCGCTTTCTACGCTCGGACCTTCCAGCCGACGGACGGCTCGAGCCGCGACGATTGGGCGGCCGTGCGTCGCTCGCGCCTGACCGCACCCAGCTCGATCGAGGTCGAGATCGGGAAGGCCGAGACCTCGATCGAAGCCGGAGCCGTCGAGGTGACCTTCCTCCAATCGTACAGATCCGACCGGTTCTCGGATCGCGTGCGCAAGCAGCTGCGATTGGTGCTCGAAGACGGCGCCTGGAAGATCGAGCGCGAGACGGTGCTCGAGACGCTCTAGAGCACCGGCGGCAGAGCCGCCGCAACCGAATCCGGGCGCATCGCGAAAACCCTCTGCAACCGTGCGGTCGCGCTCGTTCGCGGCCGGAACAACGCGAACTGATGCAGAGGAAACAAATGAAACTCGCCAAGTATCTCCCTGTTCTCCTGATCGCAGCACTCTCGAGCACCGTTCCCGCACTCGCCGCCGATGCGACCCTGTATGCCGTGCACGGCATCGACGGGCGCGATCTCGGACTCGGCCAGGATCTTCCGGTCGACGTGAGCGTCGACGGCGCTTGTGCCCTGCCCAACTTCCGCTTCGGCGAGATCACCGACGGCATCAGCCTGCCGAGCGGGCGCTACGACATCGCTATCTCCCTGCGCGACCGCCGGAACCCCTGCGGTGGCACGACGGTCATCGCCGGGAACTTCCGCTTTCACTCGGGCCGAAGCTACTCGCTGGTCGCGCACCTCGACGCCGACGGCGCTCCGACCGCCACCCGCTTCAAGCTCGACACCAAGCGCGTGCGTGACGGATTCGGCCGCCTGCTCGTCGCTCACACCGCGGTCGCTCCCGAGGTCGACGTGACGGTCAGCCGCGCGAACCGCGCGGACCGAGGTCCGGCGCTCGATCGCTTCTCCAACAACGAAGCGCGCAAGGTAACCCTGGCCGACGGCACCTGGCTGGCCCGGATCTACCCGGCCCTCGCCCTGAAGTCGGTCGCCGGCCCGGCCGAAGCCCCGATCGCCAGCGGCAAGGTCACTGTCGTCTACGCTGTCGGCTCGCTCGCCAACGGTACCTTCGGTCTCCTGGCGCAGGTCATCGACGCCAACTCCTGAGCGGCCGATTCCCTCGGTCGCTCGTCCCCCCGGGGCCGGCCTTCCCTGGCCGGCCCTGTTTTCTTGCCGGCTTGGACTCCTGGACAGCCTAACCGGCGAGGTTGCCGGTGAAGAGGCCCTTCAGGACGCCGAACAGACCGATCACGAAGAGGATCGGCGGATAGAAGAAGATGTACCCGGCGGCCCAGCCGAGGCCAAACCAGACGACCGCGATCACCATCATCACGATGCCGCCGAGGACCCCCTTGTCGAGGCCGGCGCGCTCGGGCGCGAAGAAGCCGTCGTCGGCGACCGGCTCGGTGTCCGACACACGCTCACGCGGCGTGTAGCCGTGGCCGGCGAGATCGGCTGCGATCTCCTCGCGCGAGCGGATCTCGGGCTCGGCGGGAGCCGCGCTCTCGGCCGCGGGCCTGGCTCGGTACTTCGCGATGACCACGCCGCACTTCATGCACTCCTCGGTCGCAGCCTGTTCATAGCCGCAGGCTGGGCAGGTCAGGGCAGGGGGAGTGGCGGGCGGGGACGGTACCTCGGCCGGGAACTTCGGCCGGGCACCGCCGGGCTCGATCGGAGTGGCCGAATCGAACCCGGACGCGCTGTCCGTCAGGACGTCGGTGGCGAGATCGGAAGAGCCGTATCGGTCGGACATCGTCGCACCTCCAGGGCGGCGCCGGCGCCGGCCGACCCGCTTGCCACCTGCAGAGGGCAAGTCCGGTGCCAGCGACCCTCCGAACCGCTCAACCGTCAATGGCTTCCGGGCCATAATGGGCACGACGGCCGCCCGCTGACGGTGGCTCCGCACACCACCGAGTGACAATTCACGTCAGTCCTGCTTACGTAGCCGGTCGAGCCCTCGGAACGACGGAGAGGTAGGATCCGCGCGTGAGTGACGATCTCTTCAGCCAGCTCTGGGCCGACGCCTGGAAGGACCGGATCAACTCCAGCCCGGACTATGCGAACGCTGCCGCCTCGTGGACCGGTACCCTCGGCATGCGGATCGACCCGGGCTCGAGCGAGGGCGACGCACCCGCCATCGTGCTCGATCTCGAGGCAGGCGAATGCTGCTCGGCCGAGCGCGTTGACTCGGACGGCCTCGATCGCGCCGAGTACGTTCTGAGCGCTCCCGAGGCGACCTGGACGAAGCTACTCGGCGAGGGGCGCGACCCGGTCTGGGCGCTCATGACCGGCAAGCTCAAGCTGACCCAGGGAGCCCTGAGCGGTCTGATGGCCCTCGGCGGCGGCGCGCGCGAGCTGCTGGCGGCGGCTCGTGGCATCGAAGCTCCGCCCACACAGCCCGGCCCGATTCCCAGCGCGGCCGAGGGCGCCCCCACCGGTGCTCCGGGCACCCGGACCGACTACCGCTCGACCGGCCCGGCCGGCCTCGACCGCGAGTCCCCACCCCTGCGCCTGTGGGAGAAGGCCAAGGTGCGCGGCGTCTGGAATCCGTCGGAGATCGACTTCGGCCGCGACCGCTCGGACTGGCGGCAGCTCGAAGACGACGAACGCGATCTGCTGATGCGCGAGACCTCGCTCTTCCTGGCCGGCGAGGAGGCGGTCACCCTCGATCTCCTGCCGCTGATCCAGACCGTCGCCGCGGAGGGCCGGCTCGAAGAGGAGATCTACCTCACCTCCTTCCTCTGGGAGGAAGCCAAGCACGTCGACGCCTTCAGTCGGTTCTTCGACGACATCGCCGCCGAGCGGAGCGACCTCGATCGATTCCACACCGCCAGCTACCGGAGCATCTTCTACGACGAGCTGCCGACCGCTCTCGACCGACTACGCACCGACCACTCGCCCGCCGCGCAGGCCGAGGCCTCGGTGACCTATCACATGATCGTCGAGGGCGTGCTCGCCGAGACTGGATACCACGCCTACTACACCATCCTCGACCGCAACGACATCCTGCCCGGGATGCGAACCCTGATCGGGCACGTGCAGTCGGACGAGGCGCGTCACCTCGCCTATGGCGTCTTCCTGTTGTCGAGGCTGGTCGCCGAGTACGGCGACAGCGTCTGGCAGGCGATCGAAGCGCGCATGGAGCGGTTGCTGCCGCTCGCCCTCCAGGTGGTCGAGGAGGCCCTCGCCGTCTACGACCCGGTCCCCTTCGCGCTCGACCGCTCGACCTTCGTCGACTTCGCGCAAGACCAGTTCCGGCGCCGGTTCTCACGCATCGAGAAAGCCCGGCGCCAGAGTCTGGACGAGGTCAATCGCGCCCCGCTCGCGTCAGCCTGACCGCGGCTCGAGCAGAGCGGCGAGCGCGGTCAGGCGCTCGCACCAGAACTTCTTGCTCCGGTCGCTATCTGCTCGCGACGCAAGCCTCTGGTGCTGGAGCGACACGCTGCTCTTCTCGACCCCCTTGTCGCTGAAGTAGAACTGGATCCGGGTCCCGTTCTCCCAGTTGACTCGGATCGACCTGTCGGTCTTGGCGGTACGCAGCCGCCACTCCACATCCGGCAGCCAGCGCTTCCGGGCGCGTGCCTGGCTGAACGCCCGGTAGAGGCGCGACACCGGCACCTTGAAGGTCTTGCTCTTGTTGGCCTCGTATTCGCCGCTCCGAGCGTCGAGCCCTCGCCCCCGGGGAGTGTCAGGAGAGGAGCGAGTCCAGCTCCTGACGGAGCGCCGCCACCGTCTTCTCGAGCGACTCGATCCGCTCCTCGAGACGGGCGTAGCGATCGTCGGCCCGCGGGATCGGGACCGGCTGGGGCGTAGGCGCTCGGCTCGGGGCCGGCGTCTCCGGGGCCGCCTCGATCCGCTCCCCCAGCTGATGGGCCCAGCGGGTCTCCTTCTTACCCGGCGCGCGCGGCAGCTCGACGACCAGCTCGCGCTCCTCCACGGTCATGCGCCGGAGCGCCGCTTCGACCTCGCCGATGTCGTCGAAGGGACGCAGGCGGCCGCTCCGGGCGCGCAGCTCGCCCGGCGTCTGGGGACCTCGGAGAAGCAGCAGGGTCAGGATCGCCTTCTCCCACGGATCGAGCTCCAGGCGCCGGCTGACCGATTGGCTCCAGCGCTCGCTGCGGGCGCCGTCGGTCCGCCAGACGAGGACGTCGCGACGCATCCGGTCGAGTGTGTCGACAACCTCTGTCTCGGTGAGCGCCATCACCGGATCGCGGTTGCTCTTCTGGTTACACGCCGCCAGGAGCGCGTTGACGGTCAGTGGGTAGTAGTCGGGCGTCGCCTGCTCCTTCTCGAGCAGCGCGCCCAGGATCCGCTGCTCGACCGCCCCCAGATCGCTGATCTTTCTCATCTCGACGCGCAAGGATACAGCGCCAGGCTGCCACCCGCCCACGACCGTCCGAGTGACTCCGTCCTGCTATGCTCTCCACGGGAGCGGCCCTCCGGAGGGAGGCGACCATGGACTCACACCGCGAGGCTCCGCGACCGCCCTGGCGTGCCGTAGGCGCGCTGGCCGTGCTGCTTGGCCTGGCTCCCGCGCTGCTCCTCGCCGGCGAGTGGAGTACCGAGCGACGACTCTCGCGTACCGACGGACAGGTAGGACAGACTGCGGTCGCCGTGACCGGCTGTACGGTCTACGTCGCCTGGCTGGACAACAGCGAGTTCTTCTGGAAGGTCTTCTTCGCGCGCAGCCGCGACGGCGGCACCACCTGGTCGCAGGCGAGGCGGGTCGCGGTCGCCGACGAGAACTCCATCATCGGCCTGGCGCTCGCCGCGGACGGCAGGCGCGTGCACCTCGCCTGGCAGCAGTATCGGAGCGAAGGCTCACAGATCTTCTATCAGCGAAGCGTGAATCGTGGCAGGTCGTGGCGGCCCGCGCAGCTGCTCTCTGACCAGGCGTTCGAGAACGGCTCCCCGACGATCGCCGCCGACGGTCGACACGTCTATGTCGCCTGGAGGACCGAGGCGGGGGCCGAAGGTCTCGGGAGACTCCGTTTCGCCCGCAGCGCCAACCGCGGGCGGAGGTTCGACCAGGACTGGATGACCGGATCCACAGCCGCCGGCTGGGCGCCCCTGCTCGCGGTCAGCGAGGACCGCCTCCACTTCGTCTACGGCCGATCCCGACCCCTGGGCAACGGCGAATGGCAGCATCGCATCCTCCATCGCCAGAGCGACAGTCACGCCGTGCACTGGAGCGGCAAGCGACGCGTTCCGAAGCTGCCCGGCGCCCCGGTCGACCTGACGGTCGAGGGCGACCGGATTCAGATGGTCCTGGCCTCCGGCGGCTACAAGACCTCGGACTCACGACACCACGGGAGCGCCGACGGGGGCCGCTCGTGGACCGAGGGAAGCCTCCTCAACCGTGCGCTCTCCGATGCCACCACGCCAACGGTCGCGGCTACCGGCGAGCACGTCTACGCGGCCTGGATCGAGGACTGGTTCGAGTTCGGACCGCTGCTCTACCGCCGGAGCTCGGACGGCGGCCAGACCTGGTCAGACGTCGACCAGATCGTCGAGCACGCGCGGGGTCCGGCGCTGGTGGCGGTCGCGGAGGGACAAGCGTGTGCGGGCGACGTTCATCTCGCCTACGGCAGGTATCTCAACCTGTCGAACCGCTCTCGGATGGAGATCTTCTACCGGCGAACCTCGCCCGACTAGCGGACGCGTTCTGGCGCCCGCTCGCTGTCGCCGGTGCATCGGAACGTCGCTTGCAGCCGTACTTGTCTCCCAAGGAGACCGATCATGCTTCGAGCCGCGGTGATCACAGCAGTTCTTCTGACCGGCATCGTTCGTCCCGCCGCTCCGACGGACCACGCGATGACCCTCACCGGCAACTTCATGTCCGGGTTCCAGGACAGGGTGAAGCCGCTGCGCGCCGTCTTCACTCATGCGCGGGAGACGGCTACCGACCAGGACCAGGTCGCCAGGTTCGACGTGGTCTTCTACTTCCGCTTCAACGGCCGTAATCACGAGTACCGCGGTACTGCCGAAGGGAGGCTCGGCCCCGACGGAGAGCTCGCGGGTCGCGTACAGAACGAATCGCGACAGAGAACGTTCACTTTCCAGGGCGAGTTCCGGAACGGGGTCCTCGAGGGCACCCACTTCGAGATCGGCCGGAGAGGGGAACGGAAGACCGGCACTCTGATGCTCGAGATAGCGGGCTCCTGAGCGCTCAGGCTCGCACGTTGGCGGGCAGGCGCCGAGCTATGATCCTCGGTGCACGCTTCGTCTCGGCACGGCCGCCGCAGACGAATCCCCGAGCGAGCCCTGTTTGCGCGACGAGCTGCGGCACACCCTGATTCTGGCGGTCGGCACCGGAATCAGCTCTCTGCTCCGCATCGCCTACGTCGTCTACGCCGCCCGGCTGCTCGGGCCCGCCGCCTACGCCGACCTCTACGCGCTCCTGTCGCTCATCTTCCTCTTCGCGACCGGTATGGCGCCGATCGCCGGCACGGTGAGTCGTTTCACCAGCCTCTACCTGGCGCGCTCGGAACACGGCGCCCTGGCCGGCCTGCGCAGCTTTGCCCGGACGCAGGTCTGGAGAATCGTGGCGGTCCTGATCCTGGCGTCGCCGCTCGTCGTCGTCGGGCTCCGGCGGCAGCTGTCGCTCGACAGCTGGGCGCTACCGGTGCTGACCGCCGCCATTCTGCCGCTGATGCTCCTGACCGACCTGCCGCGAGGGCTGCTCCGCGGCGCCATGCGCTTCTCCGGGTTCAGCCTCAACATCAGCGTCGAGGCGATGGTCCGGCTCGCGCTGTGCGTAGCGCTTCTCGCGCGAGCCGCCACCGGCGAGGCAGCGCTGCTCGCGTACCTGCTGGCGGCGTTGCTCGCCTGGCCGCTGGGCGAGGCGCAGGTGCGATCGCTGGGCCGCGGGGTCGAGGCGCGACCGCCGGACAGCGGCGTCCTGCGGCGCTTCGGCGGCAACCTGTTCGCGGTCGCGTTCATCGGAGCCGCGCTGCAGAACGTCGACGTACTGATCGCCCGCAATCTGTTCGACGACCTCGACGCCGGGCTTTACAGTGCCGCCTCGTCGCTCGCCCGGTTGGTCGCTCTGATCTACCTGCCGTTCGGTATCCAGCTCCTGCCGCTGCTGACTACCAGGCTCGCCGAGCGTCGCCGTTCGAGTCGGGCCCTGGCGGCACTGATGGCCGCCTTCGCCGTCTGTGCGCTGCTCGCCGTGGCGGTCGTCGCCTGGGCCGGCGAGCCGGTTCTGAGGCTGCTCTACGGAGTCGAATACCTGGGGGCACAGCCGCTGATCGCGCCGCTCGCCCTGTCGATGGTCTTTGCCGTCCTCTCGATCATGCTCGGCCAGGCGTTCACCGCGATGAGCTCGTTCGGCTTCCTGCCGTTCTACCTCGCCGCGCTGATCGCCGAGATCGGCATCCTGTGGTGGGCGCGAGCGTCGACGACTACCTTCGCCAACGGCCTGCTACTCGCGCAGGTGCTGATCTTCACCGTTGTCCTCGCCTGCTTTCTGGTGCACAGGAGAGAATCGCGACCGATCGGAGCAGGATGAGCTCGGCACTGTTTCTCACCGCGAAGCTTCCCCTCCCCGCTGAAGACGGTGGGCGCATCGCCGCCTGGAACCTCGCCCGCTGTCTGCGTCACAACGGCTACGATCTCGATCTCGCCTGCTTCGCCGGATCGCCCGATCAGGTCCGCGAGCAATGGGCCGAGCTCGAGAGCGTCTTCCGCTCGATCACGACCGCCACCCGCGAGGTCTCGCGTCAGTACCCGCTCGAGCTGGTGCGCGCGCTCCTGACCGGCGAGTCGTACTTCGTCCGCAAGTTCCACTCGCGCCGCCTCGAGCGCGGCATCGAAGCCCTGCTCGCCGCCCACCGGTACGACCTCACCCTGGTCGAATCGGTCTTCACCGCGGTCTACCTGCCGGCGATCCGCGCCCGAGACTCGGCCGGTCGGCTCGTGCTCCGGCTGCAGAACGTGGAGCACGAGATCTTCGAACGCCTCGCGGAGCGCGAGCGGCGCTGGCCGCATCGTTATCTGCTCCGACGGGAGGCGCGGCTCTTCCGCCGCTTCGAGCTCGACGCCATCCGTGCGACCGACGATGTGCGCGCGATCTCGGAGCGCGATGCCTCGCTCCTCGCCGAGAGCTCCGGCAAGCCGATCGGCGTGCTCGACGCCCTGATCGACGCGGACCTCTATCAACCTGGCTCGGTCGAGCAGATCGAGCGACATTCGATCGTCTCCATCGGCGACTACGCCTGGCTCCCCAATCGGAATGGGGTCCTCTGGTTCCACGACCGGGTCTGGCCGCGGATCGCGGAGCGCTTCGGCACCGCCCGCTGGTACATCGTCGGCCGCAATCCGCCGGCGGCACTCCGTCGCCTGGCGAGCGAGCGGATCGTGGTCACCGGCAGGGTGGCGGACGACGCCGACTACTTCCGCCGAGCGGATTTGTTCGTCGTGCCGCTGCTCGAGGGCTCGGGCGTCCGGATCAAGATTCTGCTGGCGCTCGCCATGGGCAAGCGCGTCCTGTCGACCACGATCGGCGCCGAGGGGATCGGCTTTCCGGGCGTCGGGGTGCGCGATGTCGACGCCGATTGGGTCACCGAGATCGAGCGCCTGTTCGAGTCGCCTCCCGAGATCGACCACCAAGCGGTCGAATATGCTCGGCGCCACCACCACTGGCAGCGGCCGTTCCTGCCGCTGCCCGGAGAGCCGGCCGAGCGCTCTCGTCGCCCGTGAGGAAGTTCTTCATCATCGGCTGCCCCCGGTCGGGGACCACCCTGCTCCAGCAGATCCTCGACCGGCACCCCGCGGTCGTCGTACCGCCCGAAACCGCGTTCTTCACCACGCTCCTGTCCGGCTGGCCAGGACGGTATCGCCGGCAGCGGCGGCGGATCGAAGCGGATCTCGAGATCGCCCTGCCAGAGGTCCGGCGGCCGCGCGAGCGTGCCGCGCAAGCGGAGCTCTACGAACAAATGGCGTCGGCGTATCTGCAACGCATCGAGCGACCGGCCCCCGTCTGGTTCGGCGACAAGACGCCCGACCATCTGCGCCACGTAGCGGAGATCAGCTCGGTCTTCCCGGACGCCCGTTTCATTCTGATCTATCGCGACGGCCGCGACGTCGCCCTCAGCCTCTCCAAGGTCCCCTGGACGCCCGACGATCCGGTGGTCAACTTCGGTCTCTGGCTCGACGCGATGGCGCTCCAGGAGAAGCTCGAGCGCGACCCGGCCGTTCCGATCCTCTTCGTCCGTTACGAGGACCTCGTCAGCTCTCCGGAGGCCGAGGTCGCACGCGTCACCGGTCACCTGGAGCTCGACTACCGCGAGCAGCTGCTCGCACCGGACTCCGACCCCCGAGGCGTCCCGGCGTGGGAGCGAGATTGGAAGGAGACGGCTCACCAGCCGATCCGGGGGGATCGGGTCGGGGTCTGGAAGCGCGAGCTGACGTCCGCTCAGATCGAGCGGATGGAGCGCTGGGGTGGCGCGGCGCTCAAGCGACTCGGCTACCCGATCTCGCCGGGAGTCAGCCCCGGCGGTCCGCTGGCCGCCGGCCTCTCGACCCACCTCCGGCGAGCAGCCTGGCGGGCGCGGGTCGGCGCCGCTCTCCTCTTCGGGCGCCGCTAGCTTGGCCAGGTTAGAACCAGACCACCAACGTAGCGGTCCAGAGCAGGTCGAGCTCGTCCAGCGGCACCAGCACCGTCTCACCGATCTCGGTCCCCTGGTCGTCGAACAGGGAGACCTCGGTCAACGACGGTTGATTGTCGTAGAGAGCCTGGAGGCTCACCTTGAGCGCGAGGCGCTCGCTCATCGACACCTCGATCCAGTTCCTGGAGTCGAACCGGTAGTCGGACGTCTCGTCCAGGTTGCCGTCGGCCACCAGCGAGCTGCCGAAGGTGGTGCTCGGAGTCAGCAGCCGATCGAAGCCGTAGCCGAGATGGACACCAAAAAAGGTCTCGGCCCCTCCGACGACGTTCTCCTGACGGGTGTAGCTGGCGCCATAGGTGGTCGAGAAGTTCGTGGTCTCGCTCTCGATCCAGTGGTGGCCCGCGCCGACGGTCCCGATGTATCGGTTGTCGACGCCGGCGAAGGTATTTCGATCCCACTCCGCGCCCAGAAACCAGAAGGCGCGCTCGCTGATCGAGCGGTCGAAACGGCTCCGCATCAGGTAGTTCTCGGCGGTCAGCTCGGTGATCGACTCCTCTACCAGCTCGAAGCTCTCGGGGGACCCGACGCCGAATCGAGTCGTGGTGGTCGATTCCGCACGCAGACCGGACGCCTCGAAGGAGAGGGTCGACGCCTGCCATCGGCGCGTAAGCTGCACTCGTGCGCTGAAGCTCTCCGCTTCGGCGTTGCCGGAGGTGATCACCGCGCCCATCTCCGCCGATCCACCCCAACCGGTCTCCGGCGGCTCGTCCTCGGCGACCACCGGGCCGACCGCCCCGATGAGCACCGCCAGAGACGCGAGTAGCCGGATCCGTGTGACTCCTGGAGCTCTCATGATCGATGACTCGCCGGCTCGAGCCCTTTCGTCACTGCCGATCCGGACCGCCGCGGCCGGGAGTCTAGCAGCGACGAGAAGGGGCTCACGCCGCCGGTCTCCGGGCTGGTTCGTGGAATAATCGAGACCTTCCGTTGGGGGGGACTATCCAGTCATTCCAGACGTCGCTCTGCTCTCGCGCAGTCGGGGAGTAGTGCGGCCTCTTGGCCTCATCATGTTTGACCAAAGGAGGTTATTGCCCATGAACCGCAACACTCTAGGTCTGGCGCTCGGGCTGGTGCTTTGCCCGTTGGCACTCGCTGGCATCGGCGTCGCGCAGGAGCCGGCCGGCACCGTCGAGACCGGCCAGACCGAGCCGCCGGCTCAGACCGAGTCGGCCGATCCACCGATCGATACCGTCGATATCGAAGACCCCATGCCGGTCGAGCCGGCCGGGGCGGCCGACCCGTCCGAGGGCGTCGGTGGCGCCGTCTCCTCGGCGGTCGTCGAGACCAAGGACGCCATGGTCGGCGGCGCCAGCGAAGTCGCCCAGCAGGGCAAACGGGTCTGGTACGACAACCTGCGCCCGATGTGGGATCGATTCCTGGCCGCCGCTCCGGGTCTCATCAAGGCACTGTTGGTCCTGTTCGCCTTCTGGATCGCGGCGATCCTGGTCTCGGCGGGGGTCCGCAAGCTCCTCGGGATGACCAACCTGGACGAGAAGGCGGCGCGCGACTGGGGTCTGGGCGACATGATGGAAGGCAAGGACGGGGAGGCGCGCTCGCTCGCCGGCATCGTCGCCGGCGCGGTGAAGGCCCTGATTCTCCTCTTCGGCTTCGTCGCCTTCTTCGACGCCCTCGACCTGAACATGGTCGCGGGCCCGCTGCAGGGCATCCTCGACAAGATCGCCGAGGCGGTGCCGTCGCTGCTCTACGCCTTCCTGATCCTCGCGGTCTACTGGATCATCGGCACGCTGCTCAAGATGGGCGCCACCAAGGGGCTCGAGGCCGTCGGCTTCGACGCTCGCGCGGAGCGCTTCATGAAGCCGCGCGAGGTCGATGGCGTCCGAATCGGTCCGAGCGCCATGATCGGCAGGTTGCTCTTCTACGTCGTCCTGCTGATCGGCATCCCGCCGTTCCTCGACGCCCTCGGCCAGCAGGCCCTGGTCGCGCCGCTGCGCGACATGCTGTCGAAGGTGCTCGCCTTCCTACCCAACATCGCCGCGGCCCTGGTGCTGTTCTTCATCGGCCGGATCATCGCCACGATCGTGCGCGAGGTGGTGACCAACTTCCTCGCCGCCACCGGCGCCGACGAGCTGGCCGAGAAGGTCGGCTTCGGCACGAAGGAAGAGACCAAGTCGATCTCCGAGATCATCGGCTCGATCGCCTACTTCTTCATCATCATCCCGATCCTGGTGGCCGCGGTCGACAGCCTGCAGATGAAGGCGGTCTCCGAGCCGGTAAAGGCGACGCTGGAGCAGGTGCTGGGGGCGGTGCCGCTGATCTTCCTGGCGCTGGTCGTGGTCGCGGTCGGCTACTTCATCGCCAAGATGGTCCGCAGTCTGGTCGAATCGTTCCTCAGCGGCGTCGGCTTCGATCAGCTCCCGGAGCGGGTCGGCCTCCACTTCCTCAAGCCACGGGAAGAAGGCCCGTCCCTGTCGGCGATCGGCGGCACCGTAGTCATGGCCATCATCCTGCTGATGATCGCCGAGACCGCGCTGGCGACCCTCAACCTCGGCCCCCTGGCGGAGCTCGTGGGCGGCCTGATCCGCTACCTGCCGAGCCTGTTCGTCGGTCTGGTCGTGATCCTGGCGGCACTGTCGATCGGCACCTACGCCGGCAAGCTGATCGAGGGAGCCCTCGCCGGTACCCGCCACGGCGCCCTGCTGGGCACGATCGGCAAGTACGCGATATTCTTCCTCGGCTTCAGCATGGGCTTGAACCAGCTCGGAGTCGGAGAGGAGATCATTCGGATAGCGGTATCGGCAGTCCTGGGCGGCACGGCACTCGCGCTCGGTCTCGCCTTCGGACTCGGCGGCAGGGAGAAGGCGCAGCAGCTGATCGACCAGGGCAGCAATAGATAAGACGACTTTTCCGGGGCGTCAGCCCCGAAGTCCTCCCTCGAGAGAGGGATCCCTTTGGGGTGCGTGCCTAGCCCGCACCCCCTTTTTTTGCTGCCTTCTAGCCGCCGAAGCTCTCGGCCAGGAAGGTCTCGAGCTCGGCCCAGCTCTGCTCGTCCGCCTCGCGCTGGTAGGCGAGCGGCATGTCGTACTGCTCGCCGATCGCGGTGGCGTCGGGGTTGGTGAAGGAGTGGACCGCTCCCTCGTAGGCGATGAAGCGCCAGTCCGCTCCCGCGGCGTCCATCTCCTGCTTGAACGCCTCGACCTGGTCGGCGGGCACGTACGGATCGGCGGCGCCGTGCAGGGCCAGGATTCTTGCGCCGATGCCACCGGGCTCGACGCTGGTGTGAGGCGTGAAGTCGCCGTGGAAGCTCGCCACGGCCGCCAGATCGTCGCCCAGCCGCGCCATGTGCAGAACCATCGCGCCGCCGAAGCAGTAGCCGATCGCCGCCGTGCGCGTCGGATCGGTGGTCGGGTGCTCTTCGAGCAGCCGCCGGGCAGCACGGAAGCGCTTCGCTCCGACGTCCAGCTGGTTGACCACTTCCATCATGAACCGCATCGCGTCTTCGGGATGCTCGGCGTATTTGCCGTCGCCGTACATGTCGAGCGCCAGGGCCGTGTAGCCCATCTCCGCGAGCATGCGCGCCCGCTGGCGTGCGTAGTCGTTGTGTCCCCACCACTCGTGGACGACCAGCACACCTGGCCGCTCGCCGGTCTGGGCCGCGTCGTAGGCGAGGTAGCCGTTAAGCAGCACGCCACCGACCTCGTAGGCCACCTCCTCGCCCCGGATCTCGGGCTCGCTACTGGTCGAGGGTGGGCTCGGCTCTTCGGGAGGGGGTACCGGCTCGGGCGCCGCGCAGGCGAGTGCGAGCACGACTCCGAGAGCCAACGGCAACAAGCGTCGCATGGGCATCTCCATTCTTGGTCGAGCGGTGACCCTATCAAGTCCCGTCGTCATCCCGGGTCCCAGGGCGGCCGCAGCTCGATCGTACGATCCGTGCCGCCCGGATCCGTGCCGGTCGGGGCGTACGCCAGCAGCAGGGCCACCGACGTCAGCGCCGGTGAGAGGACTCTCGGAAGACTCAGAGCGGGACGAGTCTACCCCCGCCGCGCTCGGCTCAAGCGATGCGGCTCAGGAGACAGTGCTCGAGCATCGAGCTCGAGCGCAGGAGCTGGGTCGCCAGGTCGCTGGTGTCGACGAGCGGCTCGCACCCCGGCAGGTTGTCGCCGTAGAAGATCAGCAGCACCCGGCCGCCGGCGAACAGGGGCCCGACGAAGACCTCGGTCGGCCAGTCACCGCCGAGAGCCTCGAGCAGCTCGCGGTTGGCGCCGGTCGGATCGAGCGTCCCTTGATACCGAAAGCGGGTCGCACTCACTCGGCGCAGGATCGAATCGCGGCGCAGGCTGATCCGGACGCTGCGGATGAAGGCGGTCGAATCATGATCAGACCTCTCCATGCCGAACTGGCTCAGCCCGGCGAACTCGGATGGGCCGACCTGGAACAGCGCGCCACGACCCACGACACCCTTGGCGCGGTCGAGAATGTGGTGCAGGACCTCGCCGGTCACGAGCGGCGCCGGGAAGTCGCGGACGACCTCGGGCAGGGAGGGCACTTCGACGGTGGCCGGCGGTACCGCGTGCAGCTCGTCGCCGTGCCGGCTGGTGATCCCCAGCAGGATCTGGTCCGCCGGCAGGCCACGGTCGAGAGGCAGACGGCCGGTATCGAGCTCGACCTCACCCCGGTCCGGAAAGCGCACCTCGTCGAAATCGAACGACCCGGACGGCCAGCGCAGAAACTCCGAGATCACCTGGCCGGCCTGCTCGGCCACCGCGGCCTCGAGCCGCTCCTGGGTCAGGTGTCCGGCCTCCACCAGGATGGCTCCGAGACGGCGCTCTTCTTCACAGGCCTGCTGCGCTGCCAGCCCCTCCTCGAGCTGCTCCGGAGTCAGCCAGGCGCGGCTCAAGAGAATGCTGCCGAGGCTCTCGCGGACCGAGGTCGAGACCGCACAGATGATCTTGCCGTCACGCAGGAGGACCAGGCCCTCGCTCTCCTCGCACTTGAGGCGTAACCGGCCGTTCTTGCCGGTGGTTGCCATCATCTGCAGCAGATGGGCGAAGTCGAAGCCCTGGAAGGTCCCGTGTATCTCCATCTAGCCCGCTCGCCTCTCCCCAAAGAGAGCGCAAACTCCTTCTCAGTAGAGCCGAAGCGGGCGGCGACCGCTATGGAATCGGCCACGGCGCCCCGAAGGAGCCCAAGGGCCTAGCCGTGCGAGATCAGTCCCGGCCGCACCCGGCTGCGGATCTGCTCACGTGCCGCCGACAACCGCGTCGACAGGTACTGGGCGAATCGGAGGAGGATCCGAACACCGGCGTCCGGTTTATCGTGCAGGAGGCTCAGCAGCTGCTCCGCGTCGAGCTCGACTACCTCGGTCTCCTCGAGGCAGATGGCGCTGTGCGGGTAGATGTTCTCTTCGCCCACCAGCGCCGCGATGCCGAACACGGCCCCCCGTTCGCTGAGGCTCATCATCTGCATGTCGCCCGGCGCATCCCTCTGGCGCTGCCGCAGGGAGACCAGGCCGCGCTCCAATACCCGCAGCGAGCCCGGCTCGTCGCCCTCGGTGAAGATGGTCGTGCCCGCCGGGTAGCTATGCCGCGACGCGATCGCCGCCAGGAGTTCGCGGTCGGCCGCTTCCAGGCCGCTGAAGAAGTCGAGTGATTCGAGACTCTCTGAGCTCTCCATGATCGTCGTCCCCGATCCTAGAACAGTCCTATGACCCGCCCGGTCTCGAGATCGATGTCAACGTTCTCGAACGCGGGCGTCGATGGCAGGCCGGGCATGGTCCGCATGTCGCCGCAGAGCGGATAGAGAAAGCCGGCGCCGACGCTGGCGCGGATGTCGCGCACCGGCAATCGGAAATTGGTCGGCACGCCCTTCCAGCGCGGCTCGTGGCTCAGGCTGAGATGCGTCTTGGCCATGCAGATCGGTAGCTTGTCGTAGCCGAGCTTGGTGAAGCGTTTGATCTTCTTCTCCGCCGGGCCGAGAAAGTCGACTCCCTCGGCGCCGTAGACCTTGGTCGCGATGATCTCGATCTTGGTGCGGATCGGTAGCTCGAGGTCGTAGAGGAAGCGAAACTCCTTGGGCTGTTCGCAGGCGGCCACGACCGCCTCCGCCAGGTTGACGGCGCCGGCGCCGCCCTGGGCCCAGTGATCGGTCATCACTGCGGTCTCGGCCCCCGCCTCCACCGCCAGGCGCTCGAGCAGCGCTACCTCCTTGTCGGTGTCGGTGCTGAACCGATTGACCGCCACCACGACCGGCACGCCGAACAGCTTGGCGATCCGGATGTGCGTCGCCAGGTTCGCGCTGCCGGACTCGAGCGCCTCGAGGTTCTCACCGGTGAGCTCCTCCGGCAACGGCTTGCCCGCGACCACCTTGCCCGCGCCGCCGTGCATCTTGAGCGCCCGTATGGTCGCGACGATCACTACGCAGTCGGGTATCAGGCCGCTGGCGCGGCATTTGATGTCCATGAACTTCTCCATGCCGATGTCGGAGCCGAAGCCCGACTCGGTCACCACGTACTCGCCCAGCTGCAGGGCGATCCGGTCGGCGATGACGCTCGAGTTGCCGTGCGCGATGTTGGCGAACGGCCCGGCGTGCACCAGCGCCGGAGTGTGCTCCAGCGTCTGCAGCAGGGTCGGCATCAGCGCATCCTTCATCAGGACGGCCATCGCACCGGCGACCTTCAGGTCCTCGGCGGTCACCGGCTGGCGCTTGAACGTCTCGCCGATCACGATCCTGCCTAGACGCTCGCGCAGGTCGCGGAGGTCCGAGGCTAGCGCCAGAATCGCCATCACCTCGGACGCGACCGAGATGTCAAAGCCGGTCTCTCGCGGGTAGCCGTTCGGCTTGCCGCCCAGTCCGATCACGACGTTGCGTAGGTTTCGATCGTTCAGGTCGAGCACCCGCGGCCAGCTGACGTTGAACGGATTGATACCGAGCGCGTTGCCGTGGTGGATGTGATTGTCGATCGCCGCCGCGAGCAGGTTGTGGGCGGCAGTCACGGCGTGCAGGTCGCCGGTCAGGTGGAGGTTGAAGTCCTCCATCGGAATCACCTGGCTGTAGCCGCCGCCGGCCGCGCCCCCCTTGATTCCGAAGGTCGGCCCCTGGCTCGGCTGGCGGATGCAGGTGAAGACCTTCTTGCCCAGCCGGCCGAGCCCCTGCGCCAGGCCGACGACGGTGGTCGTCTTCCCCTCACCGAGCGGTGTCGGCGTGATCGCGGTGACGTCGATGTACTTCCCCTGCGGACGGTCGGCGAACTTGTCGCGCACGTCCAGGTGGACCTTGGCCTTGTACGGGCCGTAGAGATCGATGTCCTCGGGCTCGAGCCCGACGCGCGCGGCGACGTCGAGGACCGGATCGAGCGGAGCTTCCTGGGCGATCTCGAGATCGCTGGGTACCGGATCTTTCAGTTCGGGAAACCGCGTTTTCGCCGCTGCCATATTCACATTCTCCCTGGCGGGTAGTCACAGTCTACTTCGGTCGACGGGGCGGGGGTTCCGATAGTCTCGCCTCATGCCGTCCGACCCGAAGGCGCACGATACCCCCGACGAGACCTACCTCGCGGCGGACCTGGCCGGTCGCCGGCTGGGCGCCTACCGCATCCTGCGGTCACTCGGCCGGGGCGGGATGGGCGAGGTGTTCCTCGGCGAACGGGCGGACGGAGCGTTCGAGGGCCGCGTCGCCATCAAGCTCGTGCGCCCAGAAGGCAGCGAGGACACCCTGCTCCGTTTCCAGGCCGAGCGCCAGACGCTGGCGAACCTCGAGCATCCAAACATCGCGCGTCTGCTCGACGCCGGCAGCACCGCCGACGGGCGTCCGTACCTGGTCATGGAGCACGTCGACGGCGTACGCATCGACCGGTACTGCGACGATCTGCAGCTGGGCGTGGAGGAGCGCCTGCGGATCTTCCTGGACGTCTGCGAAGCGGTCCAACACGCCCATCGCAATCTGATCGTGCACCGCGACCTCAAGCCGGACAACATCCTGGTCAGCGCCCAGGGAGACGCCAAGCTCCTGGACTTCGGCATCGCCAAGCTGCTTCCCGGGGCCGCCAGCGCGGAAGTAGCGGTGGAGACGCTCACCGGCAAGGCGGCGATGAGCCTCCACTACGCCAGCCCCGAGCAGCTGGTCGGCGAGCCGATTACCACTGCGACCGACGTGCACGCCCTGGGTCTTCTCCTGTTCCAGCTCCTGACCGGGCGGCATCCCTACGCACAGCCCGAGGAGTCGGCGGTCGCCACCGTCCATGCCGTGCTGCACCGCGAAGCCGAGCCTCCCAGCCAAGTGGTGACCGAGCCGTTCGCCGGCCTGCCGCTAGAGCGCCTCAGACGCCGGCTCGACGGCGATCTCGACGTCATCACCCTCATGGCCATGAGAAAGGAGCCCGAACGGCGCTACCCCTCGGTCGAACGACTGGCCGAGGACGTCCGACGCCATCTGGACGGTCGGCCGGTGAAGGCGCGTCCGGACACGCTCGGCTACCGGACCGCGAAGTTCCTCCGCCGCCACAAGCTCGGAGTCGGTGCGACAGCGATGATCCTGCTCTCCCTTCTCGGCGGGATGAGCGCGACCCTGTGGCAGGCGAGAATCGCCGAGCAGCGCGCGGCCGACGTCCGGGCTCTGGCCGGATCGCTCATCTTCGAGGTCGACGACCTGATTCGCGATCTGCCGGGCTCGACGCCGGCCCGGCAGCAGATCGTGACGCGCGCGCTCACCTACCTGGATCGCCTGGCCGCCGAGTCCGCCGACGACCCGGAGCTGCGGCGCGAGCTCGCCCTCGCCTATCAACGAGTGGGCAACATCCAGGGCAACCCGAACACCTCGAATCTGGGCGACACCCAGGGTGCCCTGTCGTCCTACCGCAAAGCGCTCGACCTGGCCGAGGAGGTCGTCCGTAGCGATCCCGCTGACAGCAACGCCGTTCGCTCCCTGGCCGTGATCCACGAGAAGCTCGCCGACACCCTGGCGTGGACGGGCGATCTCTCCGCCGCCGAGGAGGACGCTGCGAGCGCGCTCGCCGCTTTCGAGGACCTGGCCACCAGACATCCCGAGGATCTGCGCCACCACCTGTCGCTCGCCATCAGCCTGATCAAGATGGGCGATCTCGAGGGGAATCCCGACTTCCCCAACATGGGCAGGCCGGAGTCGGCGCTCGCCTCGTACCGGCAGTCCAGGCTGCTTCTGGACGAGCTGGCGGTCGCTCACCCCGAGGACTCGGGGGTGCGCCGCTACCGCGCGCTGATCCGCGAGCGGCTGGGCACCGTGCTGCTCGCTACGGGCGACCTGGAGGCGGCAACCGCCGCTTCCAGGGAGTCGCTGGCGATCCGCCAGGCGACCGCCGAAACCCAGACCGGCAACACCGAGGCCCAGCGAGACGTGGCCGTAGCGCTCGAGAAGCTCGGTGACGTGCTGCTCGAGGGGGGTAACTCCGAAGCGGCGCTCGAGGAGTTCCGGAACTCGTTCGAGATCTTCCGTGCGCTCGCCGCCGCGGACCCGCAGAACGCCTCCGCCAGGCGCTCGCTGGCGATCAGTCACCGGAAGCTGGCGACGGCTCTGCAACGGGCGGGTCGGTCCGGGACCGCCAAAGAGGAGCTCCGGGCGAGCCGCGAGATCCTCGAGGAGCTGGTAGCCGCCGACCCGGGGAACGCGCAGCTCCGAGAGGAGCTCGCCGGGCTCGTCGAGCTGCTCGCCTTTCCGCCGTAGCGGCCAGACCAGCCCGACGCGGTGAAGACCCTGGCGTCCGGCCGGTTCTGATAAGAACGAACGGTTGCACGTTCCCGGGAGATGCTGATGTCGAAGTGTAAGCTCAATCGGTCGTTCACCACCGTCTTCGTCCCCATGGCGCTACTGATCGCCTGCGGGGCTCCCTCCGAGCAGCCAGGAGCGACGACGCCGGATGCCGTCGAAGCGTCGCGCCTGGTGCGCGAGCTCGCCGACGAGATCTGGGCCGACACCCTCGAGAACTCGACCTACTATCGGCTACAGGACGGTTTGCCGATCGAGAAGCTCGAGGACATGACCCTCGAGGAGCACCACCGTCTGCTGGCGAACGCCGCCGCGTGGCGCGAGCGGCTCGCGGCGATCGAAGGCGCCGCGCTGACCGGAGACGACCGCATCACCTACGAGATCCTCGCTTTCCAGCTCGAAGACGACGGCACCGACGACACCGACTACTGGCTCCGATTCGACGTCACCGCCTACCAGGGCCCCTACCTCTTTACCTTCGCGCACCAGGCGCTCGCCGGTCATCCGTTCCCCGACGCGGCGGCGGCCGACAAGTACCTGGCGCTGGTCGGAGAGTATGCCGACATGGCCGAGCAGCTGACCGCCCAGGTCGAAGGTCAGGCCGAGCGCGGCATCTACCTGCCGAAGGCGGCGCTGCCGCCGACCCGAACGACCTGGGAGGCGATCCGTGCGGCCTCACCGGCGGCACTGGCGGTCGCCGACGATCGCTTGACCGCCCTCGGCGAAGAGGAGCGCGCGGCGTTCCGAGAAGCCCTGGACTCGTTGATCGCCGGCCGGGTGGCGACCGGCTTCGACGGCCTGCTGGCGGCGCTCGGCGCCGACTACGAGGCGCGGGCGCCCGAGACCGTCGGCATCGGCCAGTACCCGGGTGGCTCGGACGTCTACCGGCGCCTGATCCGTACCCACACCACTCTGCCGCTCACCGCCGAGGAGATCCACGAGCGCGGCAAGGTGGCGGTCGCCGAGATCGCCGAGCGCATGCAGGCGGTGCGCGACGAGCTCGGTTTCGAGGGCACGGCGCGCGAGTTCCACACCCAGCTCAAGAGCGACCCTCGCTTCATCGCCGACGCGCCGGCCGAGGTCGAAGAACGCTACATGAGCTTCATCGGCAAGATCGAGCCGATGATCGACAGCTACTTCCGGGTTCAGCCCGAGGCGGCCTACGGCGTCCGCCGGCTGCCGCCAGCGGCCGAGGCGGGCATGACTTTCGGCTACTACAACCCGCCGACCGCGGCTGATCCGGTCGGCTACTACAACTACAACGGCTCCGACCTCGCCAACCGCAGCCTGATCGGCGCCGGCTCGCTGATCTATCACGAGCTTCTGCCCGGCCATCACTTCCACATCGCCACCCAGAGCGAGAACCAAGCTCTGCAGGAGCTGCGCAAGAAGTACAGCATCGGCGCCTTCACCGAGGGGTGGGCCGAGTACGCGGCGAGTCTGGGCATCGAGATGGGCATGTACGAGACGCCCTACGACCGCTACGGCCGCTACATCATGGAGATGTTCCTCGCCACCCGGCTGGTCGTCGACACCGGCATGAACGCTCTCGGCTGGTCGCTCGAGGAGGCGCGTCAGTTCATGCGCGAGCACCTCTTCCACTCCGACGTCGAGATCGCTTCCGAGACCCTGCGCTACTCGACCAGCATGCCCGGCCAGGCGCTCGCCTATCGGCTCGGCTACGAGAAGATGTGGGAGCTGCGGTGGCGCGCCGAAGAGGCGCTCGGCGACGCCTTCGACATCCGCGACTTCCACGACGTCGTGCTGACCGACGGCGCCAAGCCGCTACCGGTGCTCGAAGCGAAGGTCGACCGCTACATCGCGGCGACCGGGCCGTGAGCCGGCCTCAACCGATCAGGCCGAAGCCGCCGAGCAGGATCAGGGTCACCGCGATCGGAATGATGAAGCGGATGAACGGCCCCCAGGCCGCGCCGACCGTGATTCGACTGCTGCCGACGTTGGTCTCTTCGCGGAACGCTCGCCACTTCCAGACGAAGATCACATAGAGCAGGATCAGCAGGCCGCCGATCGCCAGCAGGTAGTCGCCCGAGACCCGGTTGGCGAAGTCGAACAGGTCCATCCCCAGAATGCGCACCTGCGACCATGGCCCCTGGGAGAGAACGACCGGTGCACAAATCAGGAAGGAGACGATCGCTCCGAGGGTGACGGCGCGCTTCCTCTCGAGGCCGAGCGAGTCCATTGCCGAGGCGATCAGAACCTCGAACATGGCGATCTGAGAGGTCAGCCCCGCCACCAGGAGGAGAAAGAAGAAGGCGGTGCCGAAGATCGCCCCGCCCGGCATCTGCTCGAAGAGAGCCGTCATGGTAACGAACAGGAGCCCCGGCCCCTGGTCGGGATCCATCCCGAACGCGAACAGCGCCGGGAAGATGACCAGGCCAGCGACGAAGGCGACGCCGGTGTCGAAAAGCACCACGATCGCGGCGTTGCCCGGCACGTCGCCACGCTTCGAGAGGTAGCTGCCGAAGCCGAACGCCACAGCCATCCCGATACCGATCGAGAAGAACGCCTGGCCGAGCGCCGCCAGGATCGAGGACGCATTCAGAGCCGAGAAATCCGGCTGCAGGTACCAGGTGAGCCCCGCCCGGGCGCCCGGATAGGTCAGACCCCGGATCGCCAGACCGGCTAGCAGGATCACCAACAAGGGCATCAGGAGCTTGGCGAGGCGCTCGATGCCACCCGCCAGTCCGCGCCGGACGATCAGCGCCATGAACAGGATGACCAGTGCCGAGTACGCGATGATTGGCCCGGGCGTGGCGATGAACGCCTCGTACGAGGCCCGAGTCTCCGCCGGCGTCGCGCCCATCGAGACGCCGCGCACGATCTTGACCAGATAGGCGACCAGCCAGGCGAGCAGCATCACGTAGTAGGCGGAGATCAGGACCGCCGCCAGCACTCCGAACCAGCCGATCAGGTTCCACGGACTCGTCTTCGAGCCGGTCAGTCGCTCCATGCCGGCGATCGGCGTCAGACCGCTCCTGCGGCCGAGGCTGATCTCGGCGGTCATCAGCGGGATGCCGATCAGGACCGCGAAGGCGACGTAGACCAGGAGGAACGCGCCGCCGCCGTTCTCCCCGACCAGGTACGGGAAGCGCCAGATGTTGCCAAGGCCGACGGCGAAGCCGGCGGTGGTCAGGACGAAGCCGAGCCGGCTGCCCCAGGACTCGCGCGCCATTATGCGACCCCGGGCGCCGTCCGGTCCGATTCGGGTCTGCTCTCGATCCACGCTGCGCGGCTGTGGGCCATGCGCTTCGCGTACGATATCCGACTCGACTGCAGTGAACGGGCGATCCAAGGTAGCAGGACCCACGGCACCACCACCGCCACTCGGCTGGCGAACGACGTTCGTTCTCTTCGCCGGCGTCGCGGTTGCCCTCTTCTTCGTGACCGACCTGCTTCTGCCGTCGCTCGCCGAGCGCTTCGCGGTCGAGCCGGTGCTCTTGTGGCTCGCGGCCTCGGGCGCGCTCCTCTTCCCCGCCATCCTGCTGATCGGATGGGTCCTCGTGCGCCAGGAGGGCTGGACGCTCGGCAGTGAGCTCTGGACCGAGCGGCTCCGATTCAGGCCGATGAATGGCGCGGACTGGGGCTGGAGCCTGGCCGCTTTCGGCGCGATCCTCGGCCTCACCGCGCCGCTCGTGGCCCTGATCGAGCGGGCGCTTCCCGGGCTCGAGCTGGCACCCTGGTTTCTCCAGATGGAGCCGCTCGCCGGTAGGCGGCTCTGGATCCTGGCCGCCTGGCTCCCGGTCTTCGCTCTAACGATCCTCGCCGAAGAGGTCGTCTGGCGCGGTGTCGTCTTGCCGCGGCAGGAAGCCGCGCTCGGCCGGTGGGGCTGGCTCGCCAACGGCGCCGGCTGGCTACTCTTTCACCTCGCCCTCGGACCGGCGATCCTCGTCAGCCTGCTGTCGATCGTCGTGATCCTTCCGTGGGTCGTTCAAAGACGCGCCAACAGCTGGGTGGGCGTCGCCATCCATGCCGCGTTCAACGGACCCGGCTTTCTGGCGACCGCTCTCGGTTGGGTCTAGGGCGCAACCGGGAGCTGCTGGTCGCGTATCAAGAGAGATGTCGCCGGTGGAGCGCACTCTCGTCCTCACTCTCGCGGCGTCGCTGGTGAGCTCCACGCCGGCGGCTCCCGGCCGGCCGGCCGAGTCGGCCGTCTTCGTCGCCGGCGGCTCGTTCGAGATGGGTACCGACCCCGCCGACGTTCCAGAGCTCAAGGCCCGTTACCAGATCGACTTCCCCGGAGTCTTCGAGAACGAGGCGCCGGCCCACCAGGTCACGGTCAGCGACTTCCGGCTGGACCGGCACGAGGTCAGCTACGAGCGCTTCGCGGAGTTCCTCGCGGCGCACCCGGAGTGGCGGCGCGACCACATCGCTCCGGAGCTCCACAACGGCGACTACCTCGGGGACTGGACCGACGGACGCCCGCCGGCCGGCAAGTCGGACCACCCGATCGTGTTCATCACCTGGCACTCCGCCCAGGCGTTCTGCCGCTGGGCCGGTGGCCGGCTGCCGACCGAGGCCGAGTGGGAGTTCGCCGCGCGCGCCGGCGACGACCGGGAGTTTCCATGGGGCGACGAGCCACCGTCACCGGAGCGCGCGAACTACTACAGGAACGGTCTGCAGGCGACGACGCCGGTCGGCAGCTTCCCCGCGAACGAGCTCGGCCTGCACGATCTGGCAGGCAACGTCTGGGAGTTCCTGCTCGACGCCTGGGTCGAGAGCTACCCGGACGGACCGCGCACCGATCCCGTCGCGGGCGGACCGGTAGCGGACGATCCCATCCTCGAGGTCGAGGGTCGCCGCGCCGTGCGCGGCGCCAGCTACGGTGGCTCGGTGGTCAACCTGCGCACTCGCTGGCGTGACAGCCACGTGGTTACCAACGCGGTGGCCTTCGTCGGATTCCGCTGTGCCTACCCGCCGCGCTAGTCGGCGAACTTGACCGTCACCTCGTCCAGGCTCACCTGCGAGCCGACGAGGGTGACCCGATCGCCGATCTCCAACTCGGTGTAGCCGTGGGAGATCAGGCTGGCGCCGTTGCGACTGACCGACAGGACCAACGTGTCGAGCGGCAGCTTGAGATCGCGCAGTGCGACCTTGTGCAGCAGCGGATTGAGCACCTTGATCTCGGCTACCTCCTGGTCGCGTCCCATGCCGAGCAGGAGCTCGGTCGCGGTCGGCGAGCGAACGAAGTGGTCGAGCAGGCTCACCAGGGCGGTCGCCGGGTCGATGATCGTCGCGCCGAGCTCCGTGTAGCGGGGCCAGCGCTCGCGATCGTCCGACTGGACGATGACGTTCTTGGTTCCGAAGCGCTCGAACGCCAGCTCGCACAGACGCTCGTTCTCGTCGTCCGGGAGGAGGGTGACGATCGCCTGGGCCTTGTCAACTCCGATGGCGATCAGGGTCTCCGGCTCGAGATCGTCCAGGAAGACGATCTCGAACTCGGAGCCGTTGTCGCGCGGCTCCGCCCGGCGGTCCTCACCGCGCGCGGCGACCTTCACCTGCCAGCCGTGGGCGTTCAGCTGTCGCGCCAGTGCCAGTGACTGGCCGTCTAGGCCGAAGACGATCGCCAGCGGCGTGCCGCGCAGGTCGCGACGGCCCGCCCGGACCCGGGCCTCGCCAGCCAGGTTGAGCGCCCACTTGAAGAGCGGCGGGCCGACGATCTGGTTGAGCACGATGACCGAGATGATCAGGGTGGCGAAGGAGCCGCCCCAGGCCGGAAACTCGGCCGCCACCTCCTTGGCCAGACCGAGGCCGATCCCCGCCTGGGTGATGAACGCCATCCAGCCGATCCGGTTGAGTCGCGCCGGATCGCCCGCCGCCGTACCACCCAGGAAAGAACCGATACCGATCGCGACGACGCGGACGGCGAACAGCGCCAGCGCGATCTGCCAGGTCGTTGCCAGTACGTCGAGAGCCAGCGACGCTCCGGCGAGCGTGAAGAAGAGCGTGTAGACCGGCGGGCTGGCGTCGTCGAGAACCCGCCGAAACGAGGTGCGGAAGCCGGTGAAGTTGGTGACCACGAAGCCGGCCACCATGCAGATCAGGAGCGGCTCGAGGAGCACCTCGAACGGCCAGTGCTCGTGGGTCAGCCCGCGCACGGTCGCCGAGAAGGTGAAGACCAGGAAGCCGAGGAAGAGCAACAGACCCGCCCGCACCGATCTGCTCCTCGGCAGAGAAACGAGGAGCGGCACCAGCTTGCCGGCCGCGAAGCCCAGGCCGATGGAGACCAGGATCTCGGCGAGGACGAGCGCCACGACGGCCAGGTCGAAGCCGAGTTGGGTGAGTAGCGCGTCCGCCACCGAGGAGCAGAACGCGAACAGGACGATGACCACCACGTCCATCGTCACGGTCACGCCCAGGACCATGCGCGTGAACGGGCCACGCGCCCGGAGCTCGTTGACCACCGCGATCGCCGACGAAGGGGAGCGCGCCACCATCACCGCGCCGGCCAGAATCGCGACCGCCACCCTACCGCTCGCCGGCATTCCGTTCAGGAACGGCAAGGTGTCGGCGATCAGGTAGACGACGGTACTGGCGAGCGTGAAGGTGCTCGCCACCAGGCCGAGGGTCACCCAACGGATACTGCGGAAGCTGCCGCGCATCTCGTGCAGGTTGAGCTCCGACCCGGCGGCGAAGGCGATGAAGGCGAGCGCCACCTGATCGATGAATCGGAGCTTGGGCAGCGCCTCGGTCGGGATCAGCCCGAGCGCGTACGGCCCGGCGAGAATGCCGGTGAACAGAAAGCCGGTGATCAGCGGCAGCCGCCAGCGCGTGAACGCCTCGCCGATGGTGCTCGCCGACAGGGCGATCAGGCCTACGGCGGCGAGCGGGAGCACGAACTCGATCAGGTTCATCGGAGCCGGGGGCTTCGGACAACCGAGGCGGCGTGGGAGGGATCTCAACCCTAGCACCCGGCGCCAGGCGATGGTGCAACGCGTTGCACACCGCCGACGCTCTACGTCGCCGGGCTTGACCCGGCGGGGCGAGGTGGAGAGGATCGCCCGGAGACCGACCGAAGGAGGCGACCATGGAGACCATTCTGGGCAATCTCGTTACCCTCGCGCTGCTGACGCTGCTGCAAGCGGTCCTCGGGTTCGACAATCTGCTCTACATCTCGCTCGAGTCGAAGCGCGCGCCGGAGGAGCACCAGTCGAAGGTCCGCAAGCTCGGCATCGGCCTCGCGGTCTTGCTCCGGATCGCGCTCCTCTTCATCCTGGTGAACCTGATCCGCTTCGTACAGGATCCGTTCTTCGCCCTGCACTGGGCCGGCGTCGCCGAGGGTGAGTTCAACCTGCACAGCGTGATCGTGCTGGCCGGCGGTGTCTTCATCGTCTACACGGCGACCAAGGAGATCTTCCACATGCTGAGCGTGGATGACCTCGAGCACGATGAGCGCAAGTCGAAGTCGGTCGGCCAGGTGGTCTTCTGGATCGTCCTGATGAACCTGGTCTTCTCGTTCGACTCGATCCTCTCAGCCATCGCGCTCACCGACGTCTTCTGGGTGATGGCGACGGCGATCGTCATCGGCGGGGCCCTGATGATCTGGCTCGCCGATCGGGTGTCGACGTTTCTGCAGAAGAACCGGATGTACGAGGTGCTCGGGCTGTTCATCCTGTTCGTGGTCGGCATCATGCTCCTGACCGAAGGCGGGCATCTTGCACACCTCACTCTCTTCGGCCAGGCGATCTCGCCGATGACCAAGACCACGTTCTACTTCGTGATCGGCGTGCTGGTGCTGACCGACGTCGTCCAGTCGCGCTACCGGAAGAAGCTGATGCGACAGAAGGCGGGTGTTGCCACCTGACGACCAAGCGACCCGGCCGGTCGCGCCGACGTCCCGCGGCGAGTAGAGAGCTCGCTCGTGCTGTTTCGGGAGACAGATAGGCCCATTGCAGAACGGAAACAGGGAGATACAGATGCCACGTTCGCTGCTCATGCTCATCACGTGCTTGCCGCTGGTCGCCCTCGAGCGATCGGCTGTCGCCGACGAAGAGTCGTTGTTCAATCCCTTCACGTACGACTACGCTACCGAGGCTGCCATCGCTGCCGATATCGACGTGGACAATCCCGATCCGGCCCGGCTGCGCGAGATCTTTGCCAAGCGCAGAGCGCGTGTCATCGAAGCCATCCCTGCCGGTGCGATGCTGGTTTTCTCGGTCGAGCGTGCGCAGGAGCGGCGACTCGAGTTCCAGGTGCCACACTCCGACAATCACGACTTCATCTACCTGACGGGCCTGGACGGGATCGACAGCCTCGATTCCGCGATACTGCTGCTACCGGCACACGCCGAGGCCGGGGGGCGGCTCGATGAGGACCCGCGCGATCGCGTGGCCCTATACACCTCCGGGGACGCCGCCGCCCTATCGAGTCGAACCGGTATCGCGGACGTGCGACCGTTCTCGAAGCTGGAGGAAGACCTGTCGGTGGCACTGACAGACTTCCGCGACTGGCGCGTCACGCAGGTCCGTCGTTACCCCCTGGCCGCCGCGCTGTCGCGCGCCTGGGGCAGCCGCAACAAGGTTCTGTATCTCAATTACCCGCGCTTCTTCCGCCTCGGCATGCCCGAACCGGCCCGTATCGAAACGTTCGAGCGCATCCGCCGGTTCTCGCCAGAGATCGCCCTGCGCGACTCGGCGGACATCCTGGACCAGGTGCGCATGCTGCAGGACTCCTGGTCATTGGCGAATCTGCGCCGCGCTGTCGAGATCACCAGCGACGGCGTGGTCGAGGCGCTGCGTGCGGCACGGCCCGGCATGACCGAGAAGGAGGTCATGGAGGTGATGGACTTCGTGTACAGGTACCACGGTGCGACGCTCGGCTTCCCGACCTCGGTGCGCCGCGAGACCGGCCACCGTCCCGAGGCCGAGCCGAGCGTCCCGGAGGGCTGGATCGAGTTCGTGCCGCGTTCTGGTGGCGCCGTCATCGAGTCCGGCGACATGGTCTGGACCGATACCGGTGCAGCCTTCAATCACTACTCGGCGGACATTCAGCGCAACATCCCGGTCGACGGCAGCTTCACTGCCGAGCAGCGTCGTCTGTACGAGATCGCTCTCGATGTGCAAACCACCGTCATCGAGATGGTACGACCGGGTGTCACCTGGTGGGAGCTACACGATCAGGCGATACAGATGCTGCGCGACGCGGGCGGCTACGACGTCGATTACTACTACGGCATCGGGCACTTCATCGGCATGGAAGTACACGACGAGGGCGACTACAGCGTGCCGTTGCAGCCGGGCATGGTGCTGTCCATCGAGCAGGGTGTGATGAAGCCCGGCGAGCCCCGCATCGCATTCGAGGACGACGTGCTGGTTACCGAAGAGGGATTCGAGTGGCTGAGCCGCAACATTCCGATCGAGATCGACGAGATCGAGCAGATCTCGAAGACGCCCAGCGCGTTCGACAGCTTTATCGAGGCTCGGTAGCGCTCGGTCCGGACCCGTTCTTCCGACTACTCGCCCAACTCACTCAACACGCGCTGCACTTCGTCCGGGCCGCCCTCCCGCAGGACGTCACCCAGCCGGCCGGGAAGGTCCTTGCTGAGCGTTCCCTTGAGCCGGGCGTAGATCACCTTGTTCGGACCGGCGCCGACCACCACGAGATCCTGCACGCTGTCGCGCTTCGGCTTGATCAGCACCAGTCCGGAGCGCTTCGGATTGTGCATTCGGACGATCTGGTCCCAGCCGCTCACCCGGATACGGGTGACGTCGATCGCCGGACCGGCCTCGTTCGGGGCCTGATAGACCGCTACCTGGAGGCTCTGGAGGCCGGCGAACGGCAGCTCGCCGTCCTCACCGGCCATGGCGCTCTTGATCAGGAGGGTGGTGAAGCGCCCGAGGTCGAGCTCGAAGGCGCTCAGGGGGTCGACTCCACGCTGGCGCGTGATCTCCTCGCGCATCAGCTCGGGGGAGAAGTTGGTGGCACAGGAAGGCAGCAGGAGAGCCACTGCCAGGACGGGGACGAGCTTCAGAAGATTCGAAGGTTTCATAGCGGCCTTTTCTAGCACGACATGTGCCAGGCGCTCTGACGGAATCAGCCACCGACCGGCTCGCGCGGACCGGACCGGGAGTCGATCCGGAAACTCGCACCGGCCAGGTCACGTATCCGTCGTGGAGCGGCCCGAACAGGCTAAGCTGGGCCGCCGCGCTGTGATGACGAGCTCCGAGACGCCAGAGAGCCGGTTCTCCGGCCTGACGATCGCCCTGGCGATCGCCGGGGTCCAGCTCCTCCTGCACGTCGTTACCAACGGTACCTACGGCGTCTTTCGCGACGAGCTCTACTACCTCGACTGCGCCCGGCATCTCGACTGGGGATACGTCGACCAGCCGCCACTCTCCATCTGGCTGCTGGCGGCGACCCGAGCCTTGTTCGGCGAGTCGGTGCACGCGATCCGGCTCCTGTCGCAACTGGCCGGGGCCGGTTTGGTCGTCATCGCGGCGCTGATCGCTCGGGAGATGAACGGCGGCCGGCTCGCCCAGGGCGTCGCCGCGATCGCCGCCGCGGTAGCGCCCGGCGCGCTCGTCCTCTCGGGCTTCTTCTCCATGAACGCCTTCGACCTGATCGTCTGGGCGCTGCTGGCCTGGATCCTGGTGCGCATCGTGATCCGCGACGATCCGCGCCTCTGGCTCTGGTTCGGATTGGTGGCGGGGATCGGCCTCTTCAACAAGACGAGCGTGCTCTTTCTCGGCTTCGGGATCGCGGTGGCGATCGTCCTCACCCCGCTGCGCCGGCATCTGAAGAGCTGGCAGCTCTGGGTGGGCGGCGCCGTGGCCCTTCTCTTCCTGGTGCCGTACGCGCTCTGGAACGCCGCTCACGACTGGCCGACGCTCGAGTTCATGGCCAACGCCAAGAAGTACAAGATCGCTCGTATGACGCCGCTCGAGTTCTTCGGCGAGCAGGTAATGGCCAATAGCCCGCCCCTGGCGCCGGTCTGGCTCACCGGGCTGGTCTGGCTCTTTCTGCCGCGCGGCGGAGCGAGGTACAAGGCTCTCGGAACGGCGTTTGTCGCCATCTTCGCGCTCATGGTGGCGCTCAAGGTCAAGCCGTATTACCTCTTCCCCGCTTTTGCCGTGCTCTTCGCGGCCGGTGGCTGTGCGGTCGAGCAGCTCGTCGGTCGGCTCCGGCGCCCCGGAGCCCGAGCCGCGGCTACTCTCTTCGTCCTCTTCTGGGTGGTCTCGGCCGGTCTCATGACGCTGCCGCTCTCCATCCCCATCCTCGGCCCGGACGGCTTTCTCGCCTACCAGGCGAAGCTCGGCATGGGGCCCAAGCACTACGAGAACAACCCGGTCGGAGCGATGCCGCAGTACTTCTCGGACCGCTTCGGCTGGCCGAACATGGCCGCGGTGGTCGCCTCGGTCTGGGAGACGATGCCCGAGGCCGACCGCGAGCGCGCTGTGATCCTGGCCAGCAACTACGGCGAAGCGGGCGCGATCAACTACTACGGGCGCACCCTCGGGCTACCTCGCGCCTACAGCACCCACAACAACCACCATCTCTGGGGACCGCCCGAGGCCGAGCCCGAGATCTTCGTCTACATCGGCCGGCACCGCGAGGAGCACGATGAGCTGTTCGAGAGCGTCGAGGAGGTCGCCCGGGTGCACTCCACGTACGGCATGCCCTACGAGAGCGATCTACCGATCCTGATCCTGCGCGGCCTGAAGCGGCCGCTGGCCGAGGTCTGGCCCGAGGTGAAGTCCTTTATCTAGGTGCCGACCAGGGCGGCGTCTTCGGGTCGCTTCGCCCGGAAGGTCGCGACGTCGAACTCCGGCGGCTCGAGGACGTGCCTCTTGACCGAGCACTGATCGATCGCGCGCAGGATCGACCGCTCGTACTTGTCGGGGAAGCCCTCGGGCAGGCCGACCCGGATCTTGACCCTCTCGACCAGCTTGGTCTCCCGGTTCTTCACCGGCTCGAGGAAGACCTCCAGCCCCTCCGTCGGCAGCTCGCGAGTCCGGCAGAAGGCGATGACGTAGTAGCCGGCGCAGGCCGCAATCGAGGTCAGGAAGAGGTCGAAGGGCGACGGCGCCTTCGCCGGTATGCCCCGCTGCTCCGGCTGAGATGTCAGGATCGCGTGGCCCTTGTAGTGGGCCACGACGTCCGACCCACCCGGAAAGCTGAGCTCTACTCTCTGCACGCGGTCAGTCTGGCACGGCTGAACGAGGCCGCAACCACCCTTCGGAGGGGGCCTCCAGGTCAGAAGACCCGCCGTGAGTTCTCGGAGCGCGTATCTCCACTTCACCTCTCCGGCTACGCCCCACCGCGCGCTGAGGGTGCGGGTGACTCAGCGCGCCCGAATGTCGTAGGCGAACAGATTGTCCTGCTCGCGCAGGTAGAGCATGCCGCCCGCGATCACCGGATGGGACCAGCTCTCCTTGCGCACGTCCGGGATCTCGAACGTGCCGTGCTCACGGTAACCCTCGGGCGTCGCCTCGACCAGGATCATCCGGCCGTTCTGATAGCGGAAGTAGATTCGACCGTCGGCGTAGGTGATCGCGGCGGAGTTCTTGCCGCTGTTGCGCTCCGGCCCCCACGCGACCTCGCCATCCTCCATCTTGACGGCGATCGGGAAGCCCATGTTGTGTCCGGTGCCGGTGTAGACGTGCCCCTCGTGCAGGATCAGGCCGCCGTGGTGGTTCTGCATCGTCTCGGGATCGATGAAGTAGACCTCCTCGGCCTGGACGCCATTCTCCCCACCGGGGCTGAGCTTGATGAGCGCCGAGCCGGTCCGGTAGCCGCTCGAAGCGAAGATGTAGTCGCCGTCGACCAGCGGGGTGGCGATGTTGGCGATATCGTTCGCGACTTTGTTGTAGCCCCAGAGGTACTTGCCGCTCTCGGCCTCGATGCCGATCACGCCGCGACCGATGAACTGAACGTACTGCTTGACCCCCGCGCCGTGCGAGATGACGACCGACGAGTAGCCCGCTCCGTACGCCCCCTGTGACCCGATGCGCCGGATCGGGGCCTTCCAGATCTCGGCTCCCGTCCTCTTGTCGAGGGCGACCAGCGCCACCTCGGAGATTCCCGGCGTCACGATCACGCGGTCGCCGTCGACCAGGGGCGATTCGGCGTAGCGCCAGTCTGTCGTGCCCATCGCCTGCATCAGGTGGCTACCGTAGTCGTCCGGCAGCGAGCGGCTCCACACCTTCTCGCCGTCCGCGGCCTTCAGGCAGAAGACCTCACCCTCGGTGCTCATGACGTAGATGCGGTCGCCGTCGACCGTCGGGGTCGAGCGCGGACCGAGGAACCGGTCGTTCCAGGTCGGGCCGATCTTCGTCTTCCAGATCGTGGCACCGTCGGTCCGGCCGAGCGCCATCGCGTACTGGCCGTCCTCGAGGTCTCCCAGGGTGTAGATCCGGTCGCCGGCGACGGCGACGCTGGAGTAGCCGCCACCGAGGCCGCCGACCCGCCAGGCCAGGGGCGGCCCCTCTTCAGGCCAGGCCTGCAGGAGACCCGTCTCCGGCGACCGGCCGTCGCGATTCGGGCCGCGCCATTGCGGCCAATCGGCGGCGAGCAGTGGGTTCAGGCTGAGGGTGGCCAGCAGGGCGGTCGTGATCGCGAGTCTCATCTCTCCTCCAGTCGGTCGTGAGTCGTCCCAAGCTTAGAACGGAAATCGCGCCTGGAAGTTCCGTCGCGTCGGATTCTCCACCGACGTAGACGCTTCGGCAATCCCAACCGTATCTGCAACCAGACGGAGACCAACCCAGGAGTCGAGTCCATGCGCAAACCGATCGCCCTCATGCTCGCAGCCCTCATCGTTCTCCCGCCGCTCGCAGCGGCTGCCAGCTCGCCGCGCGAGGGGGATGACGGCGCCAACGTGCTGGTCAGACTGGTACTGAGGGACGGCGACCGCGAGCGACCGATCCAGGCGCTGGTGCTCGACGGTCAGCGCGTCCGCACCACCACCGGCTGGCGCGTGCCGATCGTAGAGCGGGTCGTCGACAGCAACGACGGTGGGCAGATGGCGTCGATCCAATACCAGGACATCGGCATGGGCGTCACCCTCCTTGTTCGAATCGTTGGAGCTGGCCGGATCCGTATCAGCGGCGAAGTCGACCTCGGCCGGATCCAGGAGGGCGAACCGACGCGGGCCGAGGCGGTCGACGCGCCCACGGTCGCTTCCTTCCGGCACGTTTTCGACGTGATGCTGGCCGATGGGGTGAGCACGACGCTCGCCGAGGTGCCGAAGCCCGACAGCGGATCGTCGACTCTGAGCATCACCGCCGACATTCAGGACTAGCGGCGGCGCCGGTCCACCTGCCGGACTGCTAGGATGGTCGCTTCCCGGCCGGGGAGACGGTGCTGTCCAGATGTCTCAGCTCGGAATGACGCTCGAGGAGATCCGCGCCTTCGCGGGCGAGGGCGAGATCGTCGGCTCGGCGAGCGTCTACTGCGAGTCGGTCGCCTCGCTGGAGCGAGCGACCGGCAACCAGCTGTCATTCGTCAAGAGCCCGAAGTTCTTCGACGCGGCCCGCGAGAGCGCGGCCGGCGCTCTCCTGGTGCCGGAGAGGATCAGCGACCTCGACACGCCGCAGCTGGTCGTCGATGCGCCCTACGAGCTCTTCGGTCGCCTGTTGATGAAGATCGCCGAAGAGAAGCGGCGCCAGCCGGTCGGGGTCCATCCGCGCGCGATCGTCGACGATTCCGCCATCCTCGGCGAGAACGTCACGATCGGCGCCGGAGCGGTCGTACGCGAAGGCGTCACGATCGGTCATCGGACGGTCCTCTATGCCGGCGTCTACGTCGGCCAGCGCACGGTCGTTGGCGCTGACTCCGTCCTCCATCCCAACGTCGTGGTGATGGAAGACGTCACAATCGGCGATCGCGTGGTCATCCACGGCGGCACCGTGATCGGCGCGGACGGCTACGGCTACCTGCAGATCGAGGGCCGTCACCGCAAGATCCCCCAGATCGGCGCCATCGCCATCGCCGACGACGTCGAGATTGGAGCGCTGGTCACCATCGACCGGGCCACCCTCGAGACGACGGCGATCGGGCGCGGCACCAAGATCGGCGATCTCACTCACATCGCGCACAACTGCCAGGTGGGCGAAGATGTGCTCATCCTGCCCACGGTGGCGATCTCCGGATCAGTGACGATCGGCGACCGGGTAGTCTTCGCCGGTCGTGCCGGATGCTCGGACAACGTCGATATCGGCGAAGACGCCATCGTGGCCGCGACTTCGGTCGCCTTCCAGGACGTGCCCGCGGGCACCGCAGTCTGGGGCAACCCGGCTCGTGAAAAAGGCACCGAGATGCGTATACAGTCTTCACTCCGACGACTGCCGCAGATGGTGCGCGATCTGCGGGCCGTGAAGAAGAAGCTAGACCTACCATGACCGCGTCACCCTCGTCCGTCATCGTCGGTACCGGCAGCTACATCCCCTCGCAGCGGGTACCGAACAGCGACTTTCTGGAGTCCCGGTTCTTCGAGGACTACGGCAAGCCGTACGAGCCGTCGAACAACGGCAAGATCGTCGAGAAGTTCGGCGGTATCACCGACATCATCGAGCGGCGTTACGTCGCAGACGATCTGCAGGCGTCGGACATCGCCGCCGCCAGCGCCGCGGCCGCCCTGGAATCGTCCGGAATCGACGGCGAGACGCTCGAATACATCATCGTCGCGCACAACTTCGGTGACGTCCGCGCCGATAACCGCCGATCCGATTTCGTGCCCAGCCTGGCGGCCAGGGTGAAGCAGAGGCTCGAGATCGAGAACCCGCGCTGCGTCGCCTACGACCTGCCGTTCGGCTGTCCCGGCTGGCTCCAGGGGGTGATCCAGGCCGACTACTTCCTGCGCTCCGGCGATGCCCGGCGCGCCATGATCATCGGCACCGAGACGCTGTCGCGGGTGTCCGACCCGCACGACCGCGACAGCATGCTCTACTCGGACGGCGCCGGCTGCGCCATTCTCGAGGCACGTCCGAGCTCGAAGCCGATCGGCATCCTGTCGCACTCGGTCCGCTCGGACACCCTGGCCCACGCCGAGCTGATGTGGATGGGCAAGTCGTACAGGCCCGACTTCGAAGACGACACCCTGTTCCTCAAGATGCACGGCCGCAAGCTGTACGAGTACGCGGTCACCACCGTGCCGGGGGTCGTGGTCGAAAGCCTCGACAAGGCCGGCTTCTCCCTCGAGGACGTCGACAAGATCCTGGTCCACCAGGCGAACGCCAAGATGAACGAAGCGATTCTCAAGCGGCTGTTCAAACGGTCGGGGATCGCCGAGATCCCGCCAGGGCTGATGCCGATGACGGTCTCGTTTCTCGGCAACAGCTCGGTCGCGACCCTGCCGACGCTGCTCGATCTGATCGTGCGGGGCGAGATGGAAGGGCAGAGTCTCGAGTCGGGTGACCTGGTGGTGTTCGCGGCGGTAGGCGCCGGAATGAACATCAACTCCGTCGTCTACAGCTGGGCCTGAGTTCTCTCCCCCTCGCGCAGGTAGAAGGACACCGCCGACCGCGCCTCTCTACCCTGACCTTCTCGCCGGCTCTCGTAGCGAGCCGGTGTAGGTGCTTGAAGATGCAGGGCTTAGCTTCGGCTTCGCCTCGCTGACGGCCTTGACCGACGCTTGAGGGGCGTTCGACGACCGAGGGCACCACAGGCGTATTCCTACGGCCCTCGAGTATGAGATCGAGCCGTCGGCGAGCGCAGCGAGCCAACATACGTCGAGGATGCCCGACCGAGCAAAGTCGTGCAGATTCAAGCGCATACGGCGGCGCAGTAGGAAGCTGGTGAGAAGGCCAGGCTAGACCGTAGCGCCGGTCTGGCGGAGCCAACTGTCGAGGGTCAGCAGGGTCCAGGTCTGCTCGTTGGTCAGTCGGGGTCGGCGCGGTCGACGGATGATCCGCGAATCGGCCAGGCGATCGAGGGCACCGCTGACGATCTCGGGCCGCTTCTGGACCCAGTCCTTGAACGGCAGGTTGAAGCCGCGCTTCGGGCGATCGAAGAACCCGGGTGGAATGCGCGGCTCCATCAGCTTGCGGACGATCAGCTTGCCGCGGTTCCCGGGTACGTCGCGCAGCAGCGGCGCGTCGACCGCCAGGGCGAACTCGACCAGCCGATGATCGAGGAACGGCGGCCGCACCTCGAGCGAGTGGGCCATGCTCGAGCGGTCCACCTTGGTCAGCAGGTCACCCGGCAAGAAGGTGTGGATGTCGGCCCACTGCATTCGCTTGACCGGCTCGAGATCCTCGCGCCAGTGGCGACGGAAGTGCCAGAGATCGTCGTATCCGTCGACCGCCAGGGCGGGCCCGAGGAGATGCCGGCGCTGCTCGATCGTGAACGGTCCGAGAAACGCCGCGTAGCGCTCGAGCCCGCGGGCGGCCCGCCGCTGGCTGGAGCGGCCGCTCCCCGAGAAGGGCGGCAGCAGGCGGGCGAGCGCGCGGTAGAGCCTTGACGACTTCTGGGTCAGCCACTTCGAGTACCACTGATAGCCGCAGAAGAGCTCGTCGCCTCCCTCGCCGCTGAGCGCGACCTTGACCTGCCGTCGGGCGAGACGGGAGACGAGGAAGGTGGCCCACGCACCGGTATCGCCGAACGGCTCGTCGAAGACCCGCGGAATGGCGTCCAGGGCCTCGTCGAGGTCGAGACTGGCGGCTACGTCCTCGTGGTGCTCGGTGCCGAAGTGGGCGGCGATCTGGCGGGCGAAGGGAGCTTCGTCGCGCCGCTTGATGTCGGTCCCCAAGGTGACGGTGCGCGGGCGGTCGAGATGGCCGACCAGCGTGGTCGAGTCGATGCCGCCGCTCAGGAAGACCGCCACCGGTACGTCGGCGATCGTGTGCGCGGGCACGATCTCGCCGAGCAGCTCGCCGAGCCGCTCGACCGCCTCACCCTCGTCGGTGAACACGGTCTCCGCGCGCGGCGTCCAGTAGCGCTCGATCCGCAGCTGCCCGTCCCAGGTCAGCCAATGCCCCGGCGGCAGCTGCCGGATCCCAGCGTAGATCGACTTCGGCTCCGGTACGTACTTGTAGGTGAAGTAGTCGCGCAGAGCGGTCGGATCGACCGTCGGCCGGCCGAGCTCGAGCAGCGCCTTGATCTCGGAAGCGAAGGCGAGGCCGCTCTCGAGCTCTCGGTAGTAGAGCGGCTTGATGCCGAGCCGATCGCGAGCGGCGAGCAGGCGGCCGGCGCTCGCGTCCCAGACCGCGAAGGCGAACATCCCCTGCAGCCGCTCGAGGCAGCCCGCGCCATGGCGGGCGAAGAGGTGCAGGAGTACCTCCGTATCGCTGGTCGATCTGAACGGGCCGGGGAGTTCGCTCCGGAGCTCGCGGAAGTTGTAGATCTCGCCGTTGTAGGTGAGCGTGTACGGACCGAGCGCCATCGGCTGATCGCCCGCCTCCGACAGGTCGAGGATCGACAGGCGGGTATGTCCCAGGCGCACCCCTTCGGCGGCCCAGGTCCGCTGGCGGTCCGGACCACGGTGTCGGAGCGAGTGGGTCATCCGCTCGATCAGCTCGGGATCCGAGTCCGAGCCGACGATCCCGACGATGCCGCACATGTTCTCGCTCCGGGCGGCCGCCGACCTCAGCTGGGCGTGGATGGAGTGGGCATCTCCGCCTGCCGGGTATCGCCCTCGACGCAGATCAGGCTGGTGGCGGTGCGGATCAGCAGGCAGCCGTCGGCTATCGCCGGCGACGAGTAGACGATGTCGTCGAGCTCGTTGGTCGCGAGCACCTCGAGCTCGGCGGCCGAGACCACCGTTACCACCCCTTCGGTGTTGACCGCGTAGACCTTGCCGTCACCCGCGACCAGCGACGCGTAGTGCTCGCCCTTGAGCCGCTTCTTCCAGAGCTGCCGGCCGGTTTCGGCGGCGTAGGCGGTCATGATGCCGGGCACGGTGACGGTGAACAGCTTGCCGTCGTAGATGACCGGCGAAGAGATCACGGAGACGCCCTTGCTCGTCCTCCAGAGCGTCTCCACCTCGGTCTGGCTGCCCTCACCCGACAGTCTGTACATGTAGATGAACAGATCGCCGTGAGCGCCGCCGCTCAGTGCCACCAGATCGCCGGCGGTGGCGAGACTGGCGACGATCTGCTGCATCGTGTACTCGACGCTCCACAGGCGCTCGCCCGAGTCGGCGTCGTGGGAGGCCATGGTTCGCCACGAGGCGATCAGTAGCTGCGCTCCACTCCCCGCTCGGAACAGGAGCGGCGTGGTGTACGAGTCGTGGAGATCGGGCACCTCTTTCCTCCAGAGGCGCCGACCGGTGCTCTTGTCCCAGGCGGAGAGCCAGGTGAGCGTTTCGGGACTGTTGAGCTCCTGCTCGCGGCCGAGGATCAGGGCATCGCCATGCAGAATCGGGCTGGCCGCAGCCCCGTACCGGGTGCTGTGAGCGTAGTCGGGGAACCGCTCGCTCCACACCACCCGGCCATCGAAGTCGAGTGCCGCCATGCCGTGCCCGAAGTAGGCGAAAACCAGCTCGCCATCGGTAGCCGGGGTTGGGGTGGCGTAGCTGCTGGTCGACCACTTCTTCTCCGGCGGACTGGTGAAGACGGTGCGCTCCCACACGATCTCGCCGCTCTCCGCGTCGAGGCTGACCACCACTCGATCGAGGCCGTTCAGCACGTTGATCGGCAGGTAGAAGAGAGCGGCCGTCAGGGCCAGCAGCGTCGCCAGGAGCAGACTCGAACCGCCCCGGCCGGTCTCGAGAACCGCGCGTCCGCGAGCCCGAGCGAAGCCGATCGCGTACCAGAGCACGATCCCGAGGGTCGGCGCGATGAACGGCAGGCTCTTCGACAGCGGTGTCGGGCCGTACGAGCTCCGTGGCATGAAGAAGAGGAAGAGCGCCATGCCGAGAATCAGGAGCGCCGCGCCCGCCAGGCGCATCGCCGAGCGGCGCTCGAACCATCCGATCGCGGCCGCCACTCCGATGAGCGCAATGCCGCCGGCAAGACGGTAGGCCCGACCCGGATTGCTCAGCTCGAAGAACTCGTCCGGGCGGAGTGTCATATAAGCCGCGGCAACCACGAACAGGATCGAGATCACGCCGACGGCCAATCGGTCCCAGCGGCCGGTCCTGGTCGCGGTTCCTCGGCGCCGCCAGAGCCGGACGACGAACAGCACCAGGAAGAGCGCCGCGAGCGTCATCGCCGCCGTGATGCAGACCGACCGCCAGCGCCTCAGGGTTGGACTCTCGTAGGCGGTGGTCACGAACACCCGACCTCCGCTGACGACCGGCGAGGAGACCCCCTCGCCGCGGATCGGCGTCTGCCACCTGATGTTCGCTCCATCCGGCTCCCAGCTTTCCGGCAGGAACCGGGCGTGCGGCGCGACGCCCGCGCCCTCCGGCCCACGCCACTGCTCCCACTCCGCGAAGCCGGGGGCCGCGATCGCCAGCGCGAGCGCCAGAGCGACCGGCACCGACCATCGGAGCCTGGACCTGCCTCGATTCATCGGACCGAGACAATAGGACGTGTTGCGCTTCAGATGCAAACCTCGAATCTGCTCCCTCTAAGGACCTTCACCAGGCAAGCGATAGAGCCTGTAGATCTGGCGGGCACCGCTGATGCTGGCGACCGGCTCGAGTGGCTCACGCAGCGCCGGCTCGATCAGCTCCAGGTGGACGTCCTGGAGCAAGCAGGAGGCTCCGGGGGGCGGTGCACCACCGTCATCGAAGACCCGGACCGGGCGGCCCAGATAGTGGAGCAAGGAAACGTAGTTGGCGTCGAGAGAGGCCGTGTACGGGATCCAGATGACCTCCTTCTCGGCTAGAACCGGATCGAGCTCCGCCGCCGCCTGTCGTTGGTCGCGGCTCGCCGCGCGCTCGGGACCGAACGCGATCGTCTCCGCCGCCCAGAAGCAGAGCGCCGTGAGGAAGAGAGCCGCGGTCGGCAGCGCCGAGCGCGAGCGGCGCGAGCCCGCCGCCAGACCGACCCCGACCGAGACGGCACCCAGACCGAGCAGCAACACCCGAGCCGCCGGCTCCTTCACCGGCGAGGCCGGAAGGAACGCGAGACCGACGGCCAGCGTTCCGGCCGCCGTGACCAGCAGCGCGGGGAGGAGTCGACCGAGTCTCGACTGCGATCCGGCCATTCGCTGCACCCCGATCGCGCTGGCGATCGCTAGCGGCGCCGCCAGCGGCAGGTAGTACCGCGACTCGTGAGTCGGCACCATCATCCAGACCACAACCCCGGCGAGCAGGAAGCTCCACGCCGCGCGCTGGAGCCGGTCCTCTTCTCCGAGGACCGTTCTCCGCGGCCATCCCCAGAGGAGCGCCACGCTCCAAGGCAGGAAGTAACCCCAGATGAAGAGCGGCTTGAGGAGACTCTGGCCGACGGCGTCGAGGCTCCAGGTGGCGCCTCGCAGGGTCGCTTCCTCGATCGGCTGCCGGAAGGCCTCCCGGCCGACGGCGGCATAGGCCGCCCAGAGGTAGATCGCCACGATCACCCCGCAGGTAGAGACGCCCAGGAGATGCGGCCAGCGGAAGAGTGCCCGCTGCCTACCGGTCGCAAACGCCGCCGCCAGCAGTCCGGGAGCGAAGAGCATCAGCGCCGGCAAGCCCTTGGTCAGGAGCGCCGCCGCCAGAGCCGGATAGCAGATCCACCAGGCCCACTGCGAGGTGCGCTCGTCGTCGCGAGCGAGGGCGTAGCAGGCGGCGGCGATCGCAATGCCAACCAGCGCCGCGAGGACGGTATCGAACTCGGCGATCCGCAGCTTCTGCAGGAAAAGACCGCTGGTGATCGAGGCGACTCCGGCGATCAGACCGACACGGTAGCCGACGATGCGACCGGTGAACAGGAGCGTGACGAGAGCCATCCACAAGCTCGACAACGCCGACGGCAGGCGGACCGCCCATTCGCCGCGGGAGCCGGTAACCTCGAAGGCTCCGGCGATCAGCCAGTAGAGGAACGGCGGCTTGTAGGTGAAGACCTCGCCGTAGACGCGGGGGATGACGAAGTCGCCGGTGGCGAGCATCTCGGTGGCGGTCTGGGCGACCATCGCCTCCATCCTCACCAGGGCGAGTGAGCCGAGCCCCGGAAGACTGAGGAGTGCCGCGAAGGCGACCAGGACGAGCGCCGCTCCCGGTGCCGTGTCGACGAGCCGTAGGCTCCGCATTCCGGCGATCTTACGAGAGATCCCGGGCGCCGAGAGCTAGCTCTCGAGCGCCACGCGCAGCGCCCGCGCCTCCTCGAGGAGCGCGGCGGCGGCGGTGCGCAGCTCCTCGGACTCCGAGCGATCGGCCTGCCCCGCCGACCGCTCGGAGTCGTCGCGGTCGCCCAGCCCGGCGCCCTTGTGTCGAGCGAGAAGCTTCCGGACCCGGTCCCGCAAGGCGTGGGCATCGTCGAGGCCGCGGAACCGGCCGACATGAAAGCCCGATGCGGAGTCGTCCGACGAGCCGGCCTCGCCCCCTTCACCACCCGCACCGCCGGCCGTATGCACCTCCAGGTCGGCGATGCCCAGGAGCCGCTGGAGCGGACCCTGCTTCACCTTCATGTTCTGGATGTTGGCGATGGTCATCGTCTGCTCGCGAAGCGACCAGAGGCCCTCACGGATGCGCAGCGACGAGTCCCCCACGATGTACCACCGGAGCTCCCAGGCGAGCTTGAGGAAGAGCGCGCTGAACAGGAACTGAAGCGTCCAGATCGAGATCGCCAGCCCCTCGAAGAACCAGAAGAAGTCGGTCGGATTGGTCTCGATCGGCCCGACTCGTACCTCCAGCTGCTCCAGCAATCCCATGAACCGGTCCAGCCCTTCGGCCTGGATGAAGTCCGTCTCCAGTGACCCGAAGAACGCCAGCGAGAACAGGAGGCCGAAGAAGGCGGCGATCTGCTTGGGAACCCAGCTGATCACCGTGTAGTGGAAGTACCGTCTCGAGGCGCGGAAGATCTCGGGTGAGTCGCCCGATCCCGGAGGCGGCGTTGGACGCTCGCTCACCTTGAGCAGCTCGAGCAGTCGCTCTCTCACGGCTCCTCCTCCGCTCGATCCTCCGTCAAGCGCAGCCGCAGCGCGCGCAGCTCGACCGCCGTCTCGCGGAGCGCGGCCGCCGTCTCGCGCCAGGCTTCGCGAGCCTCTTCCTCCTTCGGATCGTCGCCGAGTTGGCGGGCGCCGCGCATGCGTGTGTAGAGGAAGTCGCGCACCTGCTCGTAGTCCTGGAGGCCGGCGATGGTCATCTCCGCCTTGGCCGAACCGGAGGCGGTCTGCACCTGGATCCGCGCCAGGCCGAGCCAGCGCTCGATCATGTTGCTGGCCAGATGGATGTCCTGGATCCGTCCGAAGGTCAGGCTGATCTCGCGCCGAAACAGGATCCCCCAGGCCGCCGTCACCCCTTCCTCGTCGAACTCGTAGCGCAGGCTCTTGAAGCGCACGAAGCGCGGCACCAGGAGGAATGGGAAGAAGGGGCCGAGCAGCAGGGACTCGAGCGTCCAGTAGACGATCAGATTGACGTGCGGGCGTCTGCTGCCGCGAATCGTCTCGGCTGGCTCCTGCACGTGATGATCTTCTCAGATGGAACGCCCCGGGCGCCTAGGGCGCCGAGATGTACTCGTCGACCAGAAAGGTGCCGTTGCCGGCGCCTCGCGAGCCAGCCGGCAGACCGAGCCGGACCTTGTTGATCACCTGGCCGGCGTTCGCCAAAGCGGCGACGGCCGCTCGCAGCCGGCCGTTCTTCAGCAACGCCGCGCGGCCGTCCGACGCTCCCGGTGCCGACGCCGCCGCCCATGCGACTCCGAGCCGCACCTCCCCGTCCCTCGGCACACCGGTCTCGCCGACCTCGGCCAGGCCGCCGTCCGTGCGCGCGTAGAGCCGCGCCCGCAGACCGTTGCCCGAGTCGGCGAGCGTCAGCACCGCTTGCTTCCTGCGCGAGCCCAAGCGGAGGATCTCGATCTCGGCGCCCTGGAGATCGATGCCGTCGGCGTCGAGCTCGAAGCTGACCGACCAGCTCGACTCCTTCGCCGGGTGACGCGACTCGACGAACGACCTGGCCCTGGTGCCGTCGGCGGTCACCGCCAGCGCGTGATCAGACCCGGCGAGCCCGGGCTCGATCACCACGAGCGAGCCGCGCGTCTTCGACCAGTCGGCCGTGTCGCCCGACTCGAAGTCGGAGGCGAAGCCGACCGCGCGGCTCGCCATCAACACCACTTCGTCCTCGAGCTCGTCGATCAGCACCAGATCGAGCGCGCCGTCGTTGTCGATGTCCATCGGGATCGAGCACGAGGCCGCCCGGGACGCAGCGAAGGTCTGGCGCAAGGAAAAGGCGCCGTCGCCGTCGTTCTCGAACAGCATCCAGTCGCCGTTGAAGCTCGAGGTCACCCAGTCGAGGTCGCCGTCGCCGTCGAGATCTCCCAGGTCGGTGGCCAGGGGGAAGGGGTCGGTCGGCTGCATGCGCGGCGCCGCGAGTCTGCCGCGGCCGTTGCCGAGCAACACCGCGCCGTTATCGGACTCGCTGTTGACCACGACCACGTCCTCGTCCCGGTCTCCGTCCACGTCCCCTAGCACCAGCATCCAGGTCCGGCCGCCGCTCGGCCGGCTCGAGGCCCTGGTGAAGCTGCCGTCGCCGTTGCCGGTGTAGACGTAGACCTCGCGTGAGATCAGGGTTCCGACCACCAGATCGAGCACGCCGTCGTCGTTCATGTCGCCCGCGGCGAGAGCGCGCTCGCCGCGCCCGGTGCCGAACGAGCGGGGGCTTCCGAACCGGCCGTCGCCGTCGTTGAACAGCACCGTGACCCTGCCATCGGCGAAGGTGGTCGCGGCGACGTCGGCATCGCCATCGCCATCCGCGTCGAGAACCGCGATGCCGCGCGGCTCACCGCCGACGCCGAGAGTCTGCGCGGCACCGAAGGTACCGTCGCCGTTGCCCAGCAGGATGGAAACCGAGGCACCCTGGGTGTTCGCGACCGCCACGTCGACGTTGCCGTCCAGGTTGAAGTCGCTCGGCTCGCTGGGGCTCGGTACGTTGCCGACCGGTGTGACCGGCTCCAGCATGTCGCGAAAGGTCCCGGAGCGATTGCCTCGATTCAGGAAGGTTCGCAGGTCGTTGGTGTCTTCGTTGACGATCGTCAGGTCGAGAGCACCATCGCCGTTCAGATCGGACCCGAAGCCGCCGTAGGCACGGGTGGTGACCTCCGGAGAGCTGCGGGTCGAGAAGCGGTCGATCTCGGCGAAGCGGAAGCCCGTCCCTCGCGAGCGGGTCCAGAACTCATACGAGTAGCCAGCGGAGCGCAGGAACGTGCCGTCCATCGCCCGTAGGCGGTTCGACAGGATCACCATGACGGTCTCACCGGCCGAGAACGGACGGTCGGGGACCAGGGTCACCGCGCGGTCGCCGTCGCTGAACTCGAAGCTCCCGGCAACCGTTCCGCTCCATCTGCCGAACCCCCAAAAGCTGGTCCCGGTGACCGATGCGCGGTCGATCGGTCGATCGAACTCGACCACGATCTCGGCGTCGAGCGGAGCGACCAGCGAGTGACGCGCCGGAGAGACGTCTACAACCTCGAGGCTGCCCTGCGAATAGCCCGGCAGGGCGACGGACCCGACGACCAGAGAGGCGATGACGACCACCCGCAACATCCGATCAATATAGCCGACGGGCTCGACCTACGCAGAGTAGACTCCTTCAACCCCAGCCATGGATCTGGACGCCCTCCAACGCCGGATCGTAGCGGTCGAGACCTTCCTGATCGTCTTGACGATCGCTTCGATCGCTACCGCCGATGCTCTGGTCGGCGATCGCTTCTCGCTCGGACCGCTCTACCTGATCCCGATCAGCTACAGCGCGCTGACCCACCGTCTGCGAACGACCGTGGCGTTGGTCGTCGTCTGTGTCGTCCTCCGCCAGCTGCTCGGGCCGCTCGGAAACTCCGTCGATCCCTGGCTGGCCGTCCTGCGCGACCTGGCGATCGCGGGCGTCTTCGTGGTCGCCGTGGTCGTCCTGCGTCGGCTCGGGATCGAGCGTCGGCGCATCTTCGACCTGGCGCGCGAGCAGCGCGACGAGCTCGCGCGCGAGGTCGAGCTGGCCGCCGTCGTGCAGGAGCGACTCCTGGAGCTGAGCGAGCCGCCCGCCAGCGAGGTCGACATCGCCGCCCGCAGCGAGCCGCTCCGTGGCGTCGGCGGCGACTTCTACGACTTCATCGACCACGGTGACAACCGGTGCGGCATCGTCATCGCGGACATCGCCGGCAAGGGCGTGCCGGCCGCTCTGCTGATGCCGGCGCTGCGCTTCGGTTTCCGCTCGGTGGTTGCCGGTCGGCGGGCGCTGGCCAGGCGGATCGGTCAGCTCAACGAGGAGTTCTTCGCGACGACCGATCCGCGGCACTACGGCACCCTGTTCTACGCCCGCTTCAACCTCGAGACCGGGCGCATCACCTACGTCAATGCGGGACACACGCCGCCGATCCTGGTCGAGGCCGACGGCGAATGGCGCTCCCTGGATGCCGGCGGGCCGCCGATCGGACTCCTCGGCGAGTGCACCTACGAGAGCGAGCGGATCGATCTCGAGCCCGGCAGCACCATGTTGCTCTACACCGACGGCGTCACCGAGGCGGCGGATCCGGACGACAATGAGCTCGGTATCGAGCGCCTCGCCGAGCTCGTCGCCGCCAACCCCACCGCCACCGCCGAGGAGTTGATCGACGCCGTCTTCGAGCGGGTACACGCCCATCTGGACGGCCGCGAGCCGGGGGACGACTCGACGGTCATCGTCATCAAGCGGCCGAGCTGACTACTCGCCCGGTACGGGAAAGCCGTAGTCGCGCATGACCGCGTCGATCTTCGCGTCGCGGCCACGGAAGGCCCGGTACGCATCCGCCGGATCGACCGCGTTGCGCACCGCGAACAGGTTGTCGACCAGCTTCTTGGCCAGCTCCTTGTCGTAGAAGCCACCCGGCGCCTCTTCGAACGCCTCGGCCGCGTCGGCGGTCAGTACGTCCGCCCAGAGATACCCGTAGTAGCCGGCCGAGTAGCCCTCGCTCGAGAAGATGTGTCCGAAGTGTGGGCTGCGATGGCGCATGACGATCTCGCGTGGCATGTCGAGCCTCTCGAGCGCCGCGCGCTCGAATGCCTCGGCGTCGAGGTCGGCGGGATCGGTGGTGTGGTACATCATGTCGACCAGAGCGGCAGCGACGTACTCGGTCTGGGCAAAGCCCTGATTGAAGGTCGCCGCGTTCTTGATCCTGGCGACCAGGTCGTCCGGAATCGGCTCGCCGGTCTCATGGTGGACGAGGTAGCTGTCGATGACCTGGTCGGTCAGCAGCCAGTGCTCGAGCAGCTGCGACTGGAACTCGGTGTAGTCGCGCACGCCGCCGTTGAGAGTCGGGTACTCGACCTTCGACGACAGGTAGTGCAGCGCGTGGCCGAACTCGTGAAACAGCGTCTCGGCGTCCGACCACGAGATCAGCACCGGCTCACCCGGTGCACCCTTGATGAAGTTGGAGTTGTTCGAGGCGAGCACCGTGACCTTGCCGTCGAAGGTTTCGTGGCTCCGGTACGAGGTGGCCCAGGCGCCGGAGCGCTTGCCCGGTCGCGCGTACGGGTCCAGATACCAGAGGCCGACCAGCTCGCCGCTGGTCCTGTCGGTCACCTCCCAGACGCCCACGTCCCCGTGGAACACCGGCACCTTGCCCTGTTCGACCGGCGTGAACTGGAAGTTGAACAACTCCCCGGCGACGAAGAACATCGCCTCGCGCAGCTTCTCGAGCTGCAGGTACTGCTTCACCTCGTCGGAGTCGAGGTCGTATCTCGCCTTGCGAACCTTCTCGGCGTAGTACCGATAGTCCCAGGGCTCGATGGTGATGCCGGCGCCTTCGGCGTCGGCGATCGCCTGCATGTCGGCGACCTCCTCGGCGACCCGCGCGAGAGCGGCCGGGAAGACCGCTTCCATCAATTCGAGGGCGCGCTCCGGCGTCTTCGCCATCCGGTTCTCGAGCCGCCACGAAGCGTAGTTCTCGTAGCCGAGCAGCTGCACCCGCTCGTGCCGGAGCCTCAGGATCTCGGCGATGATCGCGTTGTTGTCGTGGTCGTCGCCGTTGTCGCCGCGCGAGTAGTAGGTCCGCCACACCTTCTCGCGTAGGTCGCGCTGGTCGGAGAAGATCAGGAACGGATCCATCGACGAGCGGGTGTTGGTGACCGCGTACTTGCCCTCCTGACCTCGATCCTGGGCCGCGGCCGCGGCGGCCTGGACGTACGACACCGGCAGGCCGCCCAGCTGATCCTCCTCCAGGTAGAGGACGTACGCCTCCTCGTCGGCGAGCACGTTGTTCCCGAACTGGGTCTGTAGCTCGGCGAGCCGCTTGTTGATCTCGGCGTAGCGCTCCTTCGCCTCACCCTCGAGAGTGGCGCCGTTGCGGGCGAAGCCGTCGTAGACGAGCCAGACCAGCCGCTGCTGGTCGGTTCGTAGCGACTCCATCTCGTCCCCCTCGTAGACCGCGCGGATACGGTCGAACAGGGCCACGTTCTGGGTGATCTTGGACTGAAACTCGGACAGCTTGGGAACCATCCGAGCCTGGATCTGACGGAACTCGGGCGTCGAGAGGTTCGAGCTCCAGATGCCCCAATAAGTGAAGACCCGATCGAGGTCGCGACCGACCCGTTCCAGAGCGACGATGGTGTTCTCGAAGGTCGCCGGCTCGGGATTCGCCGCGATCGCGTCGATCTCCACCAGGTTCGCGGCCATGCCGGTCTCGAGAGCGGGTTCCAGCGCCGCGAGATCCATTCGGTCGAAGGCGGGCACACCGCCGTACGATCCGGTCCACTCAGCCAGAAGGACACTTCCCTCGGTCTCGTTCATGCCGCTCGTGCCCTCTGGGGATTCCCCCGAACATGCGATGGCGAGGGCGATCACGCCGACGCCGACAAGCTTCACAGGACGGCTACTCATGACTGACTTTCTCCTCCAACGCAAACGAAGCCCGTGCGTGAGCTTCGACTCACGAGATCTCTCCAGGTCGCAGCCTCAGTCTATCCGCTCGGCGCCGCCCGGGGGCCGAGGAATATTGGTTAGCGACGCGCTTCGTCCACCAGCTCGCGCAGCACCTCGACCGCCATCAGCACGTCCTCTCGCCGGCAGTCGAACTGGCCGACCTGGAAGCGGATGACGAACCGTCCTTCGTGTCTGGTCTGCGTCAGGTAGATCCGGCCGTCGTCGTTCACCTTTTGTAGCAGGCGCTCGGTCACCTCGCTCGCGTCCTCGCCGGCGGGGGCGTACTGAAACGTGAAGAGTGAGAGGTGGCAGGGGGTCGTCAAGCGGAAGTCGTCGAGGGCTTCGATGGCTGCGGCGGCCTCCTCGGCCCAGGCGATGTGGTTCCGGATCCGCCGTCGGAGATCTTCGAGGCCGTGCGCCCGGAGCAGGAACCAGAGCTTCAGGGCCCGGAAGCGACGGCCGAGCGGGATGGTCCACTCGCTGTAGTTGGTGATCTCGCTCTGACCGAGCGTCTCGAGGTAGTCCGGGCGCAGGCCGAGGGTCCGCACCTGGGGCGCCGGGTCGGCCAGGAACTGGATCGAGCAGTCGAACTGCGCGCCGAGCCATTTATGGGGGTTGAAGACGATGCTGTCGGCTTTCTCGACCCCGTCCCAGAGCGGACGGAGCTCCGGGCAGATCATCGCCGAGCCGGCCCAGGCGGCGTCGACGTGCACGTAGAGGTCCTCTCGCCGCGCCACCTCGATCGCCTCGCGCGCTCGATCCGAGGCGCCCACCGATGTGCCACCAACGCACAGGATCAGACCGGCCGGCAGGAAGCCGGCCTCGCGATCGGCCGCGATCGCTCGCCCGAGCGCTCGCGGGTCGAGCGCCCGCGAGGCGTCGGTCTCGACCTTGACCAGGTGCTGCTGGCCGATGCCGGCCAGCCGGATCGACTTGTCGATGGACGAGTGCGTCTCGGGCGAAGCGTAGACCCGCAGCTGCCGCTCCCCCGCCGTCCCCGATTCGATCCCTCGCCAGGCGAGCGCGCGCTCGCGCATCGTCAACACAGCGCACAGGTTGGCCGAGGTCGCCGAGTCCTGGATGACTCCCTGGAAGCCTTCCGGCAGCCCGAGGGCCTGGCGCGTCCAGTCGACCATGCGGGTCTCGATCTCGGTCGCGGCGGGCGAGGTCTGCCAGAGCATGCACTGGGCCGCCATCACCGAGGCCAGGTTCTCGGCGATCATCGACACCGGCGCTGCGTTGGCGCAGAAGTAGGCGAAGAAGCGCGGGTGCTGCCAATGGGTCATCCCGCCCGGGACGATGCGCTCGAAGTCGGCGAAGATCGTCTCCATCTCCTCCGGCGCCTCGGGAGGGGACGCCGGCAGCATCGCCGCGATCTCGCCCGGCGCCACCTGAGCCCGTACCGGCCGCTCGTCCAGAGTCTCCAGGTAGCCGGCACCCCAGCGCGCGGCGCGCTCGGCCCACTGCAAGTAGTCTTCCCGTCTCATCGCACCCCCTCCGGAGCCTCCCGAGCGGAGAGCCATGGATCCGCCGCGAGGCGGCTCGGTACTCGAAGGCGCTGGCCGCCTCCGAGTCGTTGTCGAGCGCCCTAGAAGCTGACTCCGATCCTTCCGTAGTAGTAGGCGCCGTTGAAGCCGAAGGGCGAGGTGATCGAGCTGACCACGCCCAGGAACTGGAGCACGCCGTCCTGCTCGGCATCGGGCAACGTGTCGAAGACGTTTTCGGCCCCGATGGCGATCTCGTAGTGGTCGGCGAACCTGAACTGCGCTTCGATGTCGACCAGGATCTCGGACCCGTATGACGACGCATCGCTGGCGTCGCCGGGGCTGAACAGGCCACCGGTCGTCGCCCAGTCGCCGTAGCGGTTGATGCGGACGTAGCCGCCCAGCATCTTGCCGCTGTCGTAGCTGACGGTCAGGTTCGTCCGCTCCTCGGGCACCTGGTTCTCCAGGTCGAAGACCCGCGACTCGTTGATGGTGCCCGGAGCGACGCCCGAGACCTCCTGCTCGTTGATGTTGTGTCGGAAGTCGACGGTCAGCAGGCCGTCACTCACCTGGAACGCGCTGGTGAGAGCGAGATCGATGCCGCTGACATCGGAATCGTAGGCGTTGCTGAAGAAGTTGGCGATGCTGTTCACCAGTAGGTTGGCGTTGTCGACACCGGCGGCCTCCAGCAGCGGCACGTCCGCCTCGGTGACGGTGTTGTTCTGCAGAGCCAGCCGGTCGTCGATCGAGATGTCGTAGTAGTCCAGGGTGAGGCTGGTGTTGGGAGCCAGCTGGGCAACCAGGCCGATCGTGAAGCTGGTCGATTCTTCCGGCTCGAGCGGGATCGCACCCAGCGCCAGAGCGACCGGATGGTCGACGGGGTAGACACCGCTCGGAATCAGGTTACCGCTGGCGTCGGCGCTGGTCGTGACGTTCAGCGTATGAACCTGCCCCGGCGTCGGAGCGCGGAAACCGGTGTTGGCTGTGCCCCTCAGCGCGAATCTGTCGGTGGCGTCGAAGCGCGCCGAGAACTTCCAATCGAAAGTCGAATCGAACTCGTCGTAGTCCTCGAAGCGCAGCGCCAGGCCGGCCGAGAACCGATCCGTGATGTCGGCCTCGAGATCCACGTAGGCGGCCAGGCTCTCGCTCGAGAAGCTGCCGGACGACTCGATCGGAAATCCCTGGAAGCCGTCCGAGCCGACGCCGAAGATCGCCGCGGTCGGGCCCGCCTCGATCGAGTCCGGATCTCCGGCGCCGATGTCATAGGTCTCGTCGCGGTACTCGAATCCGAACGCCAGGTTCAACGGCGACGACCAGGAGCCGACGTCGAACGGCTGGACGAAATCGGCGTTGAAGCTGGTCTCCTCCTGGGTGAGCGTGCCGGGAGTGAAAGAGGTCGGCGACAGGCCGCCCAGGCTCGGGTTGATGGTCTCCGAGATCACGTACTCGACCTCGTTCTCCGCGATCCGCCCACGGGCGTTCCAACTCAGCCCGCCCGCCGTCTCGCCGGCCAGGCCCAGGACCCAGGCAAGGTCCGACATGTCGGCGCCGAAGTTCGGGTTGTAGCCACCGGGGAAGAGGGTGTAGATCGGGTTGCGGAGCACGAAACCGCTCGGACTCGCCGTCCCCGGAACCGCCGCCGTCGGAACCAGGTAATCAGTCGGGTTCAGGCCGGCCGCCAGGATGGCGTCGACCAGATCCTGAGGCGCGTCATCGGGCAGAAAATCGCCGTCGAGGTCCTGCTGCAGCGTCGTGCGGGCGGTGAACTCGAACTCGGGATCGAGCACCGGGCCGCGATAGAAGAAGTCCGAGATGGTCTCGTTCTCGGCGTACGTCGCGTGCGAGAAGAACTCGACGTTCTCGTTGATATCGCTGCCGAAGTTGACCAGCAGCTTCAAAACGTCGACGTCGGGGTCGCCCCAGCGCTGGCCGAGGCCGTCGAGCGGCACCTGGTTGGCGCCGACCACGGTGCCCACGAACTCCGCGTCGGGGCGCGCGACGCCGCGCCAGGTCTCGTCGGAGGTCGAGTACTCGAAGGACGCGTTCAGGAAACCGTCGGCGCCGAGCGGGAAGCCCGCGTTGCCGCCGAAGGTGGTGCGTGCGCCGTCGCTCTCGGAGTACTCACCCGACTGGATCGAGAACGAATAGCCCTCGCGTGCGTCCTTGAGGATCACGTTGACCACACCGGCGATGGCGTCGGAGCCGTACTGCGCCGAAGCGCCGTCGCGCAGGACCTCGATCCGCTCGATGGCGGCCGCCGGCAGGGTGGAGAAATCGACCGCCTGAGAGCCCTGGTTCACGGTCCCCAGGGGCGCCAACTGCAGGTTGACCAGCGCCGAGCGATGGCGGCGCGTGCCGTTGACCAGCACCAGGGTGTGGTCGGGCGAGAGGTTGCGCAGGCTCACCGGCCGGATGAACGCCGTGCCGTCCGCGATCGGAAAGCGCTGGGTGTTGAACGAAGGCGCGACCCTGGCGAGCCCGTCGGTCAGGTCGAAGCTCGCCTGGTCGGAGAGCAGCGCGGCGTCGACCACGTCGATCGGCGACAGGGTCTCGGTCGGAATCAGGCCCTCTTTGCGGGTACCGGTAACGACGATCGTCTCACCGAACCCCTCTTCGGCGGCCTCCTCCGAGGCTTCCTCGGCAGCCGCCTCCTCGTCGGCCGTCTCCTCGTGCTGCGAAACCGCCAGCACGGGCGCTACGACAAGCAACGCAGCGCAGACGCACAAGAGTGCGCAACGAATGATCGAGATGTGCTTCTGTTCAGCCATGGTCGTGCCTCCTTCTCATGGATGTTCTCGATAACGCTTCGCCCACATCGAGCCATCGGCTCGATGTGACCTATCCACGCTGTCTGCCACCAGTTGCGACTCACGGAGTAGACCACAGGTTCACGGCATCGGGCAAACGCGCCCACCCCGGCGGGTGTTTCGCATCCCCGACTCAACGGCTAGCTTGTTGCCACCGCAGGTAAGGAGGTTCCTCATGCCCAGTAGCAAACTGAAGGCGCTGCTCGACGAGGAAGGCGTCAAGTACGTCACCATCACCCACTCGACCGCGTACACGGCGCAGGAGATCGCCGCCTCGGCCCACATCCCGGGCAAGGAGCTCGCCAAGACGGTGATCGTCAAGCTGGACGGCGAGATGGCGATGGTGGTGCTGGCCGCCACCGCCAAGGTCGATCTCGCTCGAGTGAGAGAGCTGGCCCAGGTGGGCAAGGTGGAGCTGGCGACCGAGGTGGAGTTCAAGAGCCGCTTCCCCGAGTGCAGCCCAGGAGCGATGCCGCCCTTCGGCAACCTCTACGGCATGCACGTCTACGCCGATCAGGGCCTGACCGAGGACGAAGAGATCGCCTTCAACGCCGGCAGCCATACCGAGCTGATGCGCCTGGCGTACCGCGACTTCGAGCGACTGGTCAAGCCGACCGTCGCTGATCTCGCCATGGCGTCGGCCGCCGCCTGAACGGGGCACCCGTCCCCATCCTCGCGAAACGGTCCCGCTCGTGACCGATCGATCAGCCACTGATCAGGTCGTCGTTCAGATAGGCGAGGATCGTCCGGACCGACAGAACGCCGACCAGCGCCCCATTCGAGACCACTGCCAGGTGGCGGAAGCCACGGCTGACCATGCAGTGCACGGCGAACGCCGGTGGATCGTCCGGCTCCAGCTGGACGAGCTCGGTGGTCATCACGTCGGCGACCGGAGTCGCGGCCGGGTCGAGGCCGGCGCGCAGCACGTGCGTAAGGAGATGGCGCTCGTTGAAGAGTCCGACCGGCTTGTCCGCGTGCGCAACGAAGACGCACCCCGAGCGCTCATCTCGCATCCTCGCGACCGCTTCGGCGACCGTCACCTCGGGCGCCAGAACGATCGGTCGCGCCAGCTTCAGGTCGCCGACCCGATCGCCGAGCAGGCGGCCGCTGAAGCCCCGCTGTGCCTCGGGTAGGTCGAGGCCGGCGAGATCGGCACCACATTCGGAGCAGACGTCGACGCCGGCGATGTTCTGGGTGGCGCAGTACGGGCAGCGCATGGCGGGCCTCAGCCTCCCTCCGGCCGGCGCATCTTCTGGTCCAGCCTCGGCGGCAGGTTGAGCAGCGTCTCGGGGAAGAATTCCGCGATCATCTTGAGCACGTCGCGACCGCCGATCAGACCCGCCTCCTCGCCCCTCGGGCCCAGCAGCGGTAGGTGCCGGATGCCCCGCTCCGACATCGTGCCGATCGCCTCGACCAGCTTGCCGTCGCTCGAGAGCGTCACCAGATCGCTGGTCATCAGGTCGCCGATCGGCGTGTCGGGGTCGCCTTCGAGCGCGGTCCGGTAGAGAATGTCGCGCTCGGTGAAGATACCGAGCAGGCTCGGCCCGTCGCAGACCAGCACCGCGACTCCACGCTCCTCGTCCAGTCGGCGGTAGACCTCGCCCAGGGTGGTAGACGGCTCCACCCGGCAGACGCGCCGGCGGGGCAGGTCATTCAACCGCACGTCGACCAGTAGCTGATCGAAATCGGTGCTCACCCATCGAGGGTAGCACGCGGGTTAGAACGCCTAGCGATAGTTGCCGAACTGCAGCTCGAGGCCGAAGTCCTCGGCTTTGAGCAGCTCGATCACGTCCTGCAGCGTGTTACGTGACGGCGAGCTGACCCGCACCTGGTCTCCCTGGATAGCCGCCTGGACCTTCTTGAGCTTCTGATCCTTGATGAACTTGACGATCGCTTTCGCCGCCTCGGTCGATACGCCCTGCCGCAGCTCGATCTCCTTGCGGACCGAGCCGCTGCCGGCGCCGATCACCGCCCCGATCTCCAGATTCTTGATCGGTACGCCGCGGCGGATCAGCTTGGCTTTGAGCACATCGATCGCCGCGGTCAGAGGGTACTCGTCGGGCGCCGAGACGACGATCTGACTCGCCTTGCGGTCGAAGCTCAACTCGATCCGCAGGCCGCGGAAGTCGTATCGCTGACCGATCTCCTTGCGCGCCTGGTTGACCGCGTTGTCGACCTCCTGAAGGTCACAGCCGGAGGTGATGTCGAAGGACTCGGTCCCCGCCATGGAGCGGATCGTAGCGCACTCACCCGTTCGGAGGTTGCATCCCGGCGCGGGTCCGGCCATGCTGTGTACATGGCTACCGTTCGGAACAAGACCAATCGACCGCTACGAGTTCACATCGCGTCGGACAAGGTGCTCCATCTCGGACCGCGGAAGGAGGGCAAGATCAGCGATAACGACCTCGACCATCGGGGCGTCAAGGTGCTGGTCGAGGCGGGCGAGCTGGAGATTCTCGGCGGCGGCACCCAACATCCCGAAGCCAGTCCGGGAACGGCCGGCGGCCACGAGGAGACGCACGGGCACCACCCCGACACCTCGCTCCACCGACGGGGAGACCGCTAGCTCCGCGACGCCGCCGGCAGCCGCCCACGCGCCCACACGCCTTCGGCGGTAAAGAGCACAAGGGCGGTCCAGATGATCGCGAAGCCGACCAGCCGGTGCAGGTCGAACGGCTCGCCGTAGAGGAGCACACCGATCAGGAACTGAACCGTCGGGGCGATGTACTGCATCACGCCGACGATCGACAGCGGTAGCCGCCGGGCCGCGGCCGCGAACCAGACGAGCGGCAGCGCGGTGGTGGCGCCTGCCCCGACCAGCAGGAGATCGATACGCGGTCCCAGGCTGCCGAAGCTGCCCGTGCCCGTCGTCCACCAGTAGACGAGCACCGCCGAGGCCGGTACCGACATCAGGGCCGTCTCCAGGGTGAGCCCCTCGGACGCTCCGAGCGGTGCGATCTTCTTGATCACGCCGTAAAACGCGAACGAGAACGCCAGTCCGAGCGAGATCCAGGGCGGTTGACCGTAGACCCAGGTCAGGAAGGCCACGCCCGCGGCGGCGAGCAGGATGGCAGTCCACTGCCCTGGCCGGAGACGCTCGCGGAAGATGATCACCCCCAGGACGACGTTGACCAGGGGATTGACGAAGTATCCGAGGCTGGTTTCGACGATGAAGCCGGCGTTCACCGCCCAGATGTAGAGCCACCAGTTGCCAGAAAGGAGGAGCGCCGCGGCGGCGTAGAGGGCGAGCGTCCGCCGGTTTCCGACCGACTCGCGCAGACCCTGCCAGCGTCCGGCCGCATAGACCATCGCCAGCAGGAAGAGGAGCGACCAGACCATCCGATGGAGCAGGATCTCGAACGCCGGCACCACCTGGAGCCATTTCCAATAGATCGGCAGCAGCCCCCACAGGCCGTAGGCGCCGAATGCGTACCAGAGTCCCCTGCCCCGCGTGCTGATCATGGTCGAGCCAGCGCGACTCTGACACACCCGCCGCCGCGCCCACCGGCGGGATCGATCGCGCCCACCGGCGCGGCCAGCCTGAGCTTCTCACCACCTTCCTAGTACGCCGGCGTATGCCCCTGAATCTGCTGGACTTCGCTCGGTCGGGCAGCTCCACGTATGGCCAACGCACCTCCAGAGCGTGATCAGCTCGAAGGCGAGCGTACGCGAGCCAATACGCCTGCGGTGCCCTCGGTCCCCGAACGCCCCTCGAGCGTCGGTCAAGGCCGTCAGCGAGGCGAAGCCGAAGCTAAGCCCAGCATTCTCAGGCACCTACGCCGGCTCGCTACGAAAGCCGGTGAGAAGCTCAGGCTAGAGCGCGGAGGCCTGGTCCGGGAGCTCGCGACCGTACTTGTCGGCGTGGAGCTCGCGCGCCTGCTTCATCCAGCCGTCGCGGACGATCCGCTCGGGGTAGGTCTTGAGCTGCGTGGCGACCATGAGCATCCGCTGCCAGTTGAGATCGGCAACCTGCTGGTAGGTGAAGATGCCGAGATCGTTGAGCGCTCTCTCGAACGTCGGACCGATGCCACGGATCTGCTTCAGATCGTCACGCTCGTCGCGCGCCGGCAGGACGGACGAGACCCCATCGAAGGTCTTCGGCCTCGAATCCTCGGCGCACAGCACCCGGTTTCGTCCGATCTGTTTCGCCCGGTAGAGAGCCTCGTCTGCGGCGCGCAGCAGACCCTCGGCGTCCTGGGCATGGTCCGGCAGGCTCGCGACCCCGCCGCTGACGGTGATCGCGCCCAGCGGCTGACTCTTACCGAACGGGAAGTCCTGCTCCTCGATCAGGCTTCTGATCTTCTCCGCCACCAGCAGCGCCTCGTCGGGCGCCCGCTCCGGCAGAATGAGCAGGAACTCCTCGCCGCCGTAGCGCCCGAAGACGTCGTCCGATCGGACGTTCTCGGCCACCAGTCTGGGCAGCAGGCGCAGGAGCTCGTCGCCCGCCAGATGGCCGTTGACGTCGTTGTAGTTCTTGAAGCTATCGATGTCGAACAGGAAGATCGAGAGCGTCGAGTGGTCTTTCGCCGCCCTCTCCGCGGCCTGCTCCAGGAGGAAGCTCATGGCGCCCTTGTTCAGGATTCCGGTCAGCGCGTCGAGGTCGGCCGCCGATCGAATCTGGTTGAATGCGCGCGCGTTGCTCAGCGCCAGCGCTCCCGCTTGCGCGATCAGCTCCAACAGATACTTGGCCTCGCCGCGATTCTCTTTCGGCTGCGACAGGGCGATCACCCCGAGGATCTCGCCGTCCATCCACATCGGCGACGCCAGGTCGGCGCGGAAGTCGGTCTGCTCGTCGCCTTCTTCGTCGCCCTCCAGCTGACTCTTCTCGAACTCACGCCGATCGAACGTGCGGCCCGCCTCGAGGACCCGATCGAGGATGCCACAGCCAGGGCGCAGGACCGTGCCGGGCCGCAGCGCCGCGCCGGCTGCCGCCGCCGCGATCACCTGGTGCTCCTTCTCCGGATTCGAGCGCGCCGGCGTGCGGCGGAGAAGCACTACCGCGCCCCGCGGCTCGAAGATGCGGCTCACGAAGTCGATCATCACACTCGGGATCTCGCGCACTCTCTTCTTGCCATTCAGCTCGCGCATGAAGAGCGGCAGTTCCCGTAGAAAGAGTCGCACCAGCCGCCGATCCTGCTCGAGCTCGGCACGCCTGGCGCTACCGGAGCGTAACTCCCTGGTCATCTGCTCGAGAGCGTCGACCCGCGCGCGCGCGCGCTTGGCGCCGGAGCGCGCCAGAGCCATCAGGACGAAGCAGACCCCCAGGAGGACGAGAAGGATCAGGTCGATTTGCGACATCCTCAGCCGTAAGTATTACCAGAAAGGGTACTTACTCCTCAGTGAAACCTGTCGCAGCCGACCCGGACGGCCCGCTCCGCCGGAAACAGCCTATCGAGGCTCGAAGATCGTGTGCAGGGTGGTGATCACGCCGTCGTCGCCGGCGGTCAGCAGCCGGAGCTTCGAGCCTTCGAGCAGCCAGTGCGCGATCAGCTCGACCTCCCGAAGGCGATCGCCGCCGCCGTAGGCTCGCGGTCGGCGTGCTCGAGGTCGTCCGCACGGTCTGGAGGCAGTTCACCGGCGGAGGATATCGCCTCGACGGCGCTGCTAGACTGCAAGCTCGCAGCGCGGGATGAAGTTCAGGTCGAAACGGGATCTCCTCGAGGCGATCGAGCAGGAGCACGCGAGCTTCGTGGAGCTGGTCGACTCGCTGCGGGGTGCCGACCGCGATCGGCCCGGAGTCTGGGGCGACGATTGGACGGTCAAGGATCTGCTCGCCCATCTGACCGCGTGGGAGCAGATGTTCCTGCGGTGGTACCGGGAGGGTGCCGCGGGCCTCCAGCCGGCCGTGCCCGCCGACGGCTACAAGTGGAACGAGACGCCGCGTCTCAACCGGGCGATCTGGCGCGAGCACAAGGATCACTCGTGGCCTCGCGTCAGAGACGCGTTCGACGCTTCGTATCAGGAGATCCGCGACCTCGCCGGTGAGCTCGGCGAGAGCGAGCTCCTGACGCCCGGCCGCCATTCGTGGACGAAGAAGCTTCCCCTGATGACCTACCTGGCCGCCAACACCAGCAGCCACTATCGCACCGCTACGAAGATTCTGAAGCGTTGGCTCCGGACGCGATGACCGGCGAGCCCTCGGCCGTTCCGACCGTCGGGTTCTTGACGATGGTCACCGGCAGCTGGGAGAGCTGAACCACCTTCTCCGCTTTCGAGCCCAACATCAGGTGAGACAGGCCGGTGCGGCCCCGGCTCCCCATGACGATCAACTGAGCCCCGATCTCCTCGGCGACCTCCAGGATGCGGGTGATCGGCAAGCCGACCACCATCCGTTGCTCGAACTCGCCGAGCAGATCCGGGTTGTCGGTGACGGCGCGCTCGAGGAACTCGGCCATCATCTCCTCCGCCGCCTCCTCGATCCGCTTCAGGTGCTTCTTCCGCTTCCTCGAGTGGTGGTAATAGCCGGGTGCCGACTCCGGATCGTGCACGACGTGAAGCACCAGCAGAGGCGCACCGAAGCACCGGGCCGCGCGCGCCGCCCACAGGAGCGCCGCCTCGGAGAAAGGAGAGAAATCGACCGCGACCAGGATCGGCCGTAGCTCGTGATCGGATTCAGTCATCTCGCTCCTCCGCGGTAAACGACTCCAGGGGAAGCTCGCGCGAGTAGGGTGCGATCTCTTCGACCTGCAACCGCGCGACGCGCTTGGCGAAATAGTAGATGCGCTTGAGCGCTTCGACCAGCTCGGTCTCGATGCGGAATGCGGCCAGCCGGTGAGGTGCCGCGGCGGTCAACCGTCCAGTCAGATGTGCCTCCGCCTCGGCGGCCAGTCGATTGATCTCCGGCTTCGCCTCGATCACCTCGCGGGCGAGCTCGGCGTCCTCCGAAGCGATTGCCTCGGTCGCTCGCTCGACCGCCCACTGGACCTTCTCGTGTAAGCCACGCAGGATCTCTCGCGTCGATTGGCTGATCTCCAGGTCGCTCTCGAGGCGTGTCCTGCCGGCCTCGACCAGATTGGTCTCGATCATGTCGCCGATGTTCTCGAAGTAGTTGGCGGCACCGAGGTATCGCGACAGGAGATGCGACTGTGGCTCGGTCAGGCTCTCGACCGATAGCCGACCCAGATAGGTGACCAGGGCGCCGTGCAGCCGGTCGACCTCGTCATCCAGCTGCTGTAGCTCCTGGAGCTCGCGCTCGCCCCCCTCCAGGACCGGGTCGATCGCGTCTCGAACCATGCGCAGGGCGGCGGCGCCGATCCGCGCCAGCTCCATCCGCACCAGATCGAGCGCCAGCGACGGCGTATGCACGAGGATGTCATCGAGATACCGGCGGTCGAGCGAGGGCTCCTCTTCGCCCAGCCTGCGGTCGGGAATCAGCCACTGGACGACGCGCGCGATGACCGGTGTAAAGCCGATGAACAGGACCGTGTTGGCAACGTTGAAGGTGGTATGGGCGTTGGCGATCTGCCTCGGTGTATCGGCCTTGAGTGCGGCGACCCCCGTCAGTTCATCCGCCATTGGTGAGACCCAGCGGACGAAGGTCGCCAGCTGATCGACGAACCCGATCCAGATCAGCACTCCCGCGGTGTTGAAGAGAACGTGGACGGCGGCGGCCCTCACCGCTTCACGGGGCTTACCGATCGACGCCAGGAGCGCGGTGACGCAGGTCCCGATGTTGGCGCCCAGGACCAGGGCGATACCAGCTTCGAGCGACAGGAACCCCTGGCTGGCCAGCACGATGATGACGCCGGTGGTAGCCGAGGAGCTCTGGACCAGCGCGGTAAACGCGGCGCTCACCAGCACCCCCACCAGCGGATTGCTCATGTTCTGCATCAGCTGAATGAACGGCTCGAAGCTGCGCAACGGGCTGGTCGACTCCTTCATCAGCTCCATGCCGAAGAAGATCAGTCCCAGCCCCATCAGCATCGCTCCCCATCGCTTGGCCCTCGCCGACCTGGGAACGAACGCCATGAAGAAGCCGAGCGCCACGACGACGAGCGAGTACTTGGTGACGTCGAAGGCGATGATCTGCGCCGTCACCGTGGTGCCGATGCTCGCCCCCATGATGATGCCGATCGATTGCGACAACGACAGCAGGCCGGCGGAGATGAACCCGACGACCAGAACCGTGGTCACCGAGGACGACTGAATCGTGGCGGTGATGGCGGCGCCGGCCAGAACACCCGTGAACCGGTTGGTGGTCAGGCGGGCGAGGAGGTTCTTCATCCGATCGCCCGCGATCAGTTTGAGCGCATCGGTCATCTTCTCCATTCCGTACAGGAACAGAGCGAGACCTCCGATCAGGCCTATGGCGATCGCGCCGATTCTCAGTTCTGACACTGGCCAATCGGCGTTTCGAGTAATGACAACGCCGTCGGCACCGATGTTATAACCGTGGCGTGGCCGCACGAAGAGAGCCCTTCCGGACGCACCTGTAAACTCTCGCGATGCGGCGGCGCTTCCCCCCCCCTTGGGGGTGGCGCAGCCGGTCCGGAACGGCTGGCAGACTACGGCCCAGTCACCATCACTCGGACTCGAACCGAGAGTTCTCGGGACACCATGAGGAGAAGATAGATGAAGCGAACCGCCTACTTGACACCGATCGTAGCGCTGGCCCTCCTGCTACTGCCCGTTCAGGCGGTCGAAAGCCAGGAGGAGCATGCGTTCGTCGGCGTCCAGGGCTGCAAGAAGTGCCATCTCAAGGAGTGGAAGTCGTGGCAGGAGACCAAGATGGCCGAGGCCTTCGAGAGTCTCAAGCCGGGAGTGGACGTCGAGGCGAAGGAGAAGCTCGGCTTCGATCCCCAGAAGGACTACAGCGCCGATGCCGAGTGCGTTGGCTGCCACGTGACCGGTTGGGAGCAGCCCGGCGGCTTCACGTCGACCGAAGAGACACCGGATCTCGCCGGCGTCGGCTGCGAAGACTGCCATGGCGCCGGGGGCACCTACATCCAGGACGGCTACATGACGCTCAAGAACAAGGAGTACAAGCGCTCCGAGCTAGTGGCCGTCGGTCTGGTCGAGAAGGTCGGCGTTGAGCAGTGCATGCGCTGTCACGATCCCGAGAAGGTCCCCTTCGACTACACCTTCGACTACGAGAGCCAGAAAGACCAGGGAATGCACGAGAAGTTCCCTCTAAAGTACAACCACGACTAAGTGGCTCCAGCCGGTTGCCGGTCGCCTCTGAAGCGACCGGCAGCTGGTTCTCGCCGCGCCCCGTCCGATCGTGAAAGCCGTGGACCCGGAGCGACAGAACGTCTGGCACCGTCTGACCGCCTGGGTCGTGAACCGGCTCGGCGGTCGAGCGCGAACCTGGGTCTTCCACGTTCCCCTCCATCTGGCGGCGTTCTTCGTCCTCTACGTGGCGACGGCCCACATCCTGGAGCAGGAGATCGTCTCCACCACCAAGGAGACCTGGAGCGTCCAGATGGCGGCCATGGGCGACGAGATCTACTCGGTGGCTGCCAAGCCGAACCGCCGGGGCGAGGGCGCGGCGCATCCGACGTTCGAAACCCTGCACTCCGACCACCGACAGATGCGCCTCGAGCTGCTGACGCTCGATTCCCCCGAGCTCGCGGCCGAGGTCGCGAGGCTCCCCTCCGTGTCCGGTCTCGAAGCCCTGCTGAGCGCCGAGCAGACGACCTGGCTGGAGACCGACGTGACCGGCCAGGAGCTCAAGGGCCTGGTGCGGATCGAGGCGACCCACCGGTGCGTCCCCTGCCACGCGGTCGGCGAGCTCCTGGCCCTGGCCTCGATGAGCGTCGACGTCTCGGCCCCGCTGCACCGTGCGCGCCAGCAGTCGCGACGCAACCTCGCGGTGCTGATCGTCGTATGGGCCACCGCACTGGGCATCAGCGCCGTAGTGGTCCAGCGCTCAGCCAGACGGCTGACGACTCGGTTCGAGGCGCAGCTGGCCGCTGCGGAGGCCGGGGAGCTGGAGCCGGAGCAGGAGGTCGGCCTGGCCCTCGACCCGACCTCGGCCAACCTGCAGAGATCCCTCCGTCGCTTCCTCGATCGCCACCGCAGCCGACAGGCGGAGGTCGCTTCGCGACTCGCCCACACCAGCCAGCTCGCCTCGGTGGGCGAGCTGGCGGCGGGCCTGGCGCACGAGATCAAGAACCCGCTCGCCGGAATCCAGGGGGTCCTCGAGCTCATGCGCGACGACAGCGACGAGCCGGAAACGGTCGGCCTGTGTGACCGAATGCTGAGCGAGCTCCGACGGGTCAACCAGACGCTGCAGGCGATGCTGTCGTCGGCACGGCCCTCACCGCCGCAGCTGGCGTTGATCGACCTGCGAGAGCTCCTGGAGGAGCTGCGGCGACTGCTCGAGCCGGGCCTGCACCAGCGCGGCATCGAGCTCCGGCTCGAACACTCCGCCGAGCCTCTGGAGGCTCGGGTCGACGCCGGCCAGGTCCGGCAGATCCTGACCAACCTGATCAGCAATGCCGGGGAGGCGCTCGAGGCGGGGGGCCACATCTGGATCCACGCCGACGACTTCCAGGTGGACTGCGGAGGTGTAGTCATCACCGTGCGGGACGACGGACCCGGAATCGATCCGGCCTACCTCGAGAAGATCTTCGAGCCGTTCTTCTCGACCAAGTTCACCGGCACGGGTCTGGGACTGTCGATCGCCCGCAGCCTGGCGGAGCAGCATGGCGGCACCCTGCACGCCGAATCGGCGGCGGGTGAAGGGTCGACCTTCGTCCTGATTGTGCCAGACGAGCCACAGGAAGAACCGGACCGTTCTTCCGACGGTGAGCAGGAGGTCCAGGGATGGCCCTGATCCTGCTCGTCGAAGACGAGAAGCTCCTGCGATGGGCGCTCACCGAGCAGTTGCAGCGAGCCGGCCACACGGTCCATGCGGCGGGAGACCTGGCCGAGGCCTCGACCCACCTCGACAAACATCAGCCGGACGTGCTGCTCCTCGACCTCGCGCTCCCGGACGGACACGGACTCGATTTCTACGAGCGGAATCGCCCGCGGCTGGAAGACACGGTCGCCATCGTGATGACCGCCGTCGGCCAGGTGGAGGACGCGGTGCGGGCGATGAAGCTCGGGGTTCTCGACTTCCTTACCAAGCCGGTGGATCAGCAGGAGCTGATTCGTCTGATCGACCGCTCCGTGTCGGTACGCTTCGATCAGCTCGAGGCACACGCGGCGAGGCTCAGCCGAGAGCGCGATCTGAGCCAGACGGTGATCGCGGAGTCCCCCGCCTTCCGCCGGGTACTCGACCTCATCGGTGAGGTCGCCCGATCGGATGTCACCACGATCCTGGTTCAGGGCGAGAGCGGCACCGGCAAGAATCTTCTGGCCCGGACCCTCCATGGGCTCTCGTCGCGGCGCAAGAAGCCGATCATCGAGGTCAGCTGCGCGGCGATTCCCGACACGTTGCTGGAGAGCGAACTGCTCGGGCACGAGCGTGGCGCGTTCACCGACGCCAAAGCGACCCGACGTGGCGCGTTCGAGCTCGCCGACGGCGGCACCCTGGTCCTCGATGAGGTCGGCGAGCTGAAGCCGGAGCTGCAGGCGAAGCTCCTGCACGTGCTCGAGGAGCGTCGACTCCGCCGCGTCGGAGGCAGCCGCGAGATCTTCGTCGATGTCCGCGTGATCGGGATCACGAATCGCGACCTCACCGCCCTGGTGCGCGAGGAGCGATTCCGCCAGGACCTCTTCTACCGCCTGAACATCTTTCCGATCTCGGTACCACCGCTGCGCGAGCATCCCGAGGACATCCTCGCCCTCGCGCGACACTTCCTCGAAACGCTGCAGCCGAAGGTGGGTCGCCGCCTCAGTGGCCTCTCCCGGGAGGCCGAGAACCTCCTGCTCGGCTACTCCTGGCCGGGGAACGTCCGCGAGCTCCGCAATGTCATCGAGAGGGCGCTCATCCTCGAACACGGAACCATCCTCGGCTCGGACTCCCTGATCCTCGACCGAATCGACACCTCTCTCGCGTCCTCCACGAGCGCGGCCCACGGCGACGTCGGCATCGTGCCGCTCGAGGAGCTGGAGCGCGAAATGGTAGCGAAGGCGATGCGCGCCGCTGCCGACAATCAGACCCGCGCGGCGGAGCTCCTCGGCATCAGCCGCGACCAGCTTCGCTACCGGCTCAAGAAGTTCGACTAGAGACTCACCAGCGCCAGCCCATCGGCTCGGATCGGCATCGACCGCTCCTCCCATCTCGACGGGTGGTGTGCCGACGCCCGACCCCGAGATCCTGGAATCGGCCAGCAAGATCTTCTTGAGCACCGACCGCACGATGCGACAGCCCATGTTGGGTCATCCGGTCGCTGCCGTGACCGAGTCGGCCGCACCGAGACGCCCCTGACCTGCGTCAGCTGCCACGCGGCGCACAGCTCGAGCCAGCCGAAGCTGCGCTCGGTGGGCTCGAAACCTGCCAGAGCCGTCACCCCTAGAGCGCGGGAGAGCGTCCGGGACGCCCCACCCTCCGGCGTGGGGCAGAATGGGGTGGCCAGACCGCATAATCGCGTAGGCACATACAGAATGCACGAGTATTCGATCGTCCAGTCGCTCCTGGCGCGGGTCGAGGCCGAGGCTCTCGCCCGCGGAGCCCACGCCGTCCATCACCTCAGGGTCCAGATCGGCGAGATGTCCGGGGTCGAGCCGCCACTCCTCAAGACCGCATACGAGAGGCCAGAAGCTGCCCGAGGGCGCCCTGCTCCGCTGCCAGGAGTGCGGAGTGCCAGCGCGCCTGGTGGCAGGAGACGAGATCGTGCTCGAACGGATCGAAATGGAGGTGCGGGATGTGTGAGAGCTGCGGCTGCGGTGACCCCGAGGTCGTGCCGGTCGAGATTCAGGAGGGCCTGCTCGCCGAGAACGACCGGATCGCCGAGCACAATCGCCACCACTTCGCCGAGAGCGGGGTGCTCGCGGTCAATCTGATGGGCTCGCCGGGCTCGGGCAAGACCGCACTGCTCGAGGCCACCTCACGAGCCCTCGACGGCAGTCGCGGCGTCGCCGCGCTGTCGGGCGACCTCGCCACCGATCGCGACGCCGAGCGGTTGAGGAGCGCCGGCATCCCGTCGCTCTCGGTCACCACCGGCTCCGCCTGTCATCTCGACGCCCGCCTCGTGCACCACGCGCTCCACGAGCTGCCGTGGCAGGACGCCAGTTGGCTGTTCATCGAGAACGTCGGCAATCTGGTCTGCCCGGCGATCTACGACCTCGGCCAGGCGGCGAACGTCGTGGCGCTGTCGGTCACCGAGGGCGAGGACAAGCCGCTCAAGTACCCGGTGATGTTCCGCAAGGCTCAGCTGGTGGTACTGACCAAGGTCGACCTCCTGCCGCACCTGCCCGACGTCAGCCTCGGCGCGATCGAGGACGCTCTCGGGCGCACCATGCCGGAGCCGGACGTCCTGCCGGTGTCGGCAGTGACCGGTGAAGGGATGAATGCATGGCTCGACTGGCTCACGCGGCTCGAAAAGGGGGTCGAAACCGGTGCGCCGGTCCAGGCGGTCTAGGTCGTCGAAGCGGTCATGAACCCTCTGATCCTGGGAGCAGCGTCGGTCGGTCTGATCCACACCCTACTGGGACCCGATCACTACCTGCCGTTCATCCTGCTCTCGAAGGCGCGGGGTTGGAGCCTCGGCCGTACCCTACGAGTGACCTTGACCTGCGGCGCCGGCCACGTCACGGCGTCGCTGCTGCTCGGCCTCGTCGGCGTCTCGGTGGGCCTCGGCCTCGGTCGCTTGGATGCATTGAACGAAGTCCGGGGCGGGCTCGGGGCCTGGCTGCTGGTTGGCTTCGGCCTGGCGTACGCGGCCTGGGGCCTGCGCCGGGCACTCCGGAATCGACCGCACAGCCACTGGCACAGTCATGTCGACGGCTCCGTGCATCGCCACGAGCACGTCCATCACGGTGACCACGCCCACCCGCACGAGGTCGGCATCGGTAGGGCCCCGCGTGCCGGCCGGTGGGCCAGCTGGGCGTTGTTCACCGTCTTCGTGGTCGGTCCGTGTGAGCCTCTGGTGCCGCTCCTGATGGTCGCCGCCGGTGGTGGCAGCTGGCTCGATGCCGCGCTGCTGGTCGTCGCTTTCGCAGTCGCGACTCTAGGCAGCATGGCGCTCGTGGTCGCCGCGGGCCGGCTCGGCTTTGCCCGGCTGGCGCATCGACACGGAGACCGGTCCCGGCTCTCGTGGGCCGCTATCGAGCGCTACAGCCACGCTCTGGTCGGCCTGGCGATCGCCGGCTGTGGCGTCGCGATCTTCTTCGGTCTCTAGCGCGGCTAGCCTGGCTAGCAGATCCGGGGCAGTTGTTCACCGGAGAGCATGTCGACGATCCGCTGCCCTCCGACCCGGCTCTTGAGAAAGACCTTTCCGGGGTGGTCGTCGACGATCTCGCCGACGATCTCCGCCTGGCTGCCGAGGGGATCGCGCCGCATGATCTCGAGCGCCTGATCGGCCACGCCGGGCTCGACGATCGCCAGGAACTTGCCTTCGTTGGCGACGTAGAGCGGGTCGAAGCCGAGGATCTCGCAGGCGCCGCGCACCTGCTCGGCCACCGGGATCGCGGTCTCCTCGAGCCGCACGCCGACCGACGCGGAGGCGGCGATCTCGTTGAGGGCGCTGGCCACGCCACCTCGCGTCGGGTCGCGGAGCACGTGCACCCCGGCGCCGCAGCTCTCGAGCAGGGCCCGGACCGGCCGGTGGAGGGCTGCCGAGTCGGTCTCGAGCTCGGTCTCGAAGTCGAGTCCCTCGCGCACCGACATCACGGCGATGCCGTGCACCGCGATCTCGCCGGAGAGGAGGACCTTGTCGCCCGGTCGCGCTCGGGTCGGCGCCACCTCGACACCCTCGGGCACCAGGCCGACGCCGGTGGTGTTCACGTAGACGCCGTCGCCCTTGCCCCGATCCACGACCTTGGTGTCGCCGGTGACCAGTGGCACCCCGGCCGCACCGGCGGCGGTCTTCATCGAGCTGACGATCCGCCACAGGTCCTCCATCGAGAACCCCTCTTCGAGGATGAACCCGACGGTCAGGGCCAGCGGCCAAGCGCCGCACATGGCAACGTCGTTGACCGTTCCGTGGATCGCCAGGGTACCGATGTCGCCACCGGGGAAGAAGAGCGGACGGACGACGAAGGAATCGGTGGAGACGGCCAGCCGCCCGCCGGCCGCCGTGTCGAGCACCGCGCCATCGTGCAGACTTTCGAGCGCCGGGTTGCGGAACGCCTCGAGGAACAGCCCCTCGACCAGAATCTGGGAGAGCCGACCGCCGCCGCCGTGCGCCAGCTGTACCGTCGGATAGTCGGTCAGCGGCAGCGGGCAGCTACCCGAGAACACCGGTCGGTCAGCCTCGCCACTCATCGCTCGGCGACCTGATGACGACCGTACTGGTAGTAGGCGGCGCAGGCGCCCTCGGTCGAGACCATCGGCGCGCCCAGGGGTTTCTCCGGCGTGCAACGGGTGCCGAATGCGCTGCACTCGTGAGGCTTCTTGAGACCGCGCAGGATCTCGCCGGCGATGCAGTCAGGCGACTCCTGGGCGGTCAGCTCGCCCACGTCGAAGCGTCGCTCGGCGTCGAACACCGCCAGCTCGTCGCGCAGCCGGTAGCCGCTCGCGGGGATCTCGCCGATGCCCCGCCACTTGCGGTCGCACACCTCGAAGACCTTTCCGAGGAGCTCCTGGGCCGGCTTGTTCCCGTCCCGAGTGACCGAGCGGCTGTACTGGTTCTCGACGCCCCAGCGGCCCTCTTCGAGCGCCTTGAGCGTCAGATAGGCGCCGTGCAGCAGATCGAGCGGCTCGAAGCCGGTGACGACGATCGGGATCCGGTAGCGCTCGGCGATCGGCTCGTACTCCCAGTACCCCATCACCGTGCAGACGTGACCCGCCGCCAGGAAGCCCTGCACCCGATTGTCCGGCGCCGACAGGATCGCCTCCATCGCCGGCGGCACCAGGACGTGCGAGCAGAGGATCGAGAAGTTGTCGAGCTTCTCTTGCGCCGCCTGCCAGACCGCCATGGCGTTGGCAGGGGCGGTGGTCTCGAAGCCGACCGCAAAGAAGACCACCTGCCGCTCGGGGTTCTGGCGCGCCAGCTTGACCGCGTCCAGAGGCGAGTAGACCATCCGGATGTCGCCCCCCTCCGACTTGACCGACAGCAGGTCGGTCGTCGACCCGGGCACGCGCAACATGTCGCCGAACGAGGTGAAGATCACCTCCGGGCGGCGCGCGATCGCCAGCGCCCGGTCGATCAGCTCCAGCGGCGTGACGCACACCGGACAGCCCGGCCCATGGATCATGGCGACGTCCGGCGGCAGCAGCCGATCGATCCCCGCCTTGATCATCGTGTGGGTCTGTCCGCCGCAGATCTCCATCATGTTCCACGGCTGGTTCGCCAGGCGGCCGATCGCGTCGACGAACTTCTGCGCCTCGGGCTCGCTCCGATATTCGTCTACGTATCTCATCCCGCCTCCCCCTGGGCGCCGTCACCCGGCTGCGGGATCTCCAGCTCGTCGAGCTCGTCCATCTCCGCCAGGAACTGGAAGACCCGCTCCGCCTCCTGCTCGTCGATCTTGGAGATGGCGAAGCCGACATGGACCACGACGAAGTCGCCCACCTGAGCGTCCGGCGTATAGGCGAGACAGACCTTCTTCTTGATGCCGGCGAAGGAGACCTCGCCCATGGTCATCCCGAGCGGGTCCTCCTCGATTGTCATCACCTGACCAGGGACTCCTAGACACATGAGCTTCTCCTCCTCGTCGTCAAAGCCTATCTTTCCTCCAGCCGAGCGGCGGCGACCGCCAGCTGGCCGAGACTGATACCGCCGTCGTTCGCGGGTACCCGGCGATGGATCAGAACCTCGAAACCGGCCGCCTCGAGAGCGCTCGCCACGAGCTCGGTCAGCAGGCGATTCTGGAAACAGCCACCGCTCAGTGCGACTCGGGGATGGCCGACCCGCTCGGCCACGGTCAGGATCGCGCCCGCCAGGGCATTGTGGAACCGGGTCGAGATGACGCCGGCCCCGGCGCCCGCCCGGACGTCCTCGACCACCGAGGAGACCAGCGGTCGCCAGTCGAGCTCGAGCAGCTCCGAATCGTCCTCGGACGCGCTCGGCTCGCCCCGTCCGACGTCCAGTGGGTAGACACCCTCCGCCGTCGGGTCGGCGATGTGCTCGAGCGCCATTGCCGCCTGGCCTTCGAAGCTCACCTTCTGATGGAGGCCGGCGAGCGCGGCAACGCCGTCGAACAGTCGACCGGCACTGGTCGTGACCGGTGCCCGGAAGCCGGTCGCGAGCATGCGAGTCAGGAGTCGCCACGCGTCGTCCGAGAGCTCACGGACCGACGGCAGCTCGCGGGTGAGGGCTTCGTCGCGGTCGAGCCCCCAGACCAGCGACAGCGCCGACCGCCGCGGCTCGCGGACCGCCGCGTCGCCGCCCGGCAGTCTGAACGGCCGGAGGCGGGCCAGCCGCCGAAAGCCGGCCGCGTCGCCGAACAGGAACTCCCCTCCCCAGACGGTCTCGTCGGTGCCGTACCCCGTTCCATCCCAGATCACCCCCAGCGCCGGCCCCTCGAGGCCGGCCTCGGCCAGGGACGCCGCGAGGTGCGCATGGTGATGCTGCACCGCGACCAACCGCGCCCCGCGCTCCGCGGCGGCAGTGTGCGCCCACCGGGTGGAGAAGTAATCGGGATGGAGATCGCAGGCGATCGCCGTCGGCTCGACCCGACACATCTGCAAGAGGTCGGCGATCACCGCTTCGAACGCCCGGGACGCCTCGGCGGTCTCCATGTCCCCCACGTGCTGGCTGATGAAGACGCTGTCGCCGGTCGAAACCGCGACGGTGTTCTTGAGATGGGCGCCGACCGCCAGCAGCGGCGGCAACGGCCGCTCCAAGGTGACCGGGGCGGGGGCCCAGCCCCGGGCGCGGCGCAGCATGCGGGGCTCGCCGGCAATGACCGAGGTGACGCTATCGTCCGCGTGCCGCGCAATCGGCCGGTCGTGGACCAGGAACAGGTCGGCGATGCCTGCCAGGCGCTCGATCGCCTCGGATTGATCGATGCAGATCGGCTCGTCGCTCAGGTTGCCGCTGGTCGCCACGACCGGAATCCGCAGCTCCGCCATCAACAGGGCGTGGAGGGGCGTATAGGGCAGCATCAGACCCAGGTAGGGGTTGTCCGGAGCAACACCTTCGGCCACCGGCGCCCCCTGGCGACGCTTGAGGAGGACGATCGGCGCTCGAGCGGAGCCGAGCAACCTCTCCTCCGATTCGCCTACCTCGCACAGCTCTCGGGCCACTTCCAGGCCCGGGACCATGAGCGCCAGCGGCTTCTCGTAGCGGTGCTTGCGCTCGCGCAGGCGGTCGACGGCGTTCGCGGAGCCCGCATCGACCATCAGGTGGAAACCGCCGAGACCCTTGACGGCGACGATCGCGCCGTCGCGCACGGCGTCGGCCGCGGCGCTCACGGCATCGGTGGCACCAGCCACGACCTTGCCGGCGGCGTTCCAGAGCTCGACCTGCGGACCGCAGGCGGGGCAGGCGTTCGGCTGCGCGTGGAACCGCCGGTCGTCCGGATCGTCGTACTCCTGCTGACAGGCGGCACACATCACGAACGAGGCCATCGTCGTCAGCGGTCGATCGTAGGGAACGTCGAGTGTGATCGTGAAGCGCGGCCCGCAGTTCGTGCAGTTGGTGAACGGGTAGCGATGGCGGCGATCGCTCGGGTCGAAGAGCTCCCGTCGACAGTCGTCGCAGGTCGCCAGGTCGGGAGGGATCGACACCCGGCGTTCGCGCCGACTGTCGCTGGCGACGATGGTGAAGTCGCTCAGCGAGCGCCCCGGAATCGGCTCGGGGCTGATCCGCTCGACGACCGCCGCGGGTGGCGCGTCGGTCGCCAGGCGAGCCTCGAACGCCTCTAGCCGGGCCGTCGGACCGAAGATCTCGATGACCACTCCCGACGAGTCGTTACGCACGGTACCGGTCACGCCTTCCTCCCGGGCAAGGCGATAGACCCAGGGTCGGAATCCGACGCCCTGAACGGTCCCCCGCACAGAGACCCTACGCCCTGCCAGGTCTAGCCCGCGTGCTTCGCTACCGATAGCAGATAGGCTACCAGGTCCCACGTCTGCTGCTCGTCGAAGATCTTCCAGCTAGCCATGGCGGTGCCGCTGCGGCCCTCTCGAATGACGTGGTAGATCTCTGCTGCTGTGATCCGCTCTGGCCACGAGGGGTCGGTGAAGTCCTGTGGCCGGCTGGAGAGGTTACGGCGGACACCGACACCGTCGGCGCGCCCGCCGTGGCAGAGGGCGCAGTGCCGCAGGTAGAGCTCGCGGCCACGCTCTCGCGCCTCGGTCGACGCCAGTCGGGCCTCCGGTACTTCGACCGGGTATCCGGGCGATGAGCCGCCGTCACAGCCCCAGAGCGCGAGCGGCAGCGTCACCAGCGCTGGCAGGAACCACTTCATCGCGTTGCAGACGGCGCAGTGGGAAGCCCATTTCATGCGCCTCGCGCACGACGCTGGCGATCAGATCGCTCAGGCCGGCCTCCACCTCGGGGGACTTCTCCAGGCCCAGCTCCAGCGTCCGCGGCACCATGCCGAGCAGTACCAGTCGGCGTGGCAAAGCGTCCATCCAGCGGAGCGCGTCGAGCAGATCGGCGACACCGATCTGATGCACCGAGAGCCGCTCCCGTACCGCCGGTGCGACCGCCTCGTCCTGCAGCCGCACGAATGTCCCGGGCGGCGCACCCGTGTTGACGGCATCGATCAGGATCACGCTATCCGTGTCCTCGAAGACTCCGAGAAGGCCGAGCCCCAGGGTGCCGCCGTCCAGGAGCCGCACCGACGACGGCAGCTCATAGGTACGCCTCAACCGCTCGACGGCGACGACCCCGAGCCCGTCGTCGCCGCACAGGACGTTGCCCAGGCCGAGGATCAGGAGCGATTCTCGCGCGCGTTCTCCCACTCAGGCCTCGGGATGCTCGAACCGGTAACCGGGCTTGACGATGTCTTCGCGCGGCACGAACTTGTGGCCCGAGAAGATCGACTCGACCGTCGCGGTGGCCTCGACCTGCGACATCAGGATCGCGCTGTAGACATGGTGGACGAAGAACGCCCAGATCGCCCACATCACCACGTGGTGGATCCAGCGCGCCATCTGGGCGCCGCCGAGGAAGGGCAGTAGGCCGGCGAAGATCCGCAGCGGCGAGTCGACGTGGGCGCTCGCTCCGTACATCGCCAGTCCGGTGGCGATCTGAACCAGGAACGCGAGAAAGACGAAGGCGTAGGTGAGACCGGCGAGCGGGTTGTGGCCGACGAAGCCGGGCGGCATGCGCATGCCGAACATGTAGTAGCGAAACGTCAGGCCCATCGCCCGTATGCGCTCCTTCGAAGCTGGAATCAGCCGATGCCACCGCGAGTACCAGTTGCCCATGAACATCCAGAGAATGCGCGACAGCACCGAGAGGGTAAAGACGATGGCGGCGTAGAAGTGGATCGCCCGCGCCCAGCCCATCAGAAAGTGGTCGCTCGCCGGTCCGGCGGCGATCAGCATCGGGAAGCCGATGTAGATCCCGGTCACGGAGAGGACCCAGATGCTGATCGCGTTGAGCCAGTGGGTGATCCGCACCGGCCACTCCCAGACGTACACGTTGTCCAGCTCGACCTCGCGAACGTGTTGCTTCCAAACCCTCATGACACCTTCACCTTGACCACCTCCTGCCCGCGCGCGTCGAGCACGTGGACCCCGCAAGCCATGCACGGGTCGAAGGAGTGGACGGTGCGCAGGATCTCGAGCGGCTGCTCGGGATCGGCGACCGGATTGCCGATCAGGGCCTGCTCGTACGGCCCGGGCTGGCCCATGGCGTCGCGCGGGCCGGCGTTCCAGGTGCTGGGGACGACACACTGATAGTTGGTGATCTCACCGTTCTGGATGTGGACCCAGTGACCGAGCGCCCCTCGTGGCGCCTCGTGGAAGCCGGCGCCGGTGCAGTCCGCCGGCCAGCTCTCGGGATCCCACTTCGAGTTGTCGGCGATCGCCAGCTCGCCCCGGCCCATGTTGTCGGCCAGCTCGTCGAGCCAGCCCTCCATCTTCTCGCCCAGCACCTGGGTCTCGATGCCGCGCGCGGCGACCCGTCCCAGGGTCGAGAAGAGCGCCTCGGCGCCGACGCCCAGGTGTCCGAGCGCGCCGTTGACCAGCTCCTGCACCCGCGGATGGCCCGAGGCGTAGGCCACCAGCATGCGGGCCAGCGGACCGACCTCCATGGGGAGGTTGTCGTAGCGCGGCGACTTCAGCCACGAGTACTTGCCGTCGGTGTGGAGGCGCTCGTACGGAGGCTCGGGACCGGTGTAGTTGGGGTTCGTCTCGCCTTCGAACGGATGGACGCCGACGTCGTCGCCGGCGCCGTACTCGTACCACGAATGGGTCACGTACTCGGTGATCTTGGCGGTGTCGAGTGCCTCGACGTTCGCCAGGTCCTGGCCGCGGATGACGCCCGACGGCAGGTAGAGCGGCGCGTTCGGGCCGTCACCTTCCGGGTACTCGCCGTAGACCAGGTAGTTGCCGACGCCAGCGCCGTAGCCCGCCCAGTCCTTGTAGAACGACGCTACCGCCAGGAGATCCGGCAGGTAGACCTTCTCGACGAACTGGCGGGCCTCCTGGATCAGCTTGCGCATCGCGTTGACCGTGGTGAGGTTGATCGACGCCTGCTTGTCGGGGTCGACCGGGGTCGCCATGCCGCCGACCACGAAGCTCTGGAGGTGGGGATTCTTGCCACCGAGGATCGCGTGGATGCGAATGAACTCGCGCTGCCAGTCGAGCGCTTCGAGGTAGTGCGCGACCGCGAGCAGGTTCGCCTCGGGCGGCAGCCGGTAGGCGGAGTGCCCCCAGTAGGCGTTCCCGAACGGACCGAGCTGGCCACGCTCGACGAACTGCGCCAGCCGCTCCTTGACACCGCGGAAGTAGTTGGGGCTCGACAGCGGCCAGTCGGAGATCGACTCGGCCAGGCTCGAGGTAGCGACCGGATCGGCGCTCAGGGCGCCGGTGATGTCGACCCAGTCGAGCGCGTGCAGGTGGTAGAAGTGGATGACGTGGTCCTGCACCATCTGCGACGCCATGATCAGGTTGCGCAGCAGCCTGGCGTTGGGCGGCGGCTGGGCGCCGATCGCGTCTTCGACCGCCCGGATCGAGGTGATGGCGTGGACCGTGGTGCAGACCCCGCAGATGCGCTGGGTGAACGCCCAGGCGTCGCGCGGATCCCGGCCCTTGAGAATGATCTCGACGCCGCGGAACATCGTCGACGAGGACCAGGCGTCCCGGACCTCACCGCCGTCGACTTCGGCTTCGATGCGCAGGTGACCCTCGATGCGGGTCACCGGATCGACTACGACGTGCGTCATGCGTCAGCTCCTTTCTCGGTCGCGGAGTCGTCCGTCGGCGTCTTTGCTGGCGGCGGTTTGGCCTCGTTGTCGGCGTCCGCCCGCGCGTGCGCGTAGCGCTTGCCCAGCTGCACGAAGCCGTGGGCCGCGAAGGCCGCCGCCACGCCGGCCGTCGCCCAGAGGCCGACGCGGTCGATACTCGTGTGGACTCCGAAGCCGGGGAAGCCGGCGATGTGCGAGTAGAATGGCGTCATCTTGTCCCAGAAGTCGGCCTCGGCGCAGCCGATGCACGGATGGCCGCAGCCGATCGGCCAGTTGGTGCCGCTGTTCCAGCCCACGTTCGGGCAGTTCTGGAAGGTGACCGGCCCCTTGCAGCCCATCTTGTAGAGGCAGTACCCGGTCCGGTGCCCTTCGTCCCCCCAGGCCTCGACGTACTGGCCGGCGTCATAGTGGGCACGCCGCTCGCAGTTGTCGTGGATCGACTTGCCGTAGGCGAAGAGCGGCCGCCGATAGCTGTCCATCGGCGGGAAGCGATTGAAGGTCAGGTAGTAGACGATGAGGCCGACCAGGTTCTCGGCGTTCGCCGGGCACGCCGGCATGTTGATCAGGTTCTTCACTCCCGGCACCGCGTCGGCGACGCTGAGGGCACCGGTCGGATTGGGGGACGCGGCTGGCAGCCCACCGAAAGCGGCGCAGGTGCCGATGGCGATGGTCGCCGCCGCGCCGCCGCAGACCTCGCGCGCGATGTCCAGCGCCGATCGGCCTCCGATCGTGCAGTAAGCGCCATTGGCACCGGTCGGGATCGAGCCCTCCACCACGACCAGGTACTCACCCGGCTTGTCGCGGACCACGCTGGCCAGCGCCTCGTCCGCCTGGTGGCCGGCCGCCGCCATGATGGTCTCGTGGTAGTCGACCGATAAGACGTCCAGGACGATGTCGGCGACCGTCGGTCGCCCAGCGCGCAGGAACGACTCGGTGTTCCCCGCGCAGTCCTGGAACTCCAGCCAGACGAGTGTCGGTTTCTCCTTGGTCTCGATGGCGTTGGCGATCCGCGCACCGGCCGAGCGCGGCAGCGTCAAGACCGAGGCCATGACTCCACAAAAACCCATGAAGTCGCGACGCGACACGCCACGCCTCTCGAGCTCCTCGACAAACCAGCTCTGGCGATCCTTCATTGCTACCTCCCCGAAATCGTGGGATTCCGCTGCAAACCCTTAATGTGAACGAACCTAGAGTCTTCGTTCGGGCAGCGTCCATACGCCCCGAGGTAGTCGGATTTGCGAGGGTTCCCACCCAGGCGGGCGGGCCGGGGAGTCCGAGCCGAAGGTCGTCGTGGCTTCGAGGATCGCCTCGACCGATCGGACCTCCAAGTTCGGGAGCTCGGGGCGGCCGGAGATTACTCCAGCAGACGGTGCTTCGGTCCGCGCGGCCTGAAGGCGATCTCGTGGACCGATTCGGCACCGCCGACTTCAGCCTGCACCCCGAACGCGGTGAAGATCTGCTCGAGCGTGTAGGTGTGGCCGATGTAGACGATGACGTCGTTGCGGCGTGATCGGCAGAGCGCCGTCAACAGGCGCTCGGTGCCCTCGGGAGTGTCCTCGATCGCGATCGGCTCGATCTCGAGGTACTCCGACAGCGGTATCGCCGTCTGCTGGGTGCGGCGCTTGGTGCTGACGTAGATCCGGCTGATCGGCTCGTCCGCGAGCACCCCGACCAGACGGCCCGCCTCCTCCCAGCCTCGCGCGCTGAGAGGTGCATCCTGGCTGTCGTCCATGCGGCGAGCGTGGCGCAGGGTGAGCAGCTTGTGCGGCGGTTCGGAACAGTTGAATTCCTGCGCCGCGATCGCCGCGGGCGGCGCGAGGAACAGGACCAGCGCTAGACAGGAGATCCATCGGATCGAGAGATGCTTCATGGCGCCTACTCTACTCGCTCCCAGCCGGCCGCTCACCACCCCGCCGGGCGTGGCCTCGAAAGGCGTCCGCGCTCCCCGGGGCTCAGAACCGAGGCGTCGACTGGTTGGGGTCGCAGAGGATCACGTAGGTCGTGAAGAAGCTCTCGACGTTGGCCACGAAATCGACGCGGCGTCCCTCGGCTCCGAGCTGGTTCAGGGGGTCGAGCATCGCCTCCGGATCGTTGACCGTGATCAGCTCGAGGAGGCACTCGGTGCGCTTGGTCTTGACCCCGTTTTCGAGGATCCGAGCGAAGACCATCAACTGGTTCTCCGGGTCGCCGCCGAACATCTGGAGGTCGGCGAGTCGAAACCCCTTCCTCCCCATCTTGTTGACCGTGCGGGCGAACTTCTCCGCCGACGTCGAGATCCCCGACTTCTTGAACTTCAGCTTGATCTTCTCGGGATCACCCGCCGTGGTCTCCGCGATGCCGACTACGTAGTACTTCGATCGGTCCGCGGAGAAGCCGATCGTCTGCGGCAGATAGCCGCGCTTGGCCAGGTACGTTGCCGCTCTCTTGTACTCGGCCGAGGTCGGAAACTCGTCGCCCCCCGCCCGTCGGAGCGCCCAGCTCCAGGTCAGGAGCTCGCCGTCGATCCGCGTCTTCTCCCAGACCGCGTACCACCGGTTGCCCTCCTGGAACAGGAAGACCAGGATCCCACCCTCAGCGCCGGCGTCGTCCCAGGCCTCGACCCAGACCTCGGCCGGATCGACACCCGGATCTACCGTGTACTGCTCGATCTCGTATTCGAAAACCCGTACGAAATCGCCGCCGCTGCTGTGCATGAAGAGGCGCTGGTCGTCTCTCGCGTTCTGGAGGTTGTTGGGGAAATGGAACACGGAGCCGAGACCGCGACCGCCGAGGTCGTTGAGCCAGTCCTCGAAGTCCTGCCGCGAGTCGAACAGGAGCCTCGAGAACGGGTGCAGCTCGAACTGGTAGATCTCCGGGTTCGCGACCGTGGACGGTGCAAAGAACGACCAGGAATCGATCGCGCCGATCTGGGCCGAGGCCCCCGTCGCCGTGATCGACAGGAGCGCGACGGAGAGAGCCAACGGAGAATACAGACGCTTCATAACCAACCTCGCAATCTCCCGACACCCACACACGGCCGCCGGTGCCGTGGCGCCGGGCCCTTCTTTCGGCTCAGATTACGGGGACTATAACAGTCAGTAGACCCGCACCGGGATCGCGCTGGTCACCTCTGCGCCGCTTTCGGCACCGCGCAGGGTCACCTCCAGGCGGTAGTCGCCCGGCGGCGCGCTGCTCGGTCCGATCGTCGCCGCCAGCCGCTCGACGCCCGTCACGTCGGTCTCCGAGCGCTTCTGGACCGTCAGCTCGAGGTCGAGAGCATCGCTGCCGTCCACCGGCACCAGCCTGCCGGCACCGCTCAGGGCGCCCCGATCCAGGTTGTGCCCGAGCAGCAGGATCGGTATCCGGATCCCCGACCTGAGGTACGGCCGCGCGGCCGGGATCAGGTTCTGCCGGCCGAAGCGCAGCGGGTACGGAGTGCTGGCCCCGTCGGCACTTTGCTCCTCACCGATCAGCCACATCCCGTCCGGCTCGATAAAGAGGGGCGGTAGCAGCACGGTCTCCGGCTGCTCGAACGCGGGCACGTCGAGCCGCTCGATGCGCATCGCCGTGGCTCCGGTCAGGGCGTTGCGCACCAGAACCCGCACCTCGTAGCTGCCGGGATCGAGATTGAGGTGGCCCACGAACTTGAAGCCCCGGCTGTCGAGCGCCGGCCGCACCTTCTCCAGGTCGAGCTCGATGGTCTGCCCGAGGAAGTCGGCGACCGCGCCCTGCTCGTTGATCGCATAGGCGAAGACCTCGGTCGGCACCACCGGTCCCAGATGCCCGCGCAGCAGCGAGTAGCCCTCGATCTCGAGCAGGGTCAGCACGTCCGCCCTGCCACCGCTCGCCTTGAGCGGAACGGTGAGCAGCGAGGCGTCGAGAGCTCCACCCTCGCGCCCCTCCATCATCAGCTCGATGGTCTGGAAGCGACGCTCCTCGGCGGAGAGGTCGCTGTACGGCCGGGGCGCGTAGTAGCCGGGTCGATGGGTGAGGCGAGCCCCCTTCGGGCCGCCCTTGAGCTTCACCCGGATCGGGTAGAACTCACCTGGTTGGCCCGCGTCGTCGGTCTGCCACGAGAGCAGGTAGGTCACGCTGGTGCGATCGAGCAGCGACTCCATCGCCTCGCTCAGATCGTTGTAGTTGCGATAGAGCTCACCCCCGGTCTGATTGGCCAAGACGAAGAGCGCGTCCTCGCCGGCGGCCCGCCGGTCGAAGCTGCCGTCGTGCAGGCCGCCGGTGTGCACCGCCTGGATGGTGCAGTCGCAGCGCTTGAAGTGGTCGAGCATCTCGAAGACGCCCTGCTGGGTGCCGAGATCGCCATGGCGCTCGTCCGTGTCGACCCGCCAGAGCTGTCCATCGGCGCTGTCCTCGTTGAGCTGGACGATCCGCTGGGTGTCATCGGTGCCCAGAAGGCTGGCGCTGTCGAAGCCCTCGGAGAAGTAGACGACGTGCTTGCGGCCGTCCACCGCCGCGAGGTGGTCGGCAAGCTCACTGAACGAGCTCGAGAGCGCCAGGATCTGGTTGCGCACCTCGGACCGGCTGGCGATGCCGCTCATGGCGCTCATGTCCTCGAGGTTCCTCAGGTAGTCGGAGTCGGCGAACAGGGTGGTCTCGTAACCGTTCACCCGCTCGACGTTCTCGTCCTTCGGCGTGCTCCGTTCCAGGTCGTACTGGAATCCGCCGGATTCCATCAGCCGCCGGTGATCGACCAGCATGATCCCGAGCGGATCCTTGATCCGCTCCGAGGGGTTGATGTTGCCGAGCGTCGCCAGGGCGAGATCGATCTGCCGCCGGTCGGAGGTGAAGCCGAGCACGACCTCGGCACCGACCGCCTCGCTGTAGGTCGCGACACCGACCAGGTCGGTCGGATGGAGGCCGTCGAGCACCAGCCGCCGCGCGGCGTTCTGCGAGCGGACCACTCCGGCCGGCTCGGCGAACGAGAGATCGAACAGGAGCAGGAAGTGCCGGCGCGCCACGACCGGCAGCGTCTGCACCTGGTCGACCGACGGCACGGCGCTCATTGTCGACAGATCGATCACCTCGAAGTCGAGCAGCTCCCGCTTCTTCCGATCGACGACCAGCTCGAAGTTTTCCGGCCCGAGGCCTCGAACCGGCTCGCCCCCTTTTGTCACGTGCACCGGCACCTCGATGACCACGACGTCGGTGACGTCCTCGTAGCTCTCGGTCTGCGCCGCGACGGTGACCGCCACCAGCAGGGCGATCGGAAGCAGTATCTTCAAGGCTCTATTGGACATGAGGACCTCCCACACGAAGCGATAGCGCGCTCCTACCGCCAGAGTATGGCAGCCGGCGCTCTCAAGGGTAGGAGGCGCCCCGATCGCCGAATCCCTCGCCCGTCTGAGGACGACTTCACTGCGACGGCGGCGAGTGCGATTAAGATACCCGAGTCATGGTCGGTCTACGTCACGTGCTCGGCTCGCCGGGTGCGGTTCTTCTGCTCCTTCTCTCCCTAGTGGTGGTCTCGGCGGCCGCCGCCGACAAAGAAGACGTCGGCAAGGACTCGGGGACGCCGTCCTCCTGGTACGACGGCGCCGCCGGCTTCGCGCTCGGCCTCGAAGAGGCGCTCGAGGAAGGCCGTCCGCTCGCGGTCTACTTCTACACCGACTGGTGCGGCTACTGCCGGCAGCTGGAGCGAGAGCTCCTCTACCGGCCCGAGGTCGAGGAGTCGATGCGTTACCTGACCAAAGTGCGGATCAATCCGGAAGAGGGCAACGAAGAGAGCGCCATCGCTCGGCACTACGGCGTCTACGGCTACCCGTCGTTCTTCGTCCACCCCGGACCCGGCCAGGAGGCCACGCGGTTGAGCGGACGAGTCAAGCGCGACGGCAAGTGGCAGATGCAGACCCCCGCGGAGTTCCTCGAGACGCTACGCGGGCTCGAGCCCGACGAATGAACGCTGGCGGTCGCGCCGCCCTCATCGGAGTCTCCATCTACGCCCTAGGCTTCCACGCCCTGTACTGGGCGCGGGACCGTTTCGACTGGGCCAGGAGGACCGTGGATTGGCTGGGCCGGATCTCGCGCCACGGTCCCGAGGTGGTGCTGATCTGGGCGCTGATCGCGGACATGCTCGCGGTGGTCTTTCTGGTCGTCTGGCTGACGGACCTCGACTAGCCGCCTGAGCAACCTCGGCCCGCGGTTTCCGTAGGAAAGGAGTACCTCTCAGAATCCGGGGCCTCTGCGCCCCTTCCTCGAGAACCGAAGGAGAACATCGATGCGCTCACAGCCACTCCGTTTCGCCCTCGCTCTTCTCATGCTGGCCGCCACGACCGGGAGTCTCAGCGCCCAGAGGCTGACGGTGCCGCCACCGGGGGCCAACCAGCGAGCCGTCGTCAGCCAGTACATGGGGATGGTCTCGGTGACCATCGACTACAACAGCCCTGACGTCACCAGTCCGACCGGGCAGGACCGGACCGGCCAGATCTGGGGGCAGCTCGTCCCCTGGGGTATCCATGCCAACCCCTTCTACCCCGGTTTCGGCTCCGCCGAGCAGATGCCGTGGCGGGTGGGCGCGAACGAGAACACGACCATCAGCTTCTCCCACGACGTCCAGATCGAGGGTCAACCGCTGGCCGCCGGCAGGTATGCGCTCTTCATGGCGGCCGGAGAGAGCGAGTGGACGGTCATCTTCAACCGCAACTCCAACGCCTGGGGCAGCTTCTTCTACGACCCGAGCCTCGACGCCCTTGAGGTCACGGTCGAGCCCGAGAAGACCGACTTCTTCCGCGAGTGGCTGACCTTCGAGTTCGACGATCGGCAGCTCGACTCGACCCGCGCGGTCATGCACTGGGAGCATCTGCGAGTGCCGTTCACGATCTCGGTCCCGGATATGCCGGCGCTCTATCACCAGACCATCAGCCAGGAGCTGACCGGCGCCGTCGGCTTCAGCTTTCAGAACTGGATCCAGGCTTCGCAGTGGGCCTCGCAGCAGGAGGCCTACCACGAGGACGCCGTGGTCTGGGCCGACGCCGCCATCGCGGCCAACGCCAGCTTCCAGACCATCTCCAACAAGGCCCAGGTCCTCGGCCGGGTCGGTCGCGGAGAGGAGGCGATGGAGATCCTCAACCAGGCGATCGACCACCCGACCGCGACCGCGGTCCAGGTGCACATGGCCGCTCGCGGCCTCCAGGCGCAGGGCCAGATGGACACCGCCAACATGATCTTCCGCAGGAACTACGAGAAGAACCCGGGCGAGTGGCCGGTCGACTTCGGCATGGCCCGGGTCTACGCACAGGAAGGCAACTTCGAGAAGGCGCTCGAGCACGCCAAGATCGCGTTGACGCGGGCGCCCGCCGGCCCGCAGATGCAGAACCTCGAGGCGCAGATCGAGAAGCTCGAGAGGGGCGAGAACATCAACCCGTAGGTACCGACTCCGACCGCCTCGGAGCTGGTCTACGAGCCGCGCGACAGAGTCGACGAGCCCTCCGGACCGGCGGCTCCGGCCGCTCGTGGCCGGTCGGGTTCTCGACCGCGCACGAACCGGCATGGCCCTGCTACCATGCCCGGCACCACGTCGAGGACACGCCCGTCAGAGCCGCCGGCCTCGAAGCCGTCCATAGCTCGCTCCATCGTCATCGACGCGTCTCCGGAGCGAGTCTGGGAAGCCATCTCCACTCCGGGCGTCCTGGAGATCGCCCATCCGTTCTGCCGCGAGAATCCGGTGGCGTCGTGGCCGGGAATCGGCTCGAAGGATCGAATCGTCTATTACAACGGTCTGGTGATGGAGCGTCAGTTCGTGCGCTGGGTGGACGGTGTCGGCTACGACCTCGAGATCCGCCCGGCCGGCCGCGACGAGCGCTCGTCTGTCGCGTGGCGCATCGGCTCCGAAGCGGACGACAAGGCGAGCCTGAGCATCACCATCTACCCCGCAGTCGGAGCCCTGGGTCGACGGCAAACCGATCGATTGCTGAAGCTGCTCGGGCGGTATCTCGACTCGGTGGTGCGCGGTTTCGAGCACTACCTGCGCACCGGCCAGCCGGTCCGCCGAAACCAGTTCGGTGCTCATCGGATGTTCTCGGGCGCGCCGAAAGACGGCTCCCCCCAGCGTGCCTAGCTCTCGAAGAAGATCGCGGCTCGCCAAGCGCGTCGCTCTCACTCTGGGCGCGACGCTCGCGACGCTCGCCCTGGCCGAGCTCCTGATGGGTCTGGTCGGCTCGCCCGAGATTCGCGGACCGGTCTACCCGGGAGAGCGGGTGCCGGGAGAATCGTCGGGCGAAGACCCGGTGATCGGCTGGAAGCTGCCCCCCCGGGAGACGATCGTCGAGACCAAGCCGGACTTCTCGGTCACCTACCGCTCGAACCGGCAGGGGTTCCGGTCGAACCGCGACTTCGCTCTGCCGACGCGTAAGCGTCGGGTCGTCCTGCTCGGCGACTCGTACACCATGGGCACCGGCGTCGAGCACCAGGAGACCTTCGCCTACCTGCTACAGCGGCGCCTCCGCAAGACCCAGAGCTACAACTTCGGTATCGGCGGCTTCGGCATCGACCAGATGTGGCTGACCCTGCGGCACTACGCGCTGGCGGTGGAGCCCGACCTGGTGGTGCTGTCGTTCATCCGACCCAACCTGCGCCGTGCCCTCTCGGCCTACCGCGAGGGTCACGACTGGCTCGCCAAGCCGGTCTTTCGCCTCGAAGGTGGTGAGCTCGTACCGATGACGATCGAGAACCGCCCGAGCGCCCTCTGGCGGTTCGCTGAGCGCCATTCACACCTGCTGGAGATCGGGCGCCGAGGCGAGGACTCGCTCGGGCGCCACTTCCCGATCGGCTACGTGTGGCGGCTCAATCGGGTGCTGTTCGAGCGGATCCGCGACGACTGCCAGGCGGCCGGCGTCCCGCTCGTGGTCATGTACATCCCGGTCAACCGACGGAGTCCGGCGCCGATGTTCGAGCGTCAATTCGCCCGGCTCGGCATCCCGTTCCTCGACCTGGCGGCGCACCTGCCCGCCGACGCCGACCGCCTCTACCACCCGCTCGATCGGCACTTCAACGCGGCCGGGCACCGCTTCGCGGCCGACCGGCTGGCCGAGTTCCTGACCGAGCGGGGCTACGCGCGGTCCCGACCCGCGAGCGGCTCGAACGGTTAGTCGTCGACCTTGCCGCCGCTCAGGTCGAGCTCCTCGATCGGCGCCAAGAGCGTCCTGGCGATTCGGCTGATGCGCGGCATCACCACGACCACGCCGACCATGGGCGCAACCAGAGCGACGGCGATCCACGCCCACGAGCGCTCAGCGGTTCTGTCCTGATGACTCCCGGCGACGCTCATCGCCCAGACCGAGACCCCGATGAAGACCAGGAGCGTCACGAAGACGATCGCGAAATCCGACCGGATGAGCCTACGCACCTCGGGGTCGAGGGTCGGCCGGGGAGTCTCGATCGGCTCCCCGGTCGCCTTCTGCGCCCACCACCCCAGCAGTGCCACCGCGACCGCGCCGACCAGGAAGAGGCCGTCGATGAACTTGCCGACCGCGGGGTACGCGAGGGTGAGAGCGGCAAGGCCAGCTGCGAGCGCCATGAACCCGAGAACCACCAGAGTGTGACTGCTCTTCATGGCTCTCTCCACTGTAGGCACTGAGAGCCTCTGACGGCAGCGAACCCGTTCACAGGGCCCCCTTATCGCTGGATTGGCCTCGGGCCGCTTTCTCCAGCCGCCTGCAACCGGTTCGGGCTCGCAGTCGAAAGACCGCCTGTGAGAGCTCGCTCGTCCCCCCACGTTGTCGTAGTCGGCGCCGGTCCTGGCGGGCTCGGCGCAGCCATGCTGGCGTCGAGCGCCGGCATGCGCGTTACCCTTCTCGAAACCCGAGACCGCGTCGGCGGCCGGACCTCGACGCTGGAGCACGACGGCTACCGGTTCGACCTCGGCCCGACCTTCTTCCTCTACCCCGAGGCCTTGCGGTCGCTCTTCCGGATGTGCGGCCTCTCCCTCGACGACGCCGTCGATCTCCAACGAGTGGATCCCCACTACCGGCTCGTCTTCGGTGGTGATACCTCTCTCGACGTCGTACCCGATCCGGACGAGATGGAGCGTCGGATCGCCGAGCTGGCACCCGAGGACGCGCCGTCCTTCAAGCACTTCCTCAGGGACAACCGGCGCAAGCTGAGCAAGACCACTCCCATACTCCAGCGTCCCTTCAGCAGCCCGCTCGACCTGCTGCAGCTACCGATAGCGGACCTGTTCACTTCTCTGCGACCCTGGTCGAGCGTCGACTCCGACCTGCGCAGGTATTTCGACGACCCCCGGATTCGCCTCGCCTTCTCGTTCCAGAGCAAGTACCTGGGGATGTCGCCCTTCAAGTGTCCCAGTCTCTTCACGATCCTCTCCTTTATGGAGTACGAGTACGGCATCTTCCACCCGCGAGGTGGCTGCGGTGCGGTCTCGCAGACGATGGCCGACATCGCCGTCGACATGGGAACGGACCTGCGCCTCGACACCACCGTGACCGGCTTCGACTTCGAAGGACGCAGGGTAACGGCAGTCCTCACCGAAGACGAGCGGTTCGACTGCGACTCGGTCATCGTGAATGCCGACTTCGCGCACGCCATGCCGCGGCTGGTCCCGGACCACCTGCGCCGCCGCTGGAGCGATCGACGGATAGCCCGCAAGAAGTACTCCTGCTCGACCTTCATGATGTATCTGGGTCTCGATGGCGAGGTCGACCTGCCTCATCACTCGATCCATCTCGCCGAGGACTACAAGCAGAACCTCGCCGACATCGAGGGCGAGATGCGACTCTCCGAAGACCCGTCGTTCTATATCTGCAACCCGAGCACGACGGACGAGAGCATGGCACCAGAGGGCAGGTCGGCCCTCTATGTTCTCGTTCCGGTTCCGCACCGCAACCGCAACGTCGACTGGAGCAGAGATTTCGCTCCCTTCCGAGCGAAGGTCTTGCGCAAGCTGGAATCCGCCGGTGTAGCGGACCTCGAGCGCCGGATTCGCTTCGAGAAGGTCATGACACCGGCCACCTGGGAGTCGGACATGAGGATCCACCTCGGCGCCACGTTCAGCCTGGCACACACCATGGATCAGCTTCTGCACCTCCGTCCCCAGAATCGATTCGAGGAGCTCGACGGCGTCTTCCTGGTCGGCGGAGCCACGCACCCCGGCAGCGGCTTACCCGTCATCTACGAATCCGCCAAGATCTCGACCCGGCTCATGGCCGAAGACCTGGGCGTCACGGTCCCCTGGCAGGACCCCGACGTCGCCGTGCGGCCGGAGCATCTCGAGCAGCAGGCCAGTCTGGGCTAGAGCCCTTTTGCCTGCCTGGAGCCGGATGACTGTCGCCACCGAACCGAGCCGCATCGCCTCGGGCCCGCTTGCCACCAACTACGACGCGGCGCTGGCTGTCGGGGAGGCTCGGGCAGCGGCCTCGACCTGGGCGGCGACGCCCCTCCGCCGTCGCCTCCAGGTCATTCGATCGGTCCGCCAGCTCCTGGGTGATGATCCATCGGCAGTCGCCGCCACCGTGGAGCTGCCGTGGCGCCGAAGCTCGGCGGAGACCCTGACCACCGAGGTCCTGCCGCTGCTCGACGCTTGCCGCTTCCTCGAGCGGGCCGCTCCGAAGCTCCTCGAGCCCGAGCGGCCGGGCGGTCGTCGTCGCCCGTTCTGGCTATTCGGCTCGAAGCTGGAGATTCGGCGCGAACCGCTGGGAGTGGTGCTGGTCATCGGCCCCTCGAACTACCCCCTACTGCTCGCCGGCGTTCAGATCGTGCAGGCGCTGGCGGCGGGGAACGTGGTCGTCGTCAAACCGGGATGCGGTGCCGGTAGGGCCGCCAGGTTCTTGCAGTCGACGCTCGACCGGGCGGGGCTTCCGGACGGCTGCCTACGGGTCCTCTCGGAGAGCGTCGAGGACGCGCGGGCTGCGATAGCGGCGGGAGTCGACAAGGTGATCCTGACCGGCAGCTCGGCCACGGGGCGGAGCGTCCTCCACGATCTCGCCGACCAGACTACGCCGGCGACCGTAGAGCTCTCGGGATGTGACGCGGCCATCGTGGCGAGCGATGCCGATCTCACGCTCGCAGCCCGTGCCATCGCCTTCGGCATGAGCCTGAACGGCGGATTCACATGCATCGCCCCACATCGACTGCTGGTCGCCGAGTCGGTCCTTCCCGAGTTTCTGAGCCGACTCTCGCCACGCCTCGAGCGGGTGGAACCGGTACCGCTCTCGCCGGACCTGGAACTGCGTCTCGAGCGCTTTCTCGACCAGGTAGAGCATCATGGTGGCCGCATGGTCGTCGGTGCGCGTCCGCGCAGCGGCTCTTGTGTCCCGATCCTGCTGACCGACGTACCCGAAGCGATGCTCTCCGAGCTCGCGGATCTGCCAGTACCAATCGCGGGACTCTTCGCGATCACGGACGACCAGGATGCGCTGCGTCGTATCGCCGAGTTCCCTTATCGCCTCGGTCTGTCGATCTTCGGGGATCCGGAACGTGCGAGTGTCCTCGCGCACCACGCCGACGTCGGGGTGGTGGTGATCAACGACATGATCGTGCCGACGGCCGACCCGCGGATCCCGTTCGGTGGTCGCGGGGCGAGCGGCTTCGGAGTCACGCGCGGCGCCGAGGGCCTGCTCGAGCTGACCGCCCCGAAGAGCGTCGTGCTGCGAGGCGGGACCTTCCGCCCTCATTTCGATCCGGTGGAGGAGTCGGATACCCGGCTCTTCGCGACCTTCATTCGGGCTGCCCATGGCTCGTCCTTCGGGCTCCGGTGGCGAGCTATGTTGAACCTTGTGAGGGAGGGGCGGGCGAGAGCGAGGCGATCCGGGACGATCGATCGATGAAGGACACGCCGCCTCTCGTGATCCAACGCTACTCGCCGCGGTTGGCACGGTGGTTCGAGCGCTGGCTCAGGCGCTACTTCGCGCGCAACTTCGACGCGGTCCGAACCTGTGCCGCTGGGCCGCCCCCTGTTGATCAGGGCGGCCCGATCCTCGTCTACTCCAACCATCCGTCCTGGTGGGATCCGATCCACTTCATGCTCCTCGCGCGCCTGGCGATGCCCGGGCGGCGGATGTTCGGCCCATTCGAGGCCGAGGCGTTGAAGCAGTACGGCTTCTTCCGCAGACTCGGTGGATTCGGAATCGAGACTTCGACGCGACGTGGTGCGGCCGACTTCTTGAGCACATGTCGCGGTGTTCTCGAGGTGCCGGACGCGACGCTCTGGATCACGGCGCAGGGCGAGTTCGCCGATCCGCGGTCCCGACCGGTGGCGCTCAAGCCGGGGCTGGCCCATCTGGTGCGCGGACTGGAGCGTGGAATCGTGGTTCCCCTCGCCGTTGAATACCCATTCTGGAATGAGCGCCGGCCCGAGGCTCTCTCGTGTTTCGGCCGGCCGATCGGAATCGCCGGCGCTCGCGACCGGACCGTCGAGGACTGGCAAGAGACCCTGTCCGACGCTCTCGCCGAGACCATCGACCTGCTCGCCGTGCACGCCCAACGGCGTGATCCCGAGGCCTTCCAGACGGTAGTGCTCGGTCGCTCCGGCGTCGGCGGCGTGTACGACGCCTGGCGCAAGCTGAAGTCCACCGTCAGCGGGCGGCGCTTCGATCCCAGCCACGGAGGAAACCGGAGATGACGATGCTGGCGGCCCTGTCGCTGGCCCTGGCCGCGGTTCCGGCCCTCCTGGTGGTGGTCAACCTGGCCCTGTATCGGGCTCCGCGGCGCGGCTCGAGGGTCCTGCCGGCGGTCTCGATCTTGATACCGGCGCGCAACGAAGAGCGACACATCGAGGCCGCGGTGCGGGCGGCCCTGGCGAGCCGGGGAGTCGACGTCGAGGTCCTGGTGATGGACGACCACTCGACCGATCGGACCGCTGAGATCGTCGGCGTCTTTGCCGAGAGCGACCCTCGCCTGCGCTTGTTGGAGGCTCCCCCTCTACCCGACGGCTGGGCCGGCAAACAGCATGCGTGCCACGCCCTGGCCGAGAGTGCGACTTCGCCCCTCCTACTCTTCGTCGACGCCGACGTCGTTCTCGACCCGGACGGGGCCGCTGCCGCCGCGCGTTTCCTGACCTCTACCGGGGTCGACCTGGCGAGCGGCTTCCCGCGGCAGCTGACCGGGACCCTGGCCGAGAAGTTGATCATCCCGCTGATCCACTTCGTGCTCCTCGGCTACCTGCCACTGATCGGCATGCGCCTGTCGAAGAGTGACGCCTTCGCCGCCGGCTGCGGGCAGCTGTTCATCGCTCGACGTGAGTCCTACCGGGCGATGGGAGGCCATGCGGCGATCCGCTCGAGCTTCCACGACGGCATCCAGCTGCCGCGGGCGTTCCGGCGTGCCGGCCTGCGCACGGATCTCTTCGACGCCACCCGGCTCGCGAGCTGCCGGATGTACTCGGACGCGCGCGAGGTAGTCCTGGGTCTGGCCAAGAACGCTCACGAGGGTATGGCGGGGACGGTCGCGATCTGGGTCTGGAGCGCTCTGCTCCTCGGTGGCCACGTCCTGCCCGCGGCGCTGACGATCGTCGGCGCGATCGTCGCGCCCGGCTCGCCCTGGCTCCTGGCGGCCGCCCTGGCCACCGGCCTCGGGGTCGCCACCCGGATCCTCCTCGCCCTCCGATTCCGCCAGTCCCTGATCGGCGCGCTTCTGCACCCGTTGGGCGTCGCCGGGCTGGTCGGCATTCAGTGGTTTTCACGGTTCCGCCGCCGGGCGGGACACGCTGTCGGTTGGAAGGACCGTGTCGCCCTACAGCAGTGATCCAGAAGTCGTCGCCCGGGTCACCGGCGCGGTCAAGACCTACGGGCGCCAGCGGGCGCTCGACGGCCTCGAGCTCGAGTTGCGGCGTGGGCAGTGGACCGGCATGATCGGACCGAACGGCGCCGGCAAGACCACGTCGATGCTGGCGATCGCCGGACTGATACCCCTCGATGCCGGGACCGTCGAGGTCGTCGGTGAGCGGGTCACGGGACCCCGGCCGGATCGGGTCGGCTGGGTCCCCCAGGAGATCGCACTCTATGGGCACCTGACCGGACGCGAGAATCTCGAAGCGTTCGGAGCCCTGCACGGGCTCAGTGGCCGTGAGCTGCGAGACCAGGTCGCGTGGGCGCTCGACTGGACCGGCCTCGGAGTCCGTGCCGAAGATCGTGTAGCGACCTACTCGGGCGGTATGCAGCGCCGGCTGAACATTGCGTGCGCGGTGCTGCACCGTCCGCAAGTACTCCTGCTCGACGAGCCCACCGTAGGTGTCGATCCGCAGGCGCGGCTCCGAACCTTCGCCATGCTCCAGGGGCTCCGCGACGAGGGAGTGACATTGCTCCACAGCTCGCACGAGCTCGGAGACATCGAGACCAGGTGCGATTCTCTCCACATGATCGATCAGGGGCGATCGATCGCGAGCGGCACCGTCCAGGAGTTGGTGCGCGAGGTGGTTGGTGGTCAGGCTGTCGCCACCTTCGAGATCGGCGGCCTGGAACACCAGATTGCAGGGCTGGAGCGCCAGCCTGGAGGCACCTGGACGGCGCACCTCGACGATCCGGCGGTGGAGCTGCCCGGCCTACTCTCGGCGATCCAGACAGGTGGAGGCCAGATCGAGGGCCTCGACCTGCACCGCCCCGGACTCCGCGAAGCGTTTCTACAGCTCACCGGAAGGGAACTGCGCGAATGATCTCGACCGTGCTTCGGGTCACCTGGCTGGGCCTCTGGCGCGATCGGGTCGCACTCTCCCTGACCTTCGTCCTGCCGCTCCTCTTCTTCTCGATCTTCGCCGCGGTCTTCTCGGCGATGGATCCGGACGGACTACGACCGGTGCGGGCGCTGGTCGTGACCGACCCCGAGGCAGGCTTCGCCGCAGAAATAGCGTGGCAACTCTCCGGCGAGCCCCGGCTCGCGGTCGAGACCGTCCCCTCCAGCGACCGTGACGCCGCGCTCAAAGCCGTGAGGCGGGGTGAGACGACAGCCGTCGTCGTGTTGCCGCCTGATCTCGAGCCCTCCTTCGGCGGCCCTCCGATCACGATCGACGTCCACGCGGACCGCGCCAACCCTCTGGCTACGGGTGTCGTGCAGGGGCTGGTGCAATCTGCCGTGGCCGCTGCATCGATCGAGAGGATGGCGTTCAACGGGGTTGCCCCGGTGGCTTCCGTGCGTGTGATCGACGCCCTCGGGCGTACCGGCAAGCGACCGTCGATCGCCTTCTTCGCCGCTGGGCTCGGGGTGATGTTCCTGATGTTCGCGGTGGCCGGGCGGGGCTCGATCCTGATCGAGGAGCGCGAGAGCGGCGTGCTCGGGCGTCTGCTCGCCGCGCGGGTAGGGCTCGGGCGTCTGCTCGCCGGGCGTTGGTTCTTTCTCGCCGCCCTCGGGACCGCGCAGGTCACCGTGATGTTCGTCTGGGCGGCGCTCGGCTTCGGTCTCGAGCTCTTCACGCCGCATCACTTCGCCGGCTTCGTGATGATCACGGTCCCCACGGCCGCCGCGGCCGCCGCCTTCGGCTTGCTGCTGGCGGCGCTCTGCCGTACACGCGCCCAGCTGAGCGGCGTCTCGATCGTCGTTGTCCTCACCCTCTGTGCGCTCGGCGGCAACATGTTTCCCGCCTTCCTCATGCCCGAGAGGCTCCAGGCGGTAGGCAGTCTGACCTTCAACGCGTGGGCTCTCGTCGCCTACCAGAAGGTGTTCTGGTACGAGCGGCCATTGATCGAGCTGCTCCCGCAGCTCCTCGCTCTGACGGCCGCTGCCGGTGCCTTCTTCGTCACCGCTCTCGGCGTCACCAGGCGCTGGCAGCGGAAGGGTGGGCTCCTCTCGTGAAGCCTGCTCACGCTCTCCTCCTCGGACTCGTGGTGGCGACGCTCGCATGCGCGGGCGCGACCACGCCCGCATCTCCCGAGACCTCCCTGGTCGAGGGGCGCGGCGCACAGCTCCGGGTCGGCTTCGAGGGCGTGCGCGAGCTCGAAGGCACCCTGGTCTGCGCCCTCTTCGCCGACCAGGCGAGCTTCGACAGCAGCGCACCACCGCTCCGAGCCACCGTCCTGCCACTCGCGGCCGAGGGCGTGGAGTGGGCTCTCGAGCTCCCTCTCGGAACCTACGCCGTCAAGGTCTTCCAGGATCTCGACAACGACGGCGAGCTCGACCGCGGAGCTCTCGGACGACCGACCGAGCCGTACGGTTTCTCGAACGACGCCCGAGGTCGTTTCGGTCCGCCGTCCTGGCAGGAAGCGCACTTCGAGATCGATCGGCCGGAGCTGCGAATCGAGATCGGTCTCGAGTAAGGGGCTCGACGACGCTCAGCCAGACCCACGCTCCCACTCGACCACCTTGCGGGCCACGTTCTGGCCGCAAAGTGTGACCATCGGCATTCCGCCCCCGGGGTTGACCGAGCCGCCGACGAAGAAGAGGTTCTCGTAGCGCTCGCTCTGCTTGGGCGCCTTGAAGCCCAGGTTCTTGAAGCGATCGACCACGACACCATAGATCGAGCCCTTGTTCGAGCGGTAGCGCTCGTGGATGTCGAGTGGCGTCAGCACGTGCTCGTACCGGACGTGGCTGCGGAGATCCTCGAGACCCATGCGCTCGAGCTTGTCGAGGATCGTCTCCTTGTAGGCGAGATAGTCCTCGCGCGTGAGCGACCGCTCCTCGTCGATGTACGGGATGTGCGGCAGGATCTTGAGGCAGTCGCAGCCCTCGGGCGCCACCGTCGGATCGGTCCGAGACGCGGCCACCAGATAGATCGTCGGGTCCGAGGGCAGCTTGCGCTTCTGGAAGACGGTCTTGAAGTGCACCGCCTGGTTCTTCGACATGAAGAAGTTGTGGTGCGCCAGCTGGGGGTACTGCCGGTCGAGGCCGAGATCGAGTACCAGACCGGAGCACGACGGCTCGAATCGCCGTAGACGTCGTAGGAACTCCGGGCTCTCGTCGAGCAGGTGACGGTAGGTCGGGATCACCTCCATGTTCGAGACCACGACGTCGGCAGGGATCTCTTCTCCATGCCTGGTGACGACGCCGTTCACACGACCCGCGTCCTTGAGGATGGCCGCTATGTCGGTCTCGAGGCGGACCTCGACACCGATCTCGTCGAGGAGGCGTCGGAGACCGCGCGCGATGTTGTACAGCCCACCGTCGACGTACCAGAGGTCGTGCCGGAACTGGATCGTCGGCATCGAGTTCATGAATGCGGGCGCACGCAGCGCGGACGATCCGACGTACTTGATGAAGAAGTCCATGACGTCCCGCATGTATCGGGTCTCGAGGAATCGGCACACCCCCTGGTGCATGCTCCGAAACAGGTCGAACCGGGAGAACTTCCACAGACCGTAGAACTCGCGAAACTCGGCGGCGGTGTCGAGCCCTTGCTCGAAGTAACCCTCCGCTGTCAGGTCGTAGAGCTCGGCCGAGTACTCGAGAAAGCGTCGGAAGTTGTCCGGGTTCTCCCCGATCGCGCGCAGCTGCTCGTCCATCTCCTCTTGCTCCGGCGTCAGGTCGACGACCACACCGTCCTCGAAGAAGCAGCGCCAGTGCGGCCTCACGGTACGGATCGGAATGTAGTCCGCCATCTTCCTACCGGAGCCTTCGAACAGCCGCTCGAGGATGTGCGGCAGGGTCAGGATCGACGGGCCGAGATCGAACGTGTAGCCCTCGGCCTTGAGCTCGCTCAGCTTACCGCCCAGCCAGGCGTTCTTCTCGATCAGGGTGACCCGATAGCCCTCCTGCGCGAGGCTGACGGCCGCCGAGATTCCTCCGAGCCCGGCTCCAATGACGACTACGTGCCGCGACGGTTCGGGGTGTGCGGACATCGAGGCGGATTGTGGCACAGCCGGCCGGCTTCTCCGGGGCAATGCTAGGGTCAGGCCTTCCACAAATCGGCAACTAAGACCCAGCCATGCCGGCGAGGCGGATGAGCGAGCTTCGGTCAGCGAGCTGTGGTGCGCCATGAGTCCACAAGGAGGAACGGAACCATGCTGAGACCAGCCCTGAGCAGCTTGACCGTCGCCGTCACGCTCTTCGCCATCGGAGCGTGCGCCCCTGCACCCGCGCCCGCGCCAGCTGTCGAGGAGACGCCGCCCGAGCTACCGCCCGAGCCGGTCGTCACCTACCAGGGCGGCGACGCCGACGGACGGATCGAGCACGGCGAGCTGATCGTCGACGTGGACGAAGCGAGGAAGTCTCTGCACGCCCAACATCATCCGCACGGCGTGCTCGAGACTCGCAGGGTCCCCGGCTCGTTCGAGCTACCGGCAATGGCCGAGGTGAGCGACTTCGCGCTCACCAAGGACCGGCTCGTGGTCATCAACCCCGGTCCGGGCGAGTACGTCCATGTCATGGAGGGCCAGCGTCACGGCTATCAGAACCTGACGATCGGCATCACCTACACCGCTCCCGGCGGCGCGCCTCCGATGCATACCCACAAGGGCGAGGAGGCCCACGTGCTGACCGCTCAGCAGAAGGTCCTGTATGCCCTCGGCGACGAGATCTTCGAGCTGGAGGGTCCGTACATCGTCAACATCCCGCCGATGGTGCCGCACTCGTTCCAGAACCTGGACGACCAGGTGGCCGAGCTGGTGGTGATCTTCCCCACCAACGTCTGGGAATACGACGTGCTCGACTACTTTCCGTTCGCGGATCGCGACGCAGCTGGCGAGACGCCGTCGGGGAGCACTGAATAGCCGGTTTCCAGGAACCGTTCCAGCGGGACCGAATCCGGGCGCCCTTACGGCAACTCGGAAGGCTCTGCCTCGGGTAGCACCGGACGCGGCAGTCGGCGGGCAATTAGCGCCACCACCACGGCAGCGATCGCCAGACCGGCCCCGAACTCGCCGGTCCAGAAGACCGTCGGGCCGGTATCGATCGTCGCCCGGTCGAGGACTCCCTGGATGTACAGATTGTGACTGCCGTGCAGCAGTACGGCCGGCCACACGCTGCCGGATCTCAAGGTGAGCCAGGCGTAGAGGTAACTGGCTCCGACCGCCATCACGGTGAAGCAGAGGATCGAGTACCAGGTCGGGGCTCCGGCATTGTAGCCGGCAAAGAGGATCAGCGGATAGTGCCAGACCGCCCAGATCAGGCCGCTGGTGAGCGACGTCCGATCGAAGCTATGGAGACGAGCCAGCCGGGGCACCAGATAGCCGCGCCAGCCGATCTCCTCGCCGAGGGCGTAGAGACAGCTCTGAATCGAGCCGAGGATCAGCAGGGGCCAGCGCGCGCGGAGCCGGTCGAGGGCCCCCCACTCGAAGTCTCCGAGCGGCGATACCCAGATCAGCAGGTAGGTGAGCAGCGCATAGAGGACCGGCGCGAAGTACCCGGCCGCCCAGTACCGTGCCCCTCCGAAGCCCCATCCCAGGCCCCGCAGGGAGCGCCGGAACCAGAGCTGCAGCCCCAGGGCGACCAGTCCCGGCGTCCACATCAGCCCGACGATCAGTAGTGGATTGACGGTAGTCAGGTCTCCCACCCGGGCGGCGAGGACGTAGAAGATCGTGCTGACGGCAAAGGTCAGCGCGACGAACCAGATGGTCTCGCGGCGGGCGTCTGAGTGCTCTGGCAAGCTCATCTCCTGTGACACCCTACGCTCTGTCGGCCAGGTTGATTCGATCGTCCAGTCAGTGAGAGCTCTCGGTCAGCCGGGTTGCCGTCGCTCACAGGCTGATCAGTCGGCGCACTCGTACTAGGATTCTAGAGGTCTACCCGAGTTCGAGAAGTACTGACGCGGAGTGACTGTTTCGATCCCATGAACGCGTTCATGACCTGGGTTGCGGACAATCTAGGCACCGTCCTCGTCGGTGGCCTGCTGGTCGCGACCGTAATGCTCCTTCTGGGTGCCCGGGCGACCTGGAGATCCGCGAAGAGGCTGCGTACTCCTCCCCGTGCGTACGTACCGTTCTTGCTGTCGGTGATTCTCCTGGCGGCGGGCGGCGGCGGCATCGCGCTGTTCAGCAGTGGACTGATCGAGATCGGACCTGACATCTGGGCCCAGCGCGGGATGCTCGGCGAGCCGGCTCCGGAGCTCGGGTTCGCGTTCGTCGAGAGCGACCAGCGTGGCCGCCTCGCCGACTTCCGCGGTCAGGTCGTACTGGTCAACGTCTGGGCGACGTGGTGCCCGCCGTGCATCGCGGAGATGGCCGACCTCGACCGCCTCCAGTCGACCTACGCCGATCTAGGGCTGGTGGTCCTGCACGTTTCGGACGAGGATCGCGACAAGCTCCTGACCTGGCTCGAGGAGCGGCCGGCCTCGACGCTGCACGCCTACGTTCAGCCGTTGCCGTGGCCCGAGCCGGGCCGGCCGACCTCCTACGTCGTGGACCGCGAGGGTACGGTGCAACAGGTGCTGCTCGGTCAGCGCTCGTACGAGCAGTTCGAAGTCGAGATCCGGCCCCATCTATAGGTGGTCGATCTTCAGTCGTCGGACTGCCGGATCCGATGGCGGACGAAGCTCGCCAGCCGGGCCCTGCCGTCGCCTTCGAGCCTGACCAGACGCATCGCCATGCCGGTGACCATCTCGGTGTCCGGCTGCGTGTGGCGCACCACCTCGGCGAGACCGTGGATCGGGTCGTCGGATTCGGGGAGCTTGAGGGCGAACTTCGAACGTGAGCCGATCGGGAGCGGCTTGGTGGTCTGTAGCAGCAGGCCGCTCTCCGAGACATTGACCGTCTGGAACACGCGCCAGCCGGTGTCACTCCCGACCCCTATGCGCGTCTCCATCAGCATCCTCGAGGTGGCGCGGATCGCTCCCCCGAGGAGCTCGTTGAGCGCACTCTCGAACCCCCCCGGATCCCCATCCAGGCTGACTACGTGGGCGTGATCGTCTTCGAGCTTCTCCAGCAGCTCGGCCCGTCGGTCCTCGCGAGTCACGGCGAGGAGTTGCGCCTGGCGGGAGGCGCACTTCAGCGAACGGAGCCGCGAGTGGAACTCACCGAAACCGAGATCGCTCAGCGGATACTGTGAGACGACCACGTCGTAGCCGCGCTCATGGGCAAGGGTGAGCCCATGCCTGCCGCTCTTGACTCTGGTGAGCGCCAGATCCGAGCGCTCGGTCAGCGGCTCCATGAACGCGAACACGCGGCTGTTGGCGACCATCGCCAGAACCGTGATCGTCGGATTGATGTCCAGATCGGTCGTCGACGCCGGGTTACCGTTCAATCGGGACCCCCACGAGATTTCCCCACTCGGTCCAGCTGCCGTCGTAGTTGCGCACGTCGGAGAAGCCGAGCAGGCAGGAGAGCACGAACCAGGTGTGACTCGCGCGCTCGCCGATGCGGCAATAGGTGATCACCTTCTCCTGGGGCCGAAGCCCGTGCTCCTCGACGTAGACCGCGCGCAGCTTGTCGGCGGCTTTGAACGTACCGTCCTCGTTGATGCTGACCTTCGCCGGCACGCTCATCGCGCCCGGGATGTGACCGCCGCGCAAGGCACCTTCGTCCGGGTACTCCAGCATGTGCCGGCGTGTGCCGTTGAACTCTAGAGGGGTGCGCGTGTCGACCAGAGGTAGCCCGGCTTCGGCGTGGGCCAGCACCTCGTCGCGAAACGCGCGCATCGAGCTGTCCCTGCGCTGCGGCGTGGGATAGCGGGTAGCGGCGATCTCCGGCTCCACGCCGGTCAGCAAGCGACCCTCTCGTTCCCACTTCAGCCGTCCGCCGTCCATCACCTTGGCTCGGGAGTGCCCGAAGAGTTGAAAGACCCAGTAGGCGTAGGTCGCCCACCAGTTGTGGCTGTCGCCGTAGAAGACGACCGTGGTCTCGGGCGTGATTCCGATGCGCTCGGCCATCGACGCGAACGCCTGCGAGCTCACGTTGTCACGCCGGATCTGATCGTTCAGGTCGCGGGCCCAGTCGACCTCGACCGCTCCTGAGATGTGACCCAGCGGGTAGACCAGCGGGTCCGAGTTCGATTCCACGATGCGTAGGTCCGGCCGCTCGAGATTCTCGGCGACCCACTCGGTGGACACCAGAACGTCGGGAACAGCGTAGCCCCGGTTGTCGATCTTGGTCATTGTCACTCCTGATCCCGAGCCCAGCGGGCTCATCTGCGGAAACCACAACCGCCAGGCAAGACGCTAGCAGCCAGCGCCGGCCCCCGCAGTGATGTGTACAACGTCGCCGGATAGGGAATATGGGCGGTTCCCTGTAGGTCATCGCCTACAGGCTCGAGCTTGGCCGGCGTTGGCGCTCGCGCCACTCCGCATCGGTAGTCACCCACCACGACCTCGGGTTTAGGCGATCCCCGCCTGGGCGACCGCACTCCTGGGCGCACCCGAGCCTACGCTCAATCGGTTGTTGCGGCTGTAGCTACGATGACCGGGAGAGGCTGTCGGTGCCTCGCCTGAATGCGGGGAGAAACATCGGCGTTCTCCTTCGATACTCGGTGTACGCCTCGCCCAAACGCTTCTCCAGCTCCGGCTCCTCGATCTGCCGCAGCTCCCATGCGTTGATCAGCACGTACAGTGGTGTGAAGAAGCACACCAGTGAGACGGAGTCGAGGGCGAAGCCAATCCCGAAGAGGAGCAGGAAGACCCCCGTCACCATCGGGTTCCTGGCGTACCGGTAGGGCCCTGTCTCGACCAGCACCGGTGGCGGGTTGAAGGGCACCGGCGTTCCCTTGACCTTGAGGAAGTGGAAGGCAGACCAAGCCGTGACGGCAAGCCCGATCGCGATGAGGGGCATCGACACCGGCAACCTGGCACCTGCCGGCAGGAGACCGGGGAGTTCGAACACCCTGTCCACCAGCAGTGCGACGAACACGAAGAACGCCGTGAAGAGCCCGAAGACGATGACCCCGATCGGAGTTAAGAGCGTCCGAGTCCGTCTGGCACCTGTCGCCGCCTTGTAGAGCAAGTCGACCCAGCCGTCACGGAGACTCATGCTCGATCCTCACCGAGGCGTGACGCACAACGGGGCAGTCCACGACTCGCGTCCACCGGCTACTGCACTCGATAGCTCTGGTCCTGGATCAGACCTCCGAGCGCGTCGATCGGACCGTCGCAGTTTCTGAAGTTGACCGGCACGTCCTGACCCTCGACCGATGGGTCTCCCCGGAACACCACGAAGTGGAGGTGCGGCAGGATGGTGCCCGACATGGCGGCGCGCGCGATCGTGTCGCCCTGCGCTACGCGTGCACCCACCGCCACCGGCACGCTGTCCCGCATGAGGTGAATGTAGGAGGCCACGGTGCCGTCGTCGTGCTCGATCTTGAGATAGTTGGCGTTTGGCCACGGCGAGTCGTTGGCGAGGCTGTCTCTCAGCTCGAGCACCGTGCCGCCTCGCGCCGCGATGATCTCCGCGCCCAGAGGTAGGTCGAAGTCGTAGGCGAATTCGTTGCGGTGGGTGCTGTAGAGATAGCAGTACGTCTGGCTGACCACGGACTCGCGTCCAGGCGGGAACGGAAGGATGTAGGGCGACCGTTCCGGCTTGCCGAACCGGGCGCGGTCGAGGCACTCACCAGCCTGCGGCGGCTGATTCGGAGTCGTTTCCACCTGCCACCGGCGCAGTAGCTTCTTGCACTGCCGGCCCTTGAGGGACCGGCCGGTGAAACCGAAGTTCGACGCCTGTCCATCGATCGTGATGAGGCCCGCACCCCCGATCGTGTCTCGGCTACCTTCCTGCTCGACCTGCCCTCGTGATCGGATCTCTATGCGGACACCGTCTTGCTCGTAGCTGAACTCGAGCGCGAAGGTGTCGGCGGAGGTCGGAGTCCATTCTCCGCACAACCCACCGAGGGTGCAGACACCTTTGTCCTTGAACTTCAGGCAGTCCGCGTCCCACTCATAGGGATCCGACAGCCCCAACAGCATCGTGAAGTAGGTCTGGTTGCGTGGCGGCTGGGCCGGGGTGGGAGTGGCGCCCCAGAAGAAAAGAGTGGCACACCCCGCGGCCGCCATGGCGATGAAGCGCGCAGTTCTGGTCATCAGCCTTCTCCCGTGTCTCCGGCACAAGTAACACCCGAGTCATATGCACGGAATACCCAAGGGGGCGGGGCCGACCCGCCACACGGTGTTCGAGGCGAGATCAGCTTGGCTTCGAGAGGCGAGACGGGCCGCGCCTCAGCGTGCTCATCCGGCGAGCAGCTCGCCGATCGCCTCGAGAACGCGCCGCGTCGCCGCGATCTCCGGGTGGTCACAGTTGATCTGGACCGCGATCGAGAAGCCGTGGTCGGGGAAGTGGAGCGTGTCGGACATGTATCCGGGGAAAAAGCCGCTGTGGCCGTAGGCGGTACCGAGTGAATCGCTCCGCCAGACCTCCAGACCCATCGCGTACTCGTAGCCCGGGTAGCCGAGACTCCGGGGATCGGCGGTCATCTGCTCGAGCGCTGCCCGTGACATCACCTCACCGGCGAAGAGCAGGTGCACCCAGCGGGCGAGATCGCTCGCCGTGGTCACCAGGCCGCCCCCGGTCCACTCGATCTGGGGGTTGAGGACGAGGGTCTGATCGGTCGCCACCTGGCGGGCGGTGCGCTCACCCAGCGCCACTTCGGGCGCCAGCTCTTCGAGACCGTAGGAGCCGAGCGCGAACGAGTACCCCGGCACCAGTCCGGCGAGCTCGAGCCGATCGGAGGGCTCGGTGCTATCCAGCTGGAGCTCTTTCAGCATCGAGCGGACGAGTGACTCGTAGCTGTTGCCGGCTCCGGTCTCGATCGCCAGGCCGGCCACGATGTAGTTGGCGTCGGTGTAGTGGAAACCAGTTCCAGCCTCGAACAGCGGCTCGGCGCCGTCGAGCGCCGCCAGCCGATCGGCCCGACTCCACACCCTCGTCGGCTCCGCCTGCAAGAGGGCGCGCACGTCTTTGTCGATCCACTCCGGCACTCCGGCGGTCTGATTCAACAGCATGCGCAGCGTGAACGCCCGCGCGTTGGGCACTCGATCGAAGCCCTCGACCGCACCCATCCAGGTGAAGACCGGTCGGTCCAGCTCGAGCCTCCCCGTCTCGGCCAGGCGCAGCGCCAGGGCGGCGACGAAGCTCTTGCCGATGCTCCCGGACATCAATCGATCGTCGGGCGTCATCGGAATCTCGCCGACCACGTCGCCGAGCCCGGTGGCGATCGCGAACGAGTCGCCGTCCGCCAGGACGACCGCCAACGTCGCGCCCGGGAAACCCATTTCCGCCGCGAGGGCGTCGAGCCGCTCCTGCACCGCGGCGACGAGGGACGGCTCGACGGCGCCGAGGGTGGTGGGAAGCGCCAGAAGGCTCAACCCAACCAGACCGGCGGTCACGATCCTCATCGAGCTCCGATCATCGCACGCCGGGTGGCACCGCCTCGGCCAGGACGCATTCCCACAGCCGTAGACCCCGTTGTGAAACCTCGCGAAGCGGCTTCTCCTTCCGCAGCCGCTCACCCGGCCGCTCGAGTGAAGACAGACGGCTTCGAGCGCTCAGGTCAATTATGCTTGACTCTAGGTAAAATATACTTTACCTTAGGTCAAAGAGAGCGTACCTGATCACGGCCGAGGAACGAGCAGTGAACATCGTCATACGGAATCAAATCCGCAGACTGCGCTTCGAAAACGACGAGATGACCCAACGAGAGCTGGCGCGCCGGGCGGGCTGCACGAGACAGACGATCCACGCGATCGAAGCAGCGAAATATGGGCCTTCGCTGGAGCTCGCGATGAAGATCGCCGAGGTGTTCGGCGTCGCTATCGACGATGTCTTTCAGTACGAGGTCACCTCCGGAGCGGAGGCTCGGCCGTCCCGAAGAAACCCCTGATCTGCTCCTCTATCCAACCTGGAGGCCTTGATGAACGAGATCAGAGTCAAACGAATGCTACTCGCCGGTCTGGCCATGTTCGTGATGTGGGCCGCGGTGGAGTTCCTCGTGGAGCTGGTGCTCGGCCCGCTCCTGTTCGGGGACCTGATCCAGAAGAGATGGCTCGAAGCCACCAACATCAGTGCCTGGACCGGCTTGAACCAGGTCGTGAATCTCTTCGTCGGCTTGTTGAACTGCACGCTGCTGATCTGGCTCTATGCGTCGATACGACCGATGTATGGAGTGGGGACCAAGGCCGCCCTGATCACCAGCGCTTTCGGCATCGCCCTGGGGCTGTCTCTGGCCATCAATGCGATCAACCTGGGGTTGATTCCGCGCCAGATCGGTCTGTTGGAGGTGGGCTTTGTCGCCATCGAGTTTCCGATCGCCATGCTGGTCGGCGCGTCTGTCTATGAAGGAGCGGACGACCGAGCAGGGTGACCGGACCGCTCTCCCCAGGGCTTGGCGATCGGCTGCGAGGGTGCCGCGATCGCATATACTCCGCCCTCCGAAACAGGACCAAGCTACGCGATCTCCGATCGCAATCTCAGGCAGAGGAGCTCCCATGCGCATCGCCTTGAACAGTGTGCTCGTCGAGGACCAGGAGAAGGCCCTCGCCTTCTATACCGAGGTGCTCGGTTTTCAGAAGAAGGAGGACATTCCGATGGGCGAGTTCCGCTGGCTGACCGTGGTCTCACCCGAGGACCCCCAAGGCACCGAGCTGGTGCTCGAGCCCAACGCCCACCCTGCCGCCGCGGCCTACCAGCAAGCGCTCAAGGCCGACGGCATTCCGCAGGCGTCGTTCTCGACCAGGGACGTGGAGGCCGAGGCCACCCGCTTGAAGGAGGCGGGCGTGGTCTTCACCACCGAGCCGACCGCGATGGGTGAGACGGTGTTGGCGGCATTCGACGACACCTGCGGCAACTTGATCCAGATCTTCCAGGCCGACTGAGAATCTGACCGGCCTCTTGACACGGGCCTCCCAGTAAGCTGTAATCTCCGTCGTAATTCTCGAAACGGCACACCTGGGGAAACCCAGGGTCGCAAAGCCACGGGTCCTCGTTTCCTTCCCGCAGGGGCAGGGGCGGAAGAACGGGAAGGACCCCAAGATCGCCGGGCTGCCGAAGGAGGGAGAGTCGTCGTCTTCTACTCTCCCGGGCCGGGCGTCCGCGGAGGGCGCTCGACATCGACCGTTCAAGGGATAGGAGGTGAGACCGTGCCGAAGTTTATCGATACCCACCCGATGGAGCCGTTCACAGCGGACGAGCTGAACAAGCTGCAGCAGGCGCCGCCGGACGAGTTTGGGGTCACGCACCACGACATTCTCTTCAGTGAGAGGGACAACAAGATCTACTGCGTGCTGGACGCTCCGAGCGCCGAAGCGATCCACAAGCACCATGAGAAAGCCGGCATCAAGTGTGACTGGGTCCACGAGGTGAGGTCGACGCGTGACTGACGAATAGCACCCGGCTGCCTTGGCTGCGAGAGCCGGTCAGCTGAAGTGGATCGGATGACGTAGTAGCCGCGACATGCAAGAGGTGGATGGAATCGGCGGTTTCTTCTTTCGCTCGAAGGATCCCCAGGCGCTCAGTCGTTGGTACGAGGAGCATCTCGGCGTCAAGCAGGTGCCAACCAGTTACGGGGAGGAGCCGTGACACCAGGCCGCGGGACCGACGGCGTTCGCGGCGTTCGAGGCCGACTCGCAGATGATCGGCCCGCCCGAGCACACCTGGATGATCAACCTCCGGGTCAGCGACCTCGACGCGATGGTCGAGCAGCTGCGCGCGGCGGGCGTCGGTGTCGAGGTCGACCCCGAGACGTACCCGAACGGCCGCTTCGCCCAGACCGAGGATCCGGAGGGGAACCGGATCCAGCTGTGGCAGCCCACCGAAAGGCCCGCCGGGGCGCCGGGTCCTGGTCGGCGGACGTTGCACGAGGGGCGTGAGAGACTCGGCCCATCGCGGCTCGACCCCGCGCCTTGAGGATCGAGTCGCTAACACGCTGTAAGGCCAGTGCGCTGAACGGACACGAGTCGAGTCTGAGCCCGGCCGCCGCGGTCGAGGAGGGCATCCCCTGGGACCGGCGCGGGGAGTTGGGCACTGTCTCGGCACTGATCCAGACGGTCAAGCTGTTCGCGGTCTCTCCGACCGACACGTTCGGGCGCCTGGGGCCGAGCTACGGCTTCTCGGGACCCCTCCTCTTCGGAGTCCTCGTCGGGTTGGTGGCGATCCTCCTCAACATCCTGGGAGCCGCGCTCTTCGGGTCGATTGCCATCTTGGATCCCCCGCCGCAGGTGAAGGAGGTCTTCGAGCTCACGGTGGCCGGTCGTTCTCTCGAGTGGATCCCGTTGCTGTTCGCCCTGGTCACCGGCTCCGTCTTCGGAATGCTGGTGAGCCTGGTCGTGTTTCCTCCGATCTTCGTTCTCGGTCTCTATCTCTGGAGCGCGGTGCTTCACGGTTCTCTGCGGATCGTCGGCGGGACTGCGACGTCCGGAGCGGGCTTTCGAGGAACCTTCAGCGTCGCTGCCTACTCGTCGCTGGCTTTCCTGGTGCATCTGGTACCGCTGATCGGCGATCTGGTCGCTACGCTGTGGGTGATCGTCCTGCAGACGATCGGTCTCGCCGCCGTGCATCGCACGAGCCGCGTCCGTGCCTTGCTGGCGATCGTGCTGTTGCCCTTGGTCCTGGCAATCCTCCTGGCGATCGCCGGGCCGTTGACCAGGATCCTTCCCGGACCCTAGACCGAATCGCGATCTCCGAGTGGCTACCCGATCCGCCCGACCGGGTGGTGCCCGCCGAGCGAGCGGGGCGTAGGCTGCTTTTCGGCCCGAGGGGTGCACGGCAAGGAGGGCGCGAATGGCACGACGGATCCTGGTCATCGGCGCGACCGGCCTGCTGGGGGAGCCCGTCGCCCACGGGTTGCGAGAGGCCGGGCACACCGTGCGCGTGATGTCCCGCAGTGCGAGCCGCGCCCGCGAGAGCTTCCCCGAGCCGTTCGAAGTCGCGGAGGGCGACGCCCTCGCAGTGGCCGACGTCGAAGCCGCGATCGCCGGCTGCGACGCCGTTCACGTCAGCATCGACCACGACCAGGAAGACGAATGCGTCACCCAGGTGCTGACGGCGGCCCGCACGCAGGAGCTACACCGCATCACCTACATCTCCGGCGTCACGGTCTGCGAGGAGAACCGCTGGTTTCCGCTGGTGGACCGCAAGCTCCGCTCGGAAGAGGAGATCCGAGCTAGCGGCATCGACTACACGATCTTCCGCCCGGGCTGGTTCATGGAGATGCTGGAGCGCTTCGTCCACGGCGACCGGGTCTTCGTGTTCGGCAAGCCGAAGCGGCGCTGGCACTTCGTGGCGCTCCACGATCTGGCTCGGATGGTGGTCGAGAGCCACCGGCGTCCCGACGCGGCCAACAAGGCCTTCTACGTGCACGGCCCCGAGGCCCTGACGCTGCTCGAGGCGCAGCGGTCCTACTGCCGCGTCCTTCACCCGGAGATCCGGAGCCTGCGGGGCACGCCGTACTGGATGCTCCGCCTCATCGCCCGGCTGACCCGCAATACCCGCATGCAGGCGGGGATCGCGATGGTCGCCTATCTCGAAACGGTCGGAGAGCGGGGCGACCCCACCGAGGCCAACGCCATCCTGGGTGCTCCCCGGATCACCCTCGACCGGTGGCTCGAGTTGCGCGAGCGGGAGATGGGCACCAGCTGACCTAGCCCGCCCGCTTGCGCTCGACGGCGTCGGTCATCACCTTGCGCAAGGTGTCGACCGGCACCTCGTCGCCGGGACCGAATCGCAGCACGCACTTGCTCTGAGGGATACCGGCCAGATCGTCGGCGTACTCGGCGAGCAGTCCGACGGTCAGGATGTAGAGGTTCACGTGCTTCTTGTTGGTCGAGAGCGCGAACAGGCTGCCGTCCAGGTCGTAGGCCATCGTGCCCCACTTGACGCTCACGTCGGCGTCGGGCACGAGCTCTTCGATCAGCTCCTGAAGCAACGTGAACGTCGGCTGATGGGAGTCCGGAATCGACTCGAGGAGGCTCGCTCTGTCGTCAGCTTCGCTCATCCGCCTATTGTAGGGGGACACAAACCCTATTCGCTGCCTCGGCGAGATTCGGCCCAGCCTTTACGTCTTCTCGAGACGCGCGTAGAGCTGGCCTCGCCCGCTCGTTACCGAACGAGCGAGGTCACCCGACCGCAGTGGCCTCGGAAGACCAGACTGCGGAAATGAGTCTTGTGTCCCTGCTTCCGGCTACTGCGGCGTGATCGAGACGTCGCCCAGCACCACTTTGCAGCCCGTCGGGCTCTTCTTGCTGGGCGTCTGGATCAACGCGGCTTGGAGGTCGAACTCACCACCTCCCGGGCCGGTCACGGTACCGTGGACCTGGATCGAAGTGGGGCAGCTCAGGTCACCAGTCGAGGCCAGGAAGCTGACATTCGCCGAGACGTGACCGGTGCCGAAGTGGGTGAAGCCGCCGCCCGCGCAGCCGGGATCGCCGAGACAGGCGAAGACATCGATGTCGGTGTCGATCTGATGAAGACGAACGCGATTGCCTTGGGGCGGAAACCGGATGAAGTCGTTGTTCTCGTCGAACGGTCCCACGATCACGGTGTCGCCGTCAGGATCGGTGAGAAACCCGAACTGACCCGTGTCGCTGATGTCTATGAAGCAGGCTCCCGGCTTCGTGGGTGGGCACTCCGGGCGATCGGCGCCGGCGGCCGTCGCCACCAACAGTAGACACACCATCAGAGCTAGATTGCGCGTGGTCTTCATTCCTGCCTCCTACCGTGGTTAGTTGTGGTCGGTGGCCGGCAGCGGAACGGGCTCCGCCTCGGACGCCTAGCCGCCCGCTGTCCGCCTTGCACCCACCGCCCGTTGGTCGCTTCGAAGGCCATCACCCTAGTGCGAGCCACCAGGAGATGCAAATGCACATCTGGCTATATCTACATTCAAGCGGCAGGCAGCGGACCTGGGGGTCTTCCGTCCGCGATCATCGAGCGATCTTCCACAGCCTCGCCCGGCGCAGGGGGCCTGGTCAGTTAGGCCGCCATGCCCCGACTCATCCAGTCACCTAGAATCGCCCTTCGGCCGGAGTCAACCGACCGCTCACGAGAAGAGGGGCTGAGAGAGCGAATGAACACGGCACACATCACCGTCGTCTACAAGTGGACCGCAAACCAGGGCAAGTTGGGCGAGCTCAAGTCGATCTACGAGCAGGTGACCGAGGCGATGAAGCAGAACGAGCCCGACGCCGAGGCCGTCCACTGCTACGTCTCCGAGAAAGACAACGCGCTATACGTCCGAGACGAGTTCAAGGACGCGGCGGCGCTCGGCTTCCACCTGAGCAGCACTGCGCCCAGTCACTTTCCACAGTTGCTGGCCATCGCAGTCCCTGGACCCTTCCTCTTCTTCGGAGACGTGCCCGAGGAGCTGAAGCGGGCGACCGAGCAGATGCAGCTTGGAGCCGAGTTCGCCAGGCACGCGTTTGGATTCGATCGTTAGCCGAAGGGCCTGCCGCTCCACTACGACGTGCTTCTACGGAAACGTCCCATCCCAGAGGCTCTGGACGCATGGAAACCGGGCTGGTGGTTAGCCCTAGCGCCCGCGACCTGAACTGTTGAGCCTCGCGCTAGAAGGCGCAAGCCATGGCACAACTCAGCGACCAGCCAATCCGCACCGGCGACGATCTCCGCCGCTTCGAGAGCGAGATGACCCTCGACCAGCGCCTGCCGGAGCGCAGCGTCCTCGACGTCTTCGTCAACGCCGCTGAGCGCGCGCCCGACCGCACGGCGATCACCATGGTGATGACCGGCGAGCCGGACGAGGAGCCGCGCCGAGTCACCTATGGCGATCTCCTGGGCTTGATCCGGCGGGCGGCCAATCTGTTTCATTCGCTCGGCGGCCCGCGCCCTGCAGTCGCCTACATGCTGCCGAACCTCATCGAAACCCATGCGACGCTCTGGGGCGCCGAGGCTGCGGGCTACGCCGTGCCGATCAACTTCCTGCTGCAGGCCGAACATATCGCTGGTCTACTGAAGGCATCCGGGGCGAGAATCCTGATCGCTCTGGGGCCGCACCGGGCCCTGGACATCTGGCAGAAGGCGCTGCAGCTGAAGGATCAGGTGCCGGGTTTGACGGTGATCCGCGTCGCGCCGCCGGGGACGCCTCCCGAGGACGGCGTACTGGACCTGCACACCGAACTGATGACGCAGCCGGGTGACCACCTGACCTTTGGCGAGCCCGGCCGCGACGACGACGTCGCCGCCTATTTCCACACCGGCGGCACCACGGGCACGCCCAAGCTGGTGGCCCACAGGCACCGCGGTCAGCTGGTCGCGGCGCTCGGCGGCGCGGCGCTCGGTGACTACCGGCCGACGGATACGTTGACCGCGACCCTGCCGCTCTTTCACGTCGCGGGCACCATCTTCTGCGGCCTGAGCGGGTTCATGGCCGGCCTGGAGCTCCTGATCATGTCACCGGGCGGCTTGCGCACGCCGGCCATGGTGGCGGGCTTCTGGCGACTGGTCGCCCAGTACAAGGCGACGCTGGTAGGCGGGGTGCCGACCGGTCTCGGCGCCGTGCTGGAAGTGCCACCCGGCGATGCGGACATCAGCGCCGTTCGCGCCGGATTGACAGGCGCCGCGCTGTTGCCACCTGCGGTCGGCAAACGCTTTCGCGAGACCACGGGCCACAACCTCTTCGAGGTTTACGGCATGACGGAAGCGTCCGGCCTGATCTCGATCGATCCGCTGGCTGGCGATTGCGGGATCGGCTCGGTCGGCTGGCCGCTGCCCTATACCGAGGTCACTGTTCGCCGGCTCGGTGCCGACGGTCGGCCTGCGGAGCCCTGCGACGTAGACGAGATCGGCGTCGTCACCGTCAAGGGCGACCATGTCTCGCCCGGCTACCGGGACCCGTCGCACGATGCGGGCGTCTTCGAGGACGGCATGCTCGACACCGGCGATCTCGGCTATGTCGACGCCGACGGCCGACTCTATCTCTCCGGACGGACCAAGGATCTGATCATCCGCAGCGGCCACAACATCGATCCGGTGATGATCGAGAACGCGATGGCGACCCATCCGGCGGTAGCGCTGGCAGCCGCGGTCGGTCAGCCCGATGCCTATGCCGGCGAGCTGCCGGTCTGCTTTGTCCAGCTTCGCGAGGGCGCCAGCGTAGATGTCGACGAGCTGCGCGAGCACGCCCAGGAGACGATCGGCGAGCGGCCGGCCTGGCCGCGACGGTTCTACATCGTCGACACCATCCCGCTGACCACGGTCGGCAAGATCTACAAGCCGCAACTGCGTCGCGACGCCGCGGCCGAGTTGGTGACCGAGTTGGTGCGCACACAGTTCGACCTGCCGAACGCCGAGGTCCAGGCGATCGATGGGGGACATCGCGGCCTGCGGATCGTCGTGACGCTTCCCGGCGCGGACGCGAGCGCGGTCGCGGCCGTCGAGCAGGCGCTCGCCGCATTCCTGTTCGAGGCGGAAGTGTCGCTGGCCTGAGCCGGGCCTAGCGACGTAGCGGGCCGCTTGCCGATCGATCTGGGATTCGACGAGTGCTTCGGCATCCCCGACACAACCGACGAGTCGCTCTACACGAGCCGACTCTCGGAAGTCCGGTACCATGGTCGGCCGATTGCGGCTGCGGGCAGTAGTCTTGTCATGAGGGAACGTCATCGACATCTTCGAATCGCGGTGGCGATGACGCTCATCGCGGCCGGCGCGCTGGTCTCTGGACCACCGCCGAGTGCCGAGGCCTGGGCCATCTCGGAAGAGCTGCGCAAACGCAGCGACCTCTCGCTGGCGCAGCTCGAGCTGATGGCCCACGACGGTGTGCGGCACGACGTCATCCCGTACTCGCTCGCGCAGTCCACCGCCTGCGAGGGCGGCGAGGCGGACATCTTCCCCTGCCGCAACGTCGATTTGCTGGCCCACATCCCCACGTCGGAGCTCGGCGGCACCAGAGGCAACGACATCTGGGGCTGGTTCGACCGCCAGAGCGGCCGCGAGTACGCGCTGGTCGGGCGCAAGAACGGCACGGCGTTCGTCGACGTTACCGATCCCGAGAGCCCGATCTATGTCGGCAACCTGCCGACCCACTCGCAGAACTCCCCCTGGCGGGACATCAAGGTCTACGACGACCACGCCTTCATCGTCGCCGAGAGCGCCGGGCACGGCATGCAGGTCTTCGATCTGACCGAACTGCGCGGGGTGAGCAACCCGCCCGTCGAGTTCGAGGAGACGGGGCACTACGACGAATTCGAATCAGCGCACAACATCGCGATCAACGAGGAGACCGGCTTCGCATACGCCGTCGGCTCGGAGACCTGCGACGGCGGTCTGCACATGATCGACGTGCGCGAGCCGCGGTCGCCGACCTTCGCCGGCTGTTTCTCGAAGGACGGCGCCACCCACGACGCCCAGTGCGTGACCTACCGCGGTCCCGACCGCCGCTACCGCGGCCGCGAGATCTGCTTTTCGTCGAACGAGGACACCATCACCCTCGTCGACGTGACCGACAAGGGCAATCCCGAGATGATCTCGAGCACCGGCTACGACAACATCGGTTTCACCCATCAGGGCTGGCTGACGGAGGACCAGGCCTACTTCCTGCTCGACGACGAGCTCGACGAGCGCCGCTTTGGCTTCAACACCCGCACCTTCGTCTGGGACATGGGGGACCTGGAGAAACCGCGCATCAGCGGCATCTTCACCTCCGACCGACCGTCCGCCGACCACAATCAGTACGTGCGCGGCGACTACACTTTCCAGGCAAACTACCGCAGCGGCCTGCGAATCCTGAGGATCGTCGATCCGGCGGCGGGGAAGCTGGAAGAGGTCGCTTGGTTCGACACCTACCCCGAGAGCGACAACAACGTCCTCAGCGGCCTGTGGGGTGTCTACCCGTTCCTGCAGAGCGGTGCGGTCATCGTCAACGACATCCACCGCGGCCTGTTCATCCTGCGCCCCCGCCTCGCCGACAGCGGCATCTTCAGCGACGACTTCGAGAGCGGGGAGTTGCTGCCGTGGACTTCGTCTCAGGGCAACGTGCGGATCGTCCAGCCTGGCCTCAAGGGGTCCGACTTCGCGCTCGAGGTCGACGTGGACGGCAGCGATCAGAGATCCTTCGTCACCTCCCAGCACCCGGCACGCGAAGCCAGCCTCGACATCTCCTTTCTGATCGCTCCCGGCGACGCCGACCTCGGCGGTCAGCAGGCCGTGATCCTGCGGCTGTTGGGCGCCGGAGAGACGGTGGCCGTGCTGACCCTCGAAGAGCGCGGTCGCGGCTACCGGGTGCTGCTCTCCGCTCACAGCGGCGGCGAGCTGAAGGAGATCGGCTCCGCCCGCCTGCCCGCCGGGCGCGCCACCCGAGTGCGCCTGGTCTGGCAGCGAGCCAGCGGTACCGAGACCGCCGACGGCGTCGCCAGGCTGTTCCGGAAGAAGAAGCGGACGGCCGAGTCGATCACCTTGGACAACGGACGCCTGGTAGTGGACGCTGTCGAGCTCGGGTTGCCGCAGGGCTCGGCCCCCGGCAGCTCAGGACGCCTGCTGTTCGACCGATATACGTCTGTGCGCTGATCGGGCCCCGGGACCTGTCACCGCTCTCCCCTCTCGAGCTTGCGGCGGCGCTCCTCCCACTTCTGTCGCGCCAGCTTCCTGAGGTCCTCGACCTTGTCGGCCTCGTCGACGATCTCTATCCCGAGGAGGGTCTCGACGACGTCCTCGAGCGTCACCAGGCCGGCCACGCCGCCGTAGTCGTCGAGCACCAGGAGGATGTGTCGCTTGCCGCCCAGCAGGCGGTCGAAGACCAGCTCGAGTGAGGCCCTCTCGCTCACGGCCTCGAGCTCGCGCCCCAGCTCGTGAAGCGGCAAAGAGCCCCGTCCCGCGAGCTTCTCGCGCATCACGTCGACCTTGAGAACAAACGTCTGAGCGTCGTCGCGGTTGTCTTGGTAGATGGGTATTCGCGAGAACGGAAGGTCCGGGTGCTCGGCGAGGACGGCGTCGATGGTCAGATCCTGCTGCAGCGCAAAGACCACCGTGCGCGGCGTCATGACGGCTGCCACCTGAAGCTCACGAAACCGGAACAGATTCTTGACGATCCGCGACTCCTCCTCCTCGATCTCACCGCGCTCGACACCGACCTCGGCCAGCGCCGTGAACTCCTCGCGGCTGAAGGAGTGGCCGGACTTACCGCGAGCGATGAGCTTGGTGAGCAGCTCCGAAACCACGATCAGCGGATAGAGGACGACGAGAAGCAGCCTTACAAACGTGGCCGTCGGCCCGGCGAGCCTCCGCCAGTAGACAGCGCCGAAGGTCTTCGGCACGATCTCGGAGAGAAACAGAATCAACAGGGTCAGCACGGCCATCGACAGCCCCACCCAGCGCTCCCCGAAGTAGGCGGCAGCCTCGGCACCGGCCCCGCCGGCGCCCACCGTATGGGCGATCGTGTTCAAGGTCAGGATGGCGGCCAGCGACCGATCGATGCCCGACTTGAGGCGTCGCAGGCGCTCGGCCAGCGGCTCCTCTTGTTGCCGCAGGTGGGCGATGAACGACGGCGAGACGCTCAACAGCACCGCCTCGGCGACCGAGCACAGGAAGGAGAAGACCAGCGCGACCCCGGCGTAGACGATCATCAACACCAGGTGCCGAGCCTCCCGCGCACCCTCGCCAGGATCCACGGGTAGGGCCGAGGCCGAAGCGACGACCACGATCCCCAAGGCGCCGGCCAACATCAGGAACGGTGCCTTGCGGCGCATATCGGACTGACCCTAACTGATCCCGAGGCTCTGGCCGAGATCCTGCGCCGGAAAGAGGCTTCGTCCCGAGGCGACGCCGCAACCGCCTGGCCCGCTGATACGGCAGGTGCGGTCAGCCCGTGCCGAAACCAATCTCCCGCGGTTACGTAGGAAACCGAGACATAGCGCACACCAGCGTCTCGCCCACAGGAAGCCGCATCGAGCTGGATGCCTGCCGGCACCGGACATGATCTTCAACACCCCCATCTTCTACTTCTTCTTCGTCGTCTTCCTGCTCTTCTACGGCCTGGTCTTCCTGCGCCGCCGCCCGAAGGTCTACCTGATCGTGGTCGGCAGCCTGATCTTCTACGGCGCCTGGAACTACCGCTTCATACCGCTGCTGGTGTTCAGCGGGGTCGCGGACTACTTCATCGCTCAAGCCATCGGTCGGGCAGAGAACCAGGCCGCGAAGAAGCGCTGGGTGACACTGTCGATCGCCATCAACCTGGGCATTCTGGGGCTCTTCAAGTACGCGGACTTCGTGCTGCTCTCGGTGGCCGACTTCCTGAGCCTGTTCGGAATCGAGCCCGACCTGCCGACGCTGGCCTGGGTCCTGCCGGTGGGAATCTCCTTCTACACCTTCCAGAGCCTGAGCTACACCATCGACGTCTACCGCGGCGACATGGAGCCCCGCAAGGGTCTGGTCGAGTTCGTGGCGGCGCTCTCGTTCTTCCCGCAGCTGGTCGCCGGCCCGATCCTGCGCGCCCGTCAGATCCTGCCGCAGCTGCACGAGCTGCCGATTCCGAGCTGGGAGGAGGCGAAGCGGGGTCTTCTGCTGATCACGGCGGGCGTGCTCAAGAAGACGATGGCGGATCTCCTCGCCGCTCCCGCAGCCCGGGCGTTCGACTCGGCCGAGCCGGTCAGTCTGCTCGAGACCTGGATCGGGGTGCTGGCCTTCGCCGGTCAGATCTACGGCGACTTCGCCGGCTACACCGACATGGCGATCGGCCTGGCGCTTCTCCTCGGGTTCAAGATTCCGCTCAACTTCAACCTCCCCTACTTCGCGGTCTCGCCGGTCGACTTCTGGCGGCGATGGCACATCTCGCTCTCGACCTGGCTGCGCGACTATCTCTACATCTCACTGGGAGGCAATCGGACCGGCAACCGGTTCCGGAACGTGATGATCACCATGCTCCTGGGCGGCCTCTGGCACGGCGCCGCGTGGACGTTCGTGGTCTGGGGCTTCTTCCACGGCCTGCTGATCTCGGCCTCGCACCGTCTCGGCAAGATCCGAGGCCTCGCGATCTTCCACGACTCGCCCTCGCGGGGGGTCCAGCTCTTCAAGTGGGCACTGACCTTCTACCTCGTCCTGGTTGGCTGGGTGCTCTTCCGCGCCCAGAGTCTCGGCGCGGCTGCCGCGATGCTCGGCGTCATGCACGGCTTCGGGCCGTCGTTGCCCGCGCCTTCCGACACGGCAGTGACCGTCCTCGGCCTCACCCTGGCCTCGCTGGTACTGATGCACGGAATGGACTATCTGGTGCTGCGAGCCGGGCGTGAACGGCAACCGGGGACCGAGGTCGAGCCGAAACCGGGCCGGCTGTGGGCCGTCCTGCGCGGGGCCCGGGCCTGGGGCTTCTGGATCCTGCTGCTCGTCGGGCAGGCCCTCTGTCTGATCATCGGCAAACCCAGCAATGAGTTCATCTACTTCCAGTTCTAGCGAGCCCGGCAACGCCGGGCCTCTCCCCACGGCGATGCCGGTCCCGCCCTCTCGAGGGCGACCGATCCGGTCACCGCGGCGGATCTTCCTCAGGATCTTCCTGATCGTCACTCTCGGCATGGCCGCGTCGCTCGGGCTCGTGCGGATCTACGCGTTGTCGATGGGCGCGAGCGGCTCGGCCTTTCTCGGCCGGGTGCTCGAGGCCCGGGCGGCCCTGCCGCAGATCCTCGCCGAGGAAGAGGACCTGGTGATGTTCTTCGGCTCCTCGATGACCGAGGCCGGCTTCTCGGCGCGGATCTTCGATCGCGAGCTGGCCGAGCGCGGCGCCAATGCCAAGTCGTTCAACTTCGGCTTCGGCGGCCTCAATCCGCTCTTCCAGGACTATCTCTCGCGTCGCCTTCGAGAGGCGTTCGAGGCCGAGGACCGCAAGCTCGAGCTGGCGCTGATCGAGTTCAATCCCTTTCAGGCGACCCGGACCCGCTACGAGCGGGCAGTGCCGGCGATCGACGCCTACGTCGGCATGTTGGCCAGCCCCGGAGAGCTGCTCGAGATCCTGCTCGAGGATCCCACCCGTGGCATGCGGATCTTGACCATCCACTACCTGCGCGACGACGTCTCGGCCGAGATGGCGACCTGGTACTTCGGGGAGTTCCTCCGACCACCGGTGCCGGAGAGCGATCTCGAGCAAGACGAGGCGCGGCAGGAGCGCCTGGACGAGGTGAGCGACACGCTGAACGCGAAGTTCGAGGAGGAGTATCCGGACTGGGACGGCTCGCAGTGGAACTACGGCTGGCAGGGAGCCGGCACCATCCCCTCGGAGCGTTCCGAGGAGACCCTCGAGCTGATGCGCGAGTTCTACCAGCTCCTGCGCACCGAGAAGCACATGGCCGACGACCTGCTGTGGCGCGAGTACAGCGCCGACATCCTGAACCTCGAGTTCGAGGAGGAGCTGGTGGCAGCGTTCATCCGGATGGTCGGCGAGTTCCAGCGCTTCTCGAAGCGCGTCGAAGTGGTGATGCTGCCGCGCAATACCGACTGGATCCAGTACTCACCGGAGGCGCGCGCGCGCCTCGACGCCGTCGTGCGCCGGATCCAGGAGGAGACCGGCGTCACGTTCCGCGATTACCAGGTGATCGAAGAGATCACTCCCGAGATGTTCGGCGACACGACTCATCTGGCCCGCTATCAAGGGGACGTTCCGTTCACGCGCTTCCTCGCCGAGCGCTATGCGCCGGTCCTGAACGGCGAGCGCATGGCTTCCGCCGAAGCGACCTCCGAGGCTCTGGCCTCCAAGTAGCGGCGAAGACCGACTCGGGCGCCGGAAGGCGCCACCCCGGAGAGCACCCTAGAGACCGACCCGGCCCGGAGGCGAAGGGTTGGTAGCGCAAGTTGTCCCGACCTGGAACCAACTGCACGCCTGGCTTCTGGATCGCAGCCGGCTACGACAGGCTCTGCCCGCTTGCGGGCGGATGAGGCCTAAGCGAGCCTCATTCGACCCAACAGCGCCTGGAAGCCGGAATGCGAGTGGAGCGGCGTGAACAGAAAAGAACCCTTGACACCGTAGATACCGCTGGCGTGCTCGTCAAAGGCTCGATCGAGGCACTCGACGGCATGGTCGTGGTCTCCGAGGCCGGTGTGGACGTAGGCCAGGTGATAGGGAGACACGTACTGAGTCTCGGACCTCTCGGTGAGACGGTCGAGGATGTCGAGAGCGTCCTCTCGCCTCCCCACCTCGGCGTAGGCCTGGCCGAGCTGCGCCAGCATCATCGTGTTGCCGGGAGCGACCTCGACGGCTCGGTTCAGTTCCGCCAGTCCCTCCTCTTGCCTACCGGTCTTCAAGTACGCCCACCCGAGGGTGGAGTGCGCCATCGGAAACTCCGGCTCGAGGTCGATCACTCGTCGAGCCTCGCGAATCGCCTCTTCGTAGCGACTCGTCCGCAGGTACTTGGTGGCGAGATCCGAAGAGTTCACGGCGGCGAGCGGATCGAGCTCCTGCGCCCGCTGCATCGCTGTGATTGCCTCGTCATGGCGTTCCAACGACGACAGGAGCAGTCCAAGAACCGCGTGACTGTCGGCGGCACCTGGGTTCAGCTCCAAGGCCCGTTGTACCTCGCGCTCGGCGGCCGCCCAATCGTAATCGGAGACGAGGTGGATCATGCCCAGGGCTGCGTGGGCGTCCCCCAGTGCGGGCTCGATCTCCAATGCGGTGATCGCGGCCTGCTTGGCCTTGGCGTAGGCCTCACGCGGAGTGAGGACTCCAGAACCGAACCCGAACCCGATCATCACGTAGGCTCGTGCCGTTCCCGCGTGTGCCAGGGCGTACTCGGGGTCCAGCCGGATCGCTCGACCGTAGAGCTCGAGTCCCCTGCGGATTCCCTCGTCGGTGTAGCGGAAGACGCAATGACGCCCCTCGAGGTAGAAGCGATAGGCGGCGAGGTTGTCGGTGGGCGGCTTCTCGATGCGAGACTGCAGGTCGGCGGAAAGCTTCGCCTCGAGGGCAGTGGCGATATGGAGCGCGACGTCGCTCTGGATCGCAAAGATGTCGTCGAGGCTGCGATCGTAGGTCTCCGACCAGAGGGGGCGCTCGGTCTCGGCCTCGACGAGCTGGGCCACGATCCGCATCTGCTCACCGGCCCGCCGCACGGTTCCGTCCAGAAGAGCTCCGACGCCCAGTCGCTCCGCGATCTCGCGCAGGCTCGACTCCCTGTCCTTGAACCGCATCACCGAGCTTCGGGCGATGACGGTGAGCCCGCCGATCTTCGCGAGTTGCGCGATGACGTCCTCGGTCATCCCGTCCGCGAAGACCTCGTTCTCGGGATCCGAGCCGATGGTGAGGAAGGGCAGGACGGCCACGGAGCGCAATGCGGATGCGCTCGAGGGGCTGTCGGTCAGCTCGGCGGCGAACCAGTCCTCGATTTCCTCGATCGACTGCGGCCGCTCCTCTCGATCCTTCCGCAGACAACGGCGGAGCAGCTGGAGGACGCTTGCGGGAGTCCCAGGAGGTACGGCGCTCCAATCCGGCTCTCGCGCCAGGATGTGGGCGAGGACATCGGCGGCGGTCTCGCCGGCGAAGGGGGGACGGCCACCCAGGGCCTCGAGGAGGCAGCACCCGAAGGCCCAGATGTCGGTGCGTGCGTCTACCGCCTGACCCCGGGCCTGCTCGGGGCTCATGTAGGGCACGGTGCCCATTAAAGCTCCGGCCCTGGTGGCCTCTTCCGCGAGGGTCAGCGTCCGCGAGGCATCGCCGACTTCCGACTCGGGGAGGATCGCTTTGGCCAGCCCAAAATCGAGGAGCTTTACGCGGCCGTCGCCCGTGACCTGGATGTTGGAGGGCTTCAGGTCGCGATGGATCACCCCCTTGCCGTGGGCGGCGCCGAGGGCATCCACGATCTGTCGAAAGGCGGACAACGCCTCCTCCAGCGGCAGCGGACCCTGCTTGATCCTCTTCGCCAGGGTCTCTCCCTCCACCAGCTCCATCACCAGAAGGCGCTCGCCCTCCGACTCTTCCAGACTGTGGAGGGTCGCGATGTTCGGATGATTCAGCGACGCCAGGAGACGGGCTTCCCGTTCGAAGCGGGCAACACGCTCGGGGGCGAGCTGATGGCTGCTCAGAAGGACCTTGATCGCCACCTGGCGGCCCAGGGTGAGGTCCTCCGCCCGGAAGACTTCTCCCATGCCTCCGGCACCGAGGGATTCGAGGACCCGGTAGTGCAACACGGTACGGCCGATCCACCCGTGGCGACCTTCCTGCCGCGTTTCCATTGTCCGTACCATTCTCCTGGAGCACAGCTTCGGTGCTTCGGGCGCCGCAGACTTCGAGGTCCAGACTCTATCGGACCCACTTGTACGAGCGGTCTAGCGCTGCCTGGGGTTCACCGGCTGCACTGGGAACTCTCTCCTGAGGTGCTACCAGGCCTTCTTGGGAGGCGGGCGCGTCCAGAAAGCCGGTTCAGGCTCTACTCACTCACCCCGCCAGGTCCATCTTCTCGAGGAACACCGGCCAGCGGGGGTCGTCATGGAGGTTCTGGAAGGTCGGGTCGACCTTCAACCAGGTGAGATCGCTCGCGCGCTCGGCATACGCCCGCTCCAGCCATTCGAAGGCGCGGTCGGGCTCACCCCGGAAGGCGTACACCGAGGCGATCCCGTAGGACCATTGAAAGGCCTGCGCACCGGAGAGTTGGCCTTCGACGAACTGCGCAAGTGCCGCCTCCGCCTCTTCCTGCCGGTCCAGGGCATGATAGGCCAGCGCCAACCCATAGAGGCGTTGGGCGGGCCTCGACACCTGTTCCATCTCTTCGAGTGCCGCCTCCGGCTTGGACTGCGCGAGGTAGACGAGACCCAGGTGGGAGCGCGCCGTTCCGTTATCGGGGCGGAGCTCGAGGGCCTTTTTCAGGGTTGCCTCCGCCTCCTCGAGGCGGCCAGCCATCCAGAACTGATCGCCGAGCACGCGGTAGCCACCGGCGTCCAGTGGATCGCGCTCCAGCGACCGGCGGACGAGCTCGATCGCCTCGTCGAAGCGGCCTAGCTTCGTTGCAAGCCTCCCTAATCCGCGCAGCGCCTCGCTGCTCTCCGGGTTGAGCTCCAGCGCCCGCCGAAAGGCCTCTTCGGCCCCCACCCAGTCCCAGTCATGTTGCATCCCGATATACGCCAGGCTTACCCAGGCCTGGGGCTCAGCGTTGTCCAGTGTGAGCGCCCGCTGCACCGTCTCCCGTGCCTTTTCGATGCCCTCCCCTAGGGGGACGTAGCCCAAGGTTGCCTGAATGCTGTGCGCGCTGGCCAGCCAGGCCCAGGCCAGGGCGTAGCCGGAATCGAGCGCCACGGCTTCACTGAAGTAGCCAAGGGCCTTCTCCAAGTCCTCCCCGCTCCCCCGCTTGAGGAAATACCGTCCCTGGAGGTAGGCCTCGTAGGCCTCGGTGTTCTCCTGCCTCGCCTGGGGGAGGTCGGCGGCATCGCCCAGCAGCGTGACCTCGAGCGACTCCACGACCGAGCGGGCGATCTCGCCCTGGATCGCGAAGATGTCGTCCAGCTCACGGTCGAAGGTGTCGGACCAGAGGTGGAAGCCGTCGGCGGCGCTGACGAGCTGCGCGGTGATTCGGACCCGGTTGCCCGACTTGCGGACGCTGCCCTCGAGCACGCTAGCGACGTTGAGCTTCTCGGCTATCGTTGCTATATCCACGTCCTTGCCCTTGAACGAGAACGACGAGGTTCGGGCGGCGACCTTGAGACCCTCGATCTTCGCCAGGACGTTTAGGAGCTCTTCGGCCAGTCCGTCGGAGAAGTACTCCTGGTCCCTGTTCTCGCTCATGTCGGCAAAGGGCAGGACTGCGATCGAGGTGGGGGCAGTCTCTACCGCGACCGGAGGTCGACCTCGCAGCTCGTCGGTGGTGTCGGCTCCCTTGCCGAGCCAGACTACCGCCACAAGGGCTAGAGCAAGGGCCGCTGCACCGAGCCCGGCCCAGAGGCGCCGTCGGGAAGCAGCCGAGCGCGGCTCCGCAGACTCGACGGCAGCGGTGGAGGCTTGCCTGATGTCCCCAAGGGCGTCGCGCAGCTCGAGCGCCGATTGGAAGCGCTCGGCCGGGTCCTTGGCCAGACAGCGGCCGATGGTCTCGACCAGCGGCACCGGCAGATCGGATCTCACCTGGCCGATCGGCGACGGCTCGTCCTGAAGGATCGCCGACATGACCTGGGTGAAGCTGGCCCCTGCGAACGGCCGGCTGCCGGTGGCCATCTCGTAGAGGATCGAGCCGAGCGAGAAGATGTCGCTGCGGTGGTCGCAAGCGCGGCCGGCGACCTGCTCGGGCGCCATGTAGGGCGCGGTGCCCAGGACCGCGCCGTGAGTGGTCAGAGCGAGCGAGGTCTCGAGCTGGGAATCGTCGGTCAGCCGCTCGGCCTTGGCGAGACCGAAGTCAAGGATGCGAAGTCGGCCCTCGGTGTCGACGATGACGTTGGCGGGCTTGAGGTCCCGGTGGATGATCCCTGCTTCATGCGCCGCTCTGACTCCTTCGGCAAGCTGAATTGCGCGGTCCAGGAGCTCCTGGGCCGCGAGACCGCCCTCAGGAATTGCCCGACTGAGCGGCTCGCCCTGGACCAGCTCCATGGTGAGGAAGTGGATCGGGCGCCTCTCGCCGCTCGCGTCGACGTGCTCGGTCTCGCGCACCGAGTGGATGGTGACGATGTTGGGGTGGTTGAGCGCGGCGACCGCTCGCGCCTCGCGCTGGAAGCGGCCGAGCCGCTCCGGGTCCTGGTCGAACTCGCCCGGCAGCACCTTGAGCGCCACCTTGCGCCGCAGCTCGGGATCCTCGGCTTCGTAGACCGCGCCCATGCCGCCCCGGCCGAGGAGATGGAGGATCCTGTAGCGGTCGAGGGTGGTGCCGACGAGAGGGTCGTCGGTGGCGCTCGGAGCCGTAGCGGGCGAGGCGTCCACGGTCCGAGTGCTCTCCCGGTCGCTCGCGATCAGGAGCGATTCGAGCTCCTGGCGGAGCTCGTCGTCGTCGCCGCAGGCTTCCTTCAAGAACCGCTCGCGCTCCTCGGGCGGCCGTTTGCTGGCGGCCAGGAAGAGCTCTCTGACGCGAACCTGCCAGTCAGATGTCATTTGCCGACCTTGGTGAGGATATCGGAGTGCGGAACAGGCTACGACTCTCGCTCCCCGTCCATCTTCAGATGAATGCTCGATTTCATCAGGTCCTCCACGATCTCTTCGCGGGGGCGCTGCGGCAGGTCCTGAATCGGTTCCTTGGTCAGGAAGGGCCACAGAGGCGTACGGACGTCGGGAGGTAAAACGCTGTCGAGATACTCGAGGGCGGTGCCACGCAGGTGGGCGTCACCTGTTTCGAGGCCGCGAAACGCGATCTGGAGCGGCTTGCGCGGGAGAGCCAGCGCGAGCAGGTGAAAGATGTGCGCGAGCCGTTTCTGCGCTCGCTTGCGAACGAGCTTTTCGAACCTGGCCGCTTCCTCACTGTGCGTGCCCTGTGGATCGGCGAGTTGTTGGTTGCCCTCGAGCACACGACGGGCGCGCCGCACTTCGTCGAGGACCAGGCCAAAGACGTCCTTGCTCACGAGACCGAGCTCGACGTTCCGGCTGTGCAGCCGTTGGAGGGCCCGGCCGCAGCGATAGCGGACGGCGAGCTTGCGATCGCCGAGGCCGGCGATGAGGACCGCCGCCGAGCGCTCCGCGCCGCGAGAGAGGAGGCTCGGGATACGTCGCCGCAGAACCAGGTCGGCGTCGACGTTGGTGAGAACGTCTCCGAGCTGTCCAGCGATCCGCTCCACGGACGGCAGGAGCGCCTGCCGTGCGGCGTGGGCCAGCTTGTCTTCGCTGAGCAACGGTATGACCTGCGGCACCAGCGCGGCGTCGAGCGGCTCGCGCTCGAGTACTGTCCGAATGCGCTGTCGATCACCGGAGCGAAGGTCCAGAAACGCCCGCTCGAGCTCGTCGCGGACCGGCTCCTCGGTGGGGGCGTCTTCGGCCACGTCCGCTCGCCGGAGCGCCTCGAACTCTTCCTTCGAGAGGATGGTGCTCATCCCGCCCGAGACGCTCAGGAGAAGTGACTCGACTTGCACCGACTGGGCGGCGGTCGCGGCGGCGGCCTTCTGTCCCTTGTCGAGGAGCCGTGCTTCGAGCGCCTCGACGTAGCCGGCGTGCAAGCGTCGGCAGAGCCAGAGAGCGATCCCCCCCAGCGCCGCGGCGAGCGCGAGAATCGCCGACCGGGCGACGACCGGTCCGAGGAAGAGGAGTCCCTTGGCCGCGACGCCGCCGGCGACATCCCCGAGCCGCTCCCAGAGGACGTCGATCGCGGTCTTGGTGGCGCGCTTGTCGCGCGGCGCGACCGGCGAGTAGAAGAGCTCGTAGCCCGAGCGAAACAGAGAGCTTCGGAACGTGGCCTCGGCACCGCGGGCCGCGAGCGCGCTCCACAGCCCGGGCACAAACAGCATTCCGACGCTGCCCACGACGACGCTCGCCGGCAGGGTCGCGGCGGTGCCGGCGAGGCCGAGTTTTTCGAGAGCGCGTCGGCTGAGAGCGCTCTGGACGATCAGCGTGGTGATGCCGATCGCGGTGTAGTACAGCGCGAAGAAGCGCATCATGGATTCACCCTGGGCGAGCGACGTCGCCACCTCGGCCTTGAAGGCAAAATCGATGAGTGCCGCGCTCACGGCGCCCACGAACACCAGCGAGGCCAGATGCCGCAAGTAGGGAAGGCGCTTCATCACCTGAAGACCCTCTCGGATGCCGGCGTCGGCGTCGGAGGCAGTAGCTCGCCGGCCCGCGGGGGTGCGTAGAGGAAGAATCAGGACGCCGCACAGGAGGTGGAAGGCGGCGAGCAGGGGAAACGCGGCGGTGACCGAAAGTGTCGCACCGACGCGTTCCACCAGGAGACCTCCGAGCACGGCGCCGGCGCTCGCGCCGGTCGCGATCTGTCCCATCTTCTGGCGCGCCGTGTGCGGGTCGAAATAGTCGGTCACCAGCGACCAGAAGCCCGAGATCAAGACCGAGCCGAACACCGCGATGTGGAGATAGAGCGCAACCGCCGCCAAGTCGGGCCGGACCATCGCGAGCGCCCACTCGCCGAGGAGAAGGGCCGCGCTGGCGGGGAACCCACGGGTGACGAGCCAGGAAGCAGGTCGTCCCATCACGCCGCGCACGACGGCGATCGAGACCAGCGCGGACACCACCATCATCGTCGGCAGCGAGGCCACGTCGAACTGCGAGAGAAAGAAGGCGTCGCGGACGGCCTTGCCGCCGATCTGCTGGGCGATCATCGCGCCCGCCACCAGTGTCGCGGCTAGGACTGAGCGCTCGGCACCGGAGTCGGACGCCACCAGCCGCTCAGGCCGCCCGGCTCGTGATTCGTGCCGTTCGTTGTTGTTGATCTCTCACGTAATGTGAAACGCAAGGGTACCTAAGGGCGGGAGCGGGGGTCAAACCCGGGCGTCATGTGTCGGGGACACCATGCCTTGCGCTCCCCCGGACTGGTTTGGCTAGGTGATGGCCCCGGGGACGCGCCGCACACTCGGTTACGCCACTGGGATGGACCGTCGTTGAGTCAGGACCGAAGATCTGGTAGCCACTCCGGTCCGAGTTGGAACCAACGTGAGGGATTTGCAGCCGAGGAGCACGTCGACTGCAGCATTTCTCGATCGAGCAGCCGTCGATTCTCGGACATCCGGTAGCATGGCGAGCTGACCGCGGCTGCGGCCAGTAGTCTTGTCATGAGGGAACGTCACCGACATCTTCGAATCGCGGTGGCAGTGACGCTCATCGCGGCCGGCGCGCTGGTCTCTGGACCACCGCCGAGCGCCGAGGCCTGTGCCATCTCGGAAGAGCTGCGCAAACGCAGCGACCTCTCGGACGCGCAGCTCGCGCTCATGGCGCCACCCGAGTGCGCCTGGTCTGGCAGCAAGCCAGCGGTACCGAGGCCGCCGACGGCGTCGCCAGGCTGTTCCGGAAGAAGAAGCGGACGGCCGAGTCGATCACCCTGGCCAACGGCGGCCTGGTAGTGGACGCTGTCCAGCTCGGG
>CAMYOG010000007.1 GCA_947259925.1 Thermoanaerobaculia bacterium
CGTGTACAGACCCGCCGTCGCGTAGGTGTGAGTCGGGCTCACACCGGAGCCGGTGTTGCCGTCGCCGAAGTCCCACGCGTAGCTGGCGATCGTGCCGTCCAGGTCCGACGAGCCCGAGCCGTCAAAGGTGACCGGCACACCCTCCGAGCCCGTGTACGGGCCGTTGGCGTCCGCTACCGGCGGGTCGTTGACGTCGTTGACCGTGATCGACACCGTGGCGACGTTCGAGTCCGCCTGGCCGTCGTTGGCGTGGTAGGTGAACGAGTCTGAGCCGTTGAAGTCGGCGTTCGGCACGTAGCTGAACGACCCGTCCGCGTTGAGCGTCAGGCTGCCGTTGCCGGTCGTCGTGTCCAACACCGCCGTCAGAGCATCGCCGTCCGCGTCGGTGTCGTTCCCGAGCACACCCGGCGCCGCCACCGTCAGCGTCACGTCCTCGTCCGTCGCATACGCGTCGTCCACGGCCACTGGAGGATCGTTTGCCGCGTTGACAGTGATCGTCACCGTCGCCGCCGTCGCCGAGCTCGCCGTGCCGTCGTTGGCAAAGTAGGTGAACGAGTCCGTACCCTCGAAGTCGGCGTCCGGCGTGTAGTCGAACGAGCCGTCCGCGTTGAGCGTCAGCGAGCCGTTGGTGGTCGACGTATCCAGCACTGCTGTCAGAGCATCGCCGTCGGCGTCGGTGTCGTTGCCCAGCACACCCGGCGCCACCACGTTCAGTGTCACGTCCTCGTCTGTCGCATAGGCGTCGTCCACCGCCACCGGAAGAGCGTTCACCGCGTTGACCGTGATCGTCACCGTCGCCGCGGTCGTCGAGTTCTCCGTACCGTCGTTGGCGAAGTAGGTGAACGAGTCCGTACCCTCGAAATCTGCGTTCGGCGTGTAGTCGAACGAGCCGTCGCCGTTGAGCGTCAGGGTACCGTTGGCGGTCGTCGTGTCCAGGACCGCCGTCAGCGCATCGCCGTCCGCGTCGGTGTCGTTGCCCAGCACGCCCGGCGCCGCGACGTTCAGCGTCACGTCCTCGTCCGTCGTGTAGGCGTCGTCCACGGCCACCGGGGGAGAGTTGGCGCCACCGCCACAATCGGTGTCGGCACCGTCGTAGGCTCCATCTCCGTCGTTGTCCAGCCCCTGCGGGCCGCCGACGAAATTGTCATCGCAGGGGTCGTTCGGTATGTTGGGGTGACTGCCGGGAGTGGCGTAGTAGGGAGGAGGAATGTCCTCGCCCACGGGAGTGTAGTTGGCGGGGTCGGCATTGTCGTGGCAGTCCAGGCAGATGGTCTCGCCAGCGTTGAAGTGGTGCTGCCATAGCCCGCTGCCGGGGCCGCAGTCGGCTGTCACGCAGGAGCCGCCGTTGGCAACGCTGTCGTCCTCGGCTCGGCCGTGGCAGCCAACACAGCTCACCGCGGCGAGTCCGTCCCCCCCGGTTGAGGAGTCCATGAAGACCGGCCACCGCCCGGAGGGGTTGTGGCAGGTATTGCAGTCGCCGCCGAGCATGTCGGTTCTGTGGACGTCGTGCAGGTCGTCGCCCCAGTCCGAGCCGTCAGAACGCGAGATGTAGGGACCGGCGCGGAAGTTGCCATGGCATGCCGCGCAGTAGGTGTTGAAGTTGTTGTCGTTGTTCTGTGTGTAGGTTTCATAGGCGCCTGCGTCTACCGACAGCAGGACCAGAGCGGCAAGCACCAGGCCCGCCAAGGTCAAAAAAGTCACATGGATCCGTCTCATGTGTCTGCTCCAATCTCCTCAGACAGTAAAAAGGCGCCTCAATGGCCGACTGAGGCCAGTGAAGCCACGGACGTATTGCATTGCAGGGAGGCTGGCAGATCCGGCCGCTCCTGGTAACTGCAGGAAACTCCGTTCTTTCCCATCTCGTCGAATGGGAGCTCGACCACCCCGACGGGTGGGTGAGAGGGCGGAGGTTGCGCCGGCTTCAGGCGGGCGGCAGCAGGCCCTGCCTGCGGGCGTACCGGATGAGCTCGTGACGCTTGCTGAAACCAAGCTTTTCCATCAGGTTCCCGCGATGGGTGTAGACCGTGCTGGTAGAGATGCCCAGCTGCTCGGCGATCTCGCCGCCGCCGTATCCTTCGGCGAGCAGGACCAGGATCTCGCGCTCGCGCGGGGTCAATGCTCCCTGGTCCTGGCCTCCGTCCAGCCGAACGCTCTCGAGGTACCCGTGCAAGAGCTCCTGGATCATGCGCGGCTGCAGAAAGACCTGGTGTGCGGCCACCGTCCGCACGGCCTCGACCAGGTCACCGGTGTCGGCGCCCTTCAGGACGTATCCCGAGGCGCCGGCGGCGAGCATCTCGTAGAAGTACTCCTTCGATCTGTGCATGGTCAGCACCAGCACTTCCACCCGCGGTGAGCTCGCCTTGATCTGCCGGGTCGCCTCGAGTCCGTTGATGTCGGGCATCCCGACGTCCATCACGACCACGTCCGGCTGCAGGTCGAAGGTCCGCTCGATCGCCTGCCGGCCGTTCTCGGCTTCGCCGACCACCGTGATGTCCGGCTCGCCCTCGAGCAGCTGCCGAACGCCGGCCCGGACGATCGTGTCGTCGTCCGCGACCAGCACGCTGACGGTCTCCGTCATCCGAGGCCCTCCAAGGGTATGCGCATCGAGATGCGAGTTCCCGCTCCGGGTCGCGAGTCGATCTCCAGACTGCCCGAGCAGAGCGCGGCACGCTCCTGCATGCCGATGAGGCCGAGCCGCTGGCGGTCCGGGCCGGCGGCGGCGATCTTCTCGGGATCGAAACCGCGGCCGTCGTCTTCGACCAGCGCCTCGAGGACACCGTCGCGGACCGCGAGCACCATGCGCACGCGGCTGGCGCGGGCGTGCCGGATGACGTTGGTCAACGCCTCCTGGAGGACCCGGAACACGGCGGTCTCGATCTCGGGAGGTAAGCGCTCGGTCAGCTCGTCGGCCTCCAGGTCGAACCGGATGTTCTCCTCGGCCAGAGCCCGCTCGGCATGAGCGCGTAGCGCGGGCACCAGGCCGAGATCGTCGAGCGCCGACGGCCGCAATCTGAGAATCAGCTCGTAAGCGTGGTCGGTGGTGTCGGCCACCTGGCCACGAATCTGAGCGAGCTTCTCCACGACCTCCTCGGACGCGTCGGGCAGCCGCTGCCGGACCGCCTCGAGGTTCACCGCCAGCGCGGCGAGGTCCTGGCCCAGGTCGTCGTGAAGATCCTGCGCCACCCGGCGGCGCTCCTCTTCCTGGGCGCTGATCACTCGGCCCAGCAAATGCCGCTGCGCAGCCGCGCGCGTCTGAACCTCGGCCGACAGCTCGGCGCTGCGCTGCTCCTCGAGCGAGATGTCCTCGCACATCTCGTTGAAGACCTGTGCCAGGCGGCCGACCTCGTCGTTGCCGTCGGGGGCCAGGCGCAGACTCCGATCGCCCTTGCCGAACTGACCGACCGCCCGGCTCATCCGCACCAGCCGATCGATCACGAAGCGGCTCACCACGGCATTGGCGATCAGCACCGTCGCCAGCACCGTCGCCGCCAGCCACAGGAGATCCTTTCGCAAGCCGGCGGCGAGTTGCCGCTCGAGCGGCGCCGTCGGGATGTCGATCAGGACCGCTGCCAGCGGCGACGTCCCGGGCTCGTGGCAGCGGACGCAGGAAGGGCCGTTCTCGATCGGCAGCATGCTGCGGAACACCCGCTCGCCGTTCGCGGCCGTGACCACGATGCTCACCGGTCTCGAGTCGGGCTCCAGGGCGTGACAGGGAACGCAGTCGGGCCCGCTGCTGTCGAGCATCGCGCCAGTCGGCTCGCCGTCGGCACTCAGGACGACGCGCCCCTCCGGATTGACGAGATAGGCCACGCTGAAGCGGTCGCTGGAGCTCAGCGTGTCGAACAGGAGCTGCATGCCCTCGGGGTCGACCTCCTCCATCTCGTGGCGCAGGTTGGTCTGGATGACCAACGCCGAGTTGGCGGCCAGCAGCGACAGCTGCTCGAGCATGACGTTCTGATGACGGCGGTACTGGATCACGGCCAGGCCGCCCAGAACGACGATCAACGGCAGCAGCACGCCGAGCGAGACCTTGGCCCTCAGATTCAGGTCAGGTCCTCTCACGCGGCTGGGCTCGCAGCTCAGCTCCCGCGCTGGAGAGATCGGATCATGGTCAGGAAGCCCTCGCGGTGGGCCGCGACCGTCTCCCTGGGACCGGTGAACTTGAAGAACCAGTTGGCGTCGCCGCCCTGGGCGATGGCTCCCAGCAGCATATGGTCCTCCAGGGACTCGACCGGGCCACCCATCGACGCCATGCCACCGGTGTAGGTACCGGTCACCTCGGTTAGCAGCACCGGGATTCCTCCGACCTCGATCTCCTCGGTCTTGAGTAGCTCGCGCGATGCGCGGCCGTCGGGCTGGCCGAACTGGTCCGCCCAGCGCACGGCGTTCGCCTTCGGATCGCCACCCTGACCGGGGCCGAAATAGAAGACGACGCACTCGGCCTGGCCTGCCGCCCCCGAAACCCGGTACTGCGCGCGACGCATCGGCGACGAGGGGGTCTCGCTCACCCACGTCTCGGGCACCTTCCAGACGAGCCCGGCGGCACCGGTACCGGCTCCGGGCGGCACCTCGGGCAGCGTCATCGGCTGTGGCGAGCCGCCCAAGGGCGGATGCTCGGGCGGTAGCCCGGTCTCCGGATGCCCTTCGGGCAGCTCCGCAGCCTGTTCCTGATCTTCCGCCTGGGCCTCGTCCTGGCCCCGGGCGGCGCCGGAATCGGCCGCACACGCCAGTCCGCCGGCGGTCAGGGCCAGCAGCACGACCAGGGCCCAGGGTCGTGAGCCGGTCATGCATCTCGATTCGGTCATTGCACTCTCCTTGTCAACTCCGGAATCGGCACGGCTCCCGCGCCGTAGCGCTCGGGGGCGTGGTCGATCCCGTGGCAGGTCAGATAACAGGTCCCTTCGCCGGCACTGAACGAGACGAAGTCCAGGCGGCCGCTCGCCAGTGACGGTCCGACGCCGCCGACGAAGGTCTCTTCACCAAAGCGTATCAACGCTCGGTTCTCGATCGATCCATGGGCGCTGTGACAGGTGGCGCACGATGCCCGCGCCTCGACGACGTGCAGACGGTGGAGCGGGAACGGCGATGTGTCGAGCACCTGGCTGCGCTCGTGGCAGCGGTAGCAGAGCGCGTAGGCGCCCTCGGCCTCCTCGGTACCATCGACCGTGGCGTACTCATCGACCAGGATGTACGGCACCGCCGAGCCGTGGGGGCCGGCGGGCCCCGAGCGATCGCTGTTGCCGTGGCAGTCGGTGCAGTTGATCTCGCTGCCGGACAGCTCGGCGACGACCGAAGGCGAGCGATCGAGGGCCGGCCCCTCCACCGGGTGATAGGACGGGTTCGACGGGTTGAAGAGTCGCGAGCTGTCGAACAGGCTCTGGGTCGCGAGCCCCTCCGAGCCGTGGCAGCTCTGACAGAGCTCGTACTCCCACCGCGTCGCGTCGCGCGGCGACAGCTTGCGGGTGCCGGGCAGCCGGTCGTCGCCGGCCGCCGACTGCGGCGCGGACCGGTGGGGTGAGTGACACGAGCTGCACGTCACCATCCCCGGCTCACGCCGCGAGAAGGCCTGGTCGTGGATCGGATGGGTGAACGGCTGCGCCAGCGTCTTGCCCAGCATCTGGGGCGCGGTGTTGAAGGCGAGCCGACCGGCCGCCCGTTTCCGATCCGCACCGGCCTGCGAATCGTGGCATTCGAGACAGACCTCCTTCTGACCGGCGGGCAACATCGGCGAGCGCGACACGCCGTGCCCCTCGTGGCAGGCTGCGCACGAGCCCGGCACCACACCCGGGTCGAGGTGCGGATCGATCGCCGCCGTCGGCCGCGGCCAGAGCCAGGCCGCGCTCAGCACGATGGCGACCACGGTGGCTAGCGCAAGGCGTGGCATGCCAGACAGACCTCCTCGTAGCTCGGCTTGACCCAGAAGCGGGGTACCTGACCGGGCCGGTAGTACCCATCGCTGTGCGCGTCGTGGCAGGTGGTGCACTGCATCTTGCCTTCGGCGTCCAGCCGGACGTCCGGATCGGCGGTGACGACCGCCAGGGGCAGGAGCGCCATGTCGCCGCCGTCGGTCTCCAGGCCGAGGTCGCCGTCAGGCACGACGAACGAGATCGGGTGGCTCCCCGAGAGATCGGTGCCGAGGAACCCGCGGCGTCCGGCGCCCAGCCGGGCGGGTCCGGTCATCGGCACGCGGCCGGCCGCACCGGAGACGTCACCGAGCGCGATGGTGCCGTCGTGGCAGGACAGGCAGAGCCGCGAGCTGCCGTCCGGCTGGGGCGCCGGTACCGGGCCACCGGTTCCGACCCGCAGCTCCGGCGTCTCGTACTGCGCAGTCGACAGCGGTCGGCCCCAGAGCGGCGTCGCCCCCTCGGCGTTGTGGGGCACGTGGCAGAACTTGCACACCTCGGTCTCGGAGAGGGCGCGAATCTCACCCGGCCCGGAGACCGAGAGATTGTGCAGCGTGCCGATGACACTCTCCTGCTGGCCGCGGGTCTGCGACGCCACCCCGCCGAGTGTCAGGGCGAGGATCGCCGCGGCCAGGGTGCGCAACTTGCGTCGCGTGCCGCCGCTCATCGCAAGGGCTCCTCGTCCCGCACCACCGGCAGCTCGCCGCCCAGCTCACGGAAGACCTGGACCCGACGGTTGAGCGAGTCGGCGACGGCCATGCGCCCGCCCGCGGCCGCGATACCGGCGGGGAACGAGAACTCGCCCGCGGCCGAACCAGCCTGGCCCAGGCTCATCAGAAAGGTGCCGTCGGCGCGATAGAGCCAGACCTGATCGAGGTGAGCGTCGGAGATCCAGAGTTGGCCGAGCGTATCGACGGCCAGGCCCTTGATCCGCGGCATGTCGCCGGGGGCGTCGCCCAGGCGACCGAAGTGACCGAGGTATTCACCGGTAGCGTGGTCGAGCTCCTGGACCCGGAAGTTCATCGAGTCTCCGATCCAGAGGGAGTCGTCGGTCCACGCCAGCGACGTCGGGTAGTTGAACTGGCCCGGCCCGTCGCCACGACCGCCGATCGTCCGGCGGTCGACCACCTCGCCCCTGGCGTCAAAACGTAACGCCAGCAGCCGGTGGCGGCCGGTCTCGGCGACCACAACCTCGCGCCCCCTGCAGACGACGCCGGTCGGCCGCTCGAGTCCGCTCGCCAGGATGCGTGACTCGTCGAGCTCACGCCCCAGCAGTCGCACCACTCCGGCCGCCGAATCGGTCACCACCACGCGATCGCCGCAGACGGCGATCCCGATCGGGCTCACGAGCTCCCGGCTGTTGCGGGCCGTGACCCGTCCGCGGAGATCGATGCGGAGGATACGGGCGGCACCCGGGTCGGCGATCAACAGGTCCTGACCGTCCCAGGCCATGCCGTAGGGCCGCCGGAAGAGCTCCGGTCGCTCACGGCCGGAGACGCCCCTCCAGAAACGCCGCACTGCGGGCTCACGGCCGATCTCGATCACCCGCTCGAGCCGTACGCGCGGCTCCGCCCGCGGCCAGACCAGATCCTTCCCGGCCGGCACCCCAGACGCCGGCGCGGAGCCGCAGCCCGGTACGGAAGCTAGCAGGAAGACCAGCAGAACGATGACACCCCAGTCGCGTCGGGCCATCTCGAGTCCGACCTACCTTATCTCGCCTCGCCGCTCGGTACCGGTGATGATCGGCAGCAGGCCGCTCAAGCGCCGCGACACCGTCCAGCGGAAGCCACGGTTGGTCCGGTCGCTACTGCCGAGGATCCTCTGCTCGGTTTTGAACACTTCGCCCTCGAGGATGATCTGCCCGAGCTGGTAGCGGACCTCGAACCGGAACTGCTCGGTCTCCAGGTCGGGCGTCAGCACCAGCTCGCGCCGGTCGTCGCGGAAGCTGGCCCGCAGCGACAGCGCGCGCAGCGGGAAGAGCGACACTCCGAGCCCCCGGAAGTCGATCAGCTCGGGTGGGCGCGTCTCGCGCTCCACTTCGGTCTCGCCGATATTCACCTGCACGTTGAAGCGGCGGCCACTCAGCTGGAGATTGCCGGTGAGCCCCTCGACCTGGAAGTCCCCGAGGCGCAGCGTGCCACTGGATTCGCGACGCCGCCATTCGGCCCAGGCATCGATCACTCGCCCGTCCCACCGATGGCCAAGCGTCAGCCGACCGCGATAGAGGTCGTCTGTCCCCAGCTGCTCGAGCGAGAAGCCGAGGTCGGTCAGGTCGACCAGCGGGCCGCGGGTGAGGCCGAGGTCGTTGCGGGTGTACTCGACCTCGATCTCCTTGCGCAGACCCGCGAGCTGGCCGTGTCCGAACGTCGCGGTGAAGCCGTACCCTTCCTCGTCTTCGGTCGCCTTGTTTCCGTTGCGCCGGCCCTCGATCTCGCCGTAGCTGATCCGGGCGGTCACCAGGCCGTCCCACCGCTCGCGCGAGTGGCTCCAGGTCACCGCCACTCCCAGCCGTGGCGAGATGAGGGTGAGCTCGGCCCCGGATTGGCGCGAGTACTGTGCGAACGGCGCGATCTCCCACACCGGACTGACTCGCCAGCGATAGGCGACGGTCGCGCCGTGGTCGGTGATCGACCCCTCACCCTCCCGGCTCAACCAGCCCGACGCGGTGCGTATGTCCAGCTGGTCCCGCTCCCGCACGAAGAAGGTGAAACGATTGCGCAGCCGGAAGTCGTCGGTCGACAGCTCGCTGGTCGCCGTCCTCACGTCCCGCGCGATGCCGACCCCCGACAGCAGCCAGCGCCACCGGTCTTCGACCGTCAGTCGCTCGTCGATGTTGAGCGTCAGATCGTCGATCTCGAGATCGATGAAGCCATAGTCGGTCTGGCGCTGCTCGAGACGTACCCTCTGCTGCAACGCCTTGCCCGAGTGAGCCCACTCCAGCCAGTGGCGATCCTCCGTCTGCGGATCTGATTCTTCGTCCTGGAAGTCCTGGTCGAGGCTCTCGAGTCCCAGGGCCAGCCCGCTCAGGGGACCGCGCCGCACCCGCAGATGACCACCCCAGCGGGTGCTGGTCTCGGGCAGGGTGCGAATGAGCCGCGCGTCGGTCGTCTCGTCGAAGGTGTGGTCGAAGGTGCGCCGGCGAAAGAAGAGTCGGCTCGGATAGGCGCCCTGCGGCAGGAAGTCGACCGTGGCTTCGAGGCCCAGCGCATCGGAGTCCAGGTCGAAGCCACCCTCCTGCTTGGATACCAGGGTATCCACCCCGAGCCGGAACCTTCCGAGCGCGGGGTGGCCGAGAAAGCCGTTGAGCGCCAGCGCCAGCCGGAGCTCGTCGAGATCGAACTCGCTCGTCGTCTCGGAGGCGACCTGGTTCTCGGTATTGCGCTGGCCGATGCCGACATAGCCGTCCCAGCTCCAGCGGCCGAACTGTGCCTTCGACGGCCCCGCCACCGCGCCAACGACCAGGAGCAAGACGGCGCTGATGCGGAGGGTCGTCTTCATGCCGGCTGGCACGAGTGGAGTCTATCGGGAACCGATAACAAAAACGGCGGGGATCGAGCCCCGCCGTTTTAGCTCACACCATACGAGCTGTTACTTGATGTGACAGGTCGTGCAGAGAGCGCTGCCCGCGTTCGAGATCACCAGGAAGGGGTTGTTCGAGTCGTTGTGCGGATCGTGACACGACGCGCACTGCAGCTCGTTGGCGCCGGCACCGAACAGGTCGAGGGTCAGCAGGACTGTCGCCCGGGCCACCAGCTCGGCGTCGACCGCCTCGTCGTAGATGATGTTGACCGGGTGGTCGTTCGACAGGTCGGTGCCGAGATTGGCATTCACGGCGCCCATGACGCCGATACCCGGATCGCCCGTCGGCGGGTTGTTGACCAGCGACGACAGCGCAACCGAGCCGTCGTGGCACGACAGGCAGAGGTTCGACACCCCGGTGCCGCCCTGCAGCGGTCCGACCGAGGTCGAGTCCATCGTCGGGCTGGTGTACTCGGTGTAGGCCTGGGTGGACAGCGTGTGGTTCCACAGCGGAACCGAAGGGCTGGCACCATGTGGCGTGTGGCAGAAGACGCAGACCTCATTCGTCGGGTTGGTCCCCTGGCCACTCAGGTCATGCGCGGTCCCGCTCACCTGCGCCACGGCGCCGCCGGCGACGAGCAACGTGACGGCTACGGCTGTAAAGATTCTCTTTCTCATGCATTCCTCCCGGTCGAATCCAAAGTATAACCCAAACTCGCTAGTACGAAGTGTAGGACGGATCCTACACGATCTTCTACCCCATTTGGCATGGGACCAGAAACCACCCCTTTGGGTAGGCCCTACCTCGTAGAGAATTGCTAGGGCTCGCGGCTGGTCTCCGCGACGATACGCCACGCACCGTCGACCCGGGCGAGCCGCAGGGTCTTGCGCACCAAGTCGGAATAGGTGTTCGAGCGGTAGCGCTGTACGAAGGTCGCAGCAGCCGCTTCCGGCGACTGCAGATCGATCTCCAGACCTTCGACCTCCACTTCGATAAACCCCGGCCGACTCAAGCGAGTTCGCCGCTGCGCCTCCCAGACCGAGCGGCTGAGCCCATCGGCCGGGCGGAAGTCGGCCGCGTAGCTGGCCAGATAGTCCTCGACTCGCTGGCTGGCCCAGGCGGAGCGCCAGATCTCGATCACGGCCGCGATCTCGTCCGCGGGAACAGGCGCCTCGACCGCGACCGGCTCGGGAGCCGCCGGTGGGACCGCGGGTTCGGAGGCGGTTTCCTCCCCTACCTCCCCGATCGGGTGGGGCGAAGGCGATTCCGCATCCGGTTCCGGCTCGCCAGGCAGCGTCGAATCGTCGACTGCGGGCTCCGGGACGATCGTCGTCGACGGCGACTGCGGCTCCGGTACGTTTGGCTCCGGCGCTTGCGATTCGGGTGTCGGTCGCTCTAGCTCCTGTGGCTGGGGAGCCGGCGGGACCAGTGGCGGTGGCGTCGGCCGCTCGACTCGAGGCCTCCGCTCGGCGCTCGCCACCACAGCCCCGGCGACCGGCACGTCCCGGGCTTGCAGGTAACGGAACACCTGCACCCGGGCACCGATCTGATCGACGACCGCGAAGTGGTCGCCGTGGACCGCCACGCCCGAGGCCCCCCAGAAGCGGCCGGGATCGGGGCCGGTCTCGCCGATGAAGGTCAGCAGGGTGAAGTCGGTGTCGAACACCTGGAGGTTGTTGAAGGCGTTGTCGGTGACGTAGATGAAGCCCGCATCGTCCACGGCAATGTCCTTGGGACGGCTGAAGTTGCCGAAGCCGACGCCCCGGCCACCGAACTCGTCGAGGTACTCGCCGTCGGGGGCGAGCAGCTGGACCCTGGCGTTCATCTGATCGACCACCAGCAGGTTGCCGTCGCCGTCGAACGCCAGCGAGGTCGGGAAGTGAAAGGTACCCTCATCGGCACCCCGCTCGCCAAAGGACGACACCAACTCGGCCGAAGCCACGTCGAAGACCACGACGCGATGCGCCTTGGAATCGCACACGTAGAGTCGCTGGCCGTCCGGCGAGAGCTCTACATCGGTCGGATTGGTGAGCTCACCCGCGCTGCCGTAGACCCCCGCAATCCGGCCCTTGGCTCCGAGCTTGACGATCCTCTGCAGGCCGACGTCGGCGACGTAGATCGAATCGTCGGGGCCGACCGTCAGCCCCAATGGCTGCCTGAGGGTCAGGTTGCCCTTGGTGCCCAGCACGTCGTAGCGCCCTTCCCGCCGGTCGAAGCGCACCAGTGACGCGTTGCCCCAGTCGGTCACCAGAATCCGCCCGCGGCTGTCGAACGCCACCGCGAATGGCTTGCGCAGCTGGTCGTAGGCACTCTGCGGCGACGCGCCGAGCAGAATGCGCCGCATGCGTGAGCGGGCCTCGACGTCGCCACGACCGCTCAGCACGCTCTCGAGCTGGATGCGGGCCTCGTCGGGCGGCGGCGGCCAGACCAGGTCGGCGTACGACGGATCGGGCTCGTCCCCCTTTCTTTTCTTGCCCTTGCCCTTGCGGGCGGCTTCGGCTTCGCCCGCCAACCAGATCAAGAGACAGAGCATTGTCGCCCAGGCGGCGCAACGGTTCGGGAATCGCAGATTCATGGTGCGGAGCTCACTTTGCCGGTGTGACAAGCGCCGCAGGCCTCGGTGGCGCTGGCGGCGTTCCACCGCAGGATCTTGGCCGAGCGACCCTTGTGTGGGTCGTGACAGGTCAGGCACTCGAGGCTACCTTCGAAGCTCGCTGCGCGCCGCCCGTGGTCGGAAGGCGTGAACTCGCCGGCGACCGGGTGCCTGGCGACCGGATGATCGCGCGTCTTGTCCGGAGAGAGCACCATCCGGGTGGCCGCCAGTGCGCTCTCGGTCGGGATCTCGAACCGCTCGAGCAGTGTCACCGTCGGCTGATCGCCGTCGATCGCCACCGTCGAGCGATCGTGGCAGGAGAGGCACAGCTCGGCACCGGTCACCCGCAGGAGCTTCTCCTCGCTGCCGCCGTGTGGCTGGTGGCAAGCGTGGCAGCCGACCAGATCGACGATGCCATGGGCAACCTCGTCCGGTCCGGCTACCTGATCGTCGTGACAGTCGACGCAGGGACCGGCACCCGGCGACTTGACCAGCCACTTCTGCGGCGAGGCGTGCGGGCCGTGACAGTTGAGGCAGTCGTCGCCGGCCGGAAAGTGCCCGGTATCGGCCGCGGCCGCGGTCACGATCGCGCCGTGGCAGTCCGCGCAGAGCGTATTCCCGGGTCGGAGCAGGAGCGTCGAGTGGCTGCTCATGTGAGGGTCGTGGCAGGAGAGGCAGCCGGCGCGCCCCCGCTCACCCTGCACCGCGGCGTGCACACTCGTGGCCGGCGGGTCGAGCTCGGTGACGTCGCCGTGACAGGCCTCGCACAGGCGCTCGCCACGAGCGCGGAGGCGTATCCGATCGCCGAACGGTGCCCGGTGGCAGGCGTCGCAGCTGCCGTCGACGAACGGCGGGTGGGCAACCGCTCCCGCCAACATCGTCGGTTGGTCAGAGCCGTGGGGCTGATGGCACCTGGCGCAGGAGGTGGAGTCGGTCAGCTGGCCGCCGTGACTTGCCCCCAGGTCGTCGAGATCGTGGCACTCGGCGCACAGCCCCGGCATCGGGGCCACCAGGACCGCCGCCTGGTCGCTGCCGTGGGGATCGTGGCAGGTGAGGCACGCGTCGGTCACCGGGAAGTGTGGGGTCTCGAGGTCGGCGTCGACCGCCGCTTCGAGCTCGCTGTGGCAGAAGAGGCAGAGACCGGGGTCGGTATCGAGCAACTCGACGGTGGTCGCCTCGCCGTCGATCGAGAGCTCGTGACAGGTCGTGCAGTCCTCGGCCGCCGGCGGGTGTACCCGGTCGACGCCGTCGACCAGGTCGGCGTGGCAGATGGTGCACCGGGTCGTGTCCAGATCGACCAGCCGCGGATGGTCCGCGGCCTGCAATGTGGGCGCCACGGCCAGCAGGAAGCCGCCGACGACCGTTCTCATCAGCCATCTATAGGAGAGTGCGTTCGTCACGACAGCTTCCGGACCGCCCGAGCCGAGCCCCACATTTCATACTGTAGGCCTTCGGCGTGAAAAAGGCCACCTTTCGGGGTGGGTCGCGCCCGGTCGCAGCGGGCTACCCGATCGGATGTTGGCCTACCGGGTTGGACGGGCCTAAGCTGCACACGGAATGCGAGCCTCGTGCCCGGCGGAAGGTGCGTTCGCCGGCTACCCGTGGCCGCCGGTCTTGGGGCGCCGGCTGCCGTTAATTCGGTGTTCCGGTGCCACGTTTGGTCACTCTTCCGCCGCTTCCGTGGAGGCGTCCTACAAGCCGCCTTCAACTATCTGTTCTGCAAAGACTTATCGAATCGGTCGAGGTGTCCCGGGAGGGCGTTCTCCGGTCCGGATCTTGCAACCTGCGGTACTCTGGAAGAGGCGCCACGACCGCGAGCGATGCATGACCAGCTTTACTCAGCAGGAAGGCCGGCGGGTCCGGGCGGTATGACAGACAGCAGGGCACCTCTGTCGGCGGCCGCGATCGCCGGAATGCTGCTGCTCGCCGCCTCGGCGAGCGCCCAGCTGTGCACCTGGGGCGGCACCTCCGCAACTCCGGCGCCCACCGCCAGCCACCTGCGCGCCCAGAGCGAGTTCCTGCAGGCGCCGGGTCGGGTCGCGATCGACCCGAGCGACCATCTCTTCATTACCGACCCGGCGAGCGGCAGGGTGATCGAGCGCAGCGCGCTCGGCCGGCTGCTGGCCGTCGAAGAGGGGTTCCAGGGCCCGATGGCGATCGCCATCGACGCCCTCGGCCGCAGATACCTGGGCGAACAGGAGACCGGCAGGGTGGCCGTCTACGACGCGGACTGGAACCTGCTCTTCGAGCTCGGCGACGGCGACGGCGAGTTCGGCAATCCGGTCGATATCGCGCTCGATCCGTCGGACGGCTCGATCTACGTCGCCGACGGCGCCAACCACACGATCGAGGTCTACGACTCGGCGGGCTCCTGGCTCCGCACGCTGGGCGGCCAGGGCGGTGGCGCCGGGCAGTTCGACTTCCCGGGCGCGGTGCTGGTGAGCTCGGCCGGCGAGGTCTGGGTCGCCGACCAGAACAACGACCGGGTCCAGGTTCTCGACACCGACGGGGTTCTTCAACGCTGCTTCGGGTACCAGGATGGCGAATCCCGGAAGTTCGGCCGCATCCAGGACCTGATCGAGGACTCGGCCGGCAGGTTCTACGCCGCGGATTCCTTCCACGGCCACGTCACGGTGCTCGACAGCGCCGGCGTCGAGCTGACCAGTCTCTCCGGCTTCGGCGCGGGTGAGGGCGAGCTCTACACCCCGGCCGGTCTGGCGCTCGACTCGTCGAACCGGCTCTTCGTCGCTTCGCACAACAACTCCAGGGTCGAGGTCTTCGGCATCGACACCTACTCCGACCCGTACGACGGCAGTCCGGCGGGCACCGTCCAGTTCGAGCTCGCCACCTACCAGGGCTCGGAGGACTCGGGCTCGGTCGCGGTCTTGGTGACTCGGGAGGGCGGCACCTCCGGCCTGATCCGAGTCGACTACTCGACCGTGAACGGCAACGCCACGGCCGGCTTCGATTACCTAGCGACCACCGGGTCGCTGACCTTCCCCGACGGCGAGTCGACCGCCCAGGTCTTCGAGGTCCCGCTCCTCGACGACCCCACCTACGAGGGCGACGAGAGCCTGACGCTGGCGCTCGCCGCGCCGGTGGGAGGCGAGCTGGGCGCCCAGTCGAGCGCCGTTCTGAGCATTCTCGAGAACGAGCCCAACTCACCCGGAACGGTACAGTTCGAGTCGGCCACGTACGGCGGCCCGGAAGGCGGCGCGCCGGTCACGGTGACGGTGACCCGTACCGACGGCGCCGTGGGTACCGTCGAGGTGACCTACGGGGTCTCGGGCGGTACAGCGACCGCGGGGTTGGACTACTCGGTCACCGGCGCAACGATCAGCTTCACCCATGAGGACTCGGCATCCAAGAGCTTCCAGCTCACCATCGTCGACGACCCTCTCTACGAGGGGGACGAGCAGGTCACGCTGGCGCTCAGCCAACCGACTGGTGGCGCGACCATCGGCTCGCCGGCCGGCGCCACCGTCACCCTGCTCGACGACGAGGTGCCCTGTCCCCCGACGCTCGACCTCGTCGGCCACGACGTCATGGTGCCCGAGCTCTACGTGGCGGCGCAGTCCATCTCCGCCGGAGATGCGCTGGCCATGTTCCGGGTGATCTCTCCCGCCGGTGACGCCACGCTGCGCGCCGGCGAGACGATCGTTCTCAACGACGGATTCGAAGTCGAGTCCGGTGCGGCGTTGACGCTCGAGATCGATCCCGGAGTCTGCGGTGGAGGGCCATGAGCCGATGAAGCGACTGATCACGGTCTCGGCCCTCTGGGCTGGTCTGCTGGCGATCGCGACGGCGTCCGTCTGGGCGGTCGATCCGCCGCACGAGTTCATGGTTCTCCCCGACGACCCGTGCGCCAGCTGCCATACGCCCCACGAATCACCCGGTGGGTCGCTCACCTCGGTGCTGGGCAACGCCAACCTGTGCATCAGCTGCCACAATCCGGGGGGCCCTGCCGCCGCCCTGCCGTTCGCCACCGGCGACCAGGCGATTCCGGGACCGGGGCTACCGCCCTCGGTGAGCCCGAGCGGTAATTCACACCGCTGGGACTCCGGTCCCTCGGGGTGGGTCGAGGTCGTCGCCGGCAACAGCTCTCCGGGCACGGTGACCTCGGGCGGCGCGTTCACCGGCCGGTTCGCCAAGACCTACACCCTGACCATCGACAGCTCGGGAGACGCCGGGGTGGCGACCTTCTCCTGGAGCGCCACCACCCCCGGCGGCGGCAGCGGCAGCGGCACCACCGGCACCGACGTGGCGCTCGACGAGGGGATCACCGTCACCTTCACCGACGGCGGCTCGTCGCCTTCGTTCGTCGCCGGCGACCAGTGGCGGATCTACGTGCGCACCGACCTCAACGACCCGACCGAGCCGCAGATGCTGGTCCGACTCGAGGACGGCAAGGTCATGTGCTCGACCTGCCACGACCAGCACAGTCAGCGGGACGAGCCGTTCACGCCCTACAACACCACCGCACCTCCCTATAGCGGTCCTGGCACCGGCGCCGGCCGCATGTTCCAGCGGGTCGACAACGACGCCGCCCAGATCTGCGTCGACTGCCACAGCCCCCGTGACGTCGACACGTCGGCGGACGGCTCGCATCCGGTCGGCCCCAACTCGGCGCTGGCCTGCGAGACCTGCCACGGCCCGGGGGTCACCAACATCCCGGACATCTCGATCACCCCGACCGGCCCGGTCATGGAGGTCGTCTGCCTCAGCTGCCATCAGCCGCACTACGCGCCGACCTCGGACGGCTCGCTCGGCCGCCAGGTGAACACCAACACGATGTGCACGAACTGCCACATCCTGGCGGACACCGCGACGCCGGCCTCGCACATCGACGGGACCACCGGGGTGCTGTGGCCGGGCGGCCAGTACGGCTCGAACTTCCCCGCGATCACCGACAGCGGCAAGACCGGATTCTGCACCAACTGCCACTGGCCGCACGGCTGGCCGGACGACGAGACTCCGGCCCAGGACTACACGCTGCTGCTGGTGGACGAAGAGGAGAACCTCTGCTTCACCTGTCATGACGGCACGCCGGTTGCGCCCAGCATCATGGCCGAGTTCTCCAAGTCCTCGAACCATCCGCTGGGACTCACCGACGGCACCCACACACCGTCGGAGGCGACCCTGGTCAACTCCCCCGACCGGCACGTCGAGTGCGCCGACTGCCACAACTCACACCAGGCCACGCCACGGGTCGATCTTCCCGGACCGACGACCAGCCCCCGCCCCGCCTCCGGACCGCTGGCGGGCGTGCGCGGGATCGATCTGAGTGGCGCAGCGGTCGATCCGGCGGCGTTCGAGTACGAGCTCTGCTTCCGCTGTCACGGCGACAGCACCGGCAAGCCGGCGGCGCCGACGCCGCGGCAGTTCCCGGAGACCAACGTGCGGCTCGAGTTCAGCGGCGGCGGCGATTTTCGCAAGTCGTTCCACTCGGTGGCGGTCGACAACACCGGCTCGCATCCGGTGCCGAGCCTCCGCACCGGCTGGTCGACGAGCAGCAAGACCGCCTGCACGACCTGCCACAACAACGACTCGGGCGTGGCCAACGGCGGCAGCGGACCGAACGGGCCGCACGGCTCGATCCGGCCGAACCTGCTCGAGAAGCGCTACGAGACCGGGGTGGGCAACTACTCGCAATCCCGGTACGACCTCTGCTTCGAATGCCACGATCCGAACGTCATCTTCGACAAGGATCGGAGCTTCGAGGACCACGAGAGGCACGTCGTGGACAAGGACATGAGCTGCAACTATTGCCACGACCCGCACGGCGCGAGCTCGCAGCGGTTCCTGATCAACTTCGACACGTCGGTCTCGTTTCCGACCGGCGGGCGGCTCGAGTTCGAAGCGCCGGAGGATTCCGGCGACGGCCGGGGCAGGTGCTGGGTCGACTGCCATCTGCCGGGTGGCGCAGACAAAGACCACAGTCCGAAGGACTACGATCCGAACTACTGATCCCTCTCCGTCGCAGTGCGGGCGGGACCGGTCTCCGGCGTAGCTCCACCGGCGCGGGCGCGGACCTGCCGCGAGCGGGTCTCGGCGGTCAGTCGGTGGCCAGGACCAGCCAGCGAGCGGCTTCGACCACCCGGTTCTTGCCGGCGCGCTTCGCCTGGTAGAGCGCCTCATCGGCCGCTTCGACCAGGCGACGCGCGGTCCGGGCGTCGCCCGGGCAGCAGGCGGCCCCGACGCTGACGGTCAGGCGGAACGAGACCTCGGGCGCGAGATCGAAGGTCTCCAATTCGACCCGGGCGCGGATCCTGCGCGCGACCACGCGAGCGGCCTTGGCATCGGCCGCGGGCAGGATCACCGTGAACTCCTCTCCCCCATAGCGGCAGACGACGTCGACCTCGCGGACCGATTCCTTGAAGGCCCGGGCCACTCGCCGCAGGGCTTCGTCTCCGACCGGGTGCCCGTAGGTGTCGTTGATCCGCTTGAAGTCGTCGATGTCGATCATCAGAAGCGCGAACTTCTGTCCGTAGCGCTCGTAGCGAGCGGCCTCCTCGGCCAGAACGGACTGGAAATACCTGAGCGTGTAGACGCGCGTCAGCTCGTCGGTGATGGCGATCGAATAGAGTCGCGCGTTCTCGAGCGCCACCGAGACATGGGTCTCCAGCGCCTCGAGCAGGTGAAGCTCGACCTCCTCGAAGGGGGTGCCCGGGCTCTTGGTCAGCGACAGCAGGCCGATATCGCGGCTGCCCGGCCGCAGCGGCACCTCGACGCGGCTGCCGTCGGCGCTCAGCCGCCGCTCACGGATCTCGCCGGCGAGCCAGCTGTGCAGGGGAACCGCGTCGAGCGGCGCCTCGGCGCGCTCGAGCTGTGCGGGATCCAGCAGGGCGTTGGAGGTCATGCTCCAGCCCTTGCGGCGCGTACCGAGATAGACATCGCCGTCTTCGTGGGGTCGGATGGCGATCACCGCGGTCTCGACCTCTGGGAACGCTTCGCCGACGAGGTCCAGGATGATCTTGCGCAGATTCTCGAGATCGATGCATCGGGTCACCCGATCGACGATGGTGTAGAGCGTCGCCAGCTCGAACCTCTTGTTCTCGATCTCCTCTAGATAAGAGCGGGTGTCCGTCACCATCTCGTTGAACGCCTCGCCCAGCTCACCCAGCTCGCCGTCGACGTCCACGTCGATCCGAGTGTGGAAGTCTCGCTGCCGTAGGCGGCGCGTGCCGCCGATCAGCTTGTCGACCGGCCGCAGCACCTGTCGGTGGACGATCACGAACAGCAAGCCGACAATCATCACCAGGGCCGTGGAGCCGATGCCGACCAGCGATCGCTGTACGTCGGCCATCCGCGCCAGATTGCGGTCGAGGGTCCGGTCGACGACCAGCATGCCGAGGTAGCTCTCGCCGCCGGTGTGGCAGGTCGCACAGTCGGCGTCGTTCTCGATCAGGGTCATCGACCGGAGCACCCGTGCGCCGCTGGCCGCACTCGCTTCGATCGTCTGACGGCGGGTCTCGATACCGTTCCGGTGACAGGCGCCGCAAGCCGCGTCTTCCATCTTCCATTGGTCGCCGATGCTTCTGGGATCCGCCGAGTACCGGACGACGCCGTCCTTCGAGAGCAGCGACAAGCTGTCCAGATCGACCTTGGCGCCGACCAGCTCGAGCGTCTCCTGGGTCAGGTCTTCGGTGTTACGGAGCATCTGTCCACGCAGGCCCGCCTTGGTGACCTCGCTGATCAGCTCGATCTCGCCCCGCGCCCGCTCCATCAGGTCCTGTCGCTGCTGCCGATAGAGCCAGCCGAGCGAGGCACCGATCGCCAGCATCAGGACGCCGACGATCGGGATCATCAGCCTGAGGCTCAGCCGCTGATGCCAGCGCACTCCCTGCCCCGGAGTCTCGCGCGGATTTGCGACCATGACTTCGATCTCCCTGCTTCCCGTGGCAGTATCCCAACACCTGTCCGGCGCGGCAGCGCACAACGTCACAGTCGCCCGAGCCGCCCGGGATCCGAGCGATTCCCGGCGCTGGGGAGGATTGCACAGACGAACGTCGCGGAGTGGGCGACGATTGCACTGTAGAGGCGTGGCGCACTCAGCGGCATGGCCTCGAGGTCGTCCGTACTCGTGAACAGCTCCTTCGGCATTCCCCGTGCGCTTCTTCTCCTGGGCCTGGCCGGGACTGTCGCAGCCGTCGCCCAGTCCGACGCTCAGGCCCTCCGAGTCGGTCTCATACCCGAGCGCAATATCTTCGATCAGGTCGCGCGCTACGAAGGGCTGGCCGAGTACCTGACCGATGCGCTGGGACCGGAGTTCGAGCTGACGATGCTGAGCCGATACGGCAACATTGTGGACCGGATGCAGCGGGCGGAGCTGCAGGCCGCCTTTCTGGGCTCGTTCACAGGCGCCCTCGCGGCCGCCCAGCTCGGAATGGAGCCGGTTGCTCGGCCGGTCAACCACGACGGCACGTCCACCTATTTCGGTGTCATCTTCGTGCGCGCCGACAGCGGTATCCAGACCGTCGCCGACATGAGGGGCAAGCGGCTCGCGCTAGTCGAGCGGGCGACGACCGGGGGCTATCTATTTCCGATGGCCTACCTGCAGGAGAACGGAGTCGACGAGCCGGAGGCGTACTTCTCCGAGGTGCGGTTCTGGGGCAGCCACGACGCCAGCCTGAGCGCCGTTCTCGATGGCAAGGCCGACGTCGGGGCAGCCAAGAACACGGTGCTGGAGTGGCAGCGCGACCACGACCCGCGGATCGAACGGGAGCTGCGGGTCCTGGCCCGCTCACCACGGGTCCCGTCGAACAGCCTGTTCATCTCCGGTTTT
>CAMYOG010000008.1:0-6067 GCA_947259925.1 Thermoanaerobaculia bacterium
ACCACCTGGCGCCGGTCGCGGCGGAGTCCGAGAGCTCGAGGGCCACCGCCGAGGTCGGATCGCGTCGACCGGCGAGGCGTCGTCCATCCGGAGTATGGCACTGTCTCCGGTCTCGAGGGCGAGGCTAGGTTCCGCGTCTGCCGCATCCACCGAGCCGATCTCGGGACGCGTGATAGCGTGCGCACGCCAAGACCGAGATCCGAGCTGCACGCACACTGGTGAAATCGCCCGCATCGGCACTGTCTTCCGCGCTCGCGCTGACACTCTTTCTGGTCGGTTGCGCCGGTACGCCGGAGCGCGAGCGGCCGAACGTCTTGATGATCGTGGTCGACACGTTGCGCGCCGACCACCTGACCGCCTACGGCTACGGACGGGCGACCGACGGAGCGCTCGGGGACTTCTTCGCCTCGGCGACACGCTTCGACGAGGCGTACGCCCCGTCCGCCTGGACCCGGCCGGCGATCGCGACCATCTTTTCGGGGCTCCTACCGGCGCGGCACCAGGCGAAGATCAACGGCACCAACCGGCTCAACCCGGCGGCGCTCACCCTGGCCGAGGTGCTGAAGGAGGCGGGCTGGCAGACCGCGGGCGTCTCGTTCAACGTCGAGATCACCCGCAAGACCTTGTTCGACCAGGGGTTCGACACCTTCGTCGACTACCAGGGCGGGGTACTCGCCTACCCGGACATCAGTCTGATGACCGAGGCCGCCTCGAACTGGATCGCCGAGTCCGAGGAGCCGTTCTTCCTCTACCTGCAGCCGATGAACGTGCACGGTCCGTACAAAGTGCCACCGCCGAGTCAGGCGAGCCTGCTCGGCGTGCCTCCGAGTGCCGAGTTCTCCTACCGATCGCCGCCGCTGACCGCGATCATGTCCGGCGCGCTCGAATGGCGTGAGCGGGTGGGGGAGAGCTATCTCGCCAGTCTGACCGACCAGTACGACACCGCGATCCGCTACACCATGGACTCGCTCGACCGGATCCTTGGCCGGCTGCGCGAGCGCGGTGCCTACGACGACACCCTGATCGTTCTGACCTCGGACCACGGCGAGGAGCTCTACGATCACGGCGGCTTCAGCCACGCCTACTCGCTCTACCAGGAGGTCGTGCGGGTGCCGCTCTTCATCAAGCTGCCGGGCCAGACCGCCGGCGGCGTGGTCGACGTGCGCACGTCGCTGGCCGACCTCTATCCGACCGTCCTGGCGGCGCTCGACCTGCCGCTCGAGCGACGGGTGGACGGCGTGTCGCTCCTGCCCCTGATGCGCGAGCCCGGCCGGGCCGGCGGCGAGGAGCGCGAGCTGATCTTCGAGCTCAACAACCGCAAGCGGTGCGCGGCGCGTGGGCTGATCGCCGGTCGGTTCAAGCTGGTGCACGTCGAGGTGAGCTACGAGGGGGTCGAGGACCGGGTCCTGCTCTTCGACCTGATCGACGACCCGGGCGAGACGCGCGACCTGGCCACGGAGCGGCCCGACGTTGCCGAGCGACTCCACGCCCGCATGATCGAGCTCTTCGAGCAGTACGAGGTACGGGCTCTGCCGCTGCCAGGCGGGCCCGAGGCCGAGATCGACGAGGAGACTCTGCGGGCTCTCGGGTATCTATAGAAGGTAGAGTCCGATGAAGTCACGTGCCATCGCCCTGGTCGTCCTGCTCTCACTCCTGGGTGTCGCGAGAGGTAGTGGCTCGTGCTTCCAGGGCGAGCGCAACCGGGTCGCGACGGTGACCGTCGACAGCTGCGTCGATCTTCCGGCCTTCGCCGCCCGGCGCCTCGAAGGCACGGCGCTCCCCTGGGTCGTCAAGATCATCGGCGATGTGCTCGAACAGCAGAACGGCGTCGTCGTCAAGGGGACGGTGACCAGGAAGCTCTACGTCACCCAGTTCAGTGACACCGTCTTCCAGCTCGAGGACAGCGTGCTCGCCGAGGAGCCCGGCGAGTGGTTCGTCAAGATGGAGAGCGAGGCCTCGTGCGATCCGTACCCGGCAGGTCGTGAGATCGAGCTCTACGTCGCCGAGAAGTGTTGCGACGTCTTCCCGCCCTACGATGTGCCGTGCGCGCTCGATACCGGCCAGGCGTGGCCGGTGCCGGCACCCCTCAAACGCATGCTCTAGCCCTCGCGGATCGGGTCGGCGGGTTTCGAGCTCTTCGCCGGACGCTCGGCGTCGGGTCGCTCGAGCGGCCGACGGACGGCGCCGCGCCGCTCGATCAGGGCCGAGAGCTTCTCGAGGGTGACTCCGAGGCGCTTGGCGGTGCTGGTGGCGAGTGACGTCGGCGCGACCCCGGAGGCGAACTGGTAGGTGGAGCGCTCGCCGTCCATCACCACCTGCAGAAACTCGAGGTGATCGATCGGCGGCTCCTCCTCCAGGCGACGCCCGAAGTCGAGGAAATGGGTGGTGATGATCGCCACCGGGTTGAGCGACCCGAGCAGCTCGAGCACCGTCAGGAAGATGTCGACCGCCTCCGACGGGTTGGTGCCGGAGCAGAGCTCGTCCATCAGCACCATCGAGCGCGAGCCGATCGACTCGAACAGGGTCCGGATGCGCAGCAGCTCGGTACCGAGGCGGCCCTCGCGCTGGTCGACGTCGGCCTGCTCGGTGCTCGAAGCGAAGATGCCGTCGACGATCGGCAGACGGGCTCGTGCCGCCGGAACGTAGAGACCCGACTGTCCGAGCAGCTGTGCCAAGCCAACCGCTTGCAGGAGCCGCGTCTTGCCGCCGGAGTTGGGGCCGGTGATGACGATGATCGAGTCCGGATCTCTGCCGCCGAGCGTGCACGGCACCGGCAGGCCCTGCCGCATCAGGAGCGGATTGAACAGCTGTTCCAGCTCCAGCGGGGCGTCGGGCGAGAGCTCGGCGAGTGTGACGTCCAGGCCCTGGCTCAGGCAGCGCTCGCGAAAGCTGAGCGCCGAGAGGTAGAACGCCAGGTGACCGAGCATCTGGAGGAGCGGCTTGAGCCAGTCGCTGATCTCGCTGAAGACCTCCTGGACGACCCGATTGACCAGCTCGCGATTGCTGAACTCGTAGCCGCGCCGCGAGACCTCGAACCGATCCCACAACCGCTTCCACGGCCCCCGATAGAACGGGTTCTTGACGTTCTCCTCGACCTTCTTGAGCTCCAGATTGCGGATCTTGCCGTCGGCGCCGACCCGTAGCTGGAAGCTCAACCGCGCCAGATGGTTGTCGAAGTCGAGGAGCGCCGACAGGTACTTGTACTCCCGGCTGTTCTGGATCTTCTCGGCCGAGGTCGAGATCCGGCGCAGCGCCGAGGTGGCCTCACCGAACTCCGACGCCATGAAGTCGACCGTCCGTTTGGCGTGCTCGAGCAGCTCGATGCGGAACATCGTCAGGTCGAGCTTGGCGCCCTTGTGCGGCGCCTTGAACAGCGACAGCAGCCGGAAGAGCTCACCGTAGAGCTGGTGGGTGAGGGCCGACAGCTCGGGACTCGACTCGAGCTCGCGCAGGACCTGCTGACGAAAGCGGATCGTCTCGACGACCGCGGGCGGTTGCGAGAGGACCTGGCGCAGGAAGACCCGGTTGACCGGCAGCTTCTTGCCGTTGACGGAGACGGTGAGACACTCCTCGATCAGGTCGTCGAGGAAGAGCTCCTTGAGGAAGAACTCCTGCCGCCAGCTGGACGGGCCGAGGTGAGGTGGGGCCAGCGCCTTCTCGAGCGTCGGTCCGTGGGCGCCGCCAAGGAAACCGACTTCGAGCAGCTCCGCGAGCGCCTTGCCGTCCAGGGCGAGCCTCGGCTCGGGATGGAGCAGGTCGGGAATCGGGATCATGTCTCCCTTTCGACCCCCCGAGTACGGATTCGGTTCCCTGACCATGAGAAGGAGGATTATACGTACGAGGTGGTGCCAGGCCTGCCAGATGCAAGTGGCGTTCAGCTCTCAGCTTCAGCTTGCATCTTGCAGGCTTGGTACCATTCGTCCTGGACAAAATAGAACGATCGTGCTATAAACTCCGCTCGATGGGAAAGGGTAGGCGGACGCGCAGCGCGATTCTGGACACCGCACTGGCCGAGGCCAGCACCGTCGGCCTGGCAGGGATCAGCATCGGTGGACTGGCGCGCAAGATGGAGCTCTCGAAGAGCGGACTCTTTGCCCATTTCGGCTCCAAGGCGGACCTACAGCTGCAGATTCTGGCGACCGCCCGCGATCGGTTCGTCGACAGCGTGATCGCTCCGGCGCTCCGTCTGCCGCGCGGTGAGCCCCGAATCCGAGGCCTGTTCGAGAACTGGCTCGAGTGGTCCCAGGCCAGCTTCCTGCCCGGAGGGTGCCCGTTTATCGCCAGCGCCAACGAGCTGGACGACGTTCCGGGCCCGCTGCGGGACTTCCTGGTCGATTCGCAGCGCGACTGGCTGGAGACCCTCGCCACCGCTGCCCGCATCGCGGTCGACGAGGGTCATCTGGCCGAGGATCTGGACGTCTACCAGTTCGCCTACGAGTTCTACTCCCTGATCCTGGCGTACCATCACTTCCACCGCCTGCTCGAGGATCCGAACACCGAACGACGCTGCCGTCGAGCGTTCGACCTCCTGATCGAGCGCAGCCGGGGCGAGATCGGCGCCAACTAGGGCACCACGATGGAACAAGAAGGCTGGTCCAGCATCTCCAGAAATAGCACGAACGGTCGAATTCTTTTTCGGCGCGTCGCCCCGATTCGCTGGGCGCTCAAGGCGATCGATCCGATCGCGCCCGGTCTCGTCGCCCGGCTCGGCTTCCGCCTCTTTCGCACCACGCACCGTCACCCGGTCCCGGCGCGGGAGTCGGAGTGGCTCCAGACCTCTGGGCCGGTCGAGCTCGAGTTGGACGGCCAGCGGCTGAACGGCTGGGCCTGGGGCGAGGGTCCGAGCGTCCTGCTGATGCACGGCTGGGGCGGCAGGGCTTCGCAGATGGGTGCTCTGGCGATCGGTCTGGCCGAGGCCGGCTATCGGGCGATCGCCCTCGACGCGCCCGGCCACGGCAGCTCGGCGGGCCGGCTGTCGTCGCTGCCACAGTTCGCGGCGACCGTCCAGCGCGGAGCCGACGCCTTCGGTCCGCTGCGCGCCGTGATCGCTCACTCCTTCGGCGCCGCTGGAACCGGGTGGGCTCTTCACAACGGCCTGAGCGCCGAGCGCCTGGTCTTCGTCGGCTCGCCCGGCGACTTGAACGGCTACATGCGCGGCTTCCGTGAGCTGTTCGGCCTCTCGGAGCCGACCTTCGGACGCATGCTCGGCGTCCTGGAGCGGAGGTTCGGCCTCCGGTGGGCCGAGTCCCGCTACGCGACCACGATCGCGGCCGACGAGACCCCGATGTTCGTGGTCCACGACCAGGACGACGACGAGACCCCCTACTCTGGAGCTCGGACGATCGCGGGCGCCTGGCCGCGGAGCCGGCTCCTGACGACCACCGGCCTCGGCCACCGGAGGATCCTGCGGGATCCGGCTACGGTGCGGGAGATCGTGGCGTTCGTGGGCGATCTGGAAGACGCCGTGCCACCGTCGCCAGGATCGAAGGTGGAGAAGCCGGTCGCGGCCGCCGGGGCGCTACGCTAGCCGGGACTCCTAGCCACCGAAGGTGTCGGGCAACTGAGCCTTCAGGCGTGCCTGGAACTTCCGGGCGACCTTCTCGAACCCCTTTCGAGAGGGATGGAGCTCGTCGTTCCATTCGGTGTCCGTGAGGGTGCGCCGGGTCCTGACCAGCACCACCCCCGCGTGGTCGCTCTCGAGCTCGATGAGCATGTCGTTGAACCGGTCGATCAGCCAGCGGATGATTCTGCGGGCGTCGCTCGGGTCGGTGATGCCCTTCTCGTCGAAGCTCGGTTTCATCCAGGGACCGCGCTTGAAGCCCCACATCTTCACCGGCCTGCCGTCGGGAATCGCGTAGTCGTACCCGTGCATGTAGAACCGGCACACGGGGCGAACCTCATCACGCAGGGCGATGAGACTGCGATACGCGTTTCGGATCGCGTCCATCCGATCGTCTACCGCCTCCTTGTCGATGCAGTCCTCCCAGTCCATTCCGGCGTCCTGCCGGAAGAGGAGATCGATCAACTCGTCCCCGACGACCTCGTTGCCTCCGCCGCTGAAGAGCAA
>CAMYOG010000008.1:6110-38802 GCA_947259925.1 Thermoanaerobaculia bacterium
GTCGCCATTCTTCTCCAGCCGCAAGAGCGAGATCTTCCTCCCGGCCAGGTCGTCGAGAAAGTCGATGGTGTTCTTGTGAACCGGAAACGAGAACCAGGAGTCCCCCTCGCTGATGATCACTGGCCAGTCGGGATGGTTCTTGATGGACGGTACGAAGAACTGCAGAAGCTTCCGTTTCTGTTTGTGCGTCAGCGCCATGACGTCCTCCTCAGGTCTCGTTGAAGTAGACGGACCCCGCCGCCGGATTGCACGAACCGCTCGGGCCGGCGGTAGGGCCACCTCAAGGGGTATTGAGCTCACGGCGGGAGCGAGGCAGCCTGTGAGCGACGATGCGTGTTGCACCGCTAGCATGCCCGCTGCCTGTGACTTCGTTGGTGGCACTCGCACTGACGGCCACCTTCGCCTGCACGCGGCCGGTCGATCCGGCGATCGTGGAAGGCCTCACGTCCGGTGTCTGGTGGGCGCCGATCGGCGACGAACACTACGTCTACGAGTTCACCTACGAGAAGGGCGAGCTGGGGGGTCTGGTTCACCGCGTGGCCGGCGACAAGCAGGTCAACGAGGTGCCGGTGACCGGGGTCTCGCTCGAAGGGACGTCGATCAAGATCGAGCACGGCAGGTTCCCGTCCTTTCTGGGCGAGGCCGACCTCGCGAACGGAACGATTGCTGGAAGTATCCCTGGCGAGCGACGCTTCAGCGATATGACCCTGACCCGGGGCGAAGCCTCCGACTGGCCGATGCTCCGGCCTCGAGCCGAGCCGAGCCGAGCGGCCGGCTCCTACTCCTGGCAGCCGCCGGAGCAGCTCGACGACGGGTGGCCGGTGGGTGCGCCCTCCGACGTCGGCCTCGAGCCGGCGGCGGTCGATGACGCCATCCGGGCGATCGCCGCGGGCCAAGCGGCTGCCATCCACTCCCTCCTGATCGTGCGGGACGGTCGCCTGGTGGTCGAGGAGTACTTCCACGGCTGGGGCCGCGACGACCTGCACGGGATCCTCTCGTGCACGAAGAGCGTGTCGTCACTCCTGACCGGCATCGCCATCGACCAGGGGAGTCTCGAAGGGGTCGACGTCTCGGTCCTGGACTTCTTTGCTCGGCTCCGTGGGGTGGCCGACGATGGCTGGGAAGAGGTCCGACTCGAGCACTTGCTAACCATGACCATGGGGCTCGACTGGGCGAGCCATGAGATCGGCTCGCCGCCGCCACCACAGATCGATCGCTTCCTGGGCGTGCTCGAGCACCGGGTGGTGGATGAGCCCGGTAGCCGGTTTCGGTACGTCGGTCGCGGCGTCGACCTACTCGCCGGTGTCCTGCTCGAAGCGACCGGGGTAGAGGCCGATCGTTTCGCCGAGGATCGTCTCTTCTCGCCCCTCGGCATCCGGGCCTGGGATTGGAGCGAGCGCCGTTGGCGTGGTCACCCGGACATGAGCGCGGCTCTCAAGCTACGGCCGCGCGACATGGCCAAGCTCGGCCAGCTGGTTCTGGATCAGGGTGCGTGGCAGGGTCGCCAGGTGGTGTCGGCCGACTGGATTCGCACGTCGACCCGGACGCACGTGGACAAGACCGGCTTCGGCGTGCAGTACGGCTATCTCTGGTGGCGAGTCGATGCACCTCCCTCCGACGTGCCGCTCGGTACGCTCACCTTCGCCAACGGCATCGGCAGCCAGTTCATCGTCGTCGTGCCCGACGCTCGCCTGGTGGTGGTTACCACCGGAGGCAATCCACACAACGGGCGTCAGTTCGACGTCGTCCAGGTCGCTCGGCGACACCTCGTGCCCGGAATCGACTAGTTCACATAGCCGAGAGACCGCAGCCGCTCGTCGCGCTCGGCGTCGTCGCTGGCGGCTCCGGCCGGCCGGAAGCCGAGATAGCTGATCGAGAAGGGGCTCCCATCGCGGTCGGGAGCGAGCTCGGCCCGAAAGAGCTGATTCCGAATCTCGATCTCCCCGAGCGCGACCGCTCCACCGTCTCCGGCGCCGCCGAACGGTCGCGGTGGTGAGTCCACCAGGACGAGCCTGCCACCACCCGAAATCGCGCCACTCATCTCGTAGACTCCGTTCGGCAGCTCGAACTCGATGGTCAGCGGCGGCGCTCCCGGCATCGCCATCAGGTACGAATCCCGCCAGTGGTCCGAGAGTACCCAGTCACTCTTCGACGCCGGGCGCCGGTTGCCGACGGTCGGGACCGGCCGATCGGTACGGAAGTGCCGCGCCGCGATGGCGAAGCTCGAGTCCGGCTGGCGCTCGGTGCGAGTCCTGCGATAGCGAGCGTAAGGACGGGCGAGATGATCGCGGTAGGTCGCCAGCCCGGCGGCGACCACATCGGCGCGACGGCTCCAGAGGTTGGTGGTCTCACCGGGATCCGCCGCCAGGTCGTAGACCTCGCCGGTCAGCAGGGCAGGGTCGGGGGTCTCGCGTGCCAGTAGCAGCTCGTCCGGTTGCTCGAAGATCACTTTGAAGCCGTCGAAGCGGACCGCCCGCTGTCCGAAGGCCGGCCGGGTCGATCGTTCGGTCGAGCCGCCGAGCAGATCCTCGCCGTCGAAGCCGCCGCCGTCCGGTGGCTCCAGGCCGAGCGCGCCGAGCATCGTTGGGACGACGTCGACCGCCTCGCTCTCGGCATCGATCCGCCGGCTCTCGAGCCGTTCGGGATAGGAGATGATCAATGGTACGCGGGCGACCAGGTCGTACCAGGGGCCGCCGTGTCCGAGCACGCCGGGCCGCTCGAGCAGGATCTCGCCGTGATCGGCGGTCACCGCGATCAGGGTGCGCTCGAGAGCCCCCCAGTCGCGATAGAGGTCGAACAGCCGCCCGAGGTGGCGGTCGGTGTAGCGGAGGCTACCGTCGTAGATCGCATCGAGGACCTGGCGCTCGGTGTGACCGAACGGCTCCCTGCCCCGCAGATCGCGGTCCCGAGTCCCCGCCCAGTGCCTCCGCTGCTCGGGTTTCGGAAAGTAGAGCAACTCCTCCGCGTCCTGGTCGAAGAACCGAGGCGAGTGGGTGTCCATCAGGTGGAGGTAAAGGAAGACATCACGCTGGCGGTTCGCTTCGAGCCAGTCGAGCGTGAAATCGATGACCGCTTCGGCCCGTGGATGCGGGAAGTCGTCCTCCAGGGGTAGCTCGCTCGAGAGGTCGTAGATCTCGGCGAACTCGCGCGCGAACGCGGTCTCCGGCTTCAGCCAGGTGTGGGCCGAGATCATCGCCGTGTGAAAGCCGTTCGCCGCCAGCACCGCGGGTAGCGAGACCGCTTCCGAGTCGCGCTCGCGAAACAGGTCGGAAGGCTGGGAGAACGGCACCTTGGCGCTGAGCGGAAAGAGCGGCGGGATGAAGTAGCGCGAGTAGAGAAGCCGCGGCAGCGAGCTGCGGGTATCGGCGGCCTGGCTGAAGTGGTTCAGGAAGACCGTCCCCCGCGCCGCCAGAGCGTCCAGGTTGGGCGTCGGTCGACTCGCGCCGTAGCTGCCGAGGCGATCGGGTCGCGCCGCGTCGAGGAGGATCAATACGACGTGCCGCCCCGGCTCCGGTTCGGCCGAGCACGCGCCAAGAGCCCCGGACAACGCGACGAGCGCAATCACGAGCACGGTCAAACCGGCGGTGCAGCGGACGAGTCCCTTCACGCAGCCGATTCTAGGGAGCGGAGCGACGCGCTGCTGTGACCTTCAAAGCACCTTCAGTTCGCGACGTAGCCACCGCGAGTGCGGGCTCGATGTCCCCGCCGCTCGATCCGGACGTCGACCGTATGCCAGCGGCCGTCCTTGGCGACCCAGGCCGGGTAGTAGCCGAGTACATACTGGCGCCGCAGCTCGGCCAGGATCTCCCTGAACGCGTCGGCGGCCTCCGCGGGGGTTTCGATGGTCACGATCCGGCCGCCGCTCTCTTCGACCAGCTCCCGCAGACCCTCGCGCTCGCGCCGGTGCAGCTCGGAGGTGCGCCAGGGTGAGGTCTTGCCGGCGCCCGCGCGCCCGTCGTTGAGCTCGATCCAGTAGACCAGTGATCGACTCCGGCGCATCGCCCAGAGGACTTTGTCGATCTGGAGGGCGCTGTGGATGTCACTGCCGTCCGAGAGCAGGACGACGACTCGACGCCCCTGGCGTCCTTCCAGCTGACGGATGGCGAGGTAGAGAGCGTCGTTGATCGCGGTACCGCCCTGGGCCTCGACGGTGTCGAGCGCGCCCTTGAGGCTCTCGGTCCGCTGGAGGAATGGCGAGCGGAAGCGGATCGAGTCCGAGAAGAGATAGAGGGCCGCCTCGTCGAGCTCGCGCATCCCTTCGAGAAAGCTGCGAGCGCCTTCGAGTGCGGCCTCCAGATGGCCGCCGCGCATACTGTCGCTGGCGTCGACCAGGATTCCCACGGTCAGTGCCGCGTCGCCCCGCTCGAAGGTGACGATTCGCTGTGGGACGTCGTTGTCGAAGATCCGGAACTCGTGCGCGTCGAGGGGTGGGACACCATCAGCGGCGTCGCTGTTCACGGTCACGTAGAGCTGCCGCAGCTCCAGCTCGATCATGTCGTCGATCAGCAGGGGCGGAGTCTCGAGCACTCCTCTGACCAGCTCCCGATCGGCGCCGTTGACGATCACCTCGATCCGATGGGTCTCGAGATTGTCGTCGAGCCACACCGTCAGTCGGTAGGGGGGCTGCTCGAGCCGGCCCACCTCCGTACCATCGACCAGGAAGACCACCTCGCGCACTCCGTCGGCGTAGACGTCCACTTCGATGTCGGTCTCTCCGAAGGCCGGCTCGGTGACGGAGGGCGAGTAGAAGACGACCTCGGCCGCGTCCTCGGCCGGCGGCAGAGCGAGCGTCGCGAGCGGCGCCAGGAGTGCGGCCAACAGCCCGACCCGAGCGACGCGCAGGGTCATCGGGTCGGGCCGTCCTCGATCGCACCGGCCAGAAGCGGCAGTCGTACGACCACCCCCCGCTCGACACTCTCACGCAGCGAGAGGAGCGCTGACGTGAGCGACTCCCCGTAGAGGAAACGCGGCGTACGGAGCGAGCCATCCACCGGCATGGAGCTCAGCAAGCGACGAGCGTCAGCGGACCGACCGGTCCGATCGAGCGCGTGGGCGCTCAAGAGATAGAGCCGCTGATCGGCAGTCAGCCGGAGCCGTCCACGACGGAGGAGCTCGACCGCTTCGGCGAATCGCTCCTGCTCCCACAGCACGCCTGCGAGCCCCTGGTAGGAGAGCGACAGTAGCCAGGGGGGTGCCCCTTCGCTCAAGACCCGGTTGAACTCCCGCTCGGCCTCGGCCGACGCCCCGGTGCGCCGGCGCAGGATCGCCAGTCGGAGTCGCGCCTCACTGTGGATAGCGGTCAGCCCTAGCAGACGCTCGAGCAGCTCCGCGGCGTCCTGGTAGCGGCCGAGCCACTCGTAGCTGACCGCCAGCAGGAAGAGCGCGTCGACGTTGTCGGGATCGATCTCGAGCGCTTCCTGAAGCAGATGCTGGCTCGGCACCAGCAACCGAGTCCGATGACCGTGCTCGGCGAGGCTGGTGAGAATCCGCGACGCCAGGGCGAGGCTCTCGTCGGGCAAGTCGCGGTCGATCATCAGCTCGGCCAGCGCCTGTACCACCCTGCTGCTGTGGCTGGCGAGCGGCCACTGCTGGCGCCGCCGATGCTCGAGATAGCTCTCGTGGTGGAGCATCATCAGCGACGGTAGGACCTCGGGCTCACGGGCGGCCAGGCGTCGGGCGACTTCGAGCTCGGTCCGCAGCAGAGTCTGGAGGCCGGCCCGTAGACTGGCCAGGTCGCGCTCGACGTCGCACAGCGACCGACTCGCCTCGACGAGGTCGCTGGTGACCGCCAGCTGCCGCAGGACGCCATCGTAGGCCCGGCGGATCCTGGCCTTGCGTCGCTTCGCTTCGGGCCGGTCGACGGTCGCGTCTGCGACGGCCGGGAACGAGCCGGGCCGGGCGACGCTCTCGCCGCCGGAGCGGGCGAGGATGGCGCTCCAGGTGCGGCCACACGGGTCGACGCTCGTCGCGAGGTCGGCCATCTCGACGATCCACACCTCGATCGTCGGGGACTCGAGTCGAACGCCGACATGCTCGATTCGCACCGAGAGCCGATAGACACCACGCCCGATCGCAGGCAACTCGAAGACCAGGTCCAGGCGTTCGCCGGCGACCGCCCCGTCGACCGGGCGGGCGTCGAAATGACGGGTCTCCGTGCTCTCGGCGCGGACGGGGGTGAGCCGTACGGTGGCGCTCAGCGCGGACCCTGCGAGCGACTCTCCGAGGACCGAGCTCGACAGGGCGACGCTGCTCCCGGTCAGGAGAACGGGGACCGCGGCGGCGGTCTCGCGCGGCGCCGAATCGGTGATGGCCAGGTGCCAATCCGGGCAGGTGTCGGCGATCGTCGGCCGGGCGAGGGCGGCGGACTCGCCGGGCGCCGGCAGCTCGAGACTCAGGGTGCGCAGGCCGAACAGATGACTCTCCGGCTCGAGTATCAGAAAGCGCAACGAGTACTCGCCAGGCGGAAGATCGAGAGTAGCCACGAGCCTGATACCGGTCGAGCCGCCAGGGTCGACCGCCGCACGATCGACCGCCAGACCGAGATGGTCCGCGACCGAATCGTCGGCGGCGATCGCATAGGCGTAGAACTCGAGCGTCGGGGCGGTCTCGACCGCCGCCGGCAGGCCGACCGCCGGCACCTCGAAGGAGACCGGTACTCTGAATCCCGGCATGGCGCCGTCACCGACGGCAGCCACCGGCCCGCTCGCGGCGAGCGCGGCGAACGGCAGCGAGCCGCTCTCGATGCCCTGGACGATCAGCGTCGCCGCCTCCGCCCGGGTACCGAACAGCTGCCTCGGTCGGACCTCCGCGGAAGCGATCGAGGAGACCAGCAGCGCAACGGCCAGAAGCCGGCTCGGTCTCACGGGCCCTGTCCGGGCTGTAGGACCAGGTTCAGGGTCGAGAGCGTCCTGGCGACCTCGTCCTTCAGGCCGATGGCGACGGTCTGCTCGCCTGGGGAGATTTCCATTCGGAGTCGATAGCCGGCCAGCCGACCCATCGCCGCCAGCAGCTCGGCGTTGGCGATCTCGATCGGCACCTCGCCGGTCGCGGGCGGGGAGAGCTCGCCGTCGGCGCTTCGGGCCATGACCACCACCGTCAGCCTGCCGACGTGTCGATCGGCCTCCGGCAACAGCGTGAGGTGCGAGATCGGGACCGTGATCAGAAGCGGAACGACGTAGGTTCCGCCGCGCTGCCGTTCGAACGCCCCGACCTCGACGCTCACCCCGAGTGGATTCGTTCCCTCGTTGGTCAGAAGCGTCGACATGGCGGCGCGCTCCAGATCTCCGGCGCCGCGGGTATCGTCGAAGCGATCGAAGTGCCGCACTCGCAGTCCGGTGCCGCGGACCCGGACTTCGATCTTGCCCTGCTCCGGGATCGCGTCCGTCATCGCGAATCCGAGCGAGTAGTACGACCTCAGGTCGCGCAGCAGAGCTTCGATCAGCGGGTCGACAGTGGTGAGGTGGAGGTTTCCCAATCCTCCGGTGCTGGTCGCGAGTCCCAGCAGGTTGTGCTGCTGGTCGATCGACTCCTGGGCGGCGAAACCGATCGCTTCGAGCGAGCTGTGCTCGACCGAGGCCGCGGACGCCTCGACACCGCTCACGTCGTGCACGTAGAAGGCCACCCGCTGCCGGTTCGCCTCGCGCGTCAGCGCCACGAACCCGGAGGTGACATCGGTCAGGTTGGTCTGGCTGCCGAAGCTCGGCACCCGCAGGCGACTGGCGATGGTGCGGTACTTGTCCCACCAGACCCGATAGAGAGCCTCGGCGGGCCGGGTCTGGATGCCGCCACCCAGGTAGAGCACACTCTTCCGTCCCGGCAAGGTGGCGAGCAGGTTGACCATCTGGCGCAGTTGCGCGAGGCCGCCCAGTGCCTCCTGCCGCTCCTGCAGTGCCTGGAGGTTGATCTGGTTGAGGAAGCGATTGGCCTGCTCCTCGATCAGCCGCATCTCGTCGGTCGAGTTCGCGTCCTCGGGGCCGGGCGCTCGCGCCAGACTGCTGAGCAGGAGTCCGCGCTCCCCGCGCGCGAAGGAGACGGCGGTCTGATCGTCGAGCCGGTCGATCGCCGCACGGATGAGCTCGCCATCGGAGGTAAAGCTCTGCTCGATGCCGAGCGTGCGGCTCTGCCGGGCGACCATGATGCCGCGCGTCGCCTCGATCAGCGCCGGCAGCCGGTCGATCACGCCGCCGAGGACTCGCGAGGCGTCCTTGGGTCGGAAGGCCCGCTGATCCCAGACCAGGGCCAGAAACGGCTTCGTCGTTCTGCCCGCATCGACTTGGTCCTGGGCGTCGGTCGCCGAAGGCCCGGCACGCGCCACCACGCCATCTTCCATCGCCGCGAAGTAGGCGATCGGTACCGTCTGGCCGTCGACCAGCAGCTCGAACTCCTTGGCGGCGAGGCCGCGCACCGGCACGCCGTTCTGGCCGGTCACCACGGCGTCGACGTTGATGACCCGGACCTCGATCGTCTCGTCGAATCGCGCGTCCTGAGCCGCGACGGGGGCGGCTGGGAGAAGGCACGCGAAGAGCGCCGCAACGACGCGAGGGGCAACCACGGGGCCGCTACCGGATCGGTCTTTCGAGGACCAGGGATAGTCTACTCCCCTGGTAGACGCGAGATGAGGCTCCCCGATCCACTCTGGACGCTGCCGGCGGCCAAGCTCGTTCTCCACCTCGCGACGATCCGTGGGTACGGGCTCTTTCGCGACGAGTTCTACTACGTCGCGTGCAGCAAGCGGCTGGCGCTCGAGCTGCTCAAGCTGAACGTCGAGTACTACCCCGAATCGGCGCGCGCCTGGGGGAATCTCGGCAGCGTCTACGCGCGCCAGGAGGGCGAGATCGAGCGCGCGGTCACCTTCCTTCGCAAGGCGCTGGAGCTCGATCCGGGCTACGACGCCGCGGCGCGCAAGCTGGCCGAATTGCGCTCGGCAGGCTGATCGCCGGCGGCGGGTCATAATCGCCGCTCGTGGATTCGGCCTTCCGTCGCTACCTGCTGCCGGGGATCATCTTCCAGTCGGTCCTGATCGGCGGCGCCTACGGCACCGGGCGCGAGATCGTCGAATACGGCGCGCGCTTCGGCGGTGACGGCGTCTACAGCATCCTGGCGATCTTCGTCGGCTTCGTGGTGACCTGCGGGGTCACCTACGAGTTCGCTCGGGTCCATCGGGCGTACGACTACCGGCGCTTCATGCGCAAGCTGATCGGGCGGGCCTGGGCCCTCTTCGACCTGCTGTTCGTGGCGATGGCGGTGGTCATCATCGCCGTGGTGAGCGCGGCGTCGGGGAGTGTGCTGCAGACCACGCTCGGGTGGCCCGAGTGGATGGGCTTCGGCATCGTCGTCGTGGTGGTCGGGGCGCTGAACGCTTCGGGCCGCCGCGGCATCGAGCGCTTCAAGACGATCGGCACGGGCTTGCTGTACAGCGGTTACGCGATCTTTGCCGGACTGGTGCTCTGGCAGGCCGGTGGAGAGCTGCCCCGAGCGCTGGCGACCGGCACCGCGGCAGGCGCCGGCACGGCGCTCACCGCCGGCGTCCTCTACGTCGGCTACAACCTGGCCTGTCTGCCGACCGTGCTGTTCGTGCTCGACGAACAGACATCGTCACGGGACTCCTGGACCGCCGCCCTGATCACCGGCGCGCTCGGCACCCTGCCGTTCGCCGCGACCTACCTGGCGATCCTGACCGCCTACCCGGACTCGACGGTTCTGGAGGCGGCGGTGCCGTGGCTCGAGCTGTTGAGCCGCCATGGGGCTCCCTGGATGTACGCTCTCTTCGGTCTGGTACTGCTCTGGACCCTGATCGAGACCAGCACCGGTCTGATCCACGCGGTCCTGGATCGAGTCTCGGGAACTCTCGAGGAGCAGGGTCGGAGCCCGCTCTCGCGGCGAGCGGCGGGCCTGCTGACGGTCACGATCCTGATCGCGGCCGCACTGCTCTCGCGTCTCGGGCTGATCGCTCTGGTCGCGCAGGGTTACCGAGCGATGGCCTACGCCTTTCTGGCGCTCTTCGTGCTACCCCTCCTGACGGTCGGCGTCTGGCGGATCGCGGGGCGCGGCTGAGCCTCAGTCGCTGTCGCCCGCCAGTTCGTAGAGCAGCGCTCCGAGCGCCCAGCCGACCTCGTTCCCTTCGACCCGGATCGGCGCGCGCACGCGCTCGGCCTCGAACGGCAGCCCGAAGCCGTCGGTCAAGAGCGTCACCGAATAGGCGGCGGAGAAGCAGAACTTCTCGACGTGACGGTCGTCGACGATGGTCGGATCCGCTTGCACCAGGTCGGTCCAGCTCAGGTCGCAGAACTGCCTTCCCGCCTCTTCCAGGCTGGCCGGCGACAGATAGTCGTCGAGATCGAAGAAGCTCGCGGCGTAGGCGTAGACCGAGAGCCCGAGGAACTCGCCGCGCAACGGCGGCTGGTAGACCCCGAACATCGAACAGGGCGGCGTGACGCACGGTCTGCCGAGCGCGACCCTGATCGCGGCCCGGCAGCCGTCGTAGTCGCCGGTGCCGACGCCGCCACCGGGGATCGGGAAGCCCTCGAGGTAGCAGGCCGGCGAGGCGACGCTCTTGCGCGCCTCGTCCTGACCGAGTCCGAGATAGCTGTAGGTGTAGACGTGGTGCGTGCGGCCGTTCAGGGTGATCGCCTGGCCGTGCTCGCGCGGTCGCTCGCGCGGAGCGAAGGTGACCTGGGTCGAGGCGCCGCCGAGGTCGAGCGCCCCGAACGTCGGCACTGGATCGCCCGGGCCGAGACGGCCGAGGAGGTAGTTGACGCTCAGCCAACCGAAGATCCCCTCTTCGGCGCCGCTGATCAGCCGGGCCGAGGTCGTGCCGAACGGCACCCGGTCGAGAGCCGCCCCCACCGCGTCACGGATCCCCTCCTGCTGGTCGACCGGTAGGAGCCGGAGACCGGCGGTGGCTCGGAGGTGGAGTGCCGCCCGCGCCCGGACGTCCGGACCCTCGCCGACGAAATCGATCGCACAGCCGAGAAGCGGCTCGAGCGATGCGACAGCGGCTTCCGGACGGCTCCCGTAGTGGGCGAGCCCCGGCTCGACGTACTCGCACTCCCGTCCCAGCTCGACCTCCTCGATCCGAGGCAGTCCGCCCTCCGGGTCGGGCCGCCATCGGTAGGCATGGAGCGTAGAAGCGCTGCTCGAGGCGTCGATCACCAGCGCGTGAGACCATGCGGAGTCGGCCGCGGTGACCACCGGCGCGGGCGGCGACGTGGTCGCGCAGCCCGCCAGCAGAACGGGCAGCGCGGTCGTGACCAGAAGCGCTCTCGGCGACAACTCCTACTCTCGGGGCAGGCGGTAGAGGAGGAGGGCGGCGCGCTTGGTCTGCGAGTCGAGGGTCGCGAGATCGGCGACCTCGTCGACCGTGTGTCCGCCCCGACCCATCAGGCCGATGCCATCGAGAACCTGGGGCACCAGATCGGCGACGAAAGAGACATCGGCGGCGCCCGCCTTGCGTGGATCGACCGCGGCGACCGGGCCGAAGCCGAGATCCTCACTCGCCTCGCTATAGCGCTCGAGAAGCGCCCGGTTGCCGTCGGTCGGAGCGAGTGGCGGGTAGCCGTCCGAGAAGGTCAGCGTCGCCGCGGTTCTGGGCAGGTGCTCGCGTACGATCTCCTGCATGGTCGCCTTGGCGTGCTCGTACTGCTCGGGCGAGAGCGCCCGCAGATCGCCGTCGACCATCGCGAGCTCGGCTACCACGTTGCTCTTGCCGAAGGCGGTACCGCGGGCCAGGGTCGAGTCGAGCGTGACGTCGGTGCCGCCAGTGATGACACCGGGGTTGAAGGTCAGGTCCGGGATCCGCGACAGCTGGTTGTAGAACGCCGTCAGGATCCGCGACACCTCGTAGATCGCACCGGCACCCACCTGGTCGGTGAAGATCTGCGATGAGTGCGCCGGCACGCCGGTAGCGCGGAGCGACCAATCGGTCGAGCCGCGTCGGGAGATCACGGCGGTCGTGGGATCGCTGTCGCCGTCCTCGAAGCCGATCGCGTACGCCGCCCCGGTGGCGGCGGTCCGTAGCGCCCGGCGTGCCGCCGAGAGCGGTCGACCGGAGTCCTCTTCGTCGCCGGTCATGACGACCCGCAGATCGATTCGATCCAGGGCCCCGACCGCCGCCAGGGCGCGCAGCGCGTAGATCATCACCACATCGCCGCCCTTCATGTCGGTGATGCCGGGGCCGGCCGCCTCGCTCGGGCCGATTCGCGAGTAGCGCTGGAACGGGCTGTCGGCCTCGAACACCGTGTCGAGGTGGCCGATCAGGAGGACCGTCGGGCCGGCGCCGGCGCGTTCGGCGACCAGATGGCCGGCACGCTCGAACGCAGCGCCATCGAACCACTCGGTCGTGAACCCGAGCGCCTCGAGCTCGGCGGCGAACAGCCGGCCGACCTCCCGCACGCCCTCGAAGTTCATCGTGCCGCTGTTGACGTTGACCGAGCGCTCGATCAGCTCGAGGGCCGAGTCGTTGCCGGCTTCGACCTCGGCGACCAGGCGCTGCTCGACCGGCGAGAGCTCCGCCAGTGCTGGGCAGCTGAGGATCGAGACCAGGGCCAGAGCGCTGCAGATCCGCATCCGCAGAGGATATCGTCCGCCCTGCGAGCCGTCAGCGCAGCGCCCGGGTGAGCGGTCGTCTGAGCGCTCGGCCTACGGTCTCGGCTCCCGGCTCGTCGTAGTTCGACAGCACGATAATCGTCACCACGCCGTCACTCTCGAGCACCGCGCTGACGCCGGGCGCCCCGCCGGCGATGCCGGTGGCGGCGGTCGACCGGCCGCTCGGAGCCTCCGGGTTCTCGGTCCCTGGCTCGGCGCCACCGAAGTACCAGTGCGTCCAGGCGGGCGCCAGCAGCCGATGCTCGCGCAGCGCGTTGTCGAACGCGAGGAGATCGCCGACGGTGGAGAAGGCGCTACCGGCGGAATTGCCGCGGACCGGCAGTCGGAAGAGGTTGTTGTGTAGCTCGTCGGTCCGCCCGTCGGGGCCCATGTGGGTGTAGCCGATGGCGACGTTCGGCACCGGCTCGTCACGGGCGAAGAAGCCGGTCGAGTCCATGCCCGCGGGCGCGAAGATGTGCTCGGCCACGTACTCGGAGTAGGTCTGACCCGATGCCGCGGCGATGATCGCGCCCAGCACCATGAAGCCGCCGTTCGAATAGGCGCTGCCGGTGCCCGGCTCGAACGCCAGCGGCTGATCGGCGAAGACGGGGAAGAAGTCCTCGGGCTCGCGGTAGAGCCGCTTGGCGCTGTGGAAGAACCGGTCGTTGAAGATGTCGCCGATGCCCGAGCTGTGGTCGAGAAGGTGGCGAATCGTCACCTTCACCGCGACGTCGGCGTTCGGATAGCCGGGCAGGTGGTCGGCGATCCGATCGTCGAGGCTCAGCTCGCCCGCCAGCACCAGTTGACCGATGGCTATTCGGGTGAACGACTTGTTGATCGAGCCGAGATCGAACCGGGTGTCGATCCGGTTGGGAGCCTCCCACTCACGGCTCGCCAGTCCCCAGGCCCCGGTGTAGATTGGCTCTCCGTGCCGCGCCACCAGCGCCGCGCCGGAGAAGACGCCGTCGCGCCCGAGGCTCCCGAGGTAGGCATCGAGCGCCTCGGCGATCTGTTCCGAGGAGGCGTCGTCGGGGAGCTCGAAGGGCGGCAGCTTCGGACCGCCGCGCTCACCACCACCAGCCTGGAGCGACAGGCCGGCGATTTTGTCGGGCTCGTCGGGGCTGAAGTCGAAGCCGAACTCGATCATCATGCCGACCGGGCTCTCGGCCTCGATCACCAGGTGTCCGGGCTCGTCGATGAAGATCCCGGCGACTTCGAGCCCGGCGTGGCGGCCCAGCTGCTGGGCGAGGCGCTCCCAGCTCTCGGGCGGCCGGCGCTCGAGCAGCTCGGTGCCGAAGTTGGCGCGGATGTAGTCGACGGTCGCCTCGACGTCACCCGAGGCAACGCGCTCGACGAAGCCGAGGGCGATCCGCTCCTGTCGCTGCTCGGCGCTCTCGGCGGCCCGGGATGGAGAGCTCGGCAGTGTCCCGAGCCCGGCGATGAGTGTGAGAACCAGGAATCCTCGAAGAATCGGCGTCGTCATGTCACCTCCTCTGACCTAGAACCGCCAACTCTAGTCGGAGGTTCCCTCTGCTAGCATCTTCGGGTTCGGTTTGCAGGAACTGCGAAGCCCCCTTCGGTACCACACCGCGAGGCTCCGGCTGGCGGCCGGTCTCCTCTATGGGGCCTGTCTGCTCGGATTGGTCCCACCGGTCGCGACCGGTGCGACACCGGAGACGCTGTCGGTGGTGGTGGCGCTCGAGCCGCCGGAAGGACCCCTCTCTCCTGCCGATTTCGAGCTGCGGCTCGCCGGTGAGTCGCTCGAGGTGTTGGCCGCCGAGCGGCTGGCGCCGGCACCAGAGGGTCTTCCGTGGCGCGTGCTGGTCTACTTCGACACGCCGGTCTCGACGCCCGGTGGGCTCGAAGCGTCCATCCGCCGTCTGAGCGACAGCGCCGAGCGACTGGCCGCACTCGGTCCGGTGACCATCGTTGCTGCCGACCCCGAACCGCGCGAGCTGCTCGCCACCTCTCGACACCCGCACGAGATCCGCGAGAGCCTGACCCTGTTCGGCGACCGGACGACGCTGGCCGGTGAGCTCCTCTGGCGCCGGCTTCGATACCTCGAGGAGAGACGTGACTCGGAGCCCGACGAAGCGCTCGTGCGACGGGAGATGGAACGCGAAAGAAGCCTGCTCGATCGGCAGCGCTCCTCGCTGGTCGACACCCTGGTTGCCAGGTCGGGCGCGGAGCCGGGCCTCCTGATCCTGGTTCAAGACGGATTCGATCTCGACTTCAAGCGGTTCTACATCGGCCGCACGGAGCGACTGGAGGGGCTGGAGAGTGACGTCGGTGAAGCCCACGGGGCGCTCTGCCGTCTGGCCGCCGCCCACGGTTGGACGGTGCTGGGCCTCTCCCTCGGCGATCAGGGGAGCGAGTTCGTCGATCCACGGCAACCTCTTCGTGAGCTGGCCGAGGATACCGCCGGCGAGCTGGTGTCGCGTGGCCGGAGCGTCGATCGGGTCCTGGCGGCCCTTGGAGAAAGGGTCCGCGTCACCTACCGGCCGCCGGCGGTGGGCGCCGAGCCCCGGCCGCTGGAGGTCGCCTTCCGCTCCGAGCCGCTCGTCGCGCCGCGCTGGGGCGGTCGAGTGAGTCGCCCATCGGAAGCCCGGGTGCACGCCGAGGCGGACCCGACGACGGCGATCAGGCTACTGTCTCCCGGCCCGGGACCCCACACCGGGCCGACCCGGCTGACCGCCGTCACCGGTGAGCACGAGGTGGGCTACGTTGCCTTCTTCCTGGACGGCTTTCTGGTCGACGTGGCGCACCACCCACCGTTCCAGACGCGGCTCGACCTGGGGGTCGTGCCGGAGATCCACACCGTGCGCGCGGCGGCGTTCTCACCGCGGGCACTCAAGCTGGGTGAGGACACGCTGCGGCTCAACGAGGAGGACCGACCGTTCCGGGTCGACATCGTCGAGGTGGTCGGCGATCCCCGGCGTGGCCGGGTCGACCTGCGAGCGGAGGCGTCGACGCCGATCGGTCGTCAGCTGGAGCGGGTCGAGGTCTACTGGAACGACCAGCTCCGGCAGAGCTTCGCCCGCCCGGCATCTCTGGAGATCAGCGCTACGGTCGAGACCGGCTCGGTGATGCCGACCGATCACTACCGGGTGGTCGCCTACCTGGACGACGGCACCAGCCTGGAGAGCGCCCGGATGGCGGTGGAGCCCGAAGTCTCGGAGCGACTCGACGTCAATCTGGTCGAGCTGTACGCGCTGGTGACCGACCGCCACAAGGCGCCGCACCAGGACCTGAGTCGCGAGGATTTCACTCTCTTCCACGGCGGTCGCAGTCAGCGGATCGAGGGGTTCGCGCGGGCGGAGGACGTGCCGCTCACCCTGGGCCTCGCGGTCGACACGTCGGAGAGCATGGAGGACTGGCAGGACGATATCCGCGACGGCGCGGCGTTCTTCTTCGAGAGCGCCCTCGGCGAGCGCGACCGGGCCTTCCTGACCGACTTCGACGAGCGCGCGCGACTGACCCAGAAGCCGACCCGCCGCCAGGAGCTCCTGGTCGGTCGAATGGGAGCGCTCGACTTCGGCGGCACGACCTCGCTCTACGACGCGATTCTCTTCTCGCTCTCGCAGTTCGAGGGCGAGGGGGGCCGCAAGGCGCTCGTGGTGCTGACCGACGGACAGGACTATGGCAGCCGCTTCCGTCCCGCACGATGCATCCGAGAGGCTCTGCGCCTCGGTGTGCCGATCTACATGGTGGTGCTCGAGAACCCGACCGACCTGCTGAGCGACGTCGACCGGCTGGTAACCCAGCGGATGGCACGGCAGACCGGCGGCCGGGTGTACTTCTTCTCCACGAAGGGGGAACTGCGCAAGATCTACGGCGCCATCGAGGCCGACCTGCGCAGTCAGTACCTCCTCACCTACGCCATGGGTCGGCCGTTGACGGCCGCCGATCTCGGCGATATCCGGGTCGAGGTGAGCGACCCGAAGCTGTCGGTGCGCACGGTGCTCGGCCGCAGCGTGCGCGCCAACTAGAGGCGCGGTCGCTCGCGCGGTGTAACGAATCGTCGCCGCGTCCGTAGAGAGCGGTATGGATGGCTCGGCAGCCCGCGCGCTGCTCGCGGCCGCTCTTCTGGCCGCCTGTGGTGGGCCATCGGCCGACGACACGCTCGCCACTGCGCTCGACGAGAGCGCCGCCCTGGCTCTCGCCGGCGTAACGATCCTCGATCCGGTCAACGGCGCCAGCGGCCCGTCGACGGTGGTCATCCAGGGCGATCGCATCCTCGAAGTGTTGGCAGAGGCATCGCCGGCACTGCCCGAGCGGGTCCGGCGGATCGACGGCAGCGGCCGCTTCCTGATCCCGGGTCTCTGGGACCTGCATACCCACCTGGCAGATGCCGACGCGGCGGCGCCCGCGCTCCTCGTGACCCAGGGGGTCACCGGCGTACGCGACCTCGGCGCCAAGCTCGACCAGATCGAAGCCCTGCGCGACCGGATCGCCGCCGGCGAGCTGCTCGGTCCGCGCATCGTCCGCACCGGCCCGACCCTGAACGGTGCCCAGAACGGACCCCACCACCGGGTGATCGACTCGGCTGAGTCGGCGCGCCAAGCGGTCGTGGAGCTCTTGGCGGCGGGCGTCGACCTCTTGAAGACCCACAACGCCACCGGCGGTGAAGCCTACTTTGCGCTGCTCGAGGCGGCCCGGGAGGCGGATCTCGCCGTCGTCGGCCACGTGCCGACGACGATCGAGCCGACCGAGGCGTGTGCCGCGGGCCAGGCGTCGATCGAGCACATCGCCACCCTCTTCGAGGGCACCTACCTCTCGCGCTTCGAGAGTGAGCTGGAGGCGTTCCAGTCGATGCCGGCCTGGCTCGAAAGCGATGCGCCGGCGCTGGTCGCGTGCTTCGCCGAGCACCAGACGCTCTTCGTCCCGACCCTGCGTGCCTACGAGCTGCGAGCGGAACGGGCCGCGGTATGGGACCAGCCCGACCCGCGTTGGCGCTACCTGAGCGCCGATAGCTACCGGCAGTGGCGCGAGAGTGCCGAGCCGCACGAGATCGACCGCCGGCCGGATGTGATCCGGCTCCGGCACTCGCTCGTCGGGATCGGGCTCGACCTGGTTCGGATGCTGCACCAGGCCGGGGCGCCGATCGGCACGGGGACCGACCTCTCATCGGGCGGCCTCCTGCCCGGCTTCGACCTCCACGCCGAGGTCCGACTGTTGGGTCGGGCCGGCCTGCCCCCACGAGCCGCCCTTCGGGCCGCGACTCGCGGGCCGGGAGTCGCGTCCGGCGGTGACCCGTTGGACGGCCAGATCGTCGGCGGAGCGCCCGCCGATCTGGTGATGCTGCGAGCCGATCCGTTCGCGGACCTCGCTGCGCTCGAGACGATCGAAGGCGTCGTCCTGCGCGGTGAGCACCTCGATCGCGGCGCGCTCGACCGAGTCCTCGCCGAGCTCGAGGGCCCGCACCCCTAGGGCGCCCGGGAGCGGTGGTCGCGAATCACCGCCGCGCAGAGTCCGATCGGGATCAGCAAGAAGAAGAAGTTGTAGACCTGCGCTCCTCCCGGCGGCTCGATGCCCAGGGCGCTGGCAACCGTGACGATCAGATAGGGTGCCGTTCCCAGCACCATCGCCCAGAAGGCGAGTCGCAGGCCGGTCGCCGATCTCTCCTCGGGCGTGGCCCGCACGAATCGGACGATCAGGAGTACGAGTCCGGTAAGCGCGAACAGGTTGGGCAGGAGCGTGTGGTTCACGATCAGGCCGACCGAGGTCAGGCTGCCGCCGATGGCCAGGACGGCCACGGTCAACAGAGCGGCAACGCCCACCGCACCGTAGAGGACTCGCCAGACGAGCCTGCCCCGAGCGGCCGCCAACGGTTCGGGGTAGATCAATGCGAAGTGCAGAAAGAGCGCTTCGGCGACGACTCCGCTGAGCAGGAAGTAGACGAACCAGCCGCTGGCATCGGTGGCCAACGGTCCTCCCCAATGAACGGCTGAGTAGGCGGCGAACATGGAGAACGCCCAGCTCGCTGGCGTCGGTGCGTAGCGGTGGGCGATCCACCCCGCGATCAGGAAGGTCAGTCCGAGCAGACCAAAGGCGAGGTACTCGTAGAAAGTGCCCTCGTCCAGGTCTCCCGCGACGACCTCCTGCTGCTGCGACCAGGGAGAGACGAGACGCCACACGACGGCCAGCACGAAGCTGCCCCAGAGAAGCTTGTTCTTCAAGCGGTCGCTGAGCATCCGACTCTGTAGTCCTACGGCGCGCACGCCGGCGTGTTTCGGATCCGATCGGTCCAGCACCGGCACCGCGCTAGTATCCGAGACCGTGCCGGAGCGTTCGCCTCGCGGTAGCTGGATACTCGGCCTGACTGGCCTGTGGGCGTTTGCTGTCGCGCAGCCGCTCCTCGACCTGGTCGGCAACGGGCCGGAGTTCCTGCTCGCTCATCGGCTCACCGGCGGCCAGATCCTGGTCGGAGCGATCCTCCTCACGCTCGGTCCCCCGGCTTTGGTCGGTGGTCTGCTCTGGCTGCTCGGGCGGTGGCTGCCGCGGGCCGCCGCGGCGATCGCGCTCCTGTGCGCCGCCGGGCTCCTGTTCACGCAGGCGCTTCAGATCGGCAACGCGCTCGGCCTCGGTCCCTCGATTTCGGTCGCCGTCGCGGCACTTGGCGCGCTCGGCCTGACCTTGGTGATCTACCGGGGCAAGGGACTGCCGGGACTGAGCACCGCGGTCGGCCTGTGTGCCCTGCTCTTTCTGACGAAGTTCACCTTCTTCACTCCGGTGCGTGGTCTGATCTTCACCGAGCCGAGCGAGCAGCAGGCGTTGCCTCGGGTCTCGGATCCCCGCGACATCGTCTTGCTGGTCTTCGACGAGCTGCCGACTGGCTCGCTGCTCGCAGCCGACGGCCGGATCGATGACTCTCGCTTCCCGGCGTTCGCCCGCCTGGTCGGCGAGGGGGTGTTCTTCCCGGCCGCGACCGCTCCGCACCACAGCACCTCGTACGCGGTGCCGGCGATTCTGACCGGCCGGATCCCCGACCGCCCCCGCCTGCCGACCCACCTGGACCATCCCGAAAACCTCTTTACCTGGCTCGCTCCGACCCACGACGTTCGGGCGGTCGAGACCATGACCAGCCTCTGCCCGGTCGAGGTGTGCGAGCCGACGGAGCAGGAGCCGTGGCGGGCGCGCCTGGCGAGCCTCGGGTCGGACCTGAGAATCCTCTACCTGCACGTTCTGCTACCCGAGGCTTGGAGGGCTGACCTGCCGCCGGTCACCGGCACCTGGCGCGACTTCCGACGCACCGTCCGCGCTCCCGGCCAGCACGACGTCGCGGGCGAGGAGTGGAGCGCTCGTTATGACGTGGCGTCCCGGGTCGATCGGTTCATCGCCGGTCTAGCCAGCGCCTCGTCGCCGAGTGTTCACTATCTCCATCTGGAGCTTCCTCACATCCCCTGGCGCTATCTACCGGACGGCAGCGAATACGGCCCGATCAGCGGGCCGAATTTCGCCCACGGCGCGGCGCCCGGCGACGGTCGGTGGATCGGCACCGAGTGGGAGATCACACAGGCGCTGCAGCGACATCTGCTGCAGCTCGGGTACGCGGATCGCCTGCTCGGACGGGTGCTGGGTGCGCTCGACGGCGACCCTCGCCTCGCCCAGGCGCTGCTCGTGGTCACGGCCGATCACGGCTTCTCCTTCTTCGCCGGAGAGCCGGGCAGGCAGCCCAAGGAGAGCAACCTCGGCGAGGTGCTGTCGGTGCCGCTCTTCGTGCGCGGACTCGGTCGCGCCGGCTCGACCGACGAGCGGCCGTCGCGCACGACCGATCTGATCGCGACCCTGGCCGCCGCGCAGGACTCTCCCTCCCCATGGCCGACCGACGGCGTCGATCTGTTCGGTGAGCGCCCGTACGACCGCCCAGCGGCCTTCGTTGGCCCGAGGGGCTGGAGAGTCCGGAATCTGGATCCTGACCGGGTGCGCGCGGCCATCCGGCTCGCCCGTTTCCGGGTAGCGGAATCGTTCAACGAGCCAGGCCTCGACGGGCTCTTCCACATAGGTGCGCGCCGCGACCTCATCGGGCGGCCCACGTTCGAGCTGCCGGTACGCGCCAGCGAGCGCCAAGTGGCGCTCGAGCAGCCGTGGTTCCTCTCACAGGTGGCGCCCGAGAGCGGCTTCGTGCCCGTTCAGCTCCAGGGGCGAGTCCTCGGACCGGAGCCGACGGCCGACACTGAGCTCGTCGTGGCGGTCAACGGCGTGATCCAGGCTGCGACGAGCCCGTACGCTCATCGAAATCGCTGGTACGTGTCGGCAATGGTGCCCCCAGATTCCCTGCGCGCCGGGCGGAATCGAATGGAGCTGTTCGAGGTCCGGGATACGGCGGACGGACTCGAGCTCGTTTCCTGGGGCGGCACGTCGGACGCCAGCTACACGGTCGAGCGCGACCGCGACGGCGAGGTGCTCCGGCTGGTCACCGCCGGCGGCGACGGCCCGACTCTGGTCGAGGGAGCCGTACGCGGGAGACTCTTCCACCAGGGCCTGACCTTCTGGGGGTGGGCCCTCGATGCCAGGCTCGAACGCGGTACCGTGATCCTGGCGTTCTCGAACGATCGGCTCATCTTCGCGACTCCGACCAGCCACCGTCCGGGTCCGGGCACCGAAGCGCCGGAGACGCACGGCGAGGCGCCGATCGGGTTCAGGTTCGCATTGCCACGGGCCCTGGTCGCCGATCCCGACCAGATCGAGGTCTACGCGGTCGCCGGCGATCGCGCCTCGCGGCTCGGAGGCTAGGACTCCGACTCGGGCAGCCGCCGGGTGCGGGTCAGCTCGACCTCGTTCCAGGTCGAGCCACCGTCGGTCGAGTGCTCTTCGACGACGTCGTACGAGTCAGGGCCGAGATCAGTGATCCGCAGGCGCCTGAGCTTGCCGGGCGCGGCGCTGGCGTCGTACATGATCACCTCGCTTCGCTCCGGCACCCAGCGGTAGTGCGCCACCCGGCCATGGACGAAGACGAAGGTCTCACGCCACTCGGCGCTCTCGTCGTCGACATGGCCGAACGAGACGAACAGCAGCTCACCCTCGGCGGTGGTGAATCGCTGTGAGAACCCACAGCCGTCGGCCTCCATGGTGGCCCGGAGCGTGCCGACGAACACCTCGCCCTCGGTGGTCACCGTGTGCTCGCTCCAGGTGCCGACGAAGCGGCGTGCCAGGTCGTAGGGCGGACCCGTGCACGCCGCGGTCGCCGGGAGGGGAGCGCACGACAGCAGGAGCGTGACGACGAGCGTCGAGCGCCTCACTCGCGGCCGATCGGACAGCTGTGCGGGAACTGCATCAGATGCAGACCGATCTCGGTGTCGAGCTCACGATCGACCCGGTCCTGATCCGCGCGCACGTACATCTCGACGGTGGCCGAGGTCGTCGCCTCGAAGAGGTGGCCGCCGAACGACAGGAACTCCGGTCCGGTGAGCATCACGTGGACGTGGGGAAAGGGCTCGCCCTCGTGCCACGAGAGGCTGCCGGTCATGCCGACCAGCTCGTACTCACCTTCGAATCGGCGCTCGACGTAGCGCTTCTCGCCCAGCACGTAGTAGCCCATGTGGGGCTCGGTCACCGCGCCCAGGCCGGCGACGAAGCCGCAGCCGATCTGCTCGCGCGCCATCAGCTCGGAGAGTCCGGCGCGGATCTCCTCACCGCGTGAAAGCCGGACCAGATACCCGTCGTGAAACTCCTTGTAGAACATCGGTCTAGTTTCCCGTTTCTACTGCCGGCAGTGCAACCGGCGGTACGCCCGCGGCCGTCAGCTGGCTGTTCAGAGCGGGCACCGTCTCGCCGAGGTAGCTATCGATCTCGGCGACCTTGTCGTCGTACTCGGTGCGCAGCTCGCCGAGCAGCTCCAGCTGGGCTGCGGTCGGTGCCGAGAACTGCCCGTCGATGTTGCGACGTAGATCGCCGAGACGCTCGCTCAACCGGGGCCCCTGGCTCCAGAACGGCTTGCCCTCGGCGCGCGCGAGGCTCGCGAGCATCTCCTCGGCGGCCTTGTCGTGCTCCTTCCATGCCTTGCGCAGATCGTCTGGAAGCTCGACCTCCATCGCCTTGGCCGTCGCCTGGCGCGCCTGGAGCTGGGAGGCGACGCTGTCCATCCCCTTCAGGCGGTCGTTCAGGCTCGACAGCATCTCGGTCAGCTCGACCGCCGCGTCGAACTGGGCCTCGAGCGCCTCCCGTGAGGCGCCAACCAGCGGATCGACCCTGACCTCGACCGGCGTCTCGTGCGACTCACCATCGACCGTCAGCCGCGCGGTGTAGGTGCCCGGGAGGACCGCCGGACCGCGCGGACCGCCGAAGAACTCGACCTCCGCCGGATCGGGAGGCCGGCGCCGGCGCGCCGGGTCCATGGTCAGGTCCCAGTTGGTGCGGTTGAGGCCGGCCTCCTTGGGCAGCTTCTCGGTGTCGAGCGTCCGGATCACTTCGCCCGCGGCGTCGAGAACCTCGATCTTGATGCGCTCCTCCTTCTCCGGAGCTTCGTCCTCCGTGTCGCTGGACTCATCGACGTCCTCGCCCTGCGCGTCCTGCTCGGGCGGGGCGTCGAGCTTCTCCGGCAGGTAGTAGGTGATCAGAGCGCCGCGCGCGGGGTTCGGAGCGCGGTGACGCTTGTCACCCAGGCCGTAGCGGGTGAAGCGGGTGGGAAAGCGCAGCGCCGGCCGGATCCCGAACAGGTGCGCCGGACCGCCGGCGATGTCGTCACGCCACTGCTGGAGCGGCGTGGCATCGTCGAAGACCCAGATCGCGCGACCGTGTGTACCGAGGATCAGGTCGTTGTCGCGCGGGTGGATCAGGACGTCGTGCACCGAGACCGTGGGCAGGTTCTCGAGGTGGTGGCGGCGCCAGCTCGAGCCGCCATCGTAGGACGCGTAGAGGCCGAGCTCGGTGCCGACCCAGAGCAGGTCGGTATTGCGCGGGTCCTGCCGCACGACCCAGATCCAGGCGGTGTCGGGGATGCCCTCGGTCGAGACCCGCTGCCAGCTCTGGCCGTAGTCGGTGGTGCGGAACAGATGCGGGCGGAAGTCGTCGAACATGTGGCGGTCGAACGACACCCAGGCCGTGCCGGCCTCGGTTCGCGACGGTTCGACGTGCGAGACGGGCGAGAAATCCGGCACCCCGCGCACCCGCCCGACGACGTTCTCCCAGTTCGCCCCGCCGTCGCGGGAGACCTGCAGGTTGCCGTCGTCGGTGCCGGCCCAGAGTACTCCCGCCTCGACCGGCGATTCGGCGAAGCTGATGATCGTGCAGTGGTACTCGGCGGTCGTGTTCTCGATCCACGCCGGACCGCCCGCTTCCCCCTGCTTGTCCGGGTCGTCGGTGGTCAGGTCGGGGCTGATCACTTCCCAGGTGTCGCCGAAGTCGCGGGTCTTGAAGACGACGTTGCCGGCGAAGTAGACCGTATCCGGATCGTGTGGCGAGGCGATGATCGGCGCGTTCCAGTTGAACCTGTACTCGAGGTCACCGACCGGACCGCCGTCGTTGCGCCGCGGCTGCGGACTGACGTCGATCTGCTGGCGGGTGGTCATGTCGGTGCGCATGATGCCGCCCGCCTGGTACTCGGAGAGGAACAGGTCGACGATCTCTGGGTGCGGCACCACGAAGTAGGCGTCGCCGAAGCTCATCATCCGCCAGTCGTCCTGGAGGATGCCGGCCGGCTCGCGGGTGCGGCTCGGGCCGTACCAGGTGCCGTTGTCCTGCAGGCCGCCGCCGAGGTAGTAGAACGGCTCCCGGTTGTCGTGGAAGACCTGGTAGAACTGGCCGAGGGGCAGGTTGCGGATCGGCTCCCAGGTGCGACCCCGGTCGTAGGAGACCGCGACGCCCCCGTCCTGGCCCTGCCAGATCCGATCGGGGTCGGTCGGGTCGATCCAGAGCGAGTGGTAGTCGACGTGCGTCGAGCGCGAGATCCGCTGCCAGCTCCTGCCGCCGTCGATCGAGAGCTGGAGCCGGCTCGAGACCGCATAGACACGGTTCTCGTCCACCGGATCGACACGCAGATCGGTGTAGTAGAGGCCGCGCGAGATGATGCCGACCTCGTCGGTCACCTTCTCGAAGCTCTCGCCGCGGTCGTTCGAGCGGAAGAGAGTGCCCTCGTCCGATTCGGTCATCACGTAGACCACGTTCGCATTGCTGGGCGCGATCTTGACCGCGATCCGGCCGACGACGCCCTCCGGCAGCCCCTTCTCCAGCCGCTCCCAGCTGTCGCCGCCGTCGACCGATTTCCACAGCCCCCCCTCCTTGCTGCCGGTGGTGTGGGTCCAGGGCTTGCGGTCGAAGTGCCAGAGACCGGCGAAGAGGATGTTGGGGTTGGTCGGGTCGATGTCGAGGTCGGAGACACCGTGCCGGTCGTCGACGTAGAGGATCTTCTCCCAGGTCGCGCCGCCGTCCCGGGTCCGGAAGACCCCGCGCTCCTGGTTGGGGCCGAAGAAGTGGCCCATCGCCCCGACATAGGCGACGTCCGGGTCGAGCGACGAGACCACGACCCGTGAGATGTGGCGGGTGTCGTCGAGACCGACGTGCTTCCAGCTCTGACCGCCGTCGGTCGACTTGTAGACCCCGTTGCCGAACGAGACGCTGTTGCGCGCGTTGGCCTCGCCGCTGCCGACGTAGATGACGTCGGGATTGGTCGGTGCCAGGGCGAGATCACCGATCGAGGCGATCGGCTGGTCGTCGAATACCGGCTCGAACGTCAGCCCGCCGTTGGAAGTCTTCCAGACTCCGCCCGAGGCGGCGCCGACGTAGACGACGTTCGGATCTCCGGGGACCCCCTCGACGTCGGCGACGCGGCCGCTCATGTTGACCGGGCCGATCGGGCGCCACTTCAGGTGATCGAACGGCGTCGAATCGTCGTCTTCAGCTACCGCCGGCAGCGTCAGGGCCAGGGTCGCGCCGAGCAGGGCGACGGCTCGTGAGAATCGCATCGCTGTCTCCAGAGTTCGTTGAACGGAGGCGCGATGCTACCAGCGATTCGGGCGCTCCGGCGAGCCTCTCGGCGGCCCGACGCGCGCGGCACCCTCCGGTCAGCGTCGTTCGGACGCGGGCCCCGGCTCGGTGGCGACTCTGGGCAGGGGGTAGACCGTACCGTCGATCTCCCAATCGAGGCGCTCCACCTCGCCGGCGTCGTCGACGACCACCTTGATGCGAGCGTAGTCCTGGGGCGAGAAGAACTCGGTCTGCGACAGCGGCAGGAGCAGCCAGTCGTTGGCTCTCAGGGTGCCGTCGACGACCCGGAGCTCGATCACGCTGCCCGGCCGCAGCTCGAACCCGCCGGTGTAGCGCTCGAGGATCGAGGGGTCCACCTCGACGGTCTCGATCTCGAGCGACTGCGGGGTCTCGACCGTTTCGCCGACCGCGATCTTCGGCACGTCGCGCCGGATCCGGTCGCCGGCACCGGTCTGGAAGTTGCTGGTGAAGACGACGAAGGTACCGGTGTCCGCGTGGTAGTCGGCGAACGCCCGGAAGCCGTGGGTCACGCCGTTCCAGCGCAGGCCGTCGTCGCGGATCAGCACCTCTGCGGCGGTCTCGCCCAGGCGGCCATCGAGCAGCGCCCGCATCATCGCCAGGAGGTCGCGTGCGGTGGAGAAGACCGAGCCCGCTCCGACCAGGAACGACAGATCGCGCGGCGGGGCGTTGCTCAGGCCGCCGTCGGCGCGGAGATAGTAGCTGGACGCTCGACACGGCAGGAGAGCGATCGCATCGGCGTGCGCGGTATCGGTCATGCCGGCCGGCTCGAGCAGGTACTTTTCGAGCAGCTCCTGATAGCTCAGTCCGCCGGCCAGCTCCAGGACCCGGGCCAGCACCGAGAAGCCGCCCGAGCTGTACGAGCTGCTCGATCCGGGCTCGAAGATCAGCGTCGCCGCGGCTGCCAGCTCGGCCATGTCGGCGGCGGTCATCGGAGCGACTTGCGCGGATTCGTCGAGCAGTCGATGAGGGATCCCGGCCTCGTGGCGAGCGAGGCGCTCGACGGTGATCGTCTCGCCGCGGGGGAACCCGGGCAGCCATTTGGTGAGTAGGTCGTCCGGTGCGACCTTTTCTTCCTCGAGCAGGCGAGCTAGCACCACCAGCGTCATCGGCTTGGTGATCGAAGCGACGCAGTATCTGATCTCGGGCCCGTTCGACACCCCCAGCTCGTGATTCGCCATTCCGAACGAGCGCTCGTAGCGGATCTGCTCACGGTCGGCCACGAGTAACGTCCCCGAGAGGTGGCCGTCCGCTTCGTAGGCTGCGAGGTAGGCGTCGAGGCGTTCCTCGAGATCGGTGGCGGTCGCCGCGGCCTCGGCGAGGGCCGGGCCTGCAGCCAGCAGCACGAATAGAACGAGCTTCATCACCATGCGCACCTCCGCGTCTGAGAGTAGGACACGGAGACAGGCGGATCGTTACTCAGCTACCGCCCGCGCCGAGCAGTGCGATCTCGACCCGCGCGTCGTTGAAGCAGGCGGCATCGCCGACCACCTGGGCGTCGTCGGGGCAGAGCGTGACCGAGGTGGCGCCGTTGATCGACGACCGGCTCCAGGCTCCTTTCGGCATCGACGAGACCCCCGGCCGCACCCGGTCACTGATCCTGAGATGGCAGTGCACCTCGCCCCGCTGGTTGAAGACCCGGACCCGGTCGCCGTGGGCCAGGTCGCGGGACGCGGCGTCGTCCGGGTGCATGGTCACTCGCAGGGTGTCGAGGTTGTACTCGCCCATCGTCGAGGTGACCAGCTTGGAGCTCGCCGGAGAGATCAACGACAGGGGGTAGTCGTCGCCGGGCGCGCTCCAGGCGAACGGCCGCTCGCCCAGAACCGCCGGCGTCAGATGGATGCGGCGGTCGGGAGTCTGGGGAAAGACGCTTTCGAACTGGACCGGCCGCCCGCCCGGGAAATCGGGTCGGGAGTGACGGCCGGCGACCAGGGCGTCGGCGTCGGGCGGTCCACCCGGCATGTCGATCGACGCCGCGACCTTGCGCAGCAGCGCCTGGTCGTCGAGATGGAAGGCGGGCTCGTCGAAACCGGCGGCCCGTCCGAGCTCGGCGAAGAGCTGCATGTTGGTGCGCGCCTCGCCGGCCGGCGAGATCACCGGTCGGACCCCGCCGACAATGTAGCTGCCGTAGCCGGAGCGGATGTCCCAGCCCTCGAGGAAGGTAGTCGCCGGCAGGAGGAGGTCGGCGAAGCGGGCGGTGTCGGTCAGCACCTGGTCGTGGACGACGGTGAACAGGTCGTCGCGCTCGAAGCCTCGGCGGACCGCCCGGTGCTCGGGCACGGTCGCCAGCGGGTTCGCGTTGTAGACGAAGATCGCCCGCACCGGCGGGTCGAAGTCGGAGGCGAGCGCCCGGCCGAGCTGGGTCATGTTGATCCGCCGGGTCGTCCAGTCGAGCTCACCGACCACCGTTGAGGGGTCGAACTTGACCGCGCCGCCGTTGCTCAGCGTGTAACCGGCGCCACGGACGCCGAACTTGCCGAGCAGCGCCGGGATCGACAGCACCGCAGCGATCGCCTGGCCGCCGTTGGTGTTGCGCTCGATGCCCCAGCCGCAGCGGACCACCGCGGGGTCGCTCGCGGCGAGAGTCGCCGCGGTGCGCTCGATCGCGGTCGCGTCCACGCCGCTCACCTCGGCGGCTCGGTCGAGCGACCATGCGCGCGCCTGCTCCAGCAGCGGCTCGACGCCGACGGCGTTGGCAGCCAGGAACTCGGTGTCCAGCGCTCCACGCTCCTCCCACCAACGGATCATCGCCAGCGCCAGCGGCAGGTCCTGCCCGGGCAGGACCGGCAGATGGAGATCGTGCTCGGCCCGCGCCAGGTTGCGGCGCGGGTCGATGGTGATGATCGTCGCGCCGCGCCGCTTGGCCTCGCGCAGATATGGCACCAGGTGGATGTTCGATCCGCGCGGATTGGCGCCCCAGATGACGATGCATTCGGCCTCCGGGTAGTCGGCGAACGCTACGCCGGGCATCTTGCCGTACATCGCGAGCGCCACCTCGGTCGCCGGCACCGCACAGATCGTCTTGTCGAGGCGCGAGGCGCCGAGGCGCGCAAAATAGAGGTGGTCGATCAGCTCGTCGCTCACCATCCCGTTCGAGCCGCCGTAGTGAAACGGCAGGATCGCCTCGCCACCGGACTCCGAGCGAATGCGCTCGAAGCGCTCGGTGATCTCCGCGATCGCTTCGTCCCAGGAGATCCTCTCGAAGCTCGCCTCGCCCTTCGGCCCGACCCGGCGCATCGGGTGGAGGAGACGGTCGCGGTGGTAGAGGCGCTTGTGGAACTGGCTGACCTTCGAGCAGATGAAGCCGGCGGTGTCCGGGTGCGGACTCCCCGGTTCGATCGCGGTCACCCGGCCGTCCTCGACGGTCACGTCGAGCGCGCACGCGTCGGGACAGTCCATCACACAGGTCGTGCTCAGCGTCTCTTTCGCCATCCGCGAAGTCTACTCCCGGGGCTCGAGTCTCGTCCGGATGATCAGTTTCGCACCCACTTCTCGCGTTACTTGATACGGGATGGCTGAAGGAGCCCTCGAGGCGACGACAGCCCCTGAAACCCGGGCGGGGCACCTTTCGAGGTGATTCGCTCAAATCAGGCCCGGCACCTTCGGGTATTGGCGGCAATCAGTACCGGGTGTTGGAAGCACAGTCGGGTCTGGGAAGGAGGCACGGCCATGCAGGTCAGGACGCACGTCAAGGCTTCCGCATTCGTCTGGGACGACTAGTTCTTCGTCCCGCGGACGAGTCCCTAGCTCAGAGCGAGCCGCCACCCGGCGGCTCGCTCACTTTCTTTCGGTGCCAGGCCTGCAAGATGCAAGCTACAACGCGATGTAGCATGCCTCTTTGTGCCGATCTGAGCGCAACTCAGCATCTTGCAGGCCTGGCACCGTGCGAGTCGATGCGATCCGGAACGAAGTCATAAAGGCCGCCGAGCGGCTCCGGGGGCGGGTCCGCGAGACCCCGGTCGACGGCTCGCCCGAGCTCGACCGGCTGACCGGCGCTCGAGTCCTGCTCAAGCTCGAGAACATCCAGCACACCGGCTCCTTCAAGCTGCGCGGAGCGATGAACAAGGTCCTATCGCTGTCGCCCGCGGAGCGCGCGGCCGGCGTCGTCGCGGCGTCTACCGGTAACCATGGCGCCGGCGTCGCCTTCGCCTGCCGGGAGGCGGATGTCCCCTGCCGGGTGTTCGTGCCCGAGGGCGCCTCGCCGAGCAAGCTGGCCGCGATCGAAGGCTACGGTGCGGTCGTCCAGGTGGTAGGACACGACGGGGTGATCAGCGAGCGGATGGCGCGGCGCTTCGCTCTCGACAGCCGCCTGACCTACGTCTCCCCCTACAACGACGAACAGGTGATCGCCGGCCAGGGCACGATCGGCGAGGAGCTCGAGCGGCAGATCGAGCGGATCGACGCGCTCTTCATCTCGCTGGGCGGCGGCGGCTTGATCTCGGGAGTCGCCGGCTATCTCGAGACGACCTGGCCCGACCTGGAAGTGGTCGCCTGCTCGGCGCGCAACTCGGCGGTCATGTACGAGTCGCTCCAGGCGGGCGAGATTCTCGACCTCGAGTCGCTGCCGACGCTCTCGGACGGCACCGCGGGCGGGGTCGAGGCCGACGCGATCACCTTCCCGCTCTGTCGGCAGCTGATCGACCGCCACGTCCTGGTCGAGGAAGCGGCGATCGCCGAGGCGCTCGAGCTGGTCCTCGAGCGGCAGCACATCCTGGTCGAGGGCGCGGCGGCGCTGGCGGTCGCCGCCCTGCTGCAGTCGGGAGATCGCTACCGCGACGCCAACGTCGTGGTGGTGATGTGCGGCGGCAACGTCTCCCTCGAGACGCTGCGCGGCGTGCTCGGCTGGGAGCGAGTGGGCTAGGATCACCCGGACGACCGAGGAGGATTCCGACATGAAGAGTCGAGTGGGTGGCGTGGCAGGGGTCGCGCCGCGGCAGTGGGGGAGCGCCGTGCCGGCGCTCATCGTCTGCCTGATCACGGCGCTTGCCGGAGCGGGTCTCGGAGCCGGGGAGCCGATCGGCGGGCGGACGGCGATCCTCTGCGCCCGGCTGATCGACGGCGTGCGGGACACGGCGATCGAGGACGCCGCGGTCCTGATCGAAGGCGAGCGGATCGTCGCCGTCGGCGGCCGGGAGATCGTCCCCGAGGACGCCCGGGTGATCGATCTCGGCGACGTGACGCTCCTGCCCGGCCTGATCGACGCCCACAGCCATCCGCTGCTCGACTCGGACGACTATCAGTACCGCCACCTGAGCCGCTCGTCGGCCTACAAGGCACTCCGGGCGCTCAAGGCTGTGCGGAACACTCTCGCCGCCGGCTGGACGTCGATCCGGATCGCCGGCGATGCCGACGTTCACTATGCCCATCTCGACCTGCGGCGGGCGATCGACGAAGGTCTCTGGAGCGGACCGCGCATCGCCGGCGCGGGCCACTACATCTCGAACACCGGCGGCGGCGGCGACATCAACTTCCTCTCGCCGGAGCAGGACTTCCAGGCCGACGGACTGGTCGTCGACGGTGCCGACGCGATGCGCAAGGCGGTGCGGGAGGAGATCAAGTACGGCAGCGACTGGATCAAGCTCCTGGTGACCGGCGCTTTCATGTCGGCGGCCGACAACCCGCGCGACGTCCACTTCAGCCGTGAGGAGCTCGACGTGGCGATCGAAGAGGCCAACCGGCGCGGCGTGCCGGTGATGGCCCACGCCCACGCCGCTGAGGGGATCAAGATGGCGATTCGCGCCGGCGTGCGCTCGATCGAGCATGGCACCTTCATCGACGACGAGGGGATCCGACTGGCGGTCGAGCACGGCGTCTACCTGGTGCCGACCCTCTACATCGGCGACTACTTCATCGAGAAGGGGAGCGACGGCGAGTGGCAGGAGAAGAGCGTCGAGCTGTCGAAGAAGTACCGCGATCTCCACTTCGAGGGCGTGAGGAAGGCGATCGAGGCCGGCGTCAAGGTGGTCGTCGGCGTCGATCTGGGCGGGCTCGCCTACCCGGCAGAGAAGAACGCGCGCGAGTTCGCGGCGCTGGTCGAGGCGGGGATGACGCCGATGCAGGCGATCCAGGCCGGCACCCGGGTGAACGCCGAGCTCCTCGGCTGGGAGGATCGCGTCGGCACCGTCGAGGTGGGTAAGCTGGCCGATCTGGTGGCGGTCCCGGGCGATCCGCTCGCGGACATCGGCCTGCTCCAGCGGGTCGACTTCGTGATGCTGGGCGGGGCGGTGATCGAGTCGCCCTAAGAGGTCTAGTCCGACGCCGTAGAGAGCGCGTAGACGTGGTCCTTGCCGCGCACGACCATCGTGCCGTCGGAGATCGCGGGAGTGGTCATGACCACGTCTCCAAGGTCGTTCTCGGCCAGCACATCGTAGACCGGTCCCGAGCGGATCACGAAGGTCTTCCCCTCTTCCGAGGTGATGTAGAGCTTGCCGTCGGCAGCGACCGGTGAGCCGCTGAACGACGCGGCCTTGCCCACCCGCTGCCGGTAGACCAGCTCGCCCGTGGCCGCGTCGTGGACCGACATGCGGCCGTCGTTGTGCAGCATGTAGAGCCGCCCCTCGTAGAGGATCGGCGTCGGAATGTAGGTGCCGCCGCGCGTCACGCTCCAGACGATCCGCTCGCTCGAGGTTTGACCCTCGGTAAGAGAGAGGTCGCCGCGGCTGCCGGCCCGAATGGCGTAGATCGGCCGCACCGGCGGATAGCCGCCGGTGACGTAGACGACGCCGTCGCCGACGATCGGCGAGCCGACCGTGACCTCGGAGTTCGGTCCGAGGGTCCAGAGCTCGGCGCCGGTCCCGGCGTCGTAGCCGCGGATCGTCTTGCCGTTGGTCACCACCTCGGCCGGGCCGTCCGGGTTCGGGAGGACGTTGGGCGTGCCCCAGCTCGGGATCTCGTCGCGTGCGGTCCGCCACCTCTCCTCGCCGCTCTCGATGTCGAATGCGGCGACGAACGAGCCCCGCTGGATGTCGGTCTGCACGATCACCAGCCCGTCGTGCAGGATGGGGGAGCTCGAGAAACCCCACTCGTACGAGGCGTCGTAGAACCAGCCGCTCGACAGGACGCCGAGGTCCTGGTGCCAGAGCTTTTCGCCGTCGACCGAGTATCCGAACAGACCCTCCGAGGCGAAGTGCACGATCAGGTGCTTGCCGTCGGTCACCGGCGTCGGATT
>CAMYOG010000008.1:38824-163899 GCA_947259925.1 Thermoanaerobaculia bacterium
GGCGTGACTCGACTTCAGATGGCGCCGCTTCTTCGGCACACCGGTGGCGGCGGTGCGCTCCCAGACGAGCTCTCCGGTCTGGCGGTCGAGCGCGTAGACCTTCCAGGTGTGCTCCGAGTCGTCGGCGACCGAGTCGACGTCGCCGTAGAGCCCGGTCCGGAAGGTGTCGTCGCCGCTCGACGAGATCGCCGTGGTGACGAAGACCCGGTCGCCCCAGACGACCGGGCTCGACAACCCGATGCCCGGGATCGGGGTCTTCCAGAGTACGTTCTGGTTCTCCTTGGCGCTCCAGACGGTCGGCGCGCCCTGGCCGTCCCCAATCCCGGAGAGCCCCGGACCGCGGAACCCCGGCCAGGGCCGGGCCGGCTGGCGCTCGGCCTCGGGGAGGGGAGCGGCCTTGGGCGGCTCGACGGCCTCGGCCTCCGCGTCCGTCTCCCTGCGGCTGAAGGTATAGGCGCCGCCCGGGCCCTCGAATACGAAGCCCTCGGTCAGTCCGCCCCTACCGAAGAAGGTGAAGGCGAGCCCGTCGACACCTCGGACGGCGAAGCTCTTCTCGCCGGCCGCGTCCAGGGTCATCGGCTCCTGACCGACCCGCCGGAGCTTCAAATCGTCCCCCTCGACGAACACCTGGGCGACGAAATCGAGCTCTTCGTTCTTGTACTCGCCGACGTAGCCCTCGAGTACCTCCACCGGGAGCTGGATCCCTTCGACGGCCTCTTCTGGAGGCGCTGCCTCCTCGAGATACGCGGCTACCTCCTGGTGCCCGGCCTGGCGGGCGGTGGCGGCCGCCTGCCGCAGCTCGGCGCCGGAGGCCTTCCCCGCCTCGACCGCGATGCGCGTCATCTCCATGTCGCCCGCCTCGGCGAAGCTGGCGAGGACCGGACCGACCTCCTCGGCGCCGGCGGCCAGGAGAGCGGCGAGGACCGTCCGGTGCGGGATCGAGTCCCTCGAGCTGAAGAGCGCCCACATGATCGGCGAGATACCGTAGAAGCTGTCCTTGACGTTGACGTCGGCGCCGCGCTCGAGCAGCGCCTCGACCAGCTCGACGTTGCCCTTGTCGGCGGCGAAAAAGAGGGGTGTCGCGCCGTAGCGTGTCGTCGCCTCGACGTCGGCGCCCTGCTCGAGGAGCGCCAGAGCGAGCTCGGTGTCTCCGCCCTGGGCAGCCTCGATCAGCCGTTGACCGAGCTCGGCGGCGGACGGCTGGGCAGCGACCTCGGAGGCTCGTACAGGCGTCGTGGCGGCGGCGAGGCCGACCAGGAGGATCGCGAGGAGGTGTCGAATGGTCATCGAGCGAGATCGTAGCAGCGACGCATTGGGGCCGCGGCTATGATCGATCCGTGACCGCGAATCCGATCGCCGAGCTGTTGGCTCGGCAGCCGGTCGTCATCCTCGACGGGGGCCTGGCGACGGAGCTCGAAGCGCGGGGCGTGCCTCTGGACGATGCCCTCTGGTCCGCCGCCGTGCTGGTCGATTCTCCCGAGGCGATCGAGCGAGTCCACCTGGAGTACCTGGAAGCGGGCGCCGACTGCATCGTGGCGGCGAGCTATCAGGCGACTCTAGAGGGGTTCGAGTCTCGTGGGCTGACCTCGGGTCAGGCCGAGACCGCGCTCCGACGGGCGGTGGAGCTGGCGCTCTCCGCCCGCGCGGACTTCCAGGAGCGTCATCGGGACGACGGGCGGTGCCGCCCCCTGGTGGCGGCCGGGGTCGGCCCCTACGGCGCCTATCTCGCCGACGGCTCCGAGTTCACCGGCGACTACGGTCTAACCGAACAGGAGCTCTACGACTTCCACGCGCGGCGTTGGCGCATCCTGGCCGGATCGGGCCCCGACCTGCTCGCCTGCGAGACGATCCCGTCGATCGCCGAAGCCCGCGCTCTCGCGCGTCTGGTGGAGAGCACCCCGGAGATCGGCACCTGGCTCAGCTTCAGCTGTCGGGACGGCGAGAGGATCAGCGACGGGACCCCGCTCGCCGGGGTGGTTCGAGAGCTGGAGTCGGTGGCCGGGATTCTTGCGATCGGCGTCAACTGCACCGCGCCGCGGCACATCTCCTCGCTACTGGCCGCCGCCGGCGCCGAGACCGGTAAGCCGCTGGTGGTCTATCCGAACTCCGGAGAGACCTGGGACGCCGCTGCGCGCCGCTGGGTGGGAGCCGCCGGTCGCTGCGATCTTGGAGCCGCCGCTCCGGACTGGATCGAGCTCGGCGCCCGCCTGATCGGCGGCTGCTGCCGGACCTCGCCCGACGACATCCGCGGCCTGCGCTCGGCGCTCCTCTGAAAAAGCTCCCGAGCCCGGTAATAATCAGCCCGAGCCGCCGTATATGTGAGCGAGGGAGGAAGATGCGGCTTACGCCAATGGCCCAGGAACAGACCAACGCCGGACCGTCGGACGACGCTCTGGCGGCTCTCTTTCAAGAGCATTCGCGGCGGGTTCTGGCCGCCGCCTACCGTGTGACCGGCAGCCGCCAGGACGCCGAGGACGCTCTCCAGACCGTCTTCCTACGATTGACCACCCGTTGGGGCGAGATCGGGCTGTCGGCGACGCCGGCGGCGTATCTGCGGCGGGCGGCGGTCAACGCGGCGATCGATCTCTTGAGATCGCGTGCCGCCGCGGGCGCCATCCCGATCGACGAACTGGGCAGCGAGCCGGCCGACCGGCACGGCGTCTCGCCAGAGCGCTGGCACCAGGATCGTGAGTTCCGCCGCCGCCTGCGCCAGGCCCTCCTCGCCCTGACCGACAGGAACGCCCAGGTCTTCTGCCTGCGATACTTCGAAGATCTCACCAACAAGGAGATCGCCGAGGCACTCGGCCTGAGCCAGACCCGGGTCGCGGTCATTCTGCACCGCGCCCGCAAGCGCCTCCAGCCCGAGCTGCTGGACTTCGTGAAAGGTGAAGCGTCATGACTCACAAGCGTGAGCTGGAAGAAAGAACCGACCGCGCCATCGAGCAGATCCGAGAGTCGAAGCTCTCCGACGAGGAGTCGGCCGAGATCGCCGATCGGGTCTGGCAGCGACTGCAGAACCGTCGCGACGAGGCCGCCGAAGCGGCCGAGATCGGCACCATTCGCGGCTGCGACGACTATCAGGCGCTGATTCCGGCGTTTCTCGCCGGCAGCCTGACGCCGTCGCGCGCGCTGCTCCTCGACGAGCACACTCGCAACTGCGTGCCTTGCCGGCGGGCTCTCAAGGCGGCCCGCGACGGCCGCAGCGATGAGCGCGCGACCGCGGCCGCCCGCCGGACCGGTGCGCAGCGCTTCGGCGCCGGGCGCTGGGCGTTGGCCGCCGCGCTGGCGCTGGCGGCGATCGGTACCTCCTACTTCGTCTGGAACGCCGGGCCGACCCTGCCGTACGGTGCGGTGGTCGAGTCCGCGGGCGCCGGTGTCTATCGCACCAGTACGCTCGAGCGGCTCGAGCCGGGCGACGAGATCGCGGTCGGCGAAGAGGTGCGGACGGCGCCGGGTGAGAGTTCGGTCCTGAGCCTCGCCGACGGCTCGCTGATCGAGGTCCGGGGCCGGTCCGAGCTGGCGGTCGAGTCGGCGCGCCGCGGAACCACCGTGCGCGTCGACCGCGGCAGCGTGATCGTCGAGGCAGCGCGACAGGACGACCGCCGGCTCTTCGTGTCGACCGACGACTGTCTGGTCTCGGTCAAGGGGACGATCTTCGCCGTCAGTCACGGTACGCGCGGCTCGCGCGTCGCCGTGATCGAGGGCGAGGTTCAGGTCGACTACGCGGGCGCGGAGACGACGCTCCTCGCCGGCCAGCGCACGGCAACCTATGCCACCTACGCCAACTACAGCAGCCACGCGATGCACGAGGAGCTGGCCTGGAGCCAGGATTTCGATCGCTATCTGGAGCTGCTGCGGGAGGTGCAGGACCTGCGCGAGGCGCTCGAGCGCGAGCTGCCGCGGCCGGATCTGCGCTACTCGAGCCGTCTGCTCGACCTGGCGCCCGACGACCTGGTCTTCTACGCCGCCTTCCCGAACCTGGTCGATACCCTGGTCGAGGCCGACCGGATCGTGCAGGAGCGGATCAGCCAGAGCCAGGTGCTCCAGGAGTGGTGGAACAGCACCAACAACGGCGATCAAGGGCTGGGCTCCCACATGGAGCTGACCGCGAAGCTGGCCGAAGCCGGCGACTACCTGGGCGAGGAGATCGTCATCACCGGCAGCCTCGACGGAGAGGGTGAGATGAACGGGCCGATCGTCCTGGCCGAGCTGACCGACCCGGCGGCGATGCGCGACTGGCTCGAGCAGACCATGGCCGAGGACGACATGCCCTCGGTGGTCTTCATCGAGGGAGCCGAGAGCCCGCTCGAGAACCGGGACGACGGCTTCTACGTCTGGCTCGGAAGCGACACGCTGGTGGCGTCGCCGCGCGCCGATCTGGTGCGCGCGACGGCCGGTCGGAGTGGGCTCTCCGGAGCCGGTGGCGGCCTGAAGGCCCATATCGCCGAGGTCTACAACGCCGGCGCCCAGACTCTGGTCGCGGTGGACGCGCGCGAGATCGCGGCGACCATGGGGCAGCTCGAGGATCCAGCGGACGTCGAGCGCGCCGAGACGCTCGGTCTGCTGGACGCCAGCCATCTGATCTTCCAGCAGAAGCGCTTCGACGACCGGACCGAGAACAGCGGCGTGCTCGCCTTCGACGGCCCGCGCAGCGGTCTTGCGTCCTGGCTGGCGGAGCCGGCGCCGATGGGCTCGCTACGCTACGTCTCGCCGGACGCCAAGCTGGTCGCCTCGGCGGTCCTGACCGATCCGACCTTGATCGCCGATCAGCTCCTCGCGCTCTCCCGAGAGGGCGACGGCTCGTCGGGGGTCGAGGAGATCGAGAGCCAGCTCGGTATCAGCCTGAAGGACGACTTCGCAGCCGCGCTGGGCGGCGAGTTCACCATGGCGCTCGACGGTCCCGTGGTGCCCGAGCCGGCCTGGAAGCTGGTGGTCGAGGTCTACGACCCCGACAAGCTGGTCTACGCGATCAACCAGGTTCTCGCCGCCGCCAACGACGAGCGGGCTGAGAGTGGCCTCGAGCCGATCACGCTGACCTCCGAAGAGGCCGGCGGCCAGACCTACTACGCCTTTGGCGGTGACCGGCCGGGCGAGTTCACCTTCGACGAGGGCTACCTGATCGCGGCCGCCAATCGCGGCCTGATCGACCGGGCGATCCGCTACCGGCAGTCCGGCTACTCGCTGGAGACCTCGTCGCGCTTCGTGCAGCTGATGCCGAGCGACGGCCGTGAGAACTTCTCGGCCTTCCTGTACCAGGACGCGCTCAGCCTGATCGGCCCGCTCGCCGATCGGATCGCCGAGGGCAACCTGACGGAAGAGCAGCGCACCGCGCTCGAGTCGCTGCGCGGTGAGTCCGGACCGACGCTCGCCTATGCCTACGCCGAGGAGAGCCGGATCGTCTTCGCCGCCGCCGGCGCGATGGATCTGCTCAGCTCGGGACTGCCTGGACTGATCGGGTTGGGCGGCCTCGGCTGCATGCCCGGGCTGCCGGCGCCGGGTCACGGCCACGACGCTCCGGACGAAACATCCTCCACGATCGAGGCGTAAGCTACTCAAGATGCCTGCGGTGATCCAGCTGGACGGGCTGACGGTGCGCTTCGGCAAGCTCGAGGCGCTCTCGGGCCTGACCGGCGAGTTCTCGGCGGGCTCCCTCGGGCTCCTGGGGCCGAACGGCGCCGGCAAGACGACCCTCTTGCATGCCCTGCTGGGCTTCCACGCGCCGAGCGCCGGGAAGGGGAGCGTCTTGGGCCACGACGTGGTCACCGACTCGCGCGCGACCCGCTCGCTGATCGGCTATATGCCGGAGCGCGACAGCTTCATCGAAGGGATGAGCGCGGTCCGCTTCGTGAAGATGATGGGTGAGCTCTCGGGCCTGCCGAGCGAGACCGCGCTCGAGCGGGCGCACGAGGCGCTCTACGCGGTCGGTCTCGGCGAGGCGCGCTACCGAGGTCTGGAGACCTACTCGCTGGGCATGAAACAGCGCGCCAAGCTGGCCCAGGCGATGGTCCACGGCCCGAAGCTCCTCTTTCTGGACGAGCCGACCAACGGCCTCGACCCGCCGGCGCGGGAGCGCATGGTGCGACTGATCCGCGAGATCCGCGATTCCGGCCATGTTCGGATCGTGCTCTCGTCGCATCTGCTGCGCGACGTCGAAGAGTGCTGCGACGAGGTGCTGATTCTCAAAGACGGCAAGATCGCCTATCACTGCAACCTCGAGGAGGAGCGGCTGGCGAATCGCAAGTTCCTCCAGCTCCAGATCCGCGGCGACGTCGAGAGCTACGTGGCGCGGGTCGCCGAGCTCGGCTGCGAAGTGGCGGTCGACGGCAAGCAGCGGATCCGGCTGGTGCTGCCGCCGACCCTCGAGATCCGCGCGCTCTATGAAGCCGCGGCCGACGACGGCGTCCAGATCCGTCATCTCGACTACAAGCGCGACTCGCTCCAGGACATCTTCTTGAAGGCGATGGAGCAGGGCTGATGGCGGTCTACCAGCGGAGCTTCCAGCCCTACGACGGCGCGCTCTCGAACCCGGCGCTGCGGTTCCTGGTAACGGCGCGCTACGCGCTGCAGGACCTCTTCCGGTCCAAGCTGTTCACCATCTTCATGACCCTCTGCTTCGTCTATCCGCTCCTGGGTGTCTTCGCCATCTACCTGCGGCACAATGCCGACCTGCTCGCCAACCTGGCGACCGCCGGCATCGAGGTCGAGGAGTGGATGCCGATCGACGAGACGTTCTTCGGCGTCTTCATGCGCGTGCAGGGGACCCTGGCGTTCTTCCTGGTGCTCTTCTCCGGTCCCCGCCTGGTGTCGCGCGACCTGGCCAACAACGGCCTGGCGCTCTATCTCTGCCGGCCGTTCAGCAAGACGCAGTACGTCATGGGCAAGATGACGGTGCTCGTGCTCCTGATGTCCGCCGTGACCTGGATCCCGGGCCTGTTCCTCTGGGGCCTCCAGACCGCGCTCGAGGGCGCCGCCTGGGGGGCCGCGAATCTCCGCTCGGCGGCGGCGCTCATGATCGGCTCATGGGTCTGGATGATCGTCCTCGGGCTCCTGGCGCTCGCCATCTCGGCCTGGGTGCGGTGGCGGCCGGTGGCCGGCTTCTGCCTGCTGCTGATCTTCTTCGGCGGCATCTTCTTCGCACGAGCCATCGAACTCCTGTTCAACAGCGAGTGGGGCTACGTTTTCGACCTCCATCACACCATCCGACGGATCTGGATGGGTCTCTTCGACACTCCGGCGCCGTTCTTCTTCGGGCGACCGCTCGATCTGCCGCTCTGGTCGTCGTGGGGCGCTCTGCTGGTCCTGCTCGGCCTGTCGCTCCTCTTGCTGGCGCGTAGGATTCGCGCGTATCAGGTGGTCAAGTGAGCGACGCCGGCTGCATCCGCTTCGACAACGTCTCGAAGTTCTATGGCGAGGTCCTGGGCGTCAACCGGGTCAGCCTGACGATCGGTCCGGGCATCACCGGCCTGGTCGGTCCGAACGGCTCCGGCAAGTCGACCCTGATGAACCTGATGACCGGCCTCCTCCAGCCGAGCGAGGGGACGGTGACGGTGCTCGGGATGCCGACCCATCGGCCCGAGCTTCTCTTTCGCACGGTCGGCTACTGCAGCCAGTACGACGCGTTTCCGCCCGGCCTGTCGTGCTATCAGTTCATCTACTCCTACCTGCGCGTGCACGGCTACAGCCACGGCGATTCTGACCGGATGGCGTGGTCGGCGATCGATCGGGTCGGTCTGAGCGACGCCGGCAAGCGCCGGCTGGCCGGCTACAGCAAGGGAATGCGGCAGCGGGCGCGCGTCGCGCAGGCGATCGCCCACGATCCCCAGGTCCTGGTCCTCGACGAGCCGCTCAACGGGCTCGACCCGATGGCGCGCGCCGAGGTGACCGACATCTTCCAGAAGATGGCGGGGGAGGGCAGGTACCTGCTGATCTCCAGCCACATCCTGCACGAGGTCGACGTCCTGGCCGACCGGGTGGCGCTCCTCGACAGTGGCTACGTGGTCGCCGAAGGAGAGGTCGACGAGGTCCGGGTCGAGATGGAGGAGCGGCCGATCCAGGTCCTGGTGCGCTGCGATCGGGCGCACGAGGTCGCCTCGGCGCTGATCCTCCAGAACCACCTGGTCGAGGTGCTGCTCAACGACGACGGCGGCGGCTTCCTCGCCCGCACCCGCAACTCGAGTCACTTCTACGACCAGCTCCAGGACATCGTCCTGCGCGAGCAGGTCAAGGTCCGTAAGGTGAAGGTCGCCGACTCCGACGTGCGTGCGGTCTATCAGTACCTGATCGAGGACGAGGGGAAGGTGTGATGAGCGTCGCGACGGAAACGACGTTCGACTGGCGGCTGGCCGTGCGGCAGCTTCTCGGGACGCTGCGACTCGATTTGCGCCGGTCACTGCTCTCGCCGCGTTCGCTGGCGGTCTACTTCCTCGCCTTCTCGCCGCTGGCGATGGTCGCCGTCTGGGCGCTGACCCCGTTCCCGCTCGACGAGTTCGAGGGTCCGCAGGAGGGGACGGTCGTCTTCACCGTCCTGTTCGAGCTCTACCTGCGGGTGTCGATCTTCTTCAGCGGCCTGTTCCTGTTCGTCAGCCTCTATCGCTCGGAGATCCTCGAGCGGAGCCTCCACTACTACTTCCTGACGCCGGTGCGCCGGGACCTGCTCGCCTTCGGCAAGTATCTCGCCGCCCTGATCGCCGCGATCGGCACCTTCTTCGTCGGCACCACGGCGATCTACCTCACGGTCATCTCGCCGTGGGGGACGACGGCGATGGCCAACTACCTCTTCTCGGGGCCAGGCCTGGGCAACCTGATCTCCTATCTGGTGGTCGTCGCCCTCGGCTGCGCCGGCTACGGTGCCCTCTTCCTGCTGGTCGGCGTGCTGTTCCGGAACCCGGTGCTGCCAGCGGCGGCGATCTGGGTCTGGGAGTCGGCCAACCCGCTCTTGCCGACGTTCCTGAAGCACTTCAGCGTCATCTACTACCTGCAGTCGCTCTACCCGGTGCCGCTGGCGAGAGGCGTGTTCGAGGTCGTCGGCGAGCCGGCGTCGATGCTCAGCGCGGTCGTCGGCGCGATTCTCTTCATCGGCTTCGTCCTGGCAATCGTCGGCTGGAAGGTCCGACGGATGGATCTCGCCTACGGCGGCGAGTAGGCCGGGCGCCGGCTACGGTGGGTCCCCGCCCTCGGTGTCGGTAGTCGAGTCCGCCGCTAGCGGTCGCGCAAAGTCGTTTGCGACCAGTAGCTCGGTCCTGGTCGGAGCCACGTGGCAGAAGACGCAGTTATAGCGCGCCCCGGCGATGGTGTCGCCCGCTTTGTCCGGGGCGTTTCTGAGGTCGACGTAGTGGCTCTCGGGCACCGGCGTCGGCTCGCCCTCCTCCTTTTCTTTCAGCAGATGGCAGTCGAGGCATAGGTTTTCCGAGCGGGTAATCGGCAACATGTCGACGATCGCGTGCGGGACCAGAGGTGGCGAGGTTGCATACGGCCGCGGCAGCAGAGGCTCCTCGCCGGGATCGCCCCGCTCGTCACCGACCGGCTCGGGCACCGGCGTCTCGAAGACGCTCTGTTTGCTCAGGCCGGACTCGTCGCCCTGGCCGAACACCAGTCCGGAGACCACGAGCAGGGCGGCTGCGGTGAAGAAAAGCTTCTTGGCCATTCTCTCTTCCTCCACGCTTCAAGCCTTGTAGACCCGGACCGCACACTTCTTGAAGTCGGTCTGCTTCGAGATCGGGCAGGTGGCATCCAGCGTCACCTTGTTGATGAAGACCCCCTCGTCGAACCAAGGGACGAAGACCAGTCCTCGCGGCACCCGGTTGCGACCGTCAATCTCGACCCTCGCCTGGATCTTTCCACGACGAGACTCGATCCACGCGAGGTCGTTCCTGGCCAGCTTCCGGGTCGCGGCGTCCGCCCGGTGGATGAAGAGCTGGGCCGTCGGCATCGCCTGGTGAAGTTGAGGTACGCGCCGGGTCATCGAGCCGGAATGCCAGTGCTCGATCACCCGCCCGGTGGCCAGCCAGAGGTCGTAGTCGGAGTCCGGGCTCTCGGGAGGTGCGGCGTAGGGGCGGAAGAAGATCTTCGCCTTCCCTGCCAGCGAGACCTTCTCGGCGTCGGTCACGGAGTCGAGGTCACCCGCCGGCAGCGCCTTGAGCGCCGGACCGTAGAAGTCGAACCCCGAGCCCTTCCGAGCATAAGGGTCGTACTCCTCGTTGAAGCGCCACTCGGTCTCCGCGCCGTCGACGACCGGCCATTTCAGCCCGCGCACGTCGTCGGCGAAGTAGGTGTCGAACTCCGCCAGGTCGTGAGCGTGACCGCGGCCGAAGCCGGCGTACTCCTCGAACAGGGCCTTCTCGGGAAACCAGTCGATCTGAGCGTGGGCGACGGTGTGGTTGTCGTGGCCCCCGGCGACCGGATCGGGCCAGGAAAATCCGCGGCTCTCCGGAGTGGCGAACAAGACCTCGTGGAGTGTGCTGTCGGGCGACCTGCCCATCCGCCGGGCCTCTTCGAGGAGGTCCGGTAGGTAGCCCTCCTCGAAGCCGTCCGCCTCGAGACCGGGCACCCGCTGCCGCGCCCAGACCTCCTTCAGCTTGAAGCGCTTAGAAAACTCCAGGAGCTGCCAAAGGTCGCTCCGCGCCTCACCCGGAGGGGAGACCTGCTGGCGCCACATCTGGGTGCGGCGCTCGGAGTTGCCGTAGGCGCCCCACTTCTCGAAGATCATCGCCGACGGCAGCACTAGGTCCGCGACCTTGGACGAGATCGTGGGGTAGACGTCGGAGACGACAATGAAGTTGTCCTGTTCCCGAGCCGCTCGAATCCAATGGTTGGCATTGGCGGTCGCCTGGAACGGGTTGGTCACCTGCACCCAGAGCCACTTCATCGACCCGTCCTCGAGGTCGCGCATCATCTTGGTGATGTGACTGCCGACCTTCGGATTGAGCGTCTTTGCCGGAAGGTGCCAGAGCTTCTCGGAGCGCTTTCGGTGCTCGAGATTGTTGACCACCATGTCGGCAGGAAGGCGATGGGCGAAGGTTCCCACCTCACGCGCGGTGCCACAGGCCGACGGCTGTCCGGTGAGAGAGAAGGCGCCGTTTCCCGGCTTGGCCTGCTTGCCCGTCAGCAGGTGGAGCATGTAGACCTGCTCGTTGACCCAGGTGCCGCGCGTGTGCTGGTTGAAGCCCATGGTCCAGAACGAGACCACCTTGCGCTGGCGATCGGCGTAGTAGCCGGCGAGCTGCTGGAGCTTCTTCTTGTAGTCCTCGAGCGGCTCGTCCGGGTCTCCTTTCGAGAGCTCTGCGACGAAGTCGAGGGTGTAGGGCTGGACCGCCCGCTTGAAGTCTTCGAACGAGATGCGCCAGTGCTTGCCGGCCGAGGCGTTGTTGCGCTGCGCTACCCGATGGCTCGTCTCCGGGTCGCGACGCTGCGCGATCGCTTCCTCCGGGCTCAGAACCACCTCACGCTCGCGTAGCTGAGTATCTCGCTCGGCGGCATACGCGTATCGATCGGTCGGCCGCATGCCGTAGCCGATGTCATAAGGACCGGTGGCGAAGACGCAGTGACGATCGATGAACTCGCGATCGACCGCCTCGCGCGCGACGATCTCGCGGGCGATGTAGTTCATGATGGCGAGGTCGCTCTGAGGCCTGATCACCAGCTCGAGGTCGGCCAGATCCGAGCTGCGGTTCCTGAAGGTGGTGAGATTAACGACCCGGTACCCGGGATCGGCGAGGCGCTTGTCGACGATCCGGGCCCAGAGCATCGGGTGCATCTCCGCCATGTTGGAGCCCCACAGCACGGCCGTGTCGGTCAACTCGACGTCGTTGTAGTTGCCGGCGGGTTCGTCGATGCCGAAGACCTGAATGAAGGCGGCGACCGCCGAAGCCATGCAGTGCCGGGCGTTTGGATCGATGTTGTTCGAGCGCCAACCAGCCTTCAGAAGCTTGACGGCTGCGTAGCCCTCCTGGACGGTGTACTGGCCGGAGCCCATGATTCCGATTCCGGTCGGTCCCAGCTCTCCGTAGACGCGCTTGAACTGGCGCTCCATCTCGTCGAAGGCTCGCTCCCAGCTGACCGGCTTGAATTCGCCGTGTTTGTCGAACTTCCCGTCTTTCATCCGCAGCAGCGGTCGGGTCAGACGGTCCTCACCGTAGAGGATCTGGGCGTTGGCGTAGCCCTTGACGCACAAGATTCCACGGTTGACCGGGCTGTCGGGATCTCCTTTGATCGCCATCAACCGGTCGTTCGCGGTGGCGATCTGGATACCGCACCCGACTCCGCAGAAGCGGCACACCCCCTTGTCCCACCGCCAGCCGAGCTCGGCATCGACAGTGGCGGCAACCGGGAATCCCACCGCGGAGGCCGCCGCCGCGGCCACACTTGCCTTGATGAACTCACGCCGTGAAAACTCGCTCGTCATCTCTCGACTCCCGCTGGGGTTGACTCGTTGTCCACGCGGTGCTCGACCAGGGCGGCCATCTTCACCCGCGGCAGGGCCTGGATGCTTCTCAGGCCCTCCTCCTGGGCGGCGACCGTCTCGGTCTCCTGCACCACGATGATCCGGCCGCTCTCGGGCTGGCAGTAGTGGACTTCGACTCCGGGGAGCTCGGCGAGCTCGCCCATCGAACGCCCTACATCGAGCGGATCGACAAGGACCAGGATGCCCGAGTAGTGCATCGTCATCGGCTCTGGTCCTTGGACTCTACTCGAACCCGAGACCGCTGCCTCAACGGGTGGTCCTCCGCGGCGCCTCGTGTGGTACCGATGAGGGCGTGACCAGACTGGTGCGGCTCGCTCTGGCACCACTGCTGCTGCTGGCTCTGGTCGGCGCCGCCGATAGGGAGGATCTGCAGCGAGCGATCGCCGCGGGCGACGTCGACGGGGTGCGCGAGCTGGTCGAGGAGCGACCGACGCTGCTGCGGTCCGAGATGGGCGTGTTCGGCGCCAGTCCGCTCGCCTTCGCGGTGGCCAAGGGAGGCGACGCCGAGGTCGTCCGCTATCTCATCGCCCGCGGACTGGACGTCGGTGAGCAGATCCCCAGCACCGGCAGCCTGCTTCATCACGCCAGTCGCGCCCGCAACGCCGCGGTCGTCGACGTGCTGGTCGAGCAGGGTCTAGACGTGAATCAGCCGACCCCGCAGACGCGCGACACGCCGCTGCATCTGGCCACCTATCGGGGCAACCTCAGAGTGATGGTGGCCCTGATCGCCCGGGGAGCGGATCTCAACGCGCCCAACCGGTTGGGGCGGACGCCGCTCCATCTGGCGGCCCGGAACGGCTGTCGGGACGCCGTGCAGCTCTTGCTGCTGCACGGAGCGGATCCACTCCTGGTCGACCTCCTCGGTGAGGACGCCGCCACCGCGGCCAGCTCGATGAGCCACGGAGAGCTGGCGCGAACGATTCGCGAGTTCCGCACCGGGGAGCTCGACGGCTGGGAGACGCCGGTCGGCTAGCGCCCGATCGCCCGCTCTGGCACACTTTCGCGGTGCACGAGCTGGAGACCGAGAGGCTGATCCTCCGCCAGTGGAAGTCGGACGACTTCGAGCCGTTCGCCGAGTACTACGCGGACGAGGCGACCGCCCGGTTCGTGGGTGGGGTGTCGAATCGTGATCAGGCCTGGCGCCGGTTGGCGTCGTTGATCGGACACTGGCACCTGCTCGGCTATGGCCTCTGGGCGGTCGAGGAGAAGGAGAGCGGCCAATTCGCCGGCTGCGTCGGTCTCTGGAAGTCGCCGGGCTGGCCGGAGCTCGAGCTCGGCTATTGGCTGGTACCGGACGTCTGGGGCAAGGGGTACGCGACCGAGGCGGGAGCGGCGGCGCGCGACTTCGCCTTCGAGGTCGTCGGCTCCGAGACCTTGGTCAGCTACATCGATCCCGAGAACGAGCCATCGATCAGAGTGGCCGAACGTCTCGGCGCTCGCTACGACGAGACCATCGAGCTGATGGGCTTCGGACCGCACCGGGTCTATCGCTACCCGCGGCCCTAGCCGCTAGCTTGCCGGTGGCGGCGGTCCCCAGTTCGTGCGTACGTAGCGGACCGGCAGGCCGGCGCGCACGACATTGCGGTAGCTCGGATTCGGCTTCTCGGGCAGGTCGTCGTCGGTCTCGGTGACGATCCAGTCGAGTCCCATCCGCCGGGCCTCACGGATCCGCTTCTGGATCAGACCGGTCTGGGCGCCACGGCGGCGGTGCTCCGACCGCGTCGCCGCGAAGGTGAGCGTGGCCACACCTGACGACACGAAGAGCGCGGCACAGGCCGCCGGCTCGTCGTCGGCGTAGGCCAGATAGTGGAGCCAGCCCGGGCGCCCGATGGTCGCCACCGGCCACCCTGCGGAGGCGGCCGGGAAGTCGAACGCCGGCAACAGGATCGCCTCCCAGGCGTCGGCCGACTCGCGTCCGATCTGTTCGATGCGCAGCTCGCAGCTCCGCTCCTCGATCGGCAACGGGCCGCCATCGAGCCTGGCCGCGTGCTTGGCCCAGCCGCGCAGCGGGACCAGGCCGCGCGCGGCCAGCACCGGTGTGAGCGCCGGGTCGAAGTCGCTCGGAGCGATCTGGAGCATCCAGCGGCCGATGCCGCTGCCGCGGTAGTGCTCGACGAGCCCGTCGAGCCACGGTCCCAGCTCCTCGAGTCCGACCTCGAGACCCATGACGCGGTTGAAGAACGGATGGTTCGCCCCCCGGCAGGTCAGCCGCAGGCTCCGGTCGCTCTCGGATATCGAGATCCCGCAGGCACGCTCGACGGTCTCGGGCAGAGCCGCATAGAGGTCGAGATACATCCGGCGCTCGACCGGCTCGAGCAGCGCCTCGTGAGTCGATGCCGCGGGCTGCGCTCGATCGCTCATGTTGGGCCAGGGAGTCCTTCGGTCGCTCTCACTCGCCCTCCTGGCCCGTCTCGGGTGTCCCGTGTGGCCTGGCCTCGGAGACGGCCGACACGGTCAGGAGCGACTCAGGTGCTTCGAGACGCCGGTTCGTGGTCGGCGACGCCGAGCTTGTCGAGGGTGTAGTAGACGGGACAGAAGCCGGTGAAGCCGCTCTGGATCATCAGCACTCCGATGACCCCCGGCAGCAGCAGCCAGGCGGGACTGACCCAATACGCCAGAGCGACGCCCAGCGCGATCACCGCCCCAACGATCCCGTCGTGAACTCGACGCTTCTTGTGCATACCGACCTCCTCCAGTTGATCGGACGGATGATACCTCGACGGCGCCCACCCACCCTTCGGCCGGCGTCGAAAGAAGTGCGCGTGCCTACTCGGCGAGCTCGAACTCGAGCACACCCATCTGGTCGCCCCAGACGACGCCCAGATGGCCGCTCGTGTCGGTCACGTCGGCGAAGAAGATCGTCATCTGGTCGACGGACATGTCGCGCGAGCTGATAGACATCGGTGCCCGCACCACGTCGTGCTCGGGACTGTAGCCGTAGGCACCCCAGGTGATGCCCGCCGCGACCTGCTCGCGACTGAAGCTGGTCATGAACCGCTGCTTCGAGATCACTGCGGTCCAGGCACCCTCCTTGAGGTCGATGAAGAAGCTGTACTCGCCGGCCGGCACCCGGACGCCGTTGATCTCGAGATCCGCCTCGGTTTTGATCCGCGTGGTCACGTTGGCCCCGACCCGCCAGAGGGGTGCTCCGGCGGTGATCTGCTTGCCGTAGTCGTCGCCCGACCCGAAGATGTCCTGCCGGCCGCGCAGAATCGGCCGGCTATAGGAGACGTCGATCCAATGGTCGCCGATCTGGGTGGAGGCAGAGCCCGGCGGGCTCATTGGGCGGTCCTGGGTGAACCCCGGGGAGACCGCGAGCAGGGCTAGGAGTGCAACGATGATGGAGGCTCTGGTCGTGCGTCGCATGAGGCCGCGATCTTATTCCACCCACTGCCGGAGCGGCACGCGCAGCAGGAAGTACTTCGACCTGAGCTCCTCGATCTGGCGCTCATAGTCGGCCAGAGGCTGGGGTCCGAAGAAGCGCTCGAGCTCCCGGCGACGTGCCTTGCGCTCGCGGATCTCGAACGTGTAGAGGGCTCGCAGGAAGCTGTAGACGAGGCGTGGCTGGGTGGTCGGCCGGGGCGCCACACCCAGCGCGCGTAGCGCGCTTTGGACGTCCGGTCGATAGCTCAGCGGCACGCGGAGCTCGGGCAGGTCGTGCACGGGCCAAGCCTACAGCTCCACCGAGGCGCCCACCCCGCGGGACGGCGACGCCGAAGCGCTCCCTGCCATATTCTGCCGATGGTGGTGTAGCTGCCGCGGAAGGAGGTGAGCCCACGTGTCACTGAGGGCATTCCACCTGATCTTCATTCTGGTCGCCATCGTCAGCGCCGATCTGTTCGGTGCGCGTGAGCTCTGGTACTACCAGATCACCAACGATGCCGGCACCTTCTGGCTGGGGATCCTGTCGCTGCTCGTTGGACTGGCGCTGAGCGTCTACGCGCTCTTCTTCGTCCGTAAGATGGAGCGGACGGGCGTCTACTGACGAGCCTCAGTCGACCAGCTGATCGATCGTCCTGATCCCGTAGACCGGCGGAATCCCGGAGCGGAATCGTCCGGCGAGGCTCTCTTCGTCGACCAGGAGCAGCCCGTCCTCGATGTAGCGTTCACCACGCAGATCCTGGACCCATTCGATGATCGCGTCCATGGTCGGCACGGTCAGCCCGAGCTCCTGCGCGATCCACTTGGCGATGCAGACACCGTAGGAGATGTCATCGGTGAAGAAGCGGTGGTCGGTGTCGATCGCCCACGAGCCGTCTGGGAGTTGACGGGTCGGTGGCTTGATCGCGCCGAGCGTCTGCGAAGTCGTGAAGGACTCACGAATGTCGGTGTTCTCCGATCGGTAGGAGAACCTCTCGAGGGCGAGGTAGTCGAGCATGTGCGCGAAGTCGCGGTCGGGGTAGCGACGGCGGATCGCTTCGCGCACCTTCGTGTAGTCGGCGTCGAGTGCTCGTAGGATGTCGGCCGAGAGCTCGTCGAAGTCCCGGTAGAAGTAGGGGATCTCATCGGCGCTCTGCCAACGACCGCCATAGCGCTGGAAGAGCCCATAGCAACGCGCCGGGTGGATGATCTGGTTGTCAACCGAGAGGGTCAGCGACAGGAAGCTGTCGGCCTCCACGAACGCTCCCTTGCCCAGCCAGCGCTCGCAGACCGCGTCGAGAAAGCGTTCGTTGAGAGCGTCGAAACGGTCTCGTGGTGAGACCGCGGCGGCGTTCACCTCCTTGCAGCCGTAGGTCACACCGCGCGCGCCGTACTCGAGCACCCGGCAGATCCAGGGAATCAGGCCGACCGCGAAAGTAACCACGGACCCGAGCCGGTGATCGCGGACCATCTCGTCGACCATCCAGTTGAAGCCGGCCTGACCGTAGATGGTGCCGACGTACACCTCCCGGTCACGACTCAGATGAGGCGCCAGGTTGTGTAGGGCAACGCGGTACTTGCAGACCGGCATGCAGAGAACGACGACGTCGCTGTCGGGAATCACTTCGGCCGGATCGTCGCTGATCCGCGAGAGCTCTCCGGGGTAGGTTCGTTCCAGCTCTCCATCGATTGACTGGAGCTCGAGCGCTACCTGGTCCGACCAGTCGGTCGGCCGGCGGGTGAGCAACCGGACGCGGTGCTCCGCGGCCGACAGGAACGGGATCAGAACATGAGCGCTCGCGCCACCACCGACGATCGTGACGTTCATGGCTGGTCACCCAGCGCGTCTCTGACGGCTGCCAACAGGTCCTGCGGCTTGAACGGCTTTTGCAGCAGGTGGTGTCCTTCGGCGATCGCGTCGTCGAGAGCGGCGGTCTCCGGTCCGTACCCGGTCATCAGGAGGACCTTCAGATCACCCCGTAGGCCGGTCATTCGGCGGGCCAGCTCGGGTCCGCTCATTCCAGGCAATACGACGTCGGTCACCAGCAGATCGACCCCACCCAGACGATCGCCGAAGCGATCGATCGCCGACGCGCCGTCGGGCGCGACCAGGGTCTCGAACTCGGCGCGCTCGAGGATCTTACTGGCCAGGCGGCGAAGCTCGGGCTGGTCCTCGACCAGAAGGATGACGCGGTCCGTGCCGTCGGGGGACTCGGCGCTCCGCGGGGCGGCATCGACGGCCGCCGCGACCTCCTGCGCGCGCGGCAGGTAGACCTCGAACGAGCTGCCCCGGCCGGGCTTGCTGCGCACCAGGACGTGGCCACCGCTCTGTCTGACGATTCCGTAGGCCGTCGCCAGTCCCAGGCCGGTTCCGCCCTGATCCGACTTGGAGGTGAAGAACGGCTCGAAGACGTGCTCGTGGTCTTCGGCGGCGATGCCGACACCGTCGTCGGTCACCTGACAGAGCGCGAACTCTTCGTCTTCGGCGCGGTTGGCGAGTTTGGCGATGTGCTCGCGCCTGCCGACGGCGCTTGTCCGGATCGAGAGATGGCCGCCCTTCGGCATCGCATCTCTGGCGTTCAGCGCCAGATTGAGGATCACCTGCTGGATCTGGCCGAGGTCGGCCTCGATCAGGAGAGGCTCCTCGCCCAGCTCGGCGACGAGCTCGATGTTCTCGCCGATCAGTGGCTCCAGGAGCGCGACGGTATTGTCGACCACGTCTCGCAAGTCGAAGACCGCCGGCTGCAGCATTTGGCGCCGACCGAAGGCCAGGAGCTGGCGGGTGAGCGACTGGGCGCGCTTGCCAGCGCGGCTGACGTCGTCCAGCAGCTCGCGGTTGAGGTCGTCTTCGCCGCTCCGTTCGGTCAGCAGCTCGGTGTTGCCGAGAATGACCGTCAGCAGGTTGTTGAAGTCGTGCGCCACGCCTCCCGCCAGGCGACCGATCGCTTCCATCCGCTCCGAGCGCCGCAGCTTGCGCTCGATCTCACGCCGCTCGGTTAGGTCTCGCAGGATCCCCTGGTATCCGACCGGATGCCCGGCCGGATCGTGCATCTGGGTCGCCGACTCGAGAACGACGATCTGCTTGCCGTCTTTGCGCTTGAGGACCACCTCGTGATCCTTGACGAAGCCCTGGCGTTCGAGAATCTCCCCTAGCCGCTGCCGGTCCGCCGGGTTGTCGTACAGATCGTCGGCGATATCGAGCTCGAACAGCTCCTTCTTCGAGTCGTATCCGAACAGATCGAGGGCAGCCTGGTTGACCTCTACGAATCGCCCGTCGACGGTACTGAGGTAGATCGCGTCCTTGGCCTCTTCGAAGACCGCTCGATACTTGGTCTCCGAGCGCTTGAGGTCTCCGAGCAGCGCCAGGATCGCCAGCACCGAGGCCACCACGTTGGCGAGGCTGGTGAGCGTCTCGATGTCCTTGCCGGGGTAGAAGTCGTCGGGGTCGCGCCGACCGAAGAGCCAGACTCCGCGCTGGTTGTCGGAGATCCGCAACGGGATCGCCAGGCGGACCCAGGAGACCGGGGAGTCCGCCTCGAGCAGGTAACGGCCGGAGCGGCCGAGCAGGGTATCGAGGGCCGAGCATGCACTGGCGGCTTCCCGATCGGTCAGGCCGAGGCGCGCGAACACCGTCGGCTCGCCGGACCCCTGCAGGCAGATCAGCGACTGCCGGACCATCAGCGTCGGGAGCAACTCGTCGACGACCACCCGCCGCAGCGCGTCGACTTCACGCGCCCGGGGGATCCGCTGGGTGAACGCCTCGAGCACCTGTTCGAGGTCGTAGCGGATGCCGAATACCAGCCGGTTGACCCAGCGCTGAAACCGCTTCCAGCCGAACAGTCCCAGAGCCGTGAAGACCAGTCCGAGAAACGGCGCGAGCGAGACCGCCGACTCGGGGACCGACAGCTGGACGACCAGGTACGCCGCCATGAATCCCAACAGGAGCACCGCTCCGAACGCCCAGACCGCGAGCACCCGATTGGCCCGAAAGGCGATGCCACCGATGGCGTGACGGTGCACGGCATAGAGATAGCTGAGCGGCCAGATGGGCAGCAGCGCGACGAACGAGACGAAGAAGGCACCGTGCGTCCACAGGTCGAGGTCCACCTCTGGAGCGACGAGCGACGAGACCGTGTAGACGACGAGCGGCGACGATCCCAGACCGGTGCCGGCCAGGATCAGTCGATTCGCGGCCCGGAGGGGGAGCTCCTTCTGGTGGCTCAGGCGATAACAGATCAGCGCCAGGGACCAGGCGATCCCGAGGAGCAGCCAGAGCAGGAAGAACGCGCGGGGGACCAGTCGCAGGGCGTCCAGGACGGTGAGCAGCACGGCGACCGCCCAGATCAGCCGGATGACTGCCTTGCGGGCCCGCGGTCGGCCGAGGCCCCAGGGCAGCAGCAAGTGCAGGTGCATCAGCGCCGCGACCGTCAGCCAGAGGACGACGTGGAGCACCACGTTGGCGTAGTTCACCTGGGTGAACGACGCATAGCCGGCCGCCAGCCAGATCGCCGTGCCGAACCAGAACAGGGCGAGGAGCCGCCGCTTGGCGCTCCGGGGTCGAGCGAGGAGACCGGTCGCGGTCCCGGCGGCCCAGAACATGAACGGCAGGATCCAGGCTGGGCTGGTCGGACCGTAGAGCTTCGCCTCGCCGACCGGATAGTCGAGCGTCATGCGCTCACCCTCCCGGATCACCTCGATCGGCACGGTGGCAGCTCCCCGTACCGGCTCCGACAGGCTGACGGTGCGATCTGCTCGCCACTCCTCGAAGGTCACGTCACCGATTCGCACCACCCGGTCGCCCCGCCGGGGCGCCTGCTCGGTGCTGGGCGGCACGCCGTACTGGTCGATCACCCGCCAGTCCAGGTCGAGGTTGAAGCCGAGGCCGATCGGGCTGCGCCAGTAGACGACCACTACTGCCAGAACCAGGAGCGCCGACAGCAGCCACAGGGCGTCCCACGGTAACCGTGCCGATCCCGTGCTCCGTCTCATTCCCCCGACTCCTGGCAACACTCGGACACTGCCCTGCCGGTAGCGCCCGCTGCTGAGTGGTAGCTCTACCACCCATTCTAGCGGTTCTCGAGCTGCCGGCCCGAGTCGAGTTTGATCGAGGTCAGACCAGAGCGACCGCGCGTGCCTCTTCGAGCAGCCCCCGACGCTCGAGCACCTCGATCACCTTTTCGAGGGTCATCTCGGTGGGGCCGTCCGTCGATACCCGCTCGAAGAGCTGCGCGTGGTCGGGATCAGGTAGCTCGAACTCCGAGCGTTGGCGCTCCATCAACTCCACCCGTCCGTCCGACCGCGTATCGTGCAGACCTCTCACTTCTAGGCGGTGGCGCTGCACGGTCTGATCGCAGACGGTCTCTAGGAAGAGGAGTCGGGCACCGGTGCGCTCGGCGAGCTCGATCACCGGCAGCCGCTCACCATGGCGCTTGAAGGCGCCGTCGATGGCGACCGGAAAGCCGGCCAGCAGCAGGTTCTCCGCTCGCCGGCAGACCTCCTCGTAGGTCTTGCGGTTCATCTCCGGCGAATAGAGCCCCTGGTTGTAGGGGACGTAGACGCGGGTGTTCTCGCCGACCTCCGCGATCTGCTTGCGGACGGCGTCGGTGGACAGCACGTGCCAGCCATGGTGCTCGCGCAGGAATCGAGCGACGCTGGTCTTGCCGGTTCCCATCAGTCCGTGCAGGACGACCAGAGCAGGCCGAGCGTGGCCCTCGGCGTAGTGGTACGCCAGGCCGAAGTGATGGCGCGCCAGATTGCGCTGGAAACGCTTGGCGCGGTCGTCGAGATGGGGGTCGACCGAGGTGAAGCAGCAGACCTTGGCTCGCACGTAGGCGCGGTAACACTTGTAGAAGTCGAGCATGTCTCGCAGTCCGGAGTCGCCGGAGGCGTTGACGTAGCCGTCGATCAGATGGCGCGAGAGGTCGCTCCGGCCGCGGAAGTCGAGGTCCATCGCCAGGAAGGCGAGGTCGGCGGCAACGTCGCCGCAGCGGAAGCGCTCGTTGAACTCGATGCAGTCGAAGATCACCGGCGGCTCTTCGAAGAAGATGTTGCCGAGGTGGAGATCGCCGTGGCTCTCGCGGATCCGCCCCTCGGCGATCCGCTGCCGAAAGATCCTGGCCCGCTCGCGATAGAAGCGGTCGGTCCAGGCGCGGATGTGGTCGTATCGTTCGCGCGAGACCAGCTTGCCGACGTACTCCTCGGTCTGACTGAAGTTCTCCTCGGTGTTGTATCTGACCGCATCGAGGGTGCCGTAGTGGTCGATCCCCTCACCGGTTCTGGCGCTGCCATAGAAAGGCACCAGGAGCTCGATCAGTTGATCGATATGGCGCTCTTCGAGCTCGCCGCGCTCGCTCAACTCGCTGCCCAGCAGCCTGCCGTCGAGCTGCTGCATGACCACCAACCAGTCGACGAGCTCTCCGGAGCCGGCGAGCTGCAGGCGCGTGCCGTCTCGAGTCACCGGAGCGACCCCCAGATAGACGTAGGGTGCCAGCCGACGGTTGAGCTCCAGCTCGGCGCGGCAGTAGAGCTCGCGCAGCTCGAGGGTGGAGAAGTCGAGGAAGCCGAAGTTGACCGGCTTCTTGAGCTTGTAGGCGCGCTCGCCGGTCAGGAAGATCGACGAGATGTGGGTCTGGAGATAGTCAACCGTCCCGACCGTCCGGCCGTAGAACGACGGCTTCCTCAGTGCTGAGACGAGAGCCGAGTGGTTCATCGCTGCCTCCTGGCCGCGCTCGTGGAGCCGCGCAGTCCCGATTTCAGGCTAGGAGCAGGCCGGGGAGCTGGCAATACCCGAACAGGCGGGCGGGGCTCGAGGTCGCCTGCGCGCTGCTCGGTGGCCTGCGCGAACCGGACAGCCGGTGGGCCTCTCGGGCACCGATCCGGAGTCTCAGCGCGGGCGGATCGGTCCGCCGCGGGCTAGCTGGTCGCTGTTTGCGGCCCCAAGCGGCTCCAGAGCCAGACCAGAATCGCGCCCCAGCCGAGGAGGAGAACCGCCAGACCGACCAGGAATCCGAGCCACGGTATGTAGCGGAGAATCGCCAGCAGCGCCAGCCCGGCGATCAGCGGCAGCACCAGTCCGGCCGCCTTCTCTTCGGCGAAGCGCTTCAGTACCCAGCGACCGGAGCATAGACCGACGATCAGGGGCGCCAGGTAGGCGGCGGTCATCCAGAAGAGGAGGACCAGAAAGGCGAGATCGACCAGCCCGATCACCAGCACCAGCGCCGCCAGGTTGCCCAGCTGCAACATCCCGAGCACAATCGCGAGGCCGACGGCGAGGGCGAAGATCAACATAGCGGCCACCGGCAGGGCCGCCAGCCCGAGCAGGCCGAGCCCGGCCAGAGGTAGAGGTCGCGATTGGACGTCGCCGCTGCGGTCGTTGAGCCAACCTGGGAACCACCACGCGAGGAGCAGACCGAGAGCGATCAGGCCGAGCCACTTGAAGAGCCGTCCGGGCCACTCCGACCTCCGGCGCGGCTCGGTCTCCGCCGCCTCGGTCGGGGTCGGCTCCCTGCGCGTCAGCCTTCCGGTAGCGCCGCTGCCGCGGGCCTCGGTCGAGGAGACGTACTCGAACGAGCCCGCGATCCGCGCGCTGTCGGCGATCGTCAGGCCTCCCGGAACCTCCGGCATCGGTACCGGCGACGGAATGAAGCGGACGAACGACGGCACGTTGGGATCGCCCTCGACCTCGACTTCGCTGTCGCCGCCGACCCCTCCGCGGATCTCGAGCGCGCTCATCGAGCCGAGCAGGCTCTCCTGGACGTCACCGGCGAGCAGGGCCTGGAAGCCGGCGAAGAGCAGGCTGCCGCCGGTCAGGCTGTCGGCCTCGGTCTCGAGGCTCAGCCCGGCCGAGACGAGGTCGTCGCCGATCGAGGCCCGGGGGCCGAGCTTGAGGGCCATGCCGGCGATCCGGACGTCGTCGCCGACCCTGCCGTTCACGACCACCGCCTGCCCGCACGCCATCAGGTCGCCGGTCAGCTCGCCGTTCATGCGCACCTCGCGGGCGCTGGCGATCACGTCGCCCTCGACCCGGCCCTCTACCGTGATGGTCTCTCCGGTGGCGTAGAGGTCATCGAGGATCACCTCATCGGGGCCGATCACCAGGTGCTGCCCGGCTCGGAACTCGACCGCCCCCGACGGTGCCGCGACCAGCAAGATTGAAACGGACAGAGCTCGGGTCAGGGCTACGACATGCGTCCGTTCCCCAGTTCGCTTCATGGCTGTCCTCCCCTGTGTAGAGCAGTCTACCCCTCTGATACGATCTTGGTAATCAGAGAGCCAGGTCCGCCGATTCCCGGTAGGACCGTTTGCTTCTTGATCCCTAGGAGGTTGTGAATGTCGAGAAGGTTGGTGTCGATGTGCGCGCTGGTCGCGCTCCTACTACCCGTAGTCGCGGCTGCCTCGCAGCACGAGGAAGAGAGTCTGCCCTTCGCCTACGGAACGTACTTCGAGTGCGACACGAGTCGCGAGTGGCTCGCCGACGCCATCGTCGAGCAGCTGTTCAAGCCGATCTACGACGAGGCGGTCAGCGACGGCACGATCAGCGCCTGGGGTTACCTCGTACACCACACCGGCGGCAAGTGGCGCCGAGCGATCTACCGGGTGGCGCCGACGCTCGACGCGGCGATGGCAGCCATCGAGACGCTCGCCGAGAAGGTGGCCGCTACGAATCCGGAGGCGGCGGCCGAGTTCGGGTCGATCTGCAGCAGTCACGACGACTACCTCTGGCAATCGGTTGCCAACTCGAGCGGCAATCGGGTCGGCCAGGAGCGGGGCTCGGTCGGGTTCTCGACCTACTTCCACTGCGACGAGGCGAACGAGGCGGACGCCGACGAAGTGGTCAAGTCGGCCTTCGCCCCGGTCTACGACGCCCAGGTCGCCGCCGGTAACCTGGTTTCCTGGGGCTATATGCAGCACTGGGTCGGTGGCGAGTATCGCCGCATCCTGACCATGACGGCCAAGGACCTGCCCACCCTCATGAAGGCCCGCAATAGCGCGATCAACACGTTGGTCGAGAACGAGGAGGCGGTCGGCGCTTTCTTCGACAGCTGTAAGTCGCACAGCGACTACATCTGGAACGTCAAGCACGAGACGCCCTAGGCTGTAGCCACGGGGGCTCGACAGTGAGATCGGCGCCGGGCGGGTAGCTGAGCACCCGCCCGGCGTGTCGTTGACCGCTCCCTCCTTCGGACCTACAATCGGCCAGGACGACCCCTCCAGGGAAGATCTGGTGAGATGACGGAGTTCCGATGAGAGCTGCGGCGGTTGCTATCGGTGTCGACAAGACGGGCGGCGGCCTGACGCCGCTCAGTGGGGCCGCGTCCGGCGCGGAGCAGTTCGAGCTGTGGGCGAAGGGCCAGGGGATGGACGTCAAGACCCTGACCGACGCGGACCGCGAGGTCCGGGCGAGCGATATCTTCCAGGCCATCCAGACGTTCGTCGACGCCAGGATCTACGGCAAGCTCGTGGTCTTCTTCGCCGGACACGGCTTCCTTCTTTCGCCTCAGACCGAGCTCTGGCTGCTTTCTGACGCACCCAGCAACCCCAACGAGGCGGTCAACGTGAAGCTGTCGCGCGACAACGCGAGGTACTGCGGCATCCCGCACGTGATCTTCGTGGCCGACGCCTGCCGGTCGGGAGGCAATAACCACACCCACCGCTCGGTCAACGGCAGCTCGATCTTCCCGGTGCCGGACAACTGGGACGTGGACGGCGAGGTCGACACCTTCTACGGCACCCGCCCGGGCGATCCGGCGCTCGAGTTCCAGGACGACGCCGACGCGGTCGCCAACTACAAGGGGATCTTCACCGAGTGCCTGCTCGAGGCGCTCGACGGGAAGCACCCGGGAGTGGTGAAGGAGGAGACCGACAACGGCGATACCCGCTGGCTCGTGCCTTCGCGCCCTCTGAAGAGGCATCTGCGCGAGGAGGTGCCGGACCGGGCGGCGGACATCTCGATCAAGCTCCAGCAGGACCCCGAGGTGCGGGTCGAGTCGGTGTTGCCGAGGTTCTTCGGCCAGCTCGATGGACCGCCCTCGATTCCGCGTGGCGCGCTCGGGGGTCCGCGCGGCGGTCCGCCCAGGGAGCCCGACATCCGCGGCGTGGTCGAGCGGTCGCAGGACGAGGCGATGTCGCTCGACGAACGCGCCGTACTCCCCAGCGACACCTCGTCGTCGGCCGCGCGCCGATTCACGCAACAGGTTCAGGGCCTGGCTGCCTCGCATGGTCGCGAGTCGTTCGAGTCACGTTGTGGGTTCACCATCAACGAACCGCTGATGTCGGTGACGCTGGGCAACGATCTCCAGTGCGATGTCTTCGAAGAGAGCGGCCTACATCAGGTCCGAGTGCACGATGCCGAGAGCCAGATTGGTACGTCCATCCTGATTCAGTTTGCGAACGGCTGCGGCACGGTGCTGGCGGTGAAACCCGAGTACGTCGGCACCGTCGTCGTCGAGGACGGCCGGGTGGTCAACGTCAACTACTCGCCCTCGTTGAGCTCACCCCTGTTTGGCGAGGAGGACTTCGACAACGTAGGTGCGCGGGTCGATCGCCGCCGCGCGTTCGCCGCCGCCGCCGCTCGCAACGGTGTATTCGAAGTCACGGGTCCCGATGCTGAACGGGCGGCGGACTACCTGCGCATGTCGAAGAAGTTGGATCCGACGCTGGGTATCTACGCCGCCTACGCCTACAACGACACCGGCAAGATCGCCCAGATCCGCGAGGTGCTGCGCTATATGAAGACGGATCCGCTCCCGGTACCCTTCGACGTCGCGCTCCTGGCGCGCGAGTCGGACTGGCCTCGGGTCGCGCCGTTCTGCCCAATGCTGCGCCAGGGCTGGGCGCTGCTCGACCTGCACCAGCCTTCGGTGGCGAAGCTGAGCGAGCTGCGCACGATGCTCCTGCCGGGACTCTGGACGACGCTCACACCCGAGGGCGTCGATCGCGTACGAACCGACCTACAGAACGGAGAACTCGAATGAAAGTCGTCTTCATCCATGGCCGAGCACAGGAAGGGAAGGACCCGGTAGCGCTCCAGCAGACCTGGGAGGACTCCTTCGACGAAGGCCTTCGCAACGCCGGGCTCGACCGGCCTGCCGACCTAGAGATCGCCTTCCCCTACTACGGCGACACCCTCGACTCCCTGATGGAGGAGCTCGAGGCGCCCCTGGTCGAGGACGTCGTCGAACGCGGGGCGGCACAGGACGACGACGAAGCGGACTTTCGCGGCGAGTTCCTCGCCGAGCTCGCCGCGGGTGCCGGGCTGACCGACGACGACATCCGAGAGAACTACGATGGCGACTTCACCGAGCGCGGCCCGCTCAACTGGAAGTGGGTGCGCGCGATCATGAAGACGCTCGACAAGTCGAAGAAGATCAGCAGCGTTGCGCTCGACAAGTTCACCCGCGACGTCTACGTCTACCTGACGAATCGGACCGTTCGCAAGCGCATCGACGAGATGATCGAGCCCCACCTCGGCGACCAGCCGTGCGTGGTCGTCGGCCACTCGCTCGGTTCGGTGGTCGGCTACAACGTGCTGCTCGAGCACCCGGCCAAGGTCTCCCGCTACGTGACCGTCGGCTCGCCGCTCGGCGTCAAGGCAATCAAGCGCCGCCTGGCGGCGCCTCTGCGCATGCCGCCCGAGACCCACTCCTGGTACAACGCCAGGGACAAGCAGGACGCCGTGTCGCTCTTCCCACTCGACGCCGAGCACTTCGGCATCACGCCGTCGATCATGAATCACTCCGGTGTCGACAACCACACCGACAACCAGCACGGGATCATCGGGTATCTGCCGGACCCCTGGGTGGCGGCGGCGATCCACGGCGCACTGACCTTACCGGCCGGCGACGCTACTTGATCGCGCCCTCGCGTCCGATCACCCGGCGTAGCAGACCGGTCTGCCCGAGGTGGTAGGTCTCGTGGAAGACCAGCCCGGCGAGCGCCACCGCTTTGGGCTGTTGCTCGCCGAACCAGGGCACCGGCACGTCGAGCTCCTCGTCGGCGATCTCGCTCAGGCCGGCGAGGATCGCGTCCTGTGAGGTGTCGAAGTCGGCTAGCATCTGCTCGAACGGCACGAGCCCATCCTCCGGGCCCTCGACCGGCTCGCCGCCCCGGCGGTATCGCTGTGCGATCTCCTCACTCCAGATCGGTTCCTGGCCGAGCAGGGTGAGCGTCTGATTGCGGGTGGCGACGACGTGTCCTACCACCCAGTTGAGGCAGTTGCCGCCCGCCTGGGGCTGCTTCAGGCTCTCCACGTGGGTCACCTCGGCGGTGTTGGTCTTGAGAGCGTACTGGTTGTAGCCGGTCTGGGTGATGAGGGCTTCGACGCGGGCATTGGTGGTTGCTGTGGTCACGCTGTCTCCTTCTGTGATTTCGTTCGTTCGGGTCGCACTTCGACCGCGGTGACGGCGTCGATCGCCGCCATCACATTGCGGAATCCCGCGAGATCGGCGTCGCCGATACGCTCGGCGATGAGACGCTCGAGCTCGCCTACCGGCTCGTAGACCCGTTCGGCGAGCTCCCGACCGATCGCGCTCAGCTCGACCAGCAGCGAGCGGCGATCGTTCGGATTGAGCGTGCGCTCGACGATGCCGCGCTCTTCGAGCCGATCGAGCACACTGGTCAGGGTCGACTTCTTCCAGCCGAAGACCCGCGCCACCTCGCCGACTGGGCACGGACCGTAGGCGCCCAGGTAGCCGAGCAGGTGGGCTTCGCTGGCTCTCACTCCGAGCTCGGCCATCGGCGCCTCGAGGTAGAGCGTGATCTGACGGCTGGCCCGATGGATCGGCGAGAGGAAGTGAAGTGCCATAGTTCGAATTCGAATAGTACGATGTCGTATTATATGCATCGAGCGGGGCCCGTCAAGTGCCGTCCCACTCGGGCGCGCTAGCGCCGACCGAAGCGACCCACCACCGCCGGTATCGAGTGGTTTCCCTTGACGCGGTAAAGTGCCCGGTCGACGCGCTCCAGAATAGACTCGAGACTCTCGCCGGGCTCGAACTCGACCTCGGCGATGCTGGCCGCGAGGCGGAGGCTCCGCCCGAGGACGTCGAACTCCGAGTCGTCGAGCAGCTCGGAGATCCGGGTCGTGAGCACCCGCGCGTCCGGGAGTCTGGTCTCGGGAAGGAGGATCAGGAACTCGTCCCCACCGAATCGCCCCAGCCGGTCGGGTGCTCGAAGCCGCCTCTGGACGACCCGCACGAACAGCCGCAGAGCCTCGTCACCCGTGCTGTGTCCGTAGTGGTCGTTGACCTGCTTGAACTGGTCGAGGTCGAGCATCGCCAGCGACAGCGGCCGGCGGTAGCGCTCGGCGTGGGCCATCGCTTCGAGCAGCGCCGCCTTGATCGCTCGCCGGTTCAACACGCCGGTCAGCGGATCGGTCATCGCCAGCCGATTCGAGAGCTGCGCTTTGCGTTGGGCTTCGAGACGTCGCTCGTACTCGCCCCGGAGGGGTCGCAACACCAGGAAGTAGACCGGTGGCGCGATCAGAAGGGCCAAGAAGGCGGCGTCGAGCAGGGCCAGCCGCAACCGCCAGACCTCTCCGAGCCAATAGGTGAGCGCGGCCATCACGACCAGCTCGATGATGAAGACCACCAGCACGATGGCCAGCATCGTGCGCGCCGCTCGCGACAACCTGGTGGTCCAGGACACGGGAGAGACCTCTCCCTATGTTGGATCGCTCCCCCCGAGTCACCAACACCCCAAAGGGTGGCGTGCTCCTATTCGACCCTTTCGGCCTCGAACACCCCGTTCGGCTGGAAGAAGGTCGCCGCCGAGACCGTACCCTCTTCGTCCTCGACGAAGCCGACCTTGATGATCGGGACCTCGACCAGCGTGAACCGGCCGCCGACTTCCGGCTCGAGCGTGTACATCGGCTGGCCGGGGATCGAGACCGTCAGGGTGCTCCCGGACAGACCGACGGTGACCACCTGCCCGGAGAGCTCGTACCTGCCGACGTAGCGCTCTAGGTACTCGGCGTCGTAGAGGCGTGAGTCTGGCCGCTTGTCGAAGACGATCGGATCGAGGCGCGCCTCGAACGACGACTCGACCGAGGCGATGTCGCCCTCGACGTTGCTGCGGAACTGGAAGCGCGTATCTTCGAACGTCGGGTCGTCGTCGTTGCGCGCGCCGTTCCAGACGTCGTAGTGCCAGTGATCCAGGGGCGTCTCGATGTTGTTGAAGAGCGCGCTCAGGCGATCCCCGTCGAGAGAGATCTCGAGCGTGCCGTAGCCCGGATTCCAGTACTCGCCGGCGTAGTCGACGAGCGGGTGAGCGGGGCTGGTGTCCGGGACGCGGGTCTCTTCCATCTTCTCCTCGGCCTTCTCCTGGGCTTCGAGCGCCGCCTTGCGCTCCTCGAGCCCCTCGCCGTACCAGTCGATCGACTCGAGGTCGAGGACCAGGTCGGCGGCGTGCTGAGCGAGCACGCCCGGGAGGCCCGACCCCCGGTTGACGAACGCGACGATGCCGACGCCGTCGTCCGGAAAGAGCATGACCGAGGTGATGAAGCCGTCGATGCCGCCACCGTGAGCGATCCGCCGATGGCCGCGGTAGGTGTCGATTCCCCAGCCGAGCCCGTAGGAGCCTTGCGAGATCTCCGGCCGCTCGGGGGTCTCGCCGGTCGTCATGTGGGGCGAGTGGACGTCGGCGAGGATGCCCGGATCGATCAGCTGCCGATCGCCCACCTTGCCCCGGTTCAGATTGAACAGCAGCCACTTCGCCATCTCGTTGACCGATGAGTTGAGCGAGCCCGCCGGCCCGATCAGGTCGATCGGGCGGAACGGGATCAGCTCGATCTCGTGGGTGTCGTCGTGCTCGCGGTAGGGCTGGGAGAAGTCGTCGTCCTGCTGCGAGTCGGAGACCGAAAAGTTGGTGCGGGTCATGCCGAGCGGATCGAGGAGCCGCGCTCGCATCGCCTCTTCCCAGGTCGAGCCGGTCAGCCGGCCGGCGAGGTAGCCCGCGGTCATGAACATCAGGTTGTTGTACTGGAACTTGGCTCGCGGCTGCTCGCTCAGCTCGAGGTGAGCCAGGCGCGCGACGAGCTCCGCGCGTGTCGACTCATTGTTGTTGTACCAGAGCAGATCGTGTCGCGGCAGGCCCGAGCGGTGGGTGACCAGGTCTCGCGGCGTCATCAGCTGGGTTGCCGTCGGGTCGGACAGACGGAACTCGGGGAGAAAGGTGGTCAGGGGCGCGTCCCACGCGAGCAGTCCCTCGTCGACCAGGGTCCCGAGCAGGGTGGCGGTGAACGCCTTGGTGGTCGAGCCGATGGCGAACAGGGTGTCGGGGGTCATCGGCAGCTGGCGCTCGACGTCACGCAGGCCGAAGCCCTCGGCGAAGACCACCTCGCCTCCGGCGACCACCGCGATCGCCGAGCCGGGGACATTCCACTCCTCGATCGCCCGGGCGACGAAGTCGCCGAAGCCGTCGAGGCTCGCTCGCGCTTTGACGGCCGGTTGGTCACCACGGGTGAGCCCGAAGTCGAGCGACGCTCCACCCTGCGTGAACGTCCCGGTGATCCGGTCGCCGTCTTCGCTGACGGTGCCGGCGAAGGTCGGATCTCCTGGAATGTCCGGCATCGCGAAACGGACCGAGGTACCGTCCTGACTGACGCCGATCAGCTCCATGTCCTGGACCCCCTGCACCGGGATCGAGATGTCGCCACGCAGGGTGCCCCCCTCGGTGGAGAAGTCGACGTCGATGCCCAGGCCGGCGCCTGGGGTATCGATCTCGCCGACCCAGTGGCCAGAGACGTCGGGAGCCTGAGCGGACGCCGATGCGGTCGAGATCAGCATCGCCAGAGCGACTACGGAAAAGCGAATGCGGTCCATGAGAAGGTTCCTCCGAAAGGTGTCGGTGCCGATACTAGTCGCTCTACGGCCGGGAGGCGGCTCGTATTCTCGAAGGAAAAAGGGTGACAGGATACTCATCCCGGTTGCGATGAAGCGTGCGCTCGTACTCCTGCTCCTGGTAACCGTCCTCGGCGGTGGTCTGGCGCTCTTTGCGCAGCAGGAGCCGGCCGGGCAGTTCGAAGAGCGCGTCGACGTCATCGAGGTCCTGGTCGACGTCCTGGCGACCGATCGCAAGGGCCGGGTGATCACAGGGCTCGGAATCGACGATTTCGTGGTCGTGGAGGACGGCGAGCCACGCGAGATCACCGGCGTCACGTTCTATACGACCCGCTATGAGGACCTGCCGGCCGGTGCGCCCGAGGCTGCGCCCCCACCGGAGGGATTCCCGCCGCCCAACCTCCCGGCCAGCCGCTACTTCATTCTCGTCTTCCACGACCAGACCGTCCAGGCCATCGATCGGGCCCAGCTGATCAGCAATAGGCTCCGGGCGGCACGCGAGGCTCGAATGTGGGTCGAGTCCGAGATGGGCCCGTCCGATTGGATCGCCGTCGTCCGTTTCGACTACCAGCTCACGGTGCAGCTGGATTTCAGTCAGGAGCGCCTGCAGATCCGCGACGCGATCGAGGCCGCCACCCTCAACCAGCGGACCAGCGCGATGCGTCCGTCCGTTCGGGCCCGGCGCGAGCACCCGGGGAGCGGACCGTCGCTCACCGAGCGCCTGCCGCACATAGCCGACCTCGACCGGGCCAGCCTGCGCATGGAGGACGCGGTGCGGCTGGTAGCCGACGCCGCGCGGCCGATCATCGGCCGCAAGAACATGCTCATCTTCACGCTCGGCTTCGCGCGTCCCGACTCGGTGGACGGCTTGCCCGACCAGCGCTACTACCCGCCGATGCGAGAGGCGCTCAACTCGTCGAACGTCGCCGTCTACCCGATCGACATGAGTGGCTCGGGCAACCAGTCGCCGCAGAACAACTTCTTGAGCCAGCTTGCCGACGAGACCGGTGGTATCTACTTCGCCACCTTCAACCGCTTTCTCGATCCGCTGCGCGACATCTCGCGCTACAACACCGGCTACTACCTGTTGAGCTTCCGCTCGGAGGCGCCGGCCGGCGAGCGCGGCTACCGCAACTTCGAGGTGAAGTCCAAGGATCGAAAGGTGCGGGTGAAGGCGCGCCGCGGGTACACCTACGGCCCTCCCGCCCCCTAGCCCGGCCCTTCGGACGCCTCGGCCGCTCCCTCGTCGGCGAAGATCTCACCTAGCCCGTGCGGCGGCTCGGGCCGATTCACGTTCTGGATCCCGGTGTAGAGATAGCGGTGCGACGACGGCTCGAACGGTTGCCAGTCGTCCTCGGGCTGTGCCAGCCGGTCGGCGATCACCATCCAGGCGGTCGGGTTCACCCCGAGCCCGAAGTGGGCCGACAGGACGCCGATGTTCTCGATCCGGTCGTGAGCGAGACGCTCGATCGACGCCCGCCAGGCGACGATCGAGTCGCTCAGGGTGTAGATCGAGGTGATGAACTCGTCCTCGACCGCCGCCGGATCCTCGCCGGTCACCAGCTCATAGAGTCCGCGCACGCGACTGCCGCGCGCGCCGCCGCGGAACGGGCTGCCGAGGGTGATCACCTGCCGCACCAGCTCCTGCGCTTCCTTGGCCAGCTCGCGCGCATAGACGCCGCCCAGGCTCCAGCCGAGCAGCGAGATCTTGCGGTCGAAGCGCTCGGTCAGCTCGGCAACGCGGGCCGCCATCTGCAGGTGGAGCAGCCGGTCGTAGCCGTAGTTGCGTCCGAGCCGCCAGCGATGAGCCGAGTAGCCGCGGTTCTCGAGATACCAGCGCAGCGGCGCTGTCGACCTGGAGTTGGCCAGGAAGCCGGGTAGCACCAGCACCGGGTGGCCGTCGCCCTCGGGCTGCCGCTTCAGAGCCGGCCACCAGAGCGGTAGCGAGCCGAGCTCGAGGGCCGCTCGTCCCTCGAACAGCAGCAGGAGAGGCGACGGTGGTCGGATCAAGTCGACTCCCCACTCGGCTGTTCTAGGCGCTCGAGAGCCTCCTCGAGTCGATCGGTAGCCTCGTGCAGCTGGCTCAACGTCGTCCGTTCGAGCGCCGGCCGGCGCTCGACCTGGTCGGCCTCGATCCCTGCACGGAGCGATTCGGGATCGGTCGCCGGCTCGGCCTCCAGGGCCGCCAGCGACCGCTCGAGCAGCGTCTCCATCTCGGCGACGTCGGACATCACCTCTCGACAGGACGTGATGCCGATCGAGATCTGGCCCGCGAGGCTGAAGATGACCAGGATGAGACCGAGGCCGTCGAAGAGCGGCGCGGTGCCGACGTGTCCGTGCACTCGGGCACCCGCGAGGTAGATCGGCACCGGTGGCCCCGGAACGTTGGTGATCACGAGATTGAAGAACGGCCGATGGCGATCGGAGCCGCGCATGCGCAGGTAGAGCCTGCTCGCGAGCGCCGCGGTCTCGGAGGGGACGAGCTCCATCAGCTCGTTGGCGGGCAGGGCGCGGCCGTAGCCCTTGGCGCCGGCCGCGCTGCGATGGATGCGCAGGAGGCGCTCGTGTGGATCGGCGATCTGTGTCGCCAGCTCGACCAGGAGCGCCGTGACCCGGTTGCCCATCGCCGTCTCTTCGTCCCGAGCCCGCACCGACATCGGCACCATGGCGATCAGCGGCTGATCGGGGAGCTCGTCGCGCGCGCCCAGCCACTCTCGCAGCGCTCCGGCGCAGACCGCCAGCAGGACGTCGTTGACCGTGGTCCCAGGTACCAGGTCACGGATCCGCCTGATCCGGTCGAGCGGGAACTCGACGCCGCCGAAGCTCCGGTGCGGTCCGACGCGGGAGTTCAGGATCGTCCTCGGCGCGGTCATCGGCATCGGTGGTCGCTCGAGGCTCTCCTCGAGAGTGCGGGATACCAGCGAGCCGGCGCCGGTCAGGGTCTTGGCGAGGATCCTGGCCAGATCGACGGACTTGGCGCCGATCCGGCCGTAGCTTCGGGCCACCAGCTCGATGCCGCTGGGCACCCGCTCAGGGTGCCAATCGTCAGGCGGCGTCAGGCGGCGGGCTCGCGGCTCCGGATCGAGCAGCGCCCCCATGATCTCCGCCCCCGAGACGCCGTCGACGGCCGCGTGGTGGACGCGGGCGATCAGGGCGAACGAGCCGGGTGATAGGCCGGGGTAGTCGTCGAGGCCGTCGACGAAGACCATCTCCCAGAGCGGCCGCTGCCGGCTGAGGGGGCGCGCGAAGAGGTCTGCCGCCAGGCGCATCAGCTCGCTCTTGCCGCCGGGTCGGGGTACTCCGACATGGGGCATGTGGAGGTCGAGGTCGAAGTCCGGGTCCTCGATCCAGTAGGGATGTCCCATCGACAGGGGCACCTCGATCAGGCGCTGCCGGAAGGTGCGGGCGATCGCCAGGCGCGACTCGACGTGGTCGCGGACCGTCCGGTAGCCGAAGTCAGGTCCGGCGGTGGCACCGTCGATCAGATAGACGCCGCCGATGTGCATCGGCGTCCGTGGCGACTCGAGGTAGATGAAGGCGGCGTCGAGCGCCGAGAGCTGTTCCATGTCGGGCGGGCGCCGACATCTTAGCGTGGCGTGCCGAGCAGACTGTCGAAGTAGCGCCGCAGGTTGAGGGCGCCGGCGTCGAACGGCTCGAGCGACCGGTGGGCCTTCGCCTGCATCATGCCGCCCTCCATGACGGTCAGCACGAAGCGCGAGAGAGCGGCCAGCTCGACGTCGGCTGGAAAGCGGTCTCTCGCCCCTTGCAGCAGGCCGAGAATCCGGTTGGCCCAGGCGTCGAAGAGCTCCTCGACCTTCTCGCGCACGGCGGGGTGCTGGTCGCTCACCTCGAGGGCCAGATTGCCGATCGGGCAGCCCATCGTGCAGCTCGAGCGCACCAGGAACTCGCGGTAGATCTCGAGCACCCCGAAGACCTGGTCGATCGGATCGTCGTAGCGCTGGGTGGCGGGGGTGAAGATCTGGCGCTCGATCTCCTCGAGATGGGAGCGGCAGTCAAGCGAAGGGGCTCAGCCTTTCTTGGCCTCGCCGTCGCCGGTCGCGAGCTTCTTGAAGCCCGCGCTCTGTAGGTCGTTGGCGATCTCGCGGCGGGTCCTGACTGGCGGCAGATCGCGCATCTCGTGCTTGGCGAAGATCAGCCCGCACCTCAGGCACTCGCCCGCGGGCTCCTGAGGGAAGTGACAGACCGGACAGACCTGCCACTCCTCGGGTAGCACCCGGCAACGAGCCTTGGCGGTCGCCAGGGCTCCCGCGAACTTCTCCGCCTGCTCCTGGGTCAGCTGATCGCGGAGCACGACCGGCCGGCCGGCGAACGCCTCCTGCGCATGGGGACCCTGGAGCACGCCCAGCTCCTCGAGCTGGTCCCTGACGGCTGCCGGATCGGCGTCGTCGAGCACCTCGCCGCAGAAAACCGCTTGATAGAACTCTCCCATGACGGCTCACTCCTGGTGAGGGGTGCCGCAAAGTGGGTGCCAGTTTTCCGCTACGCCACCGAGAAACGACCGGTGGCGCAGAACCGCCCGATCGGCAAAGCCCCGTCGGGACCTCGGCCCGCGCTCGAGAGGCGCTGACTCGGCCACCGATCCCTATCGGTGGTCAAAAAGTGTCACTTGCATGTACAGATATTCGCACTCGGCGATGGGATCGCTGTCAGGACCGCATCCGTTCGACCGCCAGCGCCCCGGGCGCGCCGGTCAGGCCGCCGCCCGGATAGCTGCCGCCGCCGCACAGATAGAGCCCCGCGATCGGAGTGGCGTAGCGGGCGCACTCCGGCGTCGGCCGGACGAAGAGCTGGTCGAGGCCGTGCTCACCGTGATGGATCTGGCCTCCGGCGAGGCCGTAGCGGGCCTCGAGGTCGGCAGGCGTCAGGGTCTCGCTGCCGGCCACGAGCGATCGGACCTCCGGAGCGTAGCGCTCGAGCCGGGTGAGCACCGCCTCGAGCAGTGCCGACCGTGCCTCGTCGGTCCAGCCTCCGTCGAGCTCGTAGGGGACGAAGTGCACGCCGACGGATAGGACGTGATGGCCCTGAGGAGCGAGGTCGGCCTCGCTGACGGTCGGCACCCGAACATCGAGCGCCAGATCGTCACCGAAGCGCCGGTACTTGACCGGATCGAAGGCTCGCTCGAGCGGGTCGATCCCCTCGGCGATCCGGATATGCGCCGCCGTCAGGTCGGGACGGCAGGCGAAGCTCGGATACGCGGTCAGAGCGAGATGTACCTTGGCGGTGGTGCCCCGCGAGCGGAAGTGGGAGATGCCGTGCTCGAGGCGGAGAGAGAGGCGCTCCGCGGGCAGTAGATCCAGGAGCGTGTGTCGCGGATTGCAGGCCGCGGCGATCCGTGCGGCCGTCACCGTCTCGCCGCCCTCGAGTCGGACGCCGGTGACGGCGTCACCCTCCATCTGGATGCTCTGCACCGGGGCGGCGGTACGGACCTCGACGCCCGCGTCGCGGGCCGCCCGCTCGAGGGCCGCCACCAGTGCCGGTCCTCCCCCCTTGACCCCCGGTCCGGCGAAGCATTCGTGCAGCAGGAGGTTGGCGTTGGTGCCCGGTGACCACGGTCCGGTGTAGCCGCCGTAGACCGCGGGCCCGGCCAAGAGAGCGTTCAGCCGGTCGCTGGTGAACCACTCGCGCAGCCAGTCGGCGACGCACATCGGTCCGATCCGGAAGAGCTCCATCATGTCGCTCCGGCCGAGCATCCGGAGTCCGAGAGCCGTCCGGGCGAGGGTCCACAGGTCGCCGATCTTCTGCTCCGAAATGTCGACCGGAACCCGGTCGAGCGCCCGGCGGACGAAGGGTGCCAGCCGCGCGAGGAAGGCGCGGTACTCGCCGTACGACGCCGCGTCGTCGCCCAGCTCTGGGCTTGCCCTCTCGGCGTCCCGCCAGAGCAGGATGCCGCCGCCGTTGCCGGCGGGCGCCGGGGAGAAGACCGGAGTCTCCTCGGACTCGAGCTCGAGGCCGAGCTCGCGCAGGCGGAGCTTCGCGACCACCCAGGACCTGAGCTGGGTGGTGTCGTGGTCGACCCCGATCGTGCGGTACCCGGGGTGGAACTCCTCTCCCGCCGCCAGTCCACCGAGCCGCTCGCGAGCCTCGAGGACCAGCACCCTGTCACCCGCCTGAGCCAGCAGGGTCGCGGCGACCAGTCCGTTGTGACCGCCGCCGATCACGATCGTGTCCCAGCGCTCGCTCATAGCTCACCCGAGCCCAGGAGCGCCGAGGCCGCGAGCTGACCGCAAGCACCCATGATGCCGCCGCCCGGATGGGTGCCGGAGCCGCACATCCAGAGATTCCTGATCGGAGTCCGGTAGCGTGCCCAGCCGGCCGTCGGTCGCTGGAAGAGGAGCTGCTCGAGGCTCAGCTCACCCTGGAAGATGTTGCCCTCGGTCAGCCCGAACTGCTGCTCGAGGTCCCAGGGTGTCAACACCTGACGGTAGAGGATCGACTCCTCGAAGCCCGGGCAGTACTCGGCGAGGGTCTCGACCACGGCGTCGCCGAACGCCTCGCGCTTTGCCGGCCAGTGCTCGGCACCTTCCTTGATGTGGTACGGGGCGTACTGGACGAAGCACGACACCACGTGCTTGCCGGGCGGCGCGAGGCTCGGGTCGATCACCGAGGGTATGACGACGTTGATGTACGGCCGCGACGAGAAATCGCCGTACTTGGCCTCGTCGTAGGCGTGCTCGAGGTAGTCGATGCCGGGCGCGATCGCGATGTCGCCCCGCAGATGCGCGCTGCCGTCGCGGCCGGGGAAGCGCGGCAGCCGGTCGACGGCGAGGTTGACCTTGCCGGAGCTGCCGCGCAGCTTGTAGCGCTTGATCGCGGTCACGAAGTCGGCGTCGAGGTTCTCCTCGCCGACCAGGCTTAGGAAGGTGAGATTCGGGTCGCAGCTCGAAACCACCGTCTTGGTGCGGATCTCGTCGCCGTTTTCGAGCACGACGCCCCGGGCGCGACCGTTCTCGAGCAGGACGTGGTCGACTGGGGCCTCGGTGCGGATCTTGGCGCCGAGTGCCTCGGCGGCGCTGGCGCACGCCAGGCTGAGGCCACCGGTACCCCCTTTCGAATAGCCCCACGAACGGAAGGCGCCGTCGATCTCGCCCATGTAGTGGTGCAGAAGGACGTACGCGGTGCCGGGCGAGCGGACGCCCAGATAGGTCCCGATGATGCCGCTCACCGACATCGGCGCCTTCAACACGTCCGACTCGAACCACTGGTCGAGGAAGTCGACCGAGCTCATCGTGAACAGCTTGAGATGCATGTAGAGCGACTCGGGGTCGGCGTTGCGCAGCTCGTCGCTGAATCTCCAGAGCTCGAGCAGCTCACTCGGCTTGAGCGACGCCGGATCGGGAGCCGGGGAGTCGATGACCCCTTTGGCGAAGCGCGCCATCTTGGTCATCGTCAGCCCGAACTCGGGGTAGATCTCGGAGTCCCTGACGCTGAACCGGGCGATCTCGCGGCGGCTCCGCTCCGGATCGACCCAGCGGCAGAGGCCCATGTCGTCCTGCAGGGGAGTGAACGCGGTTTCGAGAGGCAGCAGCTCGAGTCCGTGGGCGGGCAGGTCGAGGTCGCGGATGATGCCCGGCCGGAAGAGGCTGACGACGTAGGATGCGACCGAGAACTTGAACCCGGGGTAGAGCTCCTCGGTGACCGCCGCTCCACCCAGGACGTGACGGCGCTCCAGCACCACGACCTTCTTGCCGGCCTTGGCCAGGTAGGCCGCGCAGACCAGACCGTTGTGGCCGCCGCCGATGATCGCCGCGTCGTAGCTCACGCGCGTTTCCTCGGTGGGTCGAAGAACGGTAGCGAGGCGACGGTCGCGGTGACGGTGTGGCGCCGGTACTCGGCGGTGACCTCGATCTGGAGGCGGGTGCCGGGCTCGGCGAACTCGGAGCGGATCTGCGCCAGGGCCAGGTTCTGCTTGAGGGTCGGCGACCAGGCGCCGCTGGTCGCCATGCCGATCCACTGCCTGTCGCGGGCGTAGATCGGTCGCCCGTCGCGCCAGGCGCTGAGCGGCAGCTCGGGCGGCAGGCCGTAGCTGTTGAAGAGCCGCTCGGTCTCGTCCCAGTCGATGACCAGACCGACGAAGCGCCGGTCGGAACCGCTCTCGAGCTCGCGGCGGAGTGCTTCCTGTCCAACGAACGGGGCGCGGTCGAGCTTCACCGTCCAGCCGAGATTGAGCTCGTACGGCGACGACTTCCGGTCCTCTATCAGGCAGTGATGGGCGCTGAAGTAGTCGACACCGTTCATCACGAACCCGGCTTCGACCCGAGCGACGTCGAGCGCGTCGAGTCCCGCGGGCAGGATCGCGTGCAGCCGGCCGGCCTCCATGACCGCGTCGTAGACCGCCTCGGCGTCCTCGGAACGGACCCAGACCTCGTACCCCAGGTCACCGGTGTAGCCGGTGCGGCTGATCCAGCCGTCGATGTGGCCGAACCTGCAGGGAGTCAGGGCGAAGAACTCGAGCGCGCCGAGGTCGGCGTCGCTGGCGTCCTCGAGGATCGCCCGCGAGCTCGGGCCCTGGAGCGACAATGCGCCCAGCCGGGTCGTCGAATCCTCGATCTGGATGTCGTAGCCCCGGCGAAAACGCTCGAACCAGTGCATCGACGGCTCGGCCGAGGTCACCCGGTAGTAGTGCTTCTCGAGCCGCGAGACCGTACCGTCGTCGATCACCTTGCCCTGGTCGTCGCACCAGCAGACGTAGGTCACCCGGCCCACCTTCAGCTTGGCGACGTTGCGCGACATGATCCGGGCCAGGAAGCTCGGCGCGTCCGGTCCGTGCACCTCGTACTTGAAGAGCGGGGTGACGTCGAGCAGGCCCGCCGAGTGCCGGAACGCGAAGTACTCCGGCTCGTGGCAGTCGGCGTAGTAGCGGACGGCGTAGTAGCCGGCCCAGTCCTTCCACAGCATGCTGTGGCAGAGCGCCGAGGTGCGCGAATGGAAGGGGGAGGGGATCGGCATCGGGCCTCGATCAGCGAGTTTCTCAGAACCGCGGACGGTTCGTAACCCTCGGCCGGGCGGGTACTCTCGGGTCGTGGGCGAGCGCGAAACCGAGTGGCCGGAGGTCGAGTCCGAGGAGTTCGGCGAGCTCCTTCGATTCACCCTGGCGGGATTCGTCGGCGGTCTGGTCGCGGCGGTCGCCCTCGATCGCGCCGGCCTCGCGCGCAGTGGGCTCGGCCAGTGGCTGGTGCGGACGCTCGCCGGCGAGGGCGAGAGCCTCATGGAGGGCTTCTACGCGCTCAGGAGCCGGCTGGCGCGCCGGGCGGAGTCGCTGGCGGAAGCGTACGGCTGGGGAAAGCTGTTTGGAATGGTCCTGCCGTGGGTGGTCGACGGGGTGAGCCGGTTGGCGGGAGTCGACGTCTACGGCGTGGAGTCGTTCTACATCCCGTTCTTCTACTCGATGTCCGACCAGGTGGGCGCCGGAGTCGCCGGCTTCGCCTTCTTCAAACGCCGTGAGCGGAGCTGGCGCGGGGCGCTCGCCGCCTACTTGCGGAGCCCGATCATGGTTACCGGCCTGCTGGTCGTGTTCCTGGTGCCGGCCGGGCTCCTGATCGCCCGACTGCTCGGCTTCTCGCCGACCACGCAGATGCGCACCGCGCTCGAGGCGATCGCCGCCAACCTCTGCTGGCTGCCGCCGCTGGTCGGTTGGCTCGGCGAGCGCCGGACGAGCCGCTAGCCGCCGGCGCCCTCGTCGCTGTCGGCCTCCTCGGCCCGCGTCTGCTTCTGTGCCTCGACCATCGCCGCCACGTTCTCGAGCAGCTGCTTGGCGTCGTAGACGATGCCGTCCTTGATCGTGTAGCGGACGCCGCCGATTCGCTCGGGCTTCTGGGTCTCGTCGTTCAGGCGCACGGCACCGGTGCCGTAGAGCACCTTCAGGTTGTGAATCGGGTTCTCCTCGACGAGCACCAGGTCGGCCAGAAAGCCCTCGCGGATGACGCCGTACTCGATCGGCTTGCCGGTCGGCTTGGCGATCTCCATCGCGCCGTGCATGGTCGCCGCCCGGATCACCTCGAGCGGGTGGAAGCCGGCCTCCTGGAGGAGCTCCATCTCCCAGATCGTGCCGAACCCGTAAAGCTGGTAGATGAAGCCCGAGTCGGAGCCGACGGTCACCTTGCCGCCGCGGTTCTTGTAGTCGTTCAGGAAGCTCATCCAGACCTGCATGAACTTGCGCCAGGCGACCTCGTCCCAGGTGGTCCAGTCGAACCAGTAGGAGCCGTGGTCCTCGCGGCTCGGATCGAAGAAGTCCTGCAGCGACGGCAGGGTGTAACTCGGGTGCCAGTCGGCATTGCGCGCGCGCATGACGTCGCGGCCCGCCGAGTAGATGGTCATCGTCGGGTTGATGTAGAAGTCGAGCTCGAGGAACTCGTCGAGCAACGCGTTCCACTCGTCGCTGCCGCGTGGGTGGATCAGCTTCCACTGGCGCGCGACCTGGCCGAAACGGTGCTGCTCGTCCATGTAGTTCATGTCGTCCGGCCACGGCTGGACGTCGTGGTTCTTGTAGAGCGACTCGAACAGGCCGTAGAAGTGGGTCATCCCGGTCATGCCCAGGCGAGCCGCGTCGATCGCGTTCATCTGGGCGACGCCCATCTGGCCGAGATGGGCGGTCGAGCCCAGGCCGAGCTTGTTCGCCTCGTCGATCAGCGCGGCCATGATCGCCGGCGGGTAGGCGCCGAGCTTGAGGCCCTGGACCCCCTTCTCATGGGCGAAGCGTACCCATGCGCGGGCGTCTTCGGGCGTCCGGATGTCGCGCTCCTTCCACTCCTCGCCCGAGCCGGGCCGCTGGTAGGAGACGATCCGCGGCGCCACGATCTCGTTCCTGGCGCTCCGCGCTCGCTCGCTCAGGTCCCACTCGAACTTGCCGGTCGGCACGCCGCGGACCGTGGTGATGCCGTGGGCGAGCCAGAGCTTGTAGACGTACTCGGCCTCCGGCGCCTTGGGCACGCCGCCGGTATGAGCGTGCAGGTCGACGATGCCGGGCATGACGTACCAGCCCTCGGCGTCGATCTCCTTGGTGGCGTCCTCGAGCCGCTTGTCGTCCTTCATCCCGAGGCCGGGGGTGCCGACGACCTCGATCTCCTCGATCCGGTTCCCCTCGATGGCGATGTCGACCGGCCCGAGAGGCGGTGCTCCGGTACCGGTGATCATGGTCACGCCGCGGATGATCAGACGCTCGAACGGACCCTCGCCCTCGCCCTCGCGCCGGTCCGGCGCCGGAGCAACCTGCTTGTCGTCTTCCTCTTCTTCCGCTTCGGCCTCACCTTCGGCAGCTTCGTCCTCCTGCGCGGCGAGCGGGCCGATCGGCTCGGCGGTAGCGGCTTCGAAGCCGGCGGCCAACCAGACCAGAGACAGCAGCGTGAAGCACACCAGGGTCTTGAGAGCGCTCATCCAAACCTCCCTCGGGAACGTCGTTTCCAGAACGGCGCCAATAGTCTCACAGCCAATTCGTAATTCGGGGACAGGTTGCCTATTTCCTCTCACCTTCCGAGACCGATTGGGCGCGGACGGTAATGCGAGAGGAAATAGGCAACCTGTCCCCGATTCTTGCGGTGCCCCAGAAGGTGTAGCGGAGGGGCTTCGGTCCCGGGAAGAAGCCGGTCCGGAGGCCTTGGATCTCGAAGCCGCCCGACTCGATCAGCTGGGGGATCGGTCGGTTCAGATGACAGCCGCCGGCGAGCCGGCCCCAGATCGGCTGCAGCCGGTGCTGCCATTTCCGGAGTGACTCGTCGTCTGCCAGCCCGTGCTCGCAGAACACGAACTCACCCTCCGGGCGCAGGACGCGACGCATCTCGGACAGCGCCGCGAGCGGCTCCGGGATCGTGCACAGTGCATAGGTCGTCAGGACGGTGTCGACCGAGTCGTCTTCGAGCGGTATCTCCTCGGCGCTCGCCTCCAGGAACTCGGTTTCGAACTCGAGCGCGTCGATCCGCTCGCGCGCCAATCTCCAGCCGAGCGGCTCCGGATCGAGGGCCCAGACGCGCTCGACGAGCTCGGGGTCCATCAGCGGCAGGTTGTGTCCCGAGCCGGCGCCCAGCTCCAAGACCCGGCCGCGCACGTACGGCATGACGTTCTCTCGCGACCTCAGGGTGGACTCGATGCCGGTCGCGACGTCGACGATCCGCGGCAGGACATGCCGGCGCCAGACACCCACTCAAGCACCCTCGCTCTGGATTCGCCGTCCCTTCTCGACCGCGGCCATCGCCTCGGCCTCGCGCCCCTGTCGGTTCAGGATGTCGGCCAGCACGAAGTAGCCGAGCGGTCCGGCCCCGCCGTCGGGGTCCCTGGCGAGGCCCTTGCGCACGATCTCCTCGGCTCGGCCGAGATCCTCTCCGCGATCCATCAACAGCTTGGCCAGGTAGTAGTGGCCGATGACGAACTCCGGGTTGGCCTCGATCGCGGCCTCGAAGGACGCCTGCTGCCGGTCGAGCTCGCCGGCCCGGCCGAGCAGCCGGCCGAGGTTGAAGTGCGCCTGGTAGTGCGACGGCGCGCGGGCGACGGTCTCCTCGTAGAGCCGGATCGCATGGTCCATGTCCCGTCGCTCCTCGGCGAGCACGGCGAGGTTGAATCGGGGCTGCGCCAGGGCGTCGCTTCGCTCGATCGCGGTCAGGAAGCGCGCCTCCGCTTCGCCGGGCCGGCCATCGAGGGCGAGCAGCTCACCGAGCTGGTTGAACAGAATCGGCGGCGTGTTGTCGCGCACGACCGCACCCTCGAGCAGGGCGATCGCCTCGGCGCGGTTGCCGAGCTCGACCTCGATATTGGTCGTCGCCAGGACCGCCTTGCTGTCGTGGGGCATCAGCTCGACCAGCCGGCGAAACCCGACCAGCGCCTCCTGCTTGCGCCCCAGCCGCCGGTAGGCAGCGGCGAGCCCGAACAGCGAGCTCTTGTGCTCCGCGTCGAGTGCGAGGGCTCGTTGAAACAGCTCGATCGCCCGCTCGTGATCGCCGCCCTTGGCGGCGATGTTGCCGAGCATCTGCCAGGCGTCGATCATGCCGTCGTCGAGCTGGATGGCCTTTTCCAGGCGCTTCTCGGCCTCCGCGTAGTCCTCCTGGCTGATGAAGCTCTGGGCCCACATGATCGACTGGTGGATCTCGACCTTGTCTTTGGGGTCGGCACGCGGAACGTCTGGGTCCTGGTCGTCGAGGTCACCCCGGCCGGCGAGATAGCCGAGCGCCTCGAGCTGCGCCAGAGCCGCCTCGTCGATGTCGGGTTGGCGGGCCGCTTCCGAATCGCCCCGCTCGATGGCCTCGCGCAAGGCCTCCAGTCGACCCGCCAGATCCGAAGCGAGCTCCCGGTCACGCCGGAAGGCGTTGGTCTGCTCGCCGCCGTCGGCGGTCAGGTCGTAGAGCTCTGGCGTCGGCGCGTCGATGTATTTGTGACCGGCGCGGCGGAGCGCCTGCAGCGGCGCCCAGCCGTAGTGGAGCAGGGGGTAGTACGACTCCGAATAGACCTGGCGCTCGACTTCGACCGAGCGACCGAGCATCAGCGGCAGCAGGCTCTCGCCCTGAATGGAGTCCGGCGCCGTCCTGCCGAGCGCCTCGAGCACGGTCGGCACGAGGTCGACATGGCTGACCGGCTGGTCGACGGTCGTGCCACCGAGGTCGCCGAACGGTGCTCGCACGATCAGCGGCACGCGCACGGTCGAGTCGTAGACGAAGAAGCCGTGGAAGCTCTCGTTGTGGTCGCCGAGCCCCTCGCCGTGGTCGGCGGTCAGGACGACCAGCGATTCGTCGAGCAGACCGCGCTCGGTCAGCTGCTCGCGGAAGCTGCCGACCAGCGAGTCGGTGTAAGCGACCTCGGCCTCATAAGGCCGATCGGGGTAGCTCGACTTGTACGGCTCCGGTGGCGTGTACGGGTCGTGCGGATCGAACAGGTGCAACCAGAGGAAGAAGGGCCGGTCGGCCGGACGCTCGTCGAGCCAGGCGACGGCCTCGTCGAGCGTCTCCTGTCCGGCACGCTGCACCGACCCGAGATTGACTTGCTTTTCGGAGCGCAGGTCGAAGTCGTCGAAGTAGTGGCCGAAGCCGCGTCCGATCCCCCAGCGCCGATCGAGCACGAAGGCGCTCACGAATCCGGCGGTCGAGTAGCCAGCTCCGAGCAGCATCTCGGCGAGGGTCGGCACACTCTCGTCCAGGTAGTAGCCGACATTCTCGCGCACGCCATGGTAGGGCGGGTAGGTCCCGGTCATGATCGTCGAGTGCGCCGGCAGGGTGAACGGAACGGCGCTGGCCGCACTCGTGAAGCGCACGCCCTCGGCCGCCAGGGCGTCCATGTGGGGAGTCTGGACGTCGCTGCCGTACGAGGAGAGCCGGTCGGCCCGCAGCGTGTCGATCGTGATCAGGATGACGTTCAATCGCCCCAGGTCGCGATCGCCCGCCTGTCGACGCCACTCTTCGGCTGGCGTCTTCGGCGCCGAGCAGGCGATCAGCGCCGCCAGGCCGAAGGAGCCCGCGAGCGCCAGGTTTCGGAGGCGCTTTGCTATAGTTTTGCCCACTGGTGCGGTGGTAGGAGCGCTCGGATCCTTCCGTGAGCAGCTGGAAAAGGGGGGCGCATGAATAGACGAATCCCGACGATTCTGGTTTCTCTCGCCGTTCTGCTGGCGCTCGTGCAGCCGGCGGCTGGGCAGACGACCGGCAGTATACGCGGCACGGTCGTCGACGCCGCGGGCTCGGTGCTACCGGGTGTGACCGTGAGTCTGAGCGGCGAGCTGATCCGCGCCGAGCGCTCGACGGTGACCAGCGGCACCGGCAAGTTCTCGTTCAGCGCCATCCCTCCGGGAGTGGTCACCGTCACCGCTGCTCTCGACGGCTTCGAGAGCGAGTCGATCGAGGTGCGCGTGAGCATCACCGAGGCGACCAGCGTGAACCTGGCGCTGCGGCCCGCGGAGCGCGTGGAGGAGGCGCTGACGGTAATCTCGGCGGCGCCGCTGATCAACCCGACCTCGAACGCCGTCGGCTCCAACTTCCCGGCCGAGTTCCTGGAGGACATGCCGACCGAAGGCTTCTTTCAGGAGTACATGGAGATCGCTCCGGGTATCAGCCGCTCTTCGGAGGGCGGCCTTCGGTTCTCGGCGTTCGGCTCGAGCACCTCCTCGAACTCCTGGAACATCGACGGTCTGAACGCCACCGCGGGCGACACCGGCAACGCCTGGTGGTACATCAACCCCGACACCATCGCCGAGATGCAGGTGCTCGGCATCGGCGCACCGGCCGAGTTCGGGTCGATGTCCGGCGCGGCGATCAACGTCGTGACCAAGTCGGGCACCAATACCCACAAGGGCAAGCTCAACTGGTCGGAGCAGCCCGAATCGCTCACCACCACCAACGTCGAGATCGACGGCCCGACCGGGCGTACCGGGCACGAGCGCGACATCTTCCGCCTGCTGATGCTCACCGGCGGCGGGCCGATCAGGGAAGACAAGCTCTGGTACTTCGGTGCTCTCGAGTACAGCCAGGACGCGATCTCGGAGCCGGGCACCGATCCGAACCTGATCAAGCCGTTCGAGTGGTGGCGCTACGACCTGAGACTGACCGCCAGCCTGAACCCGAGCAACACGCTCGACCTGAAGGGCCACTACGAGGACTACGACTGGAACTTCCCGGGTGAGATCGGTACCGCACCCTCGGCGACCGCCATCGAGCTCGGCTACAACCCGGCCTGGGGGCTCCTCTGGCAGTCGGTGCTCTCCAACAACACCTTTCTCGAAGTCCACTACGCCGGCTGGACCGGCGACGACTTCTGGCGCTCGCAGACCGGCAGCACCGAGGTGCCGTTCTTCGACGGCACCGTGACCCCGACCCAGGTCACCGGCGGCGTCACCTATCCGTACGACTACTTCCTGTCGCGCGACCAGGTGGACGTCAAGCTGTCCCACTTCGCCGACGAGTTCCTCGCCGGGAGCCACGACTTCAAGTTCGGCGTCCAGTACAGCCAGGGTGACGCCAAGACCGAGGTGGTGCCGGCGTTCGGCGGGTTCTACCTGTACAAGTACGAGTACTACCCGGGCTATCCCTACTACTACAAGTACGAGCAGCTGCCGCACTACTACGGTAGCGAGTCGGAGACCCTGTCGCTGTTCGTCGACGACTCCTGGCGGATCACCGATAGCGTGACGCTCAACCTGGGCGTCCGCTACGATCAGGACAGCTCCGACATCCCGGCCTACAACCGTCTCGACATCGACGGCAACCCGACCGGCGAGGTGATCCCGGGCGTCGACGACGTGGTCGAGTGGGAGACGATCGCGCCACGCATCGGGCTGACCTGGCAGGTGGGCAAGCAGAAGCGGGGAGTCGTACGGGCCTCGTACGGCAAGTACTTCGACGCCAACGTCAGCGGCAACTGGAACTGGCCGCCTCCCGACCTACCGGCGTTCACCTACTCCTACAGCTACGCCCCGGACGGCTACTTCTACACCTTCAGCGAGTTCACCAGCGACAACGTCGCCCTGCCCGATCCGAACATGGATCCGCCCGAGGCCGATCAGATCGCGATCGGCTACGAGCATCAGATCGGCAACGACTTCGCGCTCGGCATCATGGGCGTCTTCAAGGACACGGAAAACCTGATCGGCTGGGAGATCCTGGGCGACGGCGTCTACGAGCTCGTGCCGTTCGTCGACCCGGAGACCGGCCGCGTGCTCCAGCTGGCGAGCATCGTCGAGCGGCCGACGGTGCGCAAGGGCAACCGCCCCGGGGCCGGCTCCCTGGCGCCGCCGGGCGCCATCTACGAGCAGGAGTACGAGGGCTTCATCCTGAGCCTGAACAAACGCTATTCGAACGGCTGGTCGCTGCGCTCGAGCTACACCTATTCAGAGTCCTCGGGGCGTATACCGAGGCCGCTCCAACAGACCCAGCACACGCCGTTCTACGGCAGTCTCGAGGGCTCCGACCCGAATGCCCACCTGAACGCCGACCAGCTGCTACAGGGCGACCGCAAGCACGTCGTGCAGATCCAGAGCACCTTCGAGCTGCCCTGGCAGATGGACGGTACCGCCAGCTTCAGTTTCCTGGGAGGGCGGCCGTACAGCCGGCAGGCCAGGACGAGTCTCGATCAAGGCGGTACCACCTTCATTGTCGAGCCGGCGAACGACAACCTGCGTCTGCCCGATCAGACGATTCTAGACGTGGGCTTTGGCAGGAGCTTCGACCTGGCGTCGGGTACCCGGGTGCGCCTCGACGCACAGGTGATCAACGTCCTCAACGAGGACGCCAACGACTTCTGGCAGAGCTCGGACTATCGCCGCGGCGTCTTCGTACCGAGCGACTGGGTCTTCCCGAGGCGGGTGCAGCTGCGGCTCCAGTTCTCCTGGGGCGACTAGCCGCGCGCCTGGGGCACGTCATCTCGCCGTGTCCTCGGTCCTCAGCTCCTGCGGCGTACAGACGTACGCCTCGTCGCTTCGTCCCTGCGGTACGACGATCTGACGCACCCCAGGCCCGCGGCTACGCCGCTCCGTAGGGCGGGACAGGCTCCTACGGCGTACGGACGTACGCCTCGTCGCCTCACCGCGGCGGTACGACGATCTGACGCACTCCACGCGCGGCTACGCCAGTCAAGGTAGATGGGTGCCAGCCTTCGCGGCGAGAGTTGCCGGTGGGGGGTGTCCCTCTCTCCCGGGAGGGAGAGAGAGGGACCGGGTGCCGGGTGGGTGGGAAGGGTGAGAGGGGAGAGCCGATGGATTCCGATCAGATGTCCATGATCGCTTCGACCCGCGGGTCGATCGGTGCTGGCTCCGAGGCGTAGGAGATCCCGAAGAACAGCAGCACCGAGACCAGGAGCGAGATGGTGCCGCCGTGGATACCGTGCGGGATCGGGATGTCGGCCAGCTCGATCGCGAAGTTGATCACCAGGCTGGCGGCGATGGCGACGTTGGCGGCCGCGGCCGTGGCGCGCTTCCAGTTGAAGCCGATCGCCACCGCCGGCACGAGCGCGGCGCCGAACGTCCCCCAGCCGAAGGCGCCCAGGAGCGCGACCAGGCGGTCGTTGACGTAGTAGGAGTAGAGCGCGAACAGGGCCGCGACCAGGGCCAGGAGGACCGTTCCGGTGCGTGCCCAGAAGAGCTCGTTGGCGGGCGTGCGACCGAAGAGCGCCTTGGGGATGTCGTGAATCAGGGCCGCCGTGCCGATGTTCAGGAAGGCGTCGGCGGTCGACATGATGGCGGCGAAGAGCGCCGCGAAGACCACGCCGGCGAGGAGCGGATGGGCGTAATGCTGCAGGAACTCGGGGGCGGCCGCGTCGGCCGAGGCGAGCTCCGGATGATCGCCGGCGACCACCAGGGCGCGCATGACCAGGCCGATGCTGATCCAGAGGAGTGCGGTGATGGTGTAGCCGCCGACGGTGACCAGCGGGATCCAGCGGTACTGCCTCAGCTTCTGGATCATCATCGCCTTGGTGATGATGTGCGGCTGACCGGCGGTGCCGAGAGCGAACATGAAGAACCAGGAGAGGCAGCCGATCATCCCCATCGTGCCCCACGGTCCCATCGACTCGGGATCGTCGCGCAGCAGGGCGGTCGTCGCCGCGGTGGGACCGCCCTCGAACACCGCGAGCGTGCCGAGGAAGACCAGCACGCCGGCGACCACCATGATCACTCCCTGCACGATGTCCGAGTAGACCGAGGCGATGATGCCGCCGGTGACGCTATAGAAGACCAGCACCGAGCAGGAGATCGCGATGCAGGTGATCAGCCCGGTTCCGGCGAACACCTCGGTCGACGCCAGGATGCTCTGGAGCACGGTGCCCATCGCCAGGATCTGGGTCGCGAGATAGCCCATGATGCCGAGCAGGATGGCGAGCGCGGTCAGGAAGCGGCTGGTCTCGCTGCCGTAACGGACGGCGACGGCGTCGGGAAGGGAGATGGTGTCGAAGACGCCGGCCAGGATCCGGAGCCGCTTGCTGACCATGAAGTCGGCGATGGCGTAGCTGACGGCGGTGGTCATGATGATCCAGACCGAGCTCATGCCGAGCCGGTAGACGAGCCCCGGCCCGCCGACGAAGCCGAAGCCGCTCATCGTGCTCGAGAAGATGGCGACCCCGGTGACCAGGATGCCGAGGTCCCGACCGGCGACGAAGAAATCGCGCACCGACCTGGTGCGGCGCATCGCCCAGACGCCGACCGCGACGCAGATCACCAGATAGACGAAGACGCTGCCCAGGATGATGGGAGAGCGGAGCTCTTCCACTAGTCGTGCTCGCTCGGCGTGCTCTGGTCGGCGAGGTGGCGATAGGTCCGATGGTCCTCGTCGGTCAGCACCCAGCGCTTGAAGCCGGCGACAAAGAAGAGGTTGTAGACCATCGACACCGGGTAGAGGAGGTAGAGCATGAGCGCCGACGCGAGCGGGAAGTAGAGGACCAGGCTCGTGCTCTGATCGGCGAGCGAGTCACGGTAGGCGAGCATCACCAGCGTCCAGGCCGCCAGGAAGAGGCCGGTCCCCCAGAGCAGATGGCGTCCGAGGCCGCGCAGGCTGCCGCTCGCGCGGCTCGCGCCGAGTGCCAAGAACGCGCCGAAGCTCACGATCGACAGCGCTCCGAGAACGTATCCCCATGCCAGGAGATCGGCATGACGCTCGCCCGAGCCGCCCCGATCCATCGTCGAGAACTCGGGATGCACACCGCCGCGCTCACCCTCGACCTCGGGGACCGCGAAGATCAGGAGCGCGACCACCAGGCCCGCGCGCCAGAAAGACCCCGAAGAGCAACCGATCCCACTTCATGGACTGGGTATGACGACGGGCTAATATACCGGAGCCCTTCGACCGGACAGGTACCCGAAACTGAGACCCCCGACCAGACGACTCAGCGCGCTCCTTTGCGCATCGGTGCTCTCGGCGCTCCTGCTGGCCGGCTGCCGGGGCCTCGAGGTCTCCGAGCCGGCGCTGCGAGTGAGCGCCGAGGGCGAGACGGTCGCGGGAGCGTGGGTGGACGAGGAGGAGGGCGTCGCCGCGTTCAGGGGTCTGCCGTTCGCCGCGCCTCCGGTCGGCGAGCTCCGCTGGCGACCGCCCGCGCCGATCGAGCCCCGCTCCGGCGTGCAGCCGGCCGTCGACTTCGGGCCGCGCTGTCCGCAGACCGACTTCAACGTCCGCTACGCGCGCGCGATCGCCCACGACTTCGGAAGCGAGGAGACGCTGGTTCCCGATCTCGCGCCGACCAGCGAGGACTGCCTCTACCTGAACGTCTGGACCTCGAACCTGGGTAGCTCCGAGCTCCAGCCGGTGATGGTCTGGATCCACGGTGGATCCAACACCTACGGCGGTGCCGACGAGGTCCCGTACGACGGTGCGAATCTCGCTCGGCGCGGCGTCGTCGTCGTCACCTTCAACTACCGGCTCGGGATACTCGGCTTTCTGGCCCATCCGGCGCTGACTGCCGAGTCGCCGAATCGCTCGTCCGGCAATTACGGTCTGCTCGACCAGATCGCCGCGCTCGAGTGGGTACGCGGAAACATCGCCGCGTTCGGTAGCGATCCCGAGCGGGTCACCCTCTTCGGATCGTCGGGTGGCGGTGCGGACGTCCTCTATCTGATGGCGTCACCGCTCAGCGAGGGACTCTTCCACCGGGCGATCGCCCAGAGCGGTGCGCCGCCGGCCGACCAGCGAACTCTCGCTTCCCAGGAGTTTCGAGGGCTGCGGCTGGGAGAGCTGCTCGAGATCGGCGACGTGGAGTCGCCGCCCGAAGCGCTCCGAGCGGTGCCGGTGGAGAAGCTGCTGGAGATCTCGTCGGCGCATCTGAACGAGGAGTTCGACTGCGCACCGGTCACCGACGGTTGGGCGCTACCCGATCTGGCGGGGCGGACCTTCGCCGCCGGAAAGCAGCGGAACGTCCCGCTCCTGATCGGCACCAACGCCGACGAATGGACCAGTATCGGCCGCTATCCCCACCAGCTCAGCGAAGCGGGCCTGCGGGGATGGTTGCGCAGCTTCTGGGACGGCTGGGCGGAACAGGCGGAGCGGATCTACCCGCTCGCCGAAGCCAGCAGCGTCGAGGCCATGGCACAACGCTGGCAGACGGACCATTGGTTCACCTGCCCGGCGGCGTTCGTCGCCCGCAGCATGGCGGCGGTCTCGAGCGACGCGTTCCTCTACCGGTTCTCGCGCCGGCTGCCGACCGCCGGCGGCGAGAGTCTGGGCGCCTACCACGGAGCCGAGGTCGCCTACGTCTTCGACAACCTGGCGGCCGAGAGCTGGGTCCCACGGCAGGAGCTCGATCAGGGGCTGGCCGATGCGATGGCCTCCTACTGGGTGCAGTTCGCCACCACCGGCGACCCGAACCGCGACGGGCTGCCGGAGTGGCCACCGTTCGGAGCCGGCACCGGTCAGTATCTCGAGATCGGCGACGAGATCACCGTCGGCTCGGGCTTGCGCGAGGAAGCGTGCCGGCTCTGGGAGCGGCGCCTCGCCGAGCGGCTCGATCTCAGATAGCGGCGGCGCGCGGCAACTGCTCGCGCAGCAGCGCGATGTGGGCGGGTCCGATGCCGCAACAGCCGCCCAGGAGGCGCACGCCACCGGCGACCCAGCCCCGGGCCTCGCGCAGGTACTCGGCCGGCGAGATGACGTCGTTGAACTGCCAGTTGGGCATGACGAAGCGCCCGGAGTGACCGTAGGCGCCGATCGGTCCCGACCATTGCGCTCGCACGACCTCGAGCGCCGCCGCCACATCGACCGTCTCGGTGTGCATGATGTTGACCGCCGAGCCGCCGAGCGGCAGGATCGCCTCCAGGGCCGCCGCGAGCTTCCCCTGGAACTTCTGACTGAACAGGAGCACTTCGGCCTCCTCGACGCGCGCGCAGAAGCCCAGCCAGACCGGCAGCCCGGTCGCCAGCGCGGCGCGCACGGCGGCGCTCGAGTAGTCGTGATCCCAGAGCATCTCGAGCGCGATCAGATCGACACCGGCGGTCGCCAGCAGCTCGGCGTGGCGCCTGAAGCCGGCCTCAGCCTGGGCCACCGAGCAGGTCGCCTCGGTGCCGAAGAAGATCGGCGACATCGATCCGGCGACCCAGATCTGGCGGTCACCACCGGCCGCCGCGCCGGCCTCGAGTGCGAGCTCGACCGCGCGGCGGTTGAGCTCCTCGAATCGATCGCTGAGCCCGGCATCCTCGAGCTGATGGAGACCGGTGGAGAAGGTATTGGTGATCAAGACCTCGGCGCCGGCGCGCAGGTACTCCTCGTGCACCGCCCGCACCACCTCGGGGTGGCTGGCGTTGGCGGTCGCGCTCCAGCAAACGCCGTCCATCGGCACGCCGCGGCGCTCGAGCTCGGTGCCGGTGCCGCCATCGAGCAGCAGCAGCTCGCCCTCGGCGAGCCGACGCTCTAGGGGCCCTGCCATTCGACCTCGGCGTACTCGCCGCTCTGGCCCGACATGTTCCAGTTGCGTCCGAAGTCCCGGAACCTGCTCCGCTTGCCGGTGCAGACGACCACGTCCGGCGCCATCCAGTAGGCGGTGTTGGTGATCACGGTGCGGCCTTCACCGCCCGCCCCCTCGATCGGCTCGACCAGGCCGTCGATCGTCTTCGGAATCGACACCCGCCACCCCTTGCCCTCGTTCTCGAACTCGATCGGCGCTCGTTTCGTGCCCAGGTTCTCGGCCACCATGATCGAGAACCAGCCGGTCGGTCCGCCCGCCTGGCCGCTCAGGATGGCGGCGAGCGCCTCGGCGGCGCCGTCAGAAGCGTTCTCGTCGATGTAGATCGCGAGCGACCAGCCGCCGTCGGCGAGCGGGCCCGGGACGTCCATCAGGACCGCCGCCTTGACGCCGTCGAGGCTCTCGTCGCCGGCGTGGCCCTGGTGAATGCGCAGTCCCCACCAGGTGTGGCAGACGCCGTGACTCGGCTTGCTCCTGCCGAGCGACACGACGCACGGACAGAAGACGTCGCAGTTGCAGCTGAGCACCAGCTCGCCTTTGATCTTCCAGGGTGCGGTCATTCGATCCTCTCTCCTTGTCTTCGTCATCAGTACGCGATCGCGAACAGGCCCCAACCGGCGAGCGCTACGCCGGCCACCCGGCCGATGAGGTGGCCGCCGGGCAACAGTCGCTCGGCGAGGCAGAAGCCGGCCAGTGCCGCCAGCCAGAGTGGGCTCATCGCCCCCGCCAGGAGCATCAGAGCCATCAGCGCCCAGCAGCAGGCTACGCAGTGGGCACCCTGCTCGGCGCCCATGTGTAAGGCGCCGCCGAGGCCGGGGCGCCAGCCGGTCATCAGGACGCCGAGCGGCGACCGGCAGCGGCGCAGGCAGGCGTGCTTGATCGGCGTCCACTGGTAGATCCCGGCCAGGAGGAAGAGCGCTCCACCCCAGGTCGAGGTAGCGGTCGCCTGGGGCGCCCACGCCGCGCGCTCGAGAGCCCAATGCGCGAGCGCGCCCGCGACGCTGTAGGCCGTCCAGGCAAGCAGGAAGCCGGCGGCGAGCGCCCCGGTGTGGAATACGGGGTCGCGCTCGGGCCACATCCCGATCAGGACGAGGAGGCGCTCCAGCGAGCCGCCAGCCATGGCGTGATCGCCCGCGCGGATCGTATAGCGCCAGGCGAGCAGTGTCAGCGCACCGAGCCCGGCGAGAGCCAGGGCGCGATCGCGCCGGAAGATGGCCGCCAGGGCGGCTTCCGCCTGCCGCTTCATCAGCCGGCCAACGCTACCACCGCGGTGCGCCGCTGTGAGATCCTCGAGCCATGGAAAACTCGGACCTCAGCCAGCGCTTGAACGACTTTCGCGCCTACCGTATCCACAAGCAGGACGACGGAATCGTCGCCGATTTCGAGCGCCTGGGAATCGACGACCTGACCGAGGGCAACGTCATCGTCAAGGTGAGCTTCTCGACGATCAACTACAAAGATGCACTCGCCGCGACCGGCGCCAGTCCGATCTTGCGCCGCTATCCGTTGAACGGTGGCATCGATCTGGCCGGGGAAGTCGTCAGCTCGGAAGATCAGGACTTCCCGCCGGGCACCTCCGTGTTGATCAACGGCTGTGGACTGAGCGAGACCGTGGACGGCGGCTACTCCGAGTTCGCCCGCGTCGCGAGCAGCTGCCTGGTACCGATCCCGGACGGCATGTCCGAGCTCGACGCCATGCGCATCGGCACCGCCGGCTTCACGGCGGCTCTGGCGATTCACCGCATGGAGCAGAACGGTCAGTCATCGGAAAGCGGCCCGGTGGTGGTCACGGGCGCCACCGGCGGCGTCGGTAGCATCGCGATCGACATGTTGGCGGGGCTGGGCTACGAAGTCGCCGCGGTTACCGGTAAAGCGAGCCAGGAGGCCTATCTGCGCGACATCGGCGCGTCACAGATTCTCCTCTGCGACGAGCTGGATCTCGGCAGCCGGCCGTTGGAGAAGGCGACCTGGGCCGGCGGCATCGACAACCTGGGTGGCGACTACCTGGCCTGGCTGACCCGCACGACCCGCTACGGCGGAAACATCGCGAGCATCGGGCTGGCGTCCAGTCCGAAGCTCGAGACCACCGTCATCCCGTTCATTCTGAGGGCCGTCTGTCTGCTCGGCATCAACTCCGTCGACGCCCCACGCGATCTGCGCCGGGTCGTGTGGGGGCGTATCGCGACCGATCTCAGACCGCGACACCTCGATCGAATCGGCGGCGAGGTCATCGATTTCGACGCGTTGCCGGACTACTTCCAGCCCTTTCTGGACCGTATGGTGACCGGCAGAACGGTCGTCAGAATCGGGTCCTAGGTGCCAGGCCTGCAGGATGCAAGTTGGATTGCCTGAACAGGCCTGTCCCTACCTTGCATCTTGCAGGCCTGGCAGCTGGGTCAGCCGGTAGACCAGCACCGCGGCCCGCTGAGCCTGGACCACGAGGCTCTCGAGATCGACCTGCTCGTTAGGTCCGTGGGCGCCCTGGCCCTGGACGCCGAGGCCGGCCAGCGAATCCGCGAACGGGGCGACGAACGAGATGTCGGCGGCGCCGCGCTGGCCGGGATCGAGTGCCTGGATCGCGCCCAGCCCCAGGTCACGGCTGGCCTGATCGTAGAGCTCCATCAGCCGCTGGTTGCCGGCGGTGGGCGACATCGGTGGATAGCCCTCGGTGAAGGTGATCTCGGCCGAGGTCACCGGCAGGTGCCGAGTCACGATCTGCCGCATCTTCTCCTGGGCCCGCTCGAGCTGCTCGGTGGATATCGCACGGATGCCCCCGTGGACGACCGCCCGGCGAGGAATCACATTGGTCTTGCCGGCGGTCGAGCCGCGCGTCTGACCGAAGTCGTACTCGACCTCGGTGCCGCCGACGATCGCGCCGGCGTTGAAGGTCAGGTACTGCTCGCCGCGCACCGCCTCGTAGAACTCGCTCAAGATGCGAGACGCTTCGAAGATCGCGCCCGCTCCAGCCTCCTCACTGAAGATGCGCGACGAGTGAGCCTGACGCGCGGTCACCTCCAGCCGCCACTCGCTGGCGCTGCGCCGTGCCACGGTCGCGTATTCGACACCTTCGTCGATGACCCCGGTCTCGAATCCGAGCGCGACGTCGACACGCTTGCCGGCGTCGATCAGATCCCGGCGCGAGATCGAGAGAGGCTTGCCCGGTCGCTCCTCGTCGCCGAGGAAGGCGACCGTGACGTCGGCGCCATCCAGGGCTCCCGCCGCGTGGAGGGCTTTGAGAGCGTAGATGATGACGATGTTGCCACCCTTCATGTCGGCGGCGCCCGGACCGCGACCGATCGAGCCGTAGCGCTCGAATCTCTGGAACGGGCTCTCCGGCTCGAAGACCGTGTCCAGGTGACCAATGAGCAGCACGCTCTGGCCGCGCTCGCCCCGGCGGCGCGCGAACAGGTGGTCGCCGCGCTCCATCTCCGGCGGCTGCTCGACCCACCAGGTCTCGAAACCGAGAGCGTCGAGCTCGGCCTCGATCTCTTCACCGACGGCTCGGATACCGGGCGCGTTCATCGTCCCGCTGTTGATGTCGACCTGTCGGGCAAGGAGCTCGATCGCTTGCTCGTTATGGGCGTCGATGTAGCTCCCGAGTGCCCGTTCGACCTCCGAGAGTCCCTCGGCCGAAATCGGAGCGCTCCACAGCCCGAGGAGAGTCGCCGCCAGGAGAGCGTGGAGCTTGGCTGACGGGTCGGTCACGCCCGTACTATACGAGTCGAGCCGCGGCGGCGGCATGCGAGAGAGCCTCACGCCGCCGCCGTGCTCAGAAGGCTTCAACCCGCCAGGTTCAGCCCTCTCGATCGCCGGTCGCTACTCCAGGCCGTGGACCTTCTTGTACTCGTCGAGCCAGCGCTTGTTGACCTCGGTCATGTCCAGGCGCTGGTTCCTGAGCTCCGGCCAGACGATCTCGGGCTTGCGGGTCGGGTCGGGCTCGAGTCCCGGCTCTGTGCCGGGAACGTCCCACGCCTCGTCGGTCGAGACCGCCATGCGCTCGGTGACGCCGTCCCGGGTGAGATTCCAGACCATCATGTCGGTGGCCATCGACAGCGGGCCGTCGTAGGTCTCCCGGATCGCCTCGTAGATGCCGTAGCGCGTTCCTTCTTCGTTGAAGAAGTGGTAGGCGATCGCGTGCTGCGGCTCGATCATGCTCATCACCTTGCCGAACGCCTAGGCCGAGGTGTGGATGTCGGTGTTCATCATGATCGTCCGGGTCGGCGGCTGGTTGTAGAACCTAAGGAGCTGATCCGCGGTGAGCATCGCCTCGTGGATGACGATATCGGCGTCTTTGGCGTACTTGACGAACCAGGTGTTGGGGAAGGTGTCGCCGCCGAAGACGACCTTGTAGCCGTTCCACTCCAGCGAGAAGCTGACCGGACCGTCGCCGGCATGGATCGCCGGCCACGAGCGGACCGTGACGCCGTTCTCCTCGTAGATCACCTGGTTCTCGCCCTTGAAATCGAACTCGTGGGCGACGATGTTGCCGGGGATCGGGTTGACCTTGACCGCGCGGGTCATCCGGTCCCAGTTGTAGGCCTTGAGGAAATGGTCGACGAAGTAGGCGGTGTCCATGTCCTCGCGCGAACCGCTCGGACCCCAGATCTCGAGCGGCCCGGTGCGGCCGCCGGTCCAGCCGCCCGCCCACAGCGCAGCCAGGTCACCGACGTGATCGGTGTGCAGATGAGACGCGAATACCTTGGTCAGCATGTCGGCCGGGATCATCAGCGACATGACATTGGCCATCGACCCGGTACCCAGGTCGAACAGAAACTTGTCGCCATTGCCGAGCTCGAACACCCAGCACGACGCCGCCTGACCGCGCCGTGCCACCGGCATGCCCGTGCCGCAGGCGACGATCCGCATCTCGTCGGCCGCCAGAGCTTCGGTGCCGGGGTAGTAGACGTAGCGGTCCGGTGCGGTGCCGGTGGGATCGCCTACCTTGCCCCGTACCACTCCTGGGAGTCGGTCGTGTTCCCCGAGCTGTCGAAGGCGCAGAGGAAGCGGTCGATCAAGCGGCGGATCGAGCTCTTGACTCGGCCCTAGGCACCTAGCCGTACCTCTGACGCAGGAGCTTCTTGTCGATCTTGCCGACGCTGGTCTTTTCGATGGCGTCGACGATCTCGACCCGCTCGGGCACCGCCCAGGGCGAGAGGACACCGCGATCCGCGTACGCCTGGATGCTCGCCTTGACCGCTTCCTCGGTGACCTCGGCGCCGGCGGCCGGCACCACGATCAGCATCGGGCGCTCGCTCCACTTTTCGTCCGGGATGCCGATCGCCGCGACCTCGCCGACGCCCTCGACCTGGGAGACGATGTTCTCGAGCTCGAGCGACGAGATCCACTCGCCGCCCGACTTGATGACGTCTTTCAGGCGGTCGGTGATCTGCAGGTAGCCCTCTTCGTCGACCACCGCGATGTCGCCGGTGTGGAGATAGCCGCTCCGCCAGAGCTCCGCGCCCGCCTCCGGGTTCTTGAAGTAGCCCTGGGTGAGCCAGGGCGAGCGGACGACGATCTCGCCGGCCGACGTGCCGTCGTGCGGGACCTCCCGGCCCTCCGGATCGACCACCTTGAGGTCGACCATCGGCCCCGGCCGGCCGGTCTTGCAGCGCACCGCCACCTGCTCGTCGATCACGGCGTCGATCTTCTCGCCGTCGAGGGTCGCCGAGCAGAGGTAGGGACAGGTCTCGGACATGCCGTAGCCGGTGAAGATGTCGATTCCAAGCTCCATCGCCCGCCGTGCCAGGCCCTGGGGGAGTGCGGCGCCGCCGATGATCACCTTCCAGCCGCTCAGGTCGACCGACTCGGCCCGCGGGTGGCTCAGGAGCATGTGCAGGATGGTCGGCACGCAGTGCGAAAACGTCACCCCGTGCTTCTCGATCAGGTCGAACAGGACGTCCGGCTCGTAGCGGCCGGGGTAGACCTGCTTGACTCCCATCAGCGTGGCACCGTAGGGGACGCCCCAGGCGTGGACGTGGAACATCGGCGTGATCGGCATGTAGACATCGTCGCGGTGAAAGCGTGCGTGCCGGGCGGTCCAGTTGAGGGCCAGCATGATGCCGAGCGTGTGCAGGACGATCTGGCGGTGGCTGAAGAAGACCCCCTTCGGGTCGCCGGTGGTGCCGGTGGTGTAGAAGGTGGTCGCGCGGGTCTCCTCGTCGAAGTCCTCGAACGGGAAGTCGGGGTCGGCGTCGGCCACCAGCGCCTCGTACTCGCCCTCGATCGACAGCTTTTCCGACGCGGCACCCTCGGTAAGCGCCACGATCTTCACGTCGCGCTCGATCCGGTCGGCGATCGCCTCGACCAGCGGCAGGAAGTCGCCATGCACCAGCAGGACGTCGTCCTCGGCGTGGTTGATCGTGTAGAGGATCTGCTCGGGCGACAGCCGGACGTTGACCGTGTGCAGCACCGCGCCGATCATCGGGATGGCGAAGAAGCACTCGAGGTAGCGGTGACTGTCCCAGTCCAGGACCGCGACCGTATCGCCCGGCTTGACGCCCAGGCCGGTGAGTGCCGATCCGAGGCGTCCGATCCGCCGGACCAGCTCCCGGTAGTCGTAGGACGACTTGTCGGCGTAGACGATCTCCTGATCGGGAGCCTGCGCGAGGGGTGTGTGCAGGAGGTGGTGGATCAGCAGCGGAAAGGGATAGGGCGTCGACATCATCGCTCCTCTACGGGTATTCGATCCTCTGCTCGACGGTTCCCCCCTGCTCGATCGTCACCTCGACCGAGTGGCGCGCGCGATCGCCGCCCACCTCGCGAACGTCGACCCGGTAGGAGCCTGGCGCCAGGACGAACGACTTGGGGTTGCTCGATTCGCTCTTGTAGGTCCGGCCGCCGGCGACCGAAGACCCGCTCGGCAGCCGGACGACGTTGATGCTCGAGTCGATCAGCTCACCGCCGCGGCTGGTGCCGACCACCAGAGTGCCGCTCGAGAACTCGTGCGAGCGCTCGGCTTCCTCCTTCGGTCCGACCTCGATGCCCTCGAACCGGTGCCGCTCGTCACCGCTGATCTCGATCGCCTTGATCTCGACGTCGTAGGTGCCTGCGGTCAGCTCGAAGCGCTTCGGGTTGCTGCTCGCGCTCCTGTAGGTCCGACCTGCCGCGATCTCCGGTCCGCCGCCCGTGACGGAGACACGGAGCCCGGCGTCGCTCAGCTCGCCGTTGCGCGTGACGGCGACCGACAGATAGCCCGACGTGAAATCGAACTCGCGCTCGATCACCTCGCCCTCGGGGATCTCGACCTCGAAACGGCGCTCGACGTCGCCCTTGAGTCCGAGCGCTTTGACGGTCACGTCGTAGACACCGCCGGGCAGCGGCACGAACCGCGGGTTCGTGTCGGGGCTGGCATAGGTACGGCCACCCGACGGCTCTACCTCGGAATCGCGTGGCCGCGCGTAGACGCTCGCGTCGTGGAGCTCGCCGTTGGCGATCACCTTGACCGACAGGCCGCCCACCGGAACGTCCACCGGCTGGGCGACCGCCCCCTCGAGCGCGGCGCCCAGCTGGTCGGCGTTCTCCACCGAATGGAACTGGCCGCCACCGGCCTGGGCCACGCACTCGAGCGACGACACGTCTTCGTTGGCGACGTCGAAGCCCACCACGTGCATGACGAAATCGAGACCCTGGTCCTTGGCCAACTTGACCCTCTCGCACGGATCGCCGCCACAGGTCTCGAGTCCGTCGCTGATCAGGATGATGCTGGTCGCGTCGCCGCTGCCTTTCACGACCTCCATCGCCTGCTCGATGGAAGCCGTGATCGGCGTCTTGCCCTTCGGGTTGAGCCCGTCGACCGTGCTCTTGAGAGCCGCCTTGTCGAGCGGCCCGAGGGGCGTCACCAGCTCGATGTCCGCGCAATCTCCCTCGCGCCGGTGGCCGTACGCCACCATGCCGACCGGTTGGTCGTCGGGGAGGCCGTCGATCAGGCCCTTCAACACCCGGCGCGCGATGACGATCTTGTTCTCGCCCTCGATCTGGCCCCACATCGAGCCGGAGGCGTCGAGGATCAGAAGAAGATCGGCCGGTCCTTCGGCCTCGGCGAGGGCCGGTCCCGTGAACGTCAGGGCGGCCAGGGCGACCAGAGCCAGAACACCCAGAGAAGTTGAGATGCTTCCGCGTACTCTCATAGTGCCTCCTGCGGCGAACGCTGAGTTGTGGTTCGCGAAGGCTACTACAGCTCGACCGGTGGAGCGGCCGAGCTCGGCTACTTAGAGGCCGGCGCGGCGATCGCAGTGGCCGAAGACTTGCCCTGCTCGATGACGTAGGCGCCGTTGGCGGCCAGCGCGGGCACCGTCTGCCGCTCTCCGTTGGGCCAGACGATCTCGAGGCTGGCGCTCTCTTCGTCGCCGATCCCGAAGTGCTGCTCCTTGGGCTCCATCGACAGGTAACCGCTGCCGCCGTGAACCTCGCGCCAGATCCGCTTGCCTCCGGGCGTGGTGGCGATCAGCCGCGCTCCGATCGCGTCCCGATTGCTGCCCCGCACCGGATCGCCGACCAACCGCACCTTGATCCAGTTGTGACCCAGCCGATCGGCCTGGTTACGCAGGAAGACCGCATCGGACTGGAAATTGTTGATCGCCACGTCGAGGTCACCGTCCTCGTCGTAGTCGAGGTAGGCGGCGCTCCGCGAGTTACCGACGAAGTCGGCGCCGCTCCCCTGCGAGCGGTCGCGCAGCGAGCCGTCGGCGTTGACGTAGAAGATGTTCGGCTGATCGTGGTGGCTCAGGCGCAGGACCTTGGCCTCGTCCTCGGGTCGCTCCCGCCACTTCCAGGTCTCCTGCAGCAGCTTGTACTCGTTGGCGCCGTTGAGCACGTACAGGTCGTCGTCGCCGTCGTTGTCGAAATCGAAGAAGTCGGCGTCCCAGGCCCAGCCGACCGAGCTCGCTCCCCGCTCGAGGGCGTCGGAGATCCGGTACTCGCGCAGGGCGCCGTCGGCGGCCTCCGAGGTGTAGAGGATGCTCGACTCGGTCACCCGCATCGTCGCCAGGGTCTGGAGCCGGGAATCCATGATCGAGTTCTCGCTCGGCAGGACGTACTTGCTGTCCTTGAGCATGGTGTTCAGGTTGGAGATGTAGAGGTCGGGGTAGCCGTCGCGGTTGAGATCGCCGATCCCGATGTTCATCGAGTGGTAGGCCTTCGACATCCCGAGCTCGGGTGCGGCGTCGACGAAGCGGCCGTCGCCCAGGTTGCGCAGAATGGCGTTGCGTCCGAAGTCGTTGGCGACGACCAGGTCCTGGCGCCCGTCGAGATCGATGTCGGTGTGGGCCACCGCTTGCGCCCAACCGGTGTTGGCCGTGCCGCTGCCGGCCTCTTCGAAGCGCATCCCGCCCAGGTTGCGAAAGAGCTTGTTGGGCAGTGCGTTGGTGTTGTCCCGGGCGAGCGTCGGCAGGGTCTGGGGGAGCGCCTCGGCCGCCTCCGACTCGATCTCGGTGCCATCGCGCGAGAGCAGCGGCATGCGCACCGGAACGTCACCCCGGAGGTAGTTGCCGAAGTAGCCGATGTAGATGTCGAGCAGACCGTCGTTGTCGAAGTCGAAGGTGGTTGCCGGTCCGCCGATCAGACCTTCGCCCCCGAGCCCGGCCCGCTCGGTCACGTCTTCGAACTCGCCGCCACCCCGATTCCGATAGAGCCGGTGCGGATCGTTCGCATAGGTGATCAGGATGTCCTGGAGTCCGTCGTTGTCGAAGTCGGCGACCAGCGGCTGGCGGGCCTCTCCGTAGTAGCCGTCGGCGCGCTTGTACTGGAGCCCGGCCGCCTCGGTGGCGTCCCGGAAGCCGCCGCGGCCGTCGTTGATCAGGAGCGCGTTGCCCATGCCACCGACGAACAGCAGGTCGACTCGCCGATCGCCGTCGATGTCCTCGGCGGCGACGCCCCCGCCGGAAAAGGTAGGTGGCGTGACGGTCAGGGTCCGGCGCAGACGGCTGAGCCAGTCCGAGGTGCGGTGGCGGTACCGGAGACCGACCTCGGAGGTGGCCTCGGTCATGAACGGGCCGCCGGCGTTCTCCGCGGCGCCCGGAGCCGAGGCCAGGGTCATCGAGCGCGCCGAGGGCGGAACCGTGGCATTCAGCTGGGCGAGCGTCGGAATCGCCGCCGAGGCACGCCGGATATCTTCGGCGGTCAGCGTCGAGCCGACCCCGGCGGAGCTCGCGATCTCACCGGCGATCCGGAAGATCAGCACGCCGAGCTGGGCGGTGATCTCTGCCACCCGCTCGGCAGCGAACGGATCCAGATCGACCTCGAGCGCGGTCGGGCGGCTCTGGAGCGTGTTGCGGATTAGCCGCCAGTGCATGCCGAAGTCGCGGAACGAGTCCATGTCGTACGACTCGAGTACGAACCGGCGCTCGCGCGGCAGCCGGGGAAAGAAGGTCACGTCCTCGAGATCGTCCACTTCGTGGGGAAAGAGCTCCTGGGTGACACGGCTGACGATCGGGCCGCGCACGACCCGATCGCCGTCCTCCAGCGCGGCGGCCTGGGCGCCGCTCAGCAGGCGGTCGACCTGTTCGACGATCGCGGTCTGGGCGGCGGTCTGCACTTCCAGGTTCTGCCGGCGCTCGCCGGGCATCGGATAGCGCGCGTAGAAGCGCTCGATGTTCTCGAGGAAGAGACGCTGGGCGTTGGCCCGGTCGATCTGGTTGTACGCCTCGTAGGCGGCGATCTTCTCGGCGATGATCTCTTCGAGCACCGTCGTGCCGACCGTGTCGTCAGCCGCCAGGGCCGCCGACGTGGAGGCCGGGGCCGCTTCGGCGACCTGGCCGGTGGCAGCAACGGTGCTCCAGGCGGTCGCGAACGCCGCTCCGGAAAGAGTGCGCTCGGCCGCGAGGCGGGCGTCGCGGTCGGCCAGCGAGAGTGCCGCCAGGGTGTGGAGATCGATCAGCTCGCGCAGGGCGTCGACGCTCTCGGAACTGGCCGGTGGCAGCGGTGCCGATCCGGGAACCAGGGCGTCCTGCTGGACCGCCAGCACCGCCCGCAGCGAGTAGGCGACCGAGGAATACTGACGGATGTCGGTGGCGCTCAGCTCGAGCGTGCCGGCGGCGCCGAGGTCGATCGCGACGTTGCCCTGATCGTCTCGCGAATGGGGGAGCGCGGCCTCGATCCCGGGCCCGATGTCGGAGAGCTCGACGGTCTCGCGCCCCTGGTCGGAGGCGACGACCGCCGCGCGGCGCCAGAGCTTACCGATCAGGTCCTTCTGCAGGCGGACCTTCTCGAAGCGTGCGTCCTCGGTCAGGGGCGTCCCGAACATGAAGTTCTCGAGGCGGGTGGCGGTCGCCTGGCACTTGGCGTCGTTGGCCGACTCGAGGTCGCGGATGGCGGTGATGATGTCGCGCAGCGACGATCCCTCGAACGGATCGCTCGCTTCCTGGGCGCGTGCCTCGGCGCCCCACGTCGCGAGCGCGAAGAGGATGCCGCCGGCTAGGAGAGATCGGGGTCGAGGCATCTTCGGTCTCCGCGGCGAAGCCTATTCTAAAGTCTGCTCCTGTACGATCCTGCGATGCCCGAAGACCCCGGCGCCGCGCTCGCGGACGAGCCGAGCGCGAGCTTCTGGCGCGACGTCGTCGCCGCCGTTCGCGGCGTGACGCGCGACTACACCCAGGGGAGCATCGGTAGAGCCGTCCTGCTGCTGGCGATCCCGATGGTCCTCGAGATGTCCATGCAATCGCTGTTCATGGTCGTGGACGTCTTCTTCGTCGGCAAGCTCGGTCCGGACGCGGTGGCGATCGTCGGCCTGACCGACTCGCTGCTCATGCTCGTCTTCTCGATCGCCATCGGCCTGAGCATGGGCGCCACGGCGATGGTGGCACGGCGGGTGGGAGAGGGTGACCCGGACGCGGCGGCGGTGGCCGCCATCCAGGTGATCGCGGTCGGTGCCGTGCTGGCTCTGCCGATCGGCCTCCTCGGGGTGGTCTACGCGCCCGAGTCGCTCCAACTGATGGGCGCGAGCGTCGAGCTGTCCGACCGCGGCAGGATGTTCACCGCGATCATGCTGGGCGGCAACATCACCGTGATGCTGCTCTTCCTGATCAACGCCGTCTTTCGAGGCGCCGGCGATCCGGCGATCGCCATGCGCGCTCTCTGGATCGCGAACCTGATCAACATCGGCCTCGATCCGCTGCTGATCTTCGGTATCGGGCCATTCCCGGAGCTCGGACTCGAAGGCGCGGCCATCGCGACCACCCTCGGCCGCGGCCTCGGGGTGGTCTACCAGCTCTGGGTGCTCGGCGACGGCTCGAGCCGGGTGGTCCTGCACTGGAGCCAGGTGAAGCTGGTGCCGGACGTGATGCTGCGGCTCCTGCGCGTGAGCGGCATCGGCATCGTCCAGTACCTGGTGTCGACCGCCAGCTTCCTCGGCCTGGTACGGATCCTGGCGCTCTTCGGCGATACCGCGCTCGCCGGCTACACCATCGCGGTGCGGGTGATCATCTTCATCCTGCTGCCCGCGTGGGGTATGGGCAACGCCGCCGCCACCCTGGTCGGACAGAACCTGGGCGCCGGCAACCCCGATCGGGCGGAGAAGTCGGTCTGGTTCACGGCTCGGTGCAACACGGTCTTCCTCGGTCTGGTGGCGATCGTCTTCCTGTTCTTCTCGCGGCCGCTGGCGGCGATCTTCGTGCCCCAGCAGGACGTCGTCGAGATCGCCGCCCAGTGCCTGAAGATCTTCGGCTACAGCTATGTCTTCTGGGGCTTCGGCGTCATCACCGTGTTGGCCTTCAACGGCGCCGGCGACACCACCACCCCGACCTGGATCAACTTCTGGGTCTACTGGGTGGTCCAGATCCCGCTCGCCTACCTGCTGGCGGTGAAGCTGGGCTACGGCCCGGTCGGCGTCTTCTGGGCGATCACGGTCTGTCAGGTGCTGCTGGCGGCGGTTGGCGTCACGGTCTTCCGGCGGGGGAGCTGGAAGACGCGGACGATTTGATTGGAGGTGCCTGGCACCTGGCGCTCGTCAGGCCGCCTGCGGGGCGGGCTCGGGGGTGCTCTCGGCCTGGAGCCGTTTGTCCAGGACGGTGGTCGCGGCGCAGTTGCCGAGCACGTTGACGATCGTGAACAGCGGATCGACGATCGGAGTGACGGCCAGGAGCGCGATGATGCCGACCTCGGGCGGGACCCCGAGCGGGCCGAGGATGAGCGCCAGCATGTTGAGCGCGCCGGTCGCCGGCAGCCCCATGGCAGCGACCCCGGCGAGCACCGAGCCGACCACGATCATCAGCAGGGTGTCGATCTCGTAGATGGTCGGTGCCTGGGCATGGAGCTGGACCGCGAAGATCGCCGACAGGCTGAAGAACAGCGCACTCCCCATCGGGTTGATCATCACGCCGAGCGGCAAGAGCAGCTTGACGTTCTCTTCGGCCAGGCCGAGCTCGCGCTTCAGAGCGATCATCGCGGCCGGGATCGAGGCCATGCTGCTGGCGGTGGCGAAGGCGACCATCAGGGGCGCCCGCAGCGCCCGCAACACCTCCCGTAGCGGCTTCCGCACCAGGGCCCAGATGGTGAGTGCAAACAGGTTCATCGCGATGAACGTGGTGATCGCACAGACCGCGATCAGCTTGCCGAGCACCGGCACGAACGCCAGACCGCCGCGCCCGACCTCGCCGGCGATGATGCAGATCAGTCCGAGCGGCAGCAGGTAGATCACCCAGTTGATGATCCGCAGCAGGGCGTCGAAGAAGGTCTCGAGCACGCTCAGGGCGGTCTTGCGCCCTTCGGCGGGACCGTAGCCGAGGGCGATCCCCATCAGGATCGAGAAGAACAGGACTCCGAGGTAGTTCTCCTGCTGGACGGCGAGCGCCAGATTGCGCGGGATGAGCTGCGACAGGTAGGCGAAGAAGCCCCTTTCCGACGGGCCGGGCTCGGGCTCGACGCTCGCCGCACTCGAGATCGGCTGGCGGCCGGCGGTGCCTTCGAACAGCTCCGCGAACGCCTCGGCCTCGCCGGCGTCCTGAGTCGAGAGGTCACCCATGTTGCCGGAGCGCGAGGTCGACTCGGTCGCCAGCAGCAGGTTGCCGAGCGCTTCCGACTCCCGGAGGTCCGAGCCGATGCCGGTCAGCCAGCCGACTCCGGTACCGATGGATGCGGCCAGTAGGAGGCCGATCGCGAACACCACCACGATGACTAGCAGTCGCCTGCCGAGCTTGTGCTTGGCGACGATCTGTCCCAGGCTGGAGATGATCGCGGTGAAGAGGAGCGGGATGATGCACATCACCAGCAGATTCAAGTAGAGGCGCCCGAACGGCCTGAGGACGAGCCCGGTCGCTGGCGACAGGTAGCCGATTCCGGCGCCGACCAGGACCGCGACCACGATCACCGCCGGATGGCGGATGAGCTCGAAGCCTCTCTCCTTCTTGTCGCTCACTCGCCGCCCTCCGATCCGTCGGCCCGGAACCACTCACCAAAGAGCGCGGCCGCCGAGCCGTCATCGCGAATCGAGTCGAGATAGAGGTCGAGCCAGGCCAGCAGGTGCGTGTCCTCCCAATTGACCGCCATAGCGAGCGAGTCCTTCCGATCGCGGGCGATGAAGGCGCGCACGTTGATCAGCAGCTGCGGATTGGACTGACGCCAGGTGTTGGCACGGGCGCTATCGACCAGCGCGGCGTCGAGCCGGTTCTCGGCGACGTCGACCATCATCTGCTCGAAGTCGGTGTAGGGAGCGAGGTCGGCGGCCGGGAAGACGTTGGCGGCGTACTCGATGTACGAGCTACCTTCCAGGGCGCCGACCCGGGCGTTCGCCCGATTCAGGAACACGAAGGGGTCCTCCTGCTTGGGCGCCGCCAGCCGGTTGATGAGCAGTGTCTGGTAGACCGTCATGTACGGCGAGGTGAACCGGACTCGCTGGGAGCGCGCCAGCGTGATGCTCAGCTTCGAGAGGCCGAGATCCGCCTGGCGTGTGGCGACCAGCTCGACCACCTCGTCGAAGCTGTCCGCCAGGCGCGCCTCGTAGGTGACCCCGAGGCGCTTAGCGATGTCGCGGGCGAGGTCGACGTCGAACCCCTGCCACGCCTGCTCGGTCGTCGCCCAACGGTCCCGGCTCGCGATCTCGGTGAAGAAGGGCGGGCGCTCGCCGCGATAGCGGGCGACGACCAGCTTGCCGCTCGCACAGATGCGTCGCAGGTCGGTCGGCGGCAGGTGGTCGCATTCCGAGGCGGTCGTCGGGGTCGCGTCACCCTGGGCAATCGCCGCGGCTGCGAGCCACGCGGCGGCGATCAGGATCGGGATGGCTTTGCGAGCAGACACCGTCGACTTCAACTGGCCCGACGACGCCGTCAACTGCGCCCGCCGGCAGGTCGGATCGCGCGAATCCGTTGAGGAGCTTGGCGCGAGGAGTCTAGCAGGGCCGCCGCCACCCGGCGCTCTCGGTAGTGGTACGGAAAGGGCCAGCACACCCCGTCCGGGACTGGCTCGCGCCCCTTCTGAACGAGGAGCACGAGAGAGCCTTGCCAGGCGACGAGGCCTGGCAAGGCTCCTCTTGTGGTGACGGAGTGGGGGCGCTGCGCTTTAGGCCCCGTCTGGGATGCGCTGGCCCTTTCCGTACCACTACCGCGCTCTCCGAGGCTCGGAGACGGTGGTATCTTTCGGTCCCTGATCGTCGGATGGAGACACGATGAAAGACAGCTTCTCAGCCTCGAAACCCCTGACCGTCGGCGACCGCCGGTGCCGCATCGCCCACCTCCCGAGCCTCGAGACGGCGGGCTTCGACATCGGTCGTCTGCCGTTCAGCATGCGCATCCTGCTGGAGAACCTCCTGCGGCGCGAGGACGACGCGGTGGTGCCGGCAGCGGATATCGAGGCGGTGGCGAGCTGGGACCCCCAGGCGCAGCCGTCGGTCGAGATCGCCTTCGCCCCGGCGCGGGTGCTGCTCCAGGACTTCACCGGGGTTCCGGCGGTCGTCGACCTGGCGGCGATGCGCGACGCGATGGTCGCGATGGGTGGTGACGCCCGGAAGATCAACCCGCTCCAGCCGGTCGAGCTGGTGATCGATCACTCGGTGCAGGTCGACGAGTACGGCACCGCGGCCGCCTTCCTGATCAACAAGGAGCGCGAGTTCGAGCGCAACCGCGAGCGCTACGGCTTCCTCAAGTGGGGACAGGGGGCGTTCGACAACTTCAAGGTGGTGCCGCCGGGCACCGGCATCGTCCATCAGGTCAACCTCGAGTATCTGGGACGGGTCGTGATGACCGGTGACGGCGACGAGCCGTTCGCCTACCCGGACACCCTGGTCGGCACCGACTCGCACACGACGATGATCAACGGCCTCGGCATCCTCGGCTGGGGAGTCGGAGGGATCGAGGCGGAGGCGGCGATGCTCGGGCAGCCGATCTCGATGCTGGTGCCGCAGGTGGTCGGCTTCCGCCTGGTCGGCGAGCTGGCCGAGGGTGCCACCGCGACCGATCTCGTCCTGGTGGTCACCCAGATGCTGCGCGAGAAGGGCGTGGTCGGGAAGTTCGTCGAGTACTACGGTCCCGGGCTCTCGGGTCTGTCGCTGGCCGACCGGGCGACCCTGGCCAACATGTCGCCCGAGTACGGCGCGACCTGCGGCATCTTCCCGGTCGATCAGGTGTCGCTCGACTACCTGACCTTCACCGGACGACCGCCCGAGCTGGTGGCGCTGGTCGAGGCGTACATGAAGGAGCAGGGGCTCTTCCACACCCCCGAGAGCCCGGAGGCGGTCTACTCCGACAGTCTGGAGCTCGATCTGTCGACCGTCGAGCCGAGCCTTGCCGGTCCCAAGCGGCCGCAGGACCGGATCCGGCTGAGCGAGGTGAAGTCGACCTTCCTGTCGCAGCTCGACGGCCTCAAGCCGCCGAAGAGCGGTGGGGGGCTGCCGACGGTCGGCTCGTCCGACGAGGGAGGCGTGGCGGTGGCCGAGCCGGAGACGGCGGTCGAGGTGACCGCGGACGGAGTCCGGGCGAGCTGGCGCGACCAGGAGTTCACTCTGCGCCACGGCTCGGTGGTGATCGCCGCGATCACCAGCTGCACCAACACCTCGAACCCGTACGTGATGATCGGTGCGGGCCTGCTGGCCAAGAACGCCGTCGAGCGCGGCCTCCACGCGCGGCCCTGGGTCAAGACCAGTCTGGCGCCGGGGTCGAAGGTGGTCACCGAGTATCTCGACGAATCGGGGCTGACGGCCTATCTCGAGAAGCTGAACTTCCATCTGGTCGGCTACGGTTGCACCACCTGCATCGGCAACAGCGGTCCGCTCCCCGAGCCGATTCGCGAGGCGATCCACGCCGGCGGCCTGGTGGCGACCTCGGTGCTCTCCGGCAATCGCAACTTCGAGGGTCGGATCGGTCCGGACGTGCGGGCGAACTACCTCGCCTCGCCCCCCCTGGTGGTCGCCTATGCGCTCGCCGGCCGGATCGACATCGATCTCTACGCCGAGCCGTTGGGCGAGGACGCGGACGGCAACCCGGTCTTCCTCAAGGAGATCTGGCCCTCCCAGCAGGAGGTGGAAGAGACCGTCCGGGCCGCGGTCAAGTCCGAGATGTTCATTTCCGAGTACGGCGAGGTCTACGCCGGCGACGAGCAGTGGCGCGACATGCCGGTTCCCCAGGGCGACACTTACGCATGGGCGCCGGACTCGACCTACGTCAAGCTGCCGCCCTACTTCGTCGATCTGCCGGCCGAGCCGGCGCCGGTCGAGGATCTGAAGAGCGCGAGGGTGCTCTGTCTGGTGGGGGATTCGATCACCACCGATCACATCTCACCCGCGGGTGCGATCAAGGCCGACAGCCCGGCGGGCGAGTACCTGATCGAGAACGGGGTGGCGCCGAAGGACTTCAACTCCTACGGGTCACGGCGCGGCAATCACGAGGTGATGATGCGCGGCACCTTCGCCAACGTCCGCTTCCGGAATCAGCTGGTGCCGTCGCTCGAGGGTGGCTTCACCCTCCACCTGCCCGACGAGACGCCGATGACGATCTTCGACGCCGCGATGCGCTACCGCGACGAGGGCACGCCGCTGGTGGTCCTGGCGGGCAAGGAGTACGGCACCGGGTCGTCCCGGGACTGGGCGGCCAAGGGGCCGAGTCTGCTCGGCGTGCGGGCGGTCATCGCCGGCAGCTACGAGCGGATCCATCGCTCGAACCTGATCGGTATGGGCATCCTGCCGCTCGAGTTCGAGCAGGGCGATTCGGCGGCGAGCCTGGGCCTCACCGGCCACGAGGAGGTCTCGATCGAGGGTCTCGCCGATCGGCTCGGCGGCGGCTCGGAGGGCTCGTTCTCGAAGGGGATGTCGGTCGCGGTCGTCGCCCGGTCCGCCGAGGGCGAGGCGGTCCGCTTCCAGGCGCGCGTCCGGATCGATACGCCGCAGGAGGCGGAGTACTACCGCCACGGCGGCATTCTCCAGTACGTGCTGCGCCAACTGCTCTGAGGGTGCCAGGCCTGCAAGATTCGAGTTGTGCTCAGCAGCTCTCAGCTGCAACTAGCATCTTGCAGGCCTGGCACCCTCAGAGGCAGGGCTCGGAGGTGTTGGAGACCTCCATCATGCCGCCGCTGTAGAGCTCGAAGCCGTTCTCGAAGCCGATTGAGTCGCCGGCGATGAGCGACAGCTGACCGGTCGAGTCGACCGTCGTGCCGTCGAGCACGGTCAGGCTGTTGAGGGCACGGTGAGTCTCGGCGCCGGAGATGGTGCCCGGACCGACGGTGTCGTCAGCCGGACAGTCGGGGCCGGTGATCGTCAGGTCGATTTGATCGGAGCCGGTGTTGCCGCCGCTGTCCGTGACCGAGGCGACGATCGTGTGCAAGCCGGCCGAGAGCGTCGAGGAGAAGTCTCCCGAGCCGATCGAGCCGTCGACGTTCGAGCTCCAGGCGAGGCTCGAGCTCAGATCGCCGTCCTCGGTGTCGGTCGCGGTACCGGCGAACATGATCGATGTCGAAGTGTCGAACTCGGCGCCGTCGGCCGGCATCGTGATCTCGACCTCCGGCGTGTCGTCGCCGCAGTCGGGCGCCGTGAAGCTGCAGATGCGGGTCTTGAAGTCGAACGAGGTCGTGGTCTCGTAGTACTCGCTGGTGAACCAGAAGGTGCAGTCGTCGACCGGGTCGGCGCTCATCGAAGAGTAGTCTCCCCAGCGGTTGGAGCTGGCGGTCTGGGCGCCGGTGGCGTCGTGACAGACCTCTTCACTGCCCATCGTGCCCGCCGCATCGTCGGCATCGCGCATGGTGTAGTAGAGCGAGGGGAACTCGGAGGTGCTGGTCCGGCTGTAGCCGAGAGCGATGTTGCGGGCGCCGTCCTGCGCGATCGAGCCCATCCAGCGCTCACGGCTGTCGGCCGGGGCGTAGGTCCCCTCCTGGAAGACCGACCAGCCGGTCTGGCCGTCGGCGCTGCGCAGCTCCAGCCAGTGGATGCCGCCGCGGTCGGAGCCCGCGTTGACGGTGGTGTTCAGGACCACCGACGCGTGGGTCCCCTGTCCGTCGCTGCCGTCGAACCACCGGTACTGGGCGCGAAACATGCTGAACGCGGCGAGGCAGTCGAGGGCCTCGCCACCGGTCGGGATCGCGTCGATGCAGTCGCTGAAGCCGTTGCCCAGCGCGCGTGAGAAACCGGTGGCGCTGGCGGCGAACGTCTCGGTGATGGTCGCGGTTCCGCCCCAGTTCGGGCAGACCTGGTGCAGGCGGATGCCGTCGCTGGACTCTGGCGAGTCGTCGTACTGCTCGTCGACCATCGCGAGGAAGGTCGGGCAGGTGCCGAATGGTGGTGGCGGTCCGGCCTGGTGCGGAGGGAGCTGGCCTTCGACGCAGTCGTTGCCGATGCACTGGTGGCCGAAGGAGATGAAGTTGGCCGCGGCGCCGGCGAGCATCGTGTCACGGTCGAGCACGATCGAGTGCGAGAAGGCGGCGGGGCTGAACGGGAAGTTGCGGGTGGTCAAGGTGTAGGAGCTCTGACTCTGGCCCGCTCCCGGCGGCCCCTGCGCCCAGACGCCCACCTTCGGGTAGTCGGGGGTGCCGAACTGGCTGGCGACCACGAACTCGTAGCGATGGTAGGGCCCGAGGGGGTCGCTGGTCTGAGAGATCGCGAAGCACATGCGGCCCCGGTTGGTGACGAACTGGGCGAACACCCAGCGGCCGGCGTCGTCGTCGTAGAGGACGATCGGATCGCCGTCATTGTTGGTCTCGCACTCGCCGCCGAAGCCGGACCAGAACGAGTTGCCGGCGGTCGGGCCGGAGATGCGGGTGCCGGTGGCGGCGTCGTAGATGCCCCAGATCAGGTTGATGTACTGGATGTAGATCTTGTTCCCTTCGCCATCGAGACCGATGTCACCGTTGGTGTCGGGCGGCACGATTCGGGCACCGACCGTACTCGCGTTCTCGTCCTCGTTGAGGCCTTCGAACGACAGCGCCACGGTAGGTGTGAGCGTTCCGCCCGGAGCACTCGGCGCCGGTACGTCCGGCTCGGGCTCGGTCGCCCCCGGCTGTTGGCGCCGGACGTACGACGGACTCTGCGGCTCGCCGATCGGGATCTCCACGCTGAGGCCGGTCGGAGGTGCTGGCGCGTCCCGGAGGAGGTCGCGAACCGGCGGCGAGAGGTCGTTCTTGACCGACCTGCCCTGAACGTAGGGGAGCTCGTCCGCGACCGTCGGGGCGGCGAGCAGGAGCAGGAGTGCCGGCCAGCTGATTCTTCTCATGAGCGGTTCGCCTTCAGGGTTCTCTCGCGGCCACGTTTCCCCTGCAAGCGCGCTCGCAGCCGAGCGGCCTATATTAGGCGACTTCGGGCCCGGTCTCACTGTGGATTGGTTCACGGCAGACGAGCGCCGACGGGCCTCGCTCATGTGCACGCGGCTATACTTCGCGACCGGCCGCGGACCTTGATCGGACGCTCATGCGGATCTTCTTGACCGGCGCTTCGGGCTACATCGGCACGGCTCTCTGCCGTCGGCTGGCGGCGGACGGCCACGAGCTGCGGGCGCTCGTGCGGCCGACGAGCGACGTGGCGGCTCTGAACGAGCTGGGTGTGGCCCTCTTCGAGGGCGACATCACCGACCGCTACTCCATGCGCGAAGGGATGTCGGGCGCCGACTGGGTGATCCACGCGGCCGCCGAGCTCGACCTCGACGCCTCCGAGGAGCGGATGCGACGGACCAATGTCGAGGGGACCGAAAGTGTCGCCTCGCTCGCCTGGAAGCTGGGCATCGGCCGGCTGCTGGCGATCTCGTCGATCGCCGCCTTCGGTGGCAGTCCGCCGGACGGCTCGCCGTCGACCGAGGCCTCGCCACCCGCCTTGCCGCTCCCGACCGCCTACGGCGTGACCAAACGCGCGGCGGACCAGGCGATCGCCGCCTGGGTCGAGCGGGGACTCAGGGTCAACACCGTCTATCCGAGCCTGGTGTACGGACCGCCCGGCAAGAAGCAGGGCTTCAACGCGACGTTGCGACGCGTTCTGAAAGGCCGACTACCGGCCGTGGTCGGCGCCGATCGGCGGATCACGATGGTTCACGTCGACGATCTGAGCGACGGCATCGTGCGGGTGATGGAGCGTTCCGAGCCGGGCGAGAACTTCCTCTTGGCCGGTCAGCGGATCGCCCTCGGTGAGCTGGTCTACGAGGTGTCGCGGCTCGCCGGAGTGCGCCCGCCGCGGCTGCGTATCTCGACCGGCACCGCGGCGCTCCTGATGCTGATCGTGCGGCCGTTCTACCGCCTGCGCGGCTACCGGATGCCGCTCTCCGCGGGTCAGCTCGCCAGTCTCAAGCGACACTGGAACTTCGACGACTCGAAGGCGCGGCGCGAGCTCGACTGGCGACCGCGCGCGATCGAGGCCGGGCTGCCGCCGACGATCGAGTTCCTGAAGGCGACCTAGGCTCTAGCCGTCGGGCGCGGTCGGCAGGTCGGGGGTGCCGATCCGCTTCGACAAGCGCGTCTTGACCCGCTCGACCAAACTCCAGCTCGGCTTGCCGCGATATCGCGACTCCTTGAGGGAGCGGCTGCCGGTGGTCTTGTCGCGCCAGATCTGGTTGCCGTCGAGGTCGTAGCGAGTGATCTCGACGTACTCGCGGAAGTCGAAACGGCTCTTCATGAAGAGCACGCCGTCAGCGCCCGCCAACTGCGCTTCCTCCAGCAGGTAGGAGAGCACCGCCTCTGGACCTCGAATCGCCGGCACCTCGGTCGAAGCCGCACGGACACCGACGCCGGCGGATTCGAGAAACTCGATCAGGCCGCCGACGGCCTCCTGGGCCGCGTCGTACTCGGCGCCCCAGGCACCGACCAGCAACAGGCCCGGGGCCGGTGCGACGGTCCGTGACGGCGCCGGTGTGGGAGCGGGGACCGCGGGCGCGGCGGCTGCCGGACCTTCGGTCGCGATCCGTTCGGTCCCGGTTTGCACGGGCGATGCCGCCGGCTCGCAGGCGCACTCGACCAGTGCCTGGAGCGGTCGGATGGCAGGCGATATCGCCGTCGCCTCGGGGGAGAGGGCGTGCTCGTCGGTCAGCTCACTCCAGGCATCGAGCGCGGCCTGCCAGTTCCGCTCGTCGACCTCGAGCTGCCCCAGAAGCTGCAGGACGGCCGCCCGGTCCGGGCCCGGCTCGTCGCTCGCCAGCAGTTCGCGGAGCTCGCTCCGGGCCGCCGGTCGATCGCCCGAGAGATAGAACTCGCGAGCGCGCTCGAGCGTCGCGGCCGAAGCCTGTGACGTCAGCCAGCAGAGGGCCAGGCACCAGAGAACAGTCCGCCTGCGCATGGAGGAGGGATTGTATACGCCCGCCCCGGCGGGCAGTTTCGGGCGGCCGATCTGAGATACGATCAGGGAACTTCTGGAGGGACGATGAGTAGCGCGAAACTGAACCTCGACGGCAGCGAGTACGAACTCCCGGTAACAGTTGGCAGTGAAGGCGAAGTCGGCCTGGACATCAGCCGTCTGCGCAAGCAGAGCGGTGCCATCACCTTCGATCCGGGCTACGGCAACACCGGTTCGTGCTCCAGCTCGATCACCTTCATCGACGGCGAGAAGGGGATCCTGCGCTATCGCGGCTACCCGATCGAACAGCTGGCCGAGTCGTGCCGCTTTACCGAGGTGATCTACCTGTTGGTCAACGGCGAGCTGCCGACCCAAGCGCAGTATCAGGAGTTCCGCGAGAGCCTGACCCGGCACAGCCTGATCCACGAGGACATGAAGAAGTTCTTCGAGGGCTATGCCATCACTGCCCATCCGATGGCAATCCTGTCGTCGATGGTCTCGGTCCTCTCGTCCTACTATCCGGAAGCGAGGGACGAGGAAGCGCGCGAGCTGAACATCATCCGCCTGCTGGCGAAGGCCAAGACGATCGCCGCCTTCTCCTACAAGAAGTCGATCGGACAGCCGTTCATCTACCCGAACAACAGCCTCTCGTACTGCGAGAACTTCCTCAACATGATGTTCGCGGTGCCGGCCGAGCCGTTCGACGTCCCCCAGGTGCTGACCGACGCGCTGAACCTGTTGCTCGTCCTACACGCCGATCACGAGCAGAACTGCAGCACATCGACCGTGCGCATGGTCGGTAGCAGTCAGGCCAACATCTTCGCTTCGATCTCGGCAGGCATCAACGCGCTCTGGGGACCGCTGCACGGTGGCGCCAACCAGAAGGTCATCGAGATGCTGCAGCGCATCCGCAGCGACGGCAGCAACTACAAGAAGTACGTCGACATGGCAAAGGACAAGGACGACGAGTTCCGGTTGATGGGGTTCGGCCACCGGGTCTACAAGAACTTCGACCCGCGCGCGCGGCTGCTCAAGAAATCGGCTGACGAGGTACTCGAGAAGCTGGGCGTCGACGATCCGCTGCTTGAGATCGCCAAGAATCTGGAGGAGGTCGCCCTGGAGGACGGCTACTTCGTCGAGCGGAAGCTCTATCCGAACGTCGATTTCTACAGCGGCATCATCTACCGAGCGATGGGCATCCCAACCAACATGTTCACGGTCATGTTCGCTCTCGGGCGGCTGCCAGGCTGGATCGCCCATTGGATGGAGATGCGCAACGATCCGCATGGCCGGATCCATCGCCCGCGCCAGATCTACACCGGCCAGACCGAGCGCAAGTTCGTCCCGATCGAAGATCGCGACTAGAGATTCGGGGACAGGTTATCTATTTCTCCCTACGTTGCGAACAGCGAGCATATGCCGCACCAGCTTCGCAACGCAGGCAGAAATAGATAACCTGTCCCCGAATTTCTAGTCGCGGTGGAGGGCGTCGTGGAGCTTGTGGCGCCAGCGGTCGATGTGCTCCATCAGCCAGGGCCAGCGGTGGAGCAGCCGCCGCAGTAGGCGGTAGACGGTCTCGCTGACCAGCGACAGGATCGCCGCGCCGATCAGGATCGTCAGGATTCCCTGGATGCCGGGGAGGACGAGACCGGCGACGCCGACCAGCAGGACGGTCCAGCCGACCACGAAGAGCAAGATCCGCTTCCAGGCGGCCAGTGGCGGACGGTGCGGGGAAGGATCTTGGATCGTGGTCTCAGCGCCGCGGCGCTGCTCGTCGGCGGTCACGGAGGGAAGCTACCCTCAGCCGCTGACTCGATCAAGGGAAGACGCCACGATACCCCTCCGCGGCCCGGGAGCGCCCCACCCATTGGGGTCGTTGACAAAGAGGACCAACGCGGTCCAGAATTGATTTCGTTCTGTTGAGAATAGGTCTCAATAAGCCGGTCCTCGGGACTCCGGCTAGCTCAGAGCGGCGTTTTCCGGATCCTTCGACACGATGGAGCACACCACCGAGCGCGAGATCTTCGAACGCTACGTTCACCGGCGGGGCGGCCGTCTGACCGCCGAGCGACTGCGGCTATTCGACGAGATCTTCAACCAGCACGGCCACGTCGATGCCGATCGTCTCTACCGCTCGATGCGACGCCAGGGCCGCAAGATCTCGCGGGCGACGGTCTATAGGAACCTCGAGCTGCTGGTCGACTGTGGGCTGGTCCGCAGGCAGAGGCTCGGGCAGCGTCGCTACCTGTACGAACACGTGCATCCGGGCCAGTCCCACGATCACCTGATCTGCCGGATGTGCGACCGGGTCGTCGAGTTCGTGAGCCCCGGGATCAGCGCGCTCCAGCGGGAGCTAGCTCGGGCGCACGGTTTCGATCCGACCGAGCACACGCTCCAGATCTCGGGCATCTGTCTCGACTGTGCCGGGCGCGCCTCGACCGAGACGGCGGCGAGCGAGGAGAGCTGAGGTGCGATTCTGGGCAGTGGCATCTCTGGCCTGCGTGCTGGTGGTGGCCCCGGTTCCGCTCCGCGCCGCCGAGCCGACGGCCGAGCCGGACGCGGATGCCGGTGGACCCGAGGTCGAGCCGTCCCTGGTCTTCGACAGCCTGACCGTTACTGGCGGTGCCGAAAGCGTCGAGGCGATCCCGGGCTCCGCCACCTTCATCGGTAGAGAAGAGCTCGAGCGGCAGGACCAGTCGGATCTGCACCGGGTCCTCCGGCAGGTGCCGGGGGTGAACATCCAGGAGGAGGACGGCTTCGGCCTGCGGCCGAACATCGGCATGCGCGGCACGGGCGTCGAGCGGAGCGCCAAGATCACCCTGATGGAAGACGGCGTGCTGATCGCTCCAGCGCCCTACTCGGCGCCGGCCGCCTACTACCTTCCGACCACCGGGCGGATGGCGTCGGTCGAAGTGCGCAAGGGCTCGAGCGCGATCGTGCATGGGCCGTACACGAACGGCGGCGTCATCAATCTCGTTTCGCGCGGAATCCCGAGCGGCTTCGCCAGCGACGTGAGCGCGGCCTGGGGTGAGCACGAGGCTCTCGAGCTCAACGCCGCCGTCGGCCGCTCGTCCGACCGCTTCGGCTGGCTGCTGCAGACGTTCCAGCTCGAGACCGACGGCTTCAAGGACCTCGACGGTGGCGGTCCGACCGGCTTCGAGCTCGAGGACTACCTGGCCAAGCTCCGATTCGCCTCGCGAGTCGACGCCGAGGTCTACCAGGCGGTCGAGCTCAAGGTCGGGCTCACCGATCAGTTCGGCAACGAGACCTACCTCGGGCTGACCCGGGACGACTTCGCCGACACCCCCTTCCGCCGCTACGCCGCGTCGCAGCGCGACTACATCGATACCGAGCACGAGCAGCTCCAGATCCGCTACTACGTGCAGCCGACCACCAGCTTCCGGCTGACGGCCACCGCCTATCGCAACGACTTCTTTCGCAACTGGCACAAGGGTCAGAGCGTCGCCGGCGTGGGGCTGTCGAGCGTCGTCGACTCGCCCGAGCTCTATCCGAGCGAGCTGGCGATCCTGCGTGGCGAGCTCGACGACCTGACCGGCGCCTTCAAGATCCGCAACAACCGCCGCGACTACTACGGCGAGGGGATCGATCTCCTGGCCGAGGTCGATCTCACCGGGGGTGGAGTCGATCACGCCCTCCAGATCGGACTGCGCGTGCACGCAGACGAGGAGGACCGCTTCCAGGAAGAGGATCGCTGGAACATGGTCGGCGGCCTGCTCGTCGACGAGATCCCCGGGGCGCCGGGCAGCCAGTCGAACCGGATCAGCTCGGCCGAGGCGACGGCGCTCTATATCCGAGACGAGATCCTGTTCGGTCGCTGGAGCCTCACTCCCGGAGTCCGGTTCGAGGACATCGACTTCAAGCGCGAGGACTTCGGCCGCGCCGATCCGACCCGGTCCGGTAGCGATCTCTCGGTGCGCGAGAACCGCAGCAGCGAGATCCTGCCCGGCCTCGGCGTCGGCTATCAGGTCAACGATGCGTGGGCGGTCTTCGGCGGCATCCACAAGGGCTTCGCGCCGCCCGGGCCGGGCAAGACCGTAGACGTCGACAACGAGGAGAGCCTCAACTACGAGCTCGGCTTCAACTATCGCGAGCGCAATCTGGCGACGCGTCTGGTCGGGTTCTTCAGCGACTACGACAACCTGCTCGGTCGCGACACGCTGTCGAGCGGCGGCGAGGGGACCGGCGACCCGTTCAACGGTGGCGAGGTAGAGGTCTTCGGCCTCGAGGCTCAGCTCGACTACGACTTCGGTCGGTCGGCCGACCTCTCGGCGTCGATCCCGGTGCGGCTCGCCTACACCTATACCAGCGCCGAGTTCCGGACCAGCTTCGAGACCTCGTTCGCCGACTGGGCGCCGTTCGTGCACCGGGGCGACGAGCTGCCCTACATCCCCGAGCATCAGCTGACCGCCGCCGCCGGCTTCGTAGCCGATCGCTGGGAGACCCACCTCACCCTGAGCTACACCAACGCGATGCGGAGCCAGCCAGGGCAGGGAGCGATCCCCTCCGACACCGCGATCGAGGATCGGCTGCTGGCCGATCTGGCTCTCAGCTTCAGGCTGCAGGACCATCTCGAGCTGTTCGCTCGCGTCCGCAACCTGACCGACGAGGCCTACATGGTCGCCCGCCGACCCCATGGTGCCCGACCCGGACTGCCGCGGACCGCGGTGATCGGCATCGATTGGTCGATCGGGCGATAAGGAGATCAGACCCTTGAAGCGAATCGAGATCTACTCGAAGTGCGGATTGCTGCCGCTCGCGATCGTCGGCCTGCTGACGGCCTGCTCGGAGCGGCCGGGCGAAGGCGAGGAGGGGATGGCCGAGTCCGGACCGGTGGTCGTCTACTCGGGCCGGAACGAGTCGCTGATCGGACCTCTCCTCGAACGGTTCGAAGCCGCGAGCGATCGCGAGGTACAGGTTCGCTACGGCGAGACCGCCGAGCTCGCCGCGACCCTGCTCGAGGAGGGCGCCAACAGCCCGGCCGATCTCTTCATCTCCCAGGACGCCGCGGCGCTCGGCGCGGTCGCCGGCGCCGGACTTCTCAGACCCCTGCCGGCGGCGACCCTCGATCGGGTGCCGGAGCGTTTCCGCTCGCCCGGCGGGAGCTGGGTCGGACTCTCCGGTCGCGCGCGCTCGGTCGTCTACAACACCGGGCTGATCGCCGAGGACGATGTCCCACGGAGCCTGGAGGCGGTGACCGATCCGCGCTATCGGGGTCGGTTCGGCATCGCGCCGGCGAACGGCTCGTTGCAGGCGCACCTGGCGGTCTACGGCGTCGTCGCGGGGGAGGAGGCGTTGAGCGAGCTCCTGGCGGGAATCGTCGCCAACGAGCCGGCGACCTATCCCAAGAACAGCGCCATCGTGCAGGCGGTGATCGCCGGCGAGGTGGAGTGGGGCCTGGTCAACCACTACTACCTGCTCCGAGCACTCTCCGAGGATCCCGACGCGCCGGCGAAGAACCTCTTCATGAACGAGGGCGAGGCGTCCGGCTTCGTCAACCTGGCGGGTGCCGGCCTGGTGTCGGAATCGACCGGCGGACTCGCGCTGCTCGACTTCCTGCTCAGCGACGAAGCCCAGCTCTACTTCGCCCAGGAGACCTACGAGTACCCGCTCGTGGCCGGGGTGGAGGCCGCGGCGAGCCTGTTGCCGCTCGCCGATCTCGCCACCCCCGAGGTCGACTTCGCACAGGTCTCCGCGGCGCTCGAGCCGACGCTGATGGCGATCAACTCGAGCGGTCTGATGCGGTGAGCGCGCCGCCGATCTCGGTCGGTAGCGCGAGAGCGCTGGTCTGGCCGCTGCGGGACCGGCCGCGCTTCTCGCCCCTGCTCGCCGGGGTGGCCCTGGCGACCGCCGCGACGGCGAACGCGCCGCTCGCCTACATCGTCATCCGCGCTCTCGGCGCCGGCCCGGAGCGCCTCTGGGCGTCGATCGGCACGCCGCTGACGGTCGGGCTCCTGGCCCGCACGCTCGCCCTGGTGGGCGGAGTCGTCGCTCTGGCGGTCGCCATCGCGCTGCCGCTGGCCTGGGTGGTCGTCCGGACCGACCTGCCGGCTCGCCGCGCCTGGGCCGTGCTCGGTGCGCTGCCGCTGGTCTTCCCGTCCTATGTCGCGGCGCTCGCGCTGGTGGCGACGCTCGGCCCGCGCGGCTACGTCTCGCTCTGGATCGAGGCCTGGACGCCGATCCGGATCGGTGGCCTGGTCTACGGCTACACCGGCGCACTCCTGGCGCTCGCCCTGTTCACCTACCCGTACATCTTCCTGCTGCTGGTAGCTGCACTCAGGGACCTCGATCCCGCTTACGAGGAGAGCTCCCGGAGCCTCGGCGCCGGCCGCTGGCGGACGTTCTTCGGAGTCGTCCTACCGCAGCTGCGGCCCGCCCTCTACGGCGGCTCCTTGCTGGTCGCGCTCTACACGGTGTCCGATTTCGGCGCGGTCTCGATCCTGCGCTTCAACACCTTCACCCTGGCGATCTACAACGCCTACCGGGCGCTCTTCGACAGATCGGTAGCCGCGGCCCTGTCGCTGGTCCTGATCGTCCTCGCCGTCGGCCTGATCGCCGGCGAGGGCCTGCTCGCACGCCGGCTGCCGCCGCATCGGCTGCGCGCCAGTCGGATGCCGTCCCGGGCTCGACTCGGGGCGTGGAAGTGGCCCGTGATCCTCTTTCTGGGAGCCCTGGCCGTGGTGAACCTGGTTCTGCCGCTGGGCGTACTGGTCTTCTGGGGCGCCAGAGCCGTCGAGCTCGGGCACCCGCTCGGCTCGGTCTGGCAGCCCGCGGTCGGATCGTTGGGCGTCGCGCTCGTGGCCGCCCTGGTCACGGTCGGCCTGTCGATTCCGATCGTGATCTGGGCGGTCCGCCATCCGAGTAGACTGTCGCGCGCCGTCGAGCGGATCTCGCGCGCCGGCTTCGCTCTGCCGGGCATCGTCATCGCCCTGGCCCTGGTCTTCTTCGTGACCCGCTACCTGCTGCCGCTCTACCAGACCCTGGCGCTCCTGATCGTCGCCTACGTCATCCGATTCCTGCCCGAAGCGCTCGCGGCGACGCAGGCCGCGGTGGCGAGCGTGTCGCGCCGATTCGAGGAGGCGGCCCGGAGTCTGGGTCAGAGCCAGCTGGGGACCCTGCGCACGATGACGCTGCCGCTGGTGCGGCCAGGTCTTCTCGCCGGCGCCGGCTTGGTCTTCCTGACCACCATGAAGGAGCTGCCGGCGACGCTGGTGCTGCGCCCGACCGGTTTCGAGACGCTGGCCACCCGCATCTGGAGCTCCGCGGCGGAGGGGATCTACTCGCAGGCGGCCCTGCCCGGTCTGGTCCTGGTCGCAGTCGCCCTGCCGCCGACCTACCTGTTGGTCATCCGTCCCGCGCTCGAAGATCGCGACGGCACCACGAGCCGTGGAGGGGATCGGTGATCGGGAGTCCGCCGAAAGCGATCGACGTCGCCGGCCTGGTGGTCTACCGGGGCGACTCGCTGGCGGTCGACGGTGTCGACCTGGAGATCGAGCCGGGGATCATCACCAGCATCGTTGGGCCGAGCGGTTGCGGCAAGACCAGTCTGCTGAGGGCGATCGCCGGCTTCGAGAGACCCGCGGCCGGATCGATCGCGATCGATGGCGAGTCCGTCGTCGGGCCCGATCGGTGGGTGCCGCCCGAGCGGCGCCGAGTCGGCATGGTGTTCCAGGAGGGGGCGCTCTTCCCCCACCTCTCGGTGGCCGAGAACGTCCGCTACGGCATCCGCGGTGGGCCGGAGTCGCGCGTGGCGGAGGTGCTCGGGCTGGTGGGACTGGCTGAGCTCGGCCACCGGATGCCGCACGAGCTCTCGGGCGGACAGCAGCAGCGCGTCGCCGTCGCGCGAGCGTTGGCGCCGTCGCCGCGGGTCATCCTGTTGGACGAGCCGTTCGTCAATCTCGACGCCACCCTGCGCGAGCGCGTACGCGAGGACGTCCGGCAGATCCTCGATCGTGCCGGCATCACGACGGTGCTGGTGACCCACGACCAGGAAGAGGCGTTGAGTGTCGCGCGTCGGGTCGCGGTCATGGACGCCGGCCGCATCCTTCAGGTAGACGCTCCGGAAGACATCTACCTGCGACCCGAGAGCGCGCGGGTCGCTGAGTTCATCGGCGACGGCCAGCTGGTTCCGTGCACCGTCGAAGGCGGCACGTTCGTCTCCGCGTTCGGCACCGGCAGCTGCGAGGGCACGGACGGCGACGGCCGTCTCTTCCTCCGTCCGGAGGATCTCGAGCAGCTCTCGGAGGGACGGGATGGGGGCGTTCCGGCGACGATCGTCGGCCGCCGCTTCTACGGCCACGACGTTCTCGACCGCGTCCGACTCGACTCCGGCGAGGAGATCGAGGTGAGGTGCCTCTCGTCGACCGTGCTGCCGGTCGAAAGTGTGGTCCGAATCGCGCTCCGCCGACGACTCTACCGCGTCTTTTCTTGAACTCTCTCTAACCCTCTGAGGGGGCTCGTTTTCCGCGTTTCGAGACGGCTTACGAGCGGCCTCCGATAGAGCCCTTTCAAAGCCATCGCGCGCCGCTATGCGGCAAGATTCTTGACGCACCGCGGCATTTTTAACTATGCATGAACATTGAGTTTTTCCCTCCGGCCGCCCCGCAGGCGTCGGCGGAGAGCCCCCGAACCGTATGAAACCACATCATCTTGTGGATTGCTTGACATGGGGGTCAACATCTTGTACTTTCTCCCGGCCTCACGACATGCCCAGCGGGTAGCCGCAGCGAGACATTCGCGGCGATCAAGGGCAATCGGATCACGGCCCGAAACGGCACTGAGTCCAAGGCTTGTGGCGGGGAGCGGGAGCCGGCTTGAAAAGAGGTCGCCGGCTGAGGGGGAAGCTGCACGTCGAGTGTCGAGGTACGGCCAATGGGTTCTTCTGAGATGGTGCGGCCCGGTAGCTTCAAACGACTTCAACAGACCCAGGATCGGAGTACCCCAAGCCCGCAGGGCTCATGTCGCCTCGCCGTGGCGACGGGGCGCATCGCCGGCTCGCGCCGTGAGCCAACCGTTGAATTGCGTGCAGCACGTAAAGGTGCCGAATGCAGGTGACGAGAGTCGTCAAGCGAACGGGTGAGATCGCCGACTTCGACGAGGAGCGGATCCGAACCGCAATCCTGAAGGCGGTCGAAGCGACCGGCAACGAGCTGTCGCCGTCGGAGATCGATGGCGTCGTGGTGAGCGTCGTCGGCGAGATCCAGGATCGTTTCCGGGAGTTCTTCCCCAACGTGGAGAACATCCAGGACTTGGTCGAGAAGCACCTGGTCCTGGCCGATCACTACGAGATCGCCAAGGCGTACATCCTTTATAGAGCCGAACGGCGGAAGATCCGTCAGCAGGCGCGCGAGCGCGCGATCGAAGATGCGCGGCTCGGCAAGCTCACGGTCACCAAGCGCGACGGCCGGACGGTGTTGTTCAACGTCAAGAAGATCACCCAGCACATCCGGCGGGTCGGTGGCGATCTGATCGAGGACATCGACATCGACCTCCTGGTGCGCGAGGTCATCAACAACGTCTACGACGGCATCGACACCGAGAAGATTCAGAAGGCGCTGGTGCTCGCTGCGGCGTCGTTCATCGAGCGCGATCCGGCCTATAGCTACCTGGCGGCGCGCTTTCTCTTGCAGCAGGTCTACAAGGAGGTCATCGGCGAGTCGACCCATGTCGAGGATCTCGACCCGGCCTATCGCGAGGCGTTCTGCCGTGGGATTCACGACGGCCTCCGCACCCGGGCGCTCGACGAGCGGATGGCGAGGTTCGATCTCGATCTGCTGGCCGCCAGCCTGCGACCGGAGCGGGATCAGCTCTTCCAGTATCTGGGCGTCCAGACCCTCTACGACCGATACTTCCTGCGCGAGGGCTCGAAGAGCGTCGAGACGCCACAGGCGTTCTGGATGCGGGTGGCGATGGGCCTGGCGATCGAGGAGCCGGAGTGTGACGAGCGGGCGCTCGAGTTCTACGAGCTGCTCTCGAACCTGTACTACGTCGCCTCGACTCCGACGCTCTTCCACTCCGGCACCGCGCACCCGCAGCTGAGCTCCTGCTACCTGACGACGATCGACGACGACCTCGAGCACATCTTCAAGTCGCTCGGACAGAACGCCCAGCTGTCGAAATGGTCGGGTGGACTGGGCAACGACTGGTCGAACATCCGGGCGACCGGAGCGCGGATCCACAGCACCAAGGTCGAGAGTCAAGGCGTCGTGCCGTTCCTCAAGATCGCCAACGACGTGACCGTGGCGATCAACCGGAGCGGCAAGCGACGCGGAGCCACCTGCGCCTACCTGGAGACCTGGCACTACGACGTCGAGGACTTCCTCGATCTGCGGCGCAACACCGGCGACGAGCGCCGCCGGACCCACGACATGAACACCGCGAACTGGATTCCGGACCTGTTCATGAAGCGGGTCGCCGACGACGGCGAGTGGACCCTGCTGTCGCCGGACGAGGCGCCCGATCTCCACGACCTCTACGGGAGAGCGTTCGAGGAGCGCTACCTCGCCTACGAGGCCAAGGCCCGCGACGACGAGATGGTGCTGTCCAAGACGGTGCAGGCACGCAACCTCTGGCGCAAGATGCTGACGATGCTGTTCGAGACCGGTCATCCGTGGATGACGTTCAAGGACGCGTGCAATGTCCGGTCGCCGCAGGATCACGCCGGGGTCGTGCACAGCTCGAACCTGTGCACCGAGATCACCCTCAACACCTCGGCCGCTGAGACCGCGGTCTGCAACCTCGGCTCGGTCAACCTGGCCCGTCACATCACCGACGGCGAGCTCGACGCCGAGCGCCTCGGGCGCACGGTGCAGACGGCGATCCGGATGCTCGACAACGTCATCGACATCAACTTCTATCCGACCGACGAGGCGCGGAGGTCGAACCTCAAGCACCGGCCGATCGGCCTCGGGCTGATGGGCTTTCAGGACGCTCTGTTCAAGATCGACGTACCGTTCGAGTCGCCGCTGGCGCTCGAGCTCGCCGATCGCGTGCAGGAGATCATCTCCTTCAACACCATCCTCGCTTCGTCGAAGCTCGCCGAAGAGCGCGGCAGCTACCCGTCGTACGAGGGCTCGAAGTGGTCACGCGGCCTCTTCCCGCTCGACACCGTCGACCTGCTCGAGGCCGAGCGCGGCGTGCCGGTCGAGGTGTCGCGGGCGCAGCAGCTCGACTGGACCCCGGTGCGGGAGCACGTCCGCAAGCACGGCATGCGCAACTCCAACACGATGGCGGTGGCGCCGACCGCGACCATCTCCAACATCGCCGGCTGCTTTCCTTGCATCGAGCCGATCTACAAAAACATCTACGTCAAGGCGAACATCAGCGGCGAGTTCACCATCGTCAACTCGTATCTGGTCGAGGACCTCAAGAAGCTCGGCATGTGGAACGAGGAGATGCTCGAGCGGCTCAAGTACTGCGACGGCAACGTCGAGCTGATCGAGGACCTGCCGGAGGAGATCCAGGACAAGTACAAGGAGGCGTTCGAGATCGATCCGCTCTGGTGCATCAAGCTGACCGCGGCGCGCAGCAAATGGATCGACCAGAGCCAGTCGCACAACGTGTTCGTCAAGGGAACGTCGGGCAAGCTGCTCTCCGACATCTACCTGGCGGCCTGGCGCGCCGGCCTCAAGACCACCTACTACCTGCGAACGCTGGCGGCGAGCCAGATCGAGAAGTCGACGGTCGACGCCTCCAAGTACGGCTATACCCAGAAGCGTGAGTATGAGACCGCGGCCACGCCGGCCCCGGTCGGCGCGGGCAGCGTCTCGGAGGAGACCGGGCCCGAGCCCCCGACCGCCACCCCGACCGAGCCGGCGCTCTGCCGGATCGACGACCCTGAATGCGAGTCCTGTCAGTAGAGGCCGGAGAGAGCAGACAGATGCCGATCATCAACAACTCGAAGACCGACCCGAACAAGATCCTGCCGATCCAGTACCCGTGGGCACGCGAGTACTACAAGTCCGGAGTGGCCAACAACTGGACGCCCGAGGAGGTGTCGATGCAGAAGGACGTGGAGCAGTGGAAGGCTCCCGGCTTTCTGACCGGCACCGAGCGCCGGCTGATCCTCTGGAACCTGGGCTTCTTCTCGACCGCCGAGTCGCTGACCGCCAACAACATCGTGCTCGCGGTCTACAACCACGTGACCAATCCCGAGTCGCGCCAGTACCTCCTGCGGCAGGGCTTCGAGGAGGCGATCCACACCGACACCTTCATCTACAGCTGCGACTCGCTCGGCCTCGACCCGGACGAGATCTACAACATGTACAAGACGATCCCGTCGATCGAGGAGAAGGACGACTTCGTCGTCGACCTGACCAAGACCGTCTTCGATCCCAACTTCACGACTGAAGGCGAGGAGAACATCCGTCGCTTCGTGCGCGACCTGATCGGCTACTACGTGATCATGGAGGGAATCTTCTTCTACGCCGGCTTCGCCATGATGCTGGCGCTCAAGCGGCAGGGGAAGATGGTCGGGATCGGCGAACAGTTCGAGTACATCATGCGCGACGAGAGCCTCCACCTGGCGTTCGGCTGCGACCTGATCAAGACGATCCGCGACGAGAACCCCGAGATCTGGACCCAGGAGTTCCAGAACGAGATCGTCAGCCTGGTGCGCAAGTCGGTCGAGCTCGAGAAGCGCTACGCCCACGACGCCTGTCCCGAGGGGCTGCTGGGCATCAACGCCGACAAGTTCAGTCAGTACGTCGAGTACGTCGCCGACCGGCGGCTCGAGCGCCTCGACCTGCCGAAGATCTTCCGGCGCGAGAACCCGTTCCCCTGGATGTCGCAGGCGACCGACCTGGCCAAGGAAAAGAACTTCTTCGAGACCCGGGTCACCGAGTACCAGACCGGCGGCGTGCTGACCTGGGACTGAGCGGCACGCGGCTCCTTCGAGCCGACTGTTGCCGAGTCCCTAGTCGTGCGAACGGTGACGGCGTTAGGGTCTGAGCGTTCCGGTCCGATGGGACCGGTCGCCGGCTCCATGAAGATCTACTACGACGCCGCGTTCCGATCGGCCGCTTTCGATCCGACCCTCGCCCTGGGAGAGAGCCTTCCCGGGCGGGAGCTGGCCCACGACCTTGGCCGGGCGCTCGAGGAGATCGGCCAAGCCGTACGCGAGGTCTCGCTCGACGAGCCCTTCTGGGTGATCCGGGTACCGACCGAGCCGCGCGAGATCGGCATTCTGGTGTACCTCTATGTGCCGGCCGAGGAGGGGACGGAGCCGGTCTGGGCGGTCTCGGTCCCCTCGACGATCGGTTGGCTCGGTCGGCTCCTCGGCAAGACTGAGGCCGATTCCATAGTCGCTCTGTTGCGCGACCTCGATACTGTCTTGAGGCGCGATGACCGTCTGCGCGACATCCGGTGGTTCAGGGAGCTGCCGATCGATCCGTACGAGGCCGGTGACTACTCCGGGTCTCCGGTGGTTGTCGGCTGAGACGGGAGAACGAGTGTGAGTGCCGCGACCGAGCCCGACTCGGTGCGGGTGTGGGACACCTACGAGGGGTTCGTCACCTGGTACTCGGAACGGGTGCTGCCGGTCGCCTGGATCGGGCTCTGCGGACTCGGCATCACCTCACACGCGTTCATCGAGGACGAAGGTCTGGCCGATCGGGTCTTCCAGGCGTCGGGTCATGGCGCGCTCCTGTTCCTGGCAGCCTGGATGCTCCTGACCGGCACCGGCCTACTCTGGGGGGTCCCGGTCAGCTACATCAGGGACAAGGCTCCCAGAAACCTCCCGGCGGTTCTCTGGCTGGCTCTCCTCCTGACCACCGGCCTGACCTTCGCAGCCATGGGCTTCGTCTTGGCCCGCGGCAATTGGCACAGGCTGCTGCACGTGCTCCAGACCGGGTAGCGGCTTGGAGCTGTGCTAGGGCAGCGACCGGGACGGCTCCGTCCCGAAAACGCGCACGTCTCGGCCTCGTCCCCAGCGAAACTCGCGGACTTCCGAAAAGCCCAGCCGTTCGAGAGTGAGCTCGAGCTCGGGCGCCCCGACGAGGTGATCGGAGTAGAGAGCCACACGATCGCAGCCGGGAGCCAGTCGCTCGATCTCAGCGACCGAGGGTTCCAGCGGAAGGGCGCGAACCTCGACGCCCGGTCGGAAGAACAAGAGGTCGCCGTAGGCCCAGAACTGGGCCAGAGCGACGCACTCGACTTCGGGATCGGCCGCCATGAAGCGAGCCGCCTCGACCGCCGCCATCGATTTCTTCTGCAGAAAGCTCAAGCCGCCGAGTGAGAGCACCGCCGAGACGATCACCAGGACCGCCGTCGTCCGGCGACGCCCCTTCTGCCACCAGAGTCGGGCGCCGTAGGCGGCGGCGAGGCTGACGAAGGGAATCACGGCGTGCAGATAACGGAGTCCCTTGAGGCGAACGCCCGAGAGGAGCAGCAACGGCAGCAGGCCGAGGACCAGTGCCCGTCGTCCCTTCGAGCATCGCGCGGCGACTGCCAGCAGCGGCAGCAGAGTGACCGGAAGCCACTTTGGCAACCGCCATCCGTACCAGAACCACGGCTGAACGGCTCTCGGTGCGGGTGTCTTGCCCCGAACCAGGACGTAGTCGACCAGCTCCAAGAGGCTGCTGAACGGCTTGCTCCAGGTGATCCAGTCGTACACTCCGAGGGTCAATAGAGTCGTCAGAACGAAGCCCGAGCCCAACCAGAAGAGCTCGCGTCCGCGGGCCGCCCAGGACCGCTCCCGCCAGACCAGCCAGGCGATCAGAGGAAGCACAATCACGCCCTCACTGGAGCGGAAGGTGAACGCCAGCGCGGCGAGCGCACCTGCCGCGGCGCACCGCCAGAACCGCCGCCCTGAGCCACCGAGCAACCAGAGGGCGAGAAGGAGACAGGTCGTCGTAGCGGTGCGCGGATAGACCGTGCTCCCGTACCCGAGCGGTATCCAGTGGAGAGCGTAGAGGGTCGCCGCGAGGAGCGCGGTCTGCCAGTCGTCGAACCACTGGCGACCGATGGCGAACACCAGAGCTACGTTGAGCGACGCCAGAGCCACGAACGGCAGGCTCGCCAGCCAGAGCAAAGTCGACGTCTCCGTGATTCCGAGCGCGGACGCGACGCCGAGGACCGGCGCCACCAGCAGATCCGACAGTAGGAGACTCCGGATCGGCAGTGGCGTGTACTCGAGGTCGAGAGCCCGTCGAAAGCCCTCCTCGAGGATCTCGACGTCATCGCCTGAGCTGAACCCGAAGTATCGGAACCCCAGGCCGAGCCGCGCGACGGTGGTGACGAGGATCAGGCCGGCGAGTGCCAGATGAGACCGTAGATGGTCCTCGCGCTGTCTGTGGAACACGTCTTCGTCCGGACTGGTCAGGCCAGTGATCGTCGCAGCAGGCTCTTGAATCCGATCGCGTCGATGCTCCAGCAGACAGCGATCTTGTGGGTCCGGCTGATCACCGGACCGCCGTTTGGCCATTCGCCCAGCTGATCGCCGGTGTCCAGAGCATCGATAACCACCATGCCTCGGGTCAGATCGCTCTCGCATTCGACGTCGACGTAGTGGGGGCTCTGGCGAGTGCAGAGGGTGGGCTCGAGGGCGACGGCCATGGCCATCGGGTCCGGGAGGTCGAGGGCTCGGTCGCCGGTCAGGTGCTCGTGGGCTTCGAGCGTGACCCGATTGCAGTCGAGGGCGAAGTCCGCGAACGGGGTGCCGAGCGCACGGATCTCGGCCATCTCCTCTTCGGTCAGAGCCGCGTCGAAGCGGCTCAGCTCCCAACCGACCATCTCGACCGGTAGCCCCGAGTGAAAGACGGCGCGGGCGGCGTCGGGGTCGGCCCAGACGTTGTACTCGGCGACCGGAGTGACGTTGCCGACGGTGCAGGCGACGCCGCCCATGACCACGCAGCGCCCGACCGCGGTCGCCAGCTCGGGGGCGCGTTGGAGAGCGAGCGCGACGTTGGTCAGGGGACCGAGGGTAACCAGCGTCAGGCCGGGATTGGCGCGGACGACGTCGATCATCGCGTCGACGGCGTGGCCCGGCTCGGCGGCTCGACGGGGCGCGGGGTAGTCCATGTCGCCCAGGCCGTCCCGACCGTGAAATGCGTAGGAGTGGTAGGCGGGCCGCAGGAGCGGAGCTTCGGCGCCGCGGAAGACCGGGGCCTCGGCGCCGCACAGCTCGACCGTGTAGAGGGCGTTGCGGGTGGCCGCCTCGACCGGCAGATTGCCGCAGACCACGGTGATCGCGGCCACCCGCACGTCGGCGCTCCGGAGCGCCATGATCAACGCCACCGCGTCGTCGGAGGCGGTGTCGGTGTCGATCAGGAACGTGCGACTCAATCCGCCGACTCGGGGTCTGTGGACGTCGCCGCCGATCCAGCGTCACCGGAGCCGTCGCCGACCTCGACCAGGCAGTAGGTCTTCTTGCCTCGCCGGAGGACGACGAACGCTCCGGCCAGGAGATCGCTGGTGCCGAGACGGCGGTGCACGTCGGACTCGAGCGCGTGGTTGACCGAGATCGCGCCGCTCGAGATGTCGGTCCTCGCCCTCCCCTTGGACGACGCCAGCGAAGCGCGCACCAGAGCCTCGGTCAGGGCGACCCCGTTCGAGAGCTCCTCGTGCGTCATCCGGATGCGAGGCGAGGTCGAGAACGCCTGACGCAGCCCGGACGCGTCGAGCTGACGGAGATCGCCGCCACCGAAGAGGACGTTGGTCACCCTCTCCACCTGGGCCAGCGCGTCGTCCCCGTGCACCAGCCGCGTCAGCTCCGAAGCGAGCAGCTTCTGGGGCTCGCGCGCCTCCGGCCGCTCGGCCGCCGCGGCCACGATCGAATCGATCTCGTCGACCGCTAGGAAGGTGAAGAACTTCAGGTAGCTGCCGACGTCGTCGTCGGTGGTGTTGATCCAGAACTGGTAGAACTCGAACGGCGTCGTCTGCTCGGCGTCGAGCCAGACGTTGCCCTGTTCCGATTTGCCGAACTTCTTGCCGTCGGAGCGGCTGAGCAGCGGGTGGGTCAGGCCGTGCACCTCGGTCGAGCGCTCCCGGCGGATCAGGTCGGCGCCCGCCACGATGTTGCCCCACTGGTCGCTGCCGCCCATCTGCAGCGTGCAATCGTGGCGATCGTAGAGCTCCAGGTAGTCGTACGCCTGCATCAGGCTGTAGGAGAACTCGGTGTAGGAGATCCCGTGCTCACGACCCTCGAGCCGGCGCTTGACCGATTCGCGCGCGATCATCGAGTTGACCGAGAAGTGCTTGCCGACGTCGCGCAGGAACTCGATCAGGTTGAGCTCGCTCAGCCACTCGAGGTTGTTGAGCATGATCGCGCCGCGCTCGCCGGAGAAATCGAGGAAGCGCTCGAGCTGGGCGCGCATCGTGACGCTGTTGGCCTCGAGTCGCTCGACGTCCAGCAGCTGTCGCTCGTCGTCCTTGCCGGACGGATCGCCGATCAGACCGGTGCCGCCGCCGACCAGGGCGATCGGCCGGTGCCCGGCGCGCTGCAGTCGCACCAGCATGAGGATCGGCAGGAGGTTGCCGACGTGCAGACTGGCCGCGGTCGGGTCGAACCCGATGTAGCCGGTCAAGTTGCCGCCGGCCATCGCCTGGTCGAGAGCGCTGGCCGTGACCTGGGCGATCAGACCACGGCGCTTCCAGTCCGCGAGCGGGTTCGACGGGTCGCTCATGGCGCGACGAGCCTAGCTTTGCGCTGGTGAATAGTCCAGGCTGCCGGAGATCGGGTCACTGCCAGTCCGGCGGGGCCGGGATCGTGCTCGCCTCCGGCATCAGCAGCCCCTCGGCGAGCAGGCGCGCATCGCCCGCGAGACTCCAGGAGACGAGTCGATCGCCCTCGGCTCGACCGTCGACCCTGAGGACGAAGCCGCCGCGCGTCGTCGCCTCGACCGGCAGCGCGACCCGTCCGGTCGACAGACCGACCGCCGCGGCCGCCAGCACGCCGGAGCCGCAGGCGAGAGTCTCGCTTTCGACCCCGCGCTCGAAGCTGCGGATGCCGAGCCGATCGGGAGCGGCGAAGTCGACCCAGTGCACGTTGGCCCCGGCCGGCCCCAGAGCGTCGTGGGCGCGCAGGGGTGGGCCGAGATCGGCTAGTGGAGCGTCTTCGAGGGAGTGCTCCCAGGCGATCACGAAATGCGGCCCGCCGACCACCATCCACCAGCCGTCGATCGGTCGGCCGGCCAGGTCGAGGGTCGTCGGCTCGGGGCCCGCCGCCGGGGTCGGCAGATCGAGGGCTACCGAGGCGGCGTCCTCGCCGATCGCCGTGATCGCGCCTGAATCGGTCTTGATGTCGATCGCGTCGCGGGCCCAGCCGAGGTGGAAGGCGAGCCGTGCCGCGCACCGGGTGCCGTTGACGCACAGCTCCGCGCGTCCACCGTCGGCGTTGTAGTGGATCATCCGCGCGCCGCCGCTCTCGGTGCGCGCCAGGGTGAAGAGGCCGTCGGCCCCGAGCGAGACCCCGCGCGCGCACCAGGTGCGGATCGCCTCGGGCGTCGGCTCTTCCTCCGGTTCCACCAGCGCCAGGAAGTCGTTGCCGGCTCCCGAGAGCTTGTAGAACGAGGTCATGGGATGCGGACTTCGACCTCCTCGCTCGGATCGCTGGCGTTGCCCTCGTGGTCGATGGCGACGACCCGGTAGGTGTACGTTCGGCCGGAGGCGGCGGTCGTGTCCCGGTACTCGTTCTGGCGCAACGGCTCCTGGTTGAGGCGCTCGAACTCGCCGCTCCCGGTACGCCGGTAGATGGCGTAACCCGCGACGTCGACGTCGGGGCTACCCTCCCAGAGGAGGCGAGCGGTCCCGACCTCGGTCAGCACCACCAGATCGTCGGGCGTCTCGGGAGGGAAGGTGTCGACGAACTCGATCTCGACCGGCTTCGAGAGCTCCGATTCGACCAGCGGCGTACGGTTGATCACTGCGCTGATCGCGTAGGAGTAGCTGTTTCCGAGCTGGGCGGTGCCGTCCAGGAACCGATCGCCGTCACCCTCGCGAATGCCGAAGTGATCGGCGAAGATCGGGGCCAGCCGATCCCGGCGGTAGAAGCGGAACTCGAGCGGCTCCTCGCCTTCGAACAGCCACGAGAGCTTGACGCCATTCCGGGTCGCCTCGAGCTCCACCTCGGTGGGCGGATCGGGAGCGACGCGCGGAATGATCTTGACCAGGTTGGAGAAGGCGGAAGCCCGCTTGAGCGACTGAAAGCTCTTGACGGCGAAGACCAGGGCGGTCTTCTCGCCCGGCTCGATCTGGTCGAGGGGCAGACGGAACTCGACCTCGGGACCGCTCACGGCGCTCGACAGGGTTGCGCCGGCGAGCGTGTGACGGAGGCGGCTGGCACCGGCGAACTCGCGAGGGTCGACCTCGAGTAGAGCCTCCTTGCTGGTGGTCGCGACCGGGGCGGCGCCTTCGTCCTCGCCCTCGTCGTCTAGCTCGCCTTCGTCCTCCACCGCTTGCGGCTCGGACTCCTCTGGCTCCGGAGCCGGCGGCGGAGTCTCCTCAGAGGGCTCGGTGTCGGATTCCGGTTGGGCGTCTTCGAGCTCCTCGGAGGTCTCCTCGTCGTCGTCGTCGCGAACGATCAGCTCGGGCACCGCGATCTCGTACTCCCAGAACTCGATCGCGACGATGTCGTCGATCGGCAGTCCGGAGATCGTCACCTGAGGATAGGTGAAGCTGACGATCAGCTCCGAGCCTCGCTGGGTGACCTCGAGATCCCGGATCGGCTCGGGGATCTTCTGCGGCGGCGGCTGGGGGTCGTCCTTGTGCCCGCAGCCCATGAGTGACAGGCCGAGCGCGATCCCCACGAGCAGAGCGGGGAGCCGGCGGAGGTTCCTAGAGCACATAGCGGCTGAGGTCCTGGTCCTCGATGATGTCTCCGAGCGCGTGGCGCACGTACTCGACGTCGACCTCCAGGGACATGCCCTCCATGTCGGGCGCTTCGAAGGAGACTTCATCCAGGATCCTCTCGAGAAGTGTCGCCAGGCGGCGCGCGCCGATGTTCTCGTTGCGTGAATTGACCTCTACCGCCATCCGGGCGATCTCCTGAATGGCGTCGGGTGTGAACTGGAGATCGACCCCCTCGGTGGAGAGGAGGGCGGAGTACTGCCGGGTGAGGGCACCGCGCGGCTCGGTCAGGATGCGCATCAGATCGTCTTCGGAGAGCGCGTTGAGCTCGACCCGGAGCGGAAAGCGGCCCTGCAGCTCGGGGATTAGGTCCGACGGCTTGCTGACGTGGAACGCGCCCGCGGCGATGAACAGGATGTGATCGGTCTTCACCGGACCGTACTTGGTGGCCACGGTACTGCCCTCGACGATCGGCAAGAGGTCCCGCTGCACGCCCTCGCGCGAGACGTCCGGTCCGTGGCTGGTCTCGCGGCCCGCGACCTTGTCGATCTCGTCCAGGAAGATGATGCCGCCCTGCTCGACCCGGGTGCGCGCCTCGCGGCTCAGCTGCTGCCGGTCGATCAGCTTCTCGGCTTCCTGCTGGACCAGCACCTCCCGCGCTTCGCTGACCTTCATCTTCTGGGTCGTGCGGCGCCCGAACAGTCCCGGCATCATGTCCTTGATGTTGATGCCCACTTCCTCGACGCCCTGCGGCGTGAACATCTCGAAGCTCGGGGTGCCGCTCTCTTCGACCTCAATCTCGACGAAGCGGTCGTCGAGGTCGCCGGCGCGGAGCTTGTGGCGGAACTTCTCCTTGGTCGTCTCGGGGTCGGGCGGAGCCTGCCCCTCGGCCGCCGGGCTGGTCGGTATCGCCGGAGACGGCGGCAAGAGGAGCTGCAACAACCGCTCCTCCGCGTGGCGCTCGGCGACCTCGCGCACCGCCTTGCGCTTGTCTTCGCGCACCATGATCACCGCCAGCTCGACCAGGTCGCGCACCATCGACTCGACGTCGCGGCCGACATAGCCGACCTCGGTGAACTTGCTCGCCTCCACCTTGAGGAACGGCGCGTGGGCGAGCCTGGCCAGCCGGCGCGCGATCTCGGTCTTGCCGACGCCGGTCGGCCCGATCATCAGGATGTTCTTGGGCAGGATCTCTTCGGCCAGCTCGGGCTTGAGCTGCTGGCGACGCCAGCGGTTGCGCAGCGCGATCGCCACCGCGCGCTTGGCTTCGTGCTGCCCGACCACATAGCGGTCGAGCTCGGCGACGATCTGCCTCGGGGTCAGCTCCTCGAGCCGCTCGGGGACGGCCGGTCGGTCGGAGACTTCCAGCTTCATCTGCTCAGAGTTCCTCGACCGTCAGCCGGTCGTTGGTGTAGACACAGATCGACGCCGCGATCGCCATCGCCTCGCGCGCGATCTCCACGGCGCTCATCTCGGTGTGGCGGAGGAGCGCCTGAGCGGCGGCGAGCGCGTAGTTGGCACCCGAGCCGATCGCCAGCAACCCCTCTTCATCGGGCTGCATCAGATCGCCGTTGCCGGAGACCAGGAAGCTCTGCTCCGAGTTGGCGACGATCATGTGTGCCTGGAGCTGCCGCAGCGCCCGATCGGTCCGCCAGTCCTTGGCCAGCTCGACGACCGCGCGCTCGAGATTGCCCTGATACGCATCGAGCTTGCCCTCGAAGCGGGTGAAGAGCGCCAGGCCGTCGGCGGCGCCGCCAGCGAACCCGACCAGGACCTGCTCGTCTCCCTTGCCGGCGCGCTTGACCTTGCTCGCCCCGGACTTGATCACCGTGTCGTTGAAGGTGACCTGGCCGTCGCTGACCATGCAGACCTTGCCTTCGCGGCGCACCATTAGCACCGTCGTGCTGCGGAAGTCGCTCATGAGCGTCCGATTCTACCAATGGCCTCGACGAAACCGAGAGGGTCGTCGGGGGTTAGAACGAACCGTGTGTCCCCGGCTTCGAGTAGGAGAGCATGGTCGAGGTTGCTGGCGTAGAGCTCGAACTCGCCGAGCCGGTGGGAATCGTAGCCGCCACTGGTCGCGACCATGCCGCCGACCGAGATCAACCGCTCGAGATGAGCCTTCTCGTCGTCCGACAGGACGCGGGCCGAGGCCCCGGTCAGGTCGACGTGAAAGAGCCGCCAGCGCAGCCGGACCTCCAGTCTGCCGTCCTGGAGCTCGAGATAGAGCGGCTCGAGCTGATTGGCGGTGCGCCAGGTCGCGACCAGCAAGAGCGCGACGCCCAGACTCAGCAGGCCGGGGAGGAAGCTGCCGCGGTACCAGGTGACCAGCGCCAGCACCACCATCAGGATCGCCGGGCCGAGCAGGATCAAGCGTAGCCGCCGGCGCCCCGCCGCCACCGGGCCGGCGGGTGTGCAGCCGAACCGGCTCACTCGCGCTTCGCCCTCGGATGGCTCTGCCGGTAGAGGCTCAGGAGCCGCTCGATGTCCAGATGGGTGTACTTCTGGGTCGTCGAGAGCGAGCTGTGGCCGAGCAGCTCCTGGATCGAGCGCAGGTCGGCGCCTCCTTCGAGCAGATGGGTGGCGAAGGTGTGGCGCAGGGTATGGGGGTGGACCCCGGCGGCGATCGCCGCGTCCCGGGTGTAGCGGTCCAGGATCCGGCGGACCGAGCGATCGGTCAGCCGGGTGCCGCGTTGATTGAGAAAGACCGGCTCTCCGTCGGTCGCGCCCTCCTTGCGGAGGTCGTCCCAGGCCCCGAGCCAGGCGCCCAGTGAGTCGGCAGCCATCCTGCCGAACGGCACCATGCGCTCCTTGCCGCCCTTGCCGACGACCCGTAGGACCCGGCCCTCGAGATCGAGATCGGTCCAATCGAGAGAGACCAGCTCTCCGACCCGAAGTCCGGTGGCGTAGAGCAGCTCGAGGATCGCGCGGTCGCGGAGCTCGAGCGGCTCGCCGCCGTCGGCCGCCTCGATCAGCTCTTCGATCTCCCCCGGGCGGAGGTGCCGCGGCAGCTTGCGGGGCTGTTTTGGCGTACGCACCGACGCCGCCGGATTCTCGGCGATCAGTCCCTCCCGGCAGGCGAACTTGAGCAGGCCACGGACGCTCGACAGCGCTCGCGCCTGGGTCCGGCGACCGACGCCTTCGCGGCTCAGATGGGCCAGGAACGAGCGGACGGCGAGGGCGTCGACGTCGCCCGGCCGGATCTCGGCCGCGTCACGCGCCAGGAAGTCGAACGCCAGGAAGTCGAGGAAGCGGTCGAGGTCTGCGTGATACGCGCGGAGGGTGTGCGCCGAGAGGCCGCGCTCGTCCTGAAGGTGCTCGAGGTAGCGCTCGATCAGCCGTTTCACGTTGCCGCCTGCGAAGCCCGACGACCAGCCTCCGCGTCTGCCGGTGCCGCCGTGAGCTCGACCCGGTGGGCGCTCGCCCAGGCCTCGAGTGCCGCCCGCGCCCGGCTGACGTGGGCGATGCGTCGCTCCTTCTTGCGGACCCGGCCTTCTAGCTCCGGGAAGAGACCGTAGTTGATGTTGGCGGGCTGGAAGCGGCGCGGGTCGCTCTCGGTCAGATGGCGCACGAGGGCGCCGAGCGCGGTCGCGCCGGGCAGCCGCTCGGAGCCGACGCCGCGTCTCTCCAGGTTCAGGTAGAGGCCGATCATCAGACCGGTCGCGGCGGACTCGAGGTACCCCTCGACGCCGGTGATCTGGCCGGCCAGCCGCACCAGCGGCCGGCGCTTGAGGCGGAAGTAGGGGTTGAGGTGGGTCGGCGAGTTGATGAAGGTGTTGCGGTGAATCTGACCCATGCGGGTGAACCTGGCCTGCTCGAGGCCGGGGATCATCCGCAGGACGCGCTTCTGCTCCGGCCACTTCATGCGCGACTGGAAGCCGACCAGGTTGAGCTGGCTCCGCGCGAGGTTCTCCTGGCGGAGCTGGACGACCGCGTGTGCCCGGCCGCCGTCCGGCGTGGTCAGTCCGACCGGCTTCATCGGACCGAACCGGAGGGTGTCGACTCCGCGCCGCGCCAGCTCCTCGATCGGCAGGCAGCCCTCGAAGAAGAGCTCCTGCTCGAAGTCGTGCAGAGGCAGGACCTCGGCCTCGACGATCGCCCGGTGGAAGGCGAGGTACTCGGTCTCGTCCATCGGTGCGTTCAGGTAGTCGTCGTTCCCCTTACCGTACCGGGAGGCCCAGAAGAGCTTCGAGTGGTCGAGGCTGTCGCTGTCGACGATCGGCGCCATGGCGTCGTAGAAGTAGAGATAGTCGGTGCCGAGGATCTCGGTCAGGGCGGACGACATCGCCTCGGACGTCAGTGGGCCGGTGGCGATCACGACGTCGCCCTCGGGGATCTCGATCGCTTCCGCGCGCCGCATCTCGATCAGCGGGTGCGACGCGATGGTGTCGGTCACCCGCTCGGCGAAGAGATGGCGATCGACCGCCAGGGCGCTGCCGGCGGGGACCGCGGCCGCCCGGGCCGCGGCGATGATCAGCGAGCCGAACGCCTCCATCTCGCGCTTCAAGAGGCCGGCGGCGTGCAGCGGGTCGTCACTGCGCAGCGAGTTGCTGCAGACCAGCTCGGCCAGGTCGCCGGTACTGTGCGCCGGGGTCGATCGGTGCGGCCGCATCTCGCAGAGCTCGACCGGCACGCCGCGGCTGGCGAGCTGGTAGGCGCACTCGCACCCCGCCAAGCCGCCGCCCACGATCTGTACCGGGCGCTCCATGACCACCATTCTAGTCGGGGAGATCGCACCCTCCCCGCGGCCGGCCGGGCTATGCCGAAGGCGGGGGAGCCTGGTCGGATCCCTCGGCCGCGTCACCGGCCGCCTCGTCGGCCAGGATGCGCTCGTAGTCGCAGTCCTTCTTGTGACAGACGAGGTGGGGACCCTTCTTCTTGGTGGTCTTGTGGGTCAGGAGCGGGAAGCCGCACTGCGGGCAGGGCTCCTCGACCGGCCGGTTCCAGAGCGCGAACTCGCAGTCCGGATAGCGGCCGCACGAGAAGAAGATCTTGCCCCGCCGCGAGCGCTTCTCCATGAGCTCGCCTTCGTTGCACTCCGGACACTTGATGCCGGTCCCCTTCGGCGGCTCGGCCGCCGGCCCGGTCTTCAAAATGTTCTTGCAGTCGGGGTAGCCGGAGCAGCCGTAGAAGGTGCCGTAGCGACTCCGCCGCTTGACCATCGGCTTGCCGCACTTGTCGCACGGCGGGATCTCCTCTTCGGAGGCCTGGTCGCCGCTGCCGTCGCCGGGACTCTCGAGGTCACGGGTGTACTTGCAGTCGGGATAGGTGCTGCAGCCGATGAAGCCGCCGTAGCGGCCGAAGCGCATCACCAGCGGCGATCCGCAGTCCGGGCAACTCTCGTCCACCGGGATGCCTTCGCGCTTGACGTCGGGCATCTCGCTGCCGGCGGTCTCGAGATCCTTGGTGAACTTGCGGTCGAACTCGCCGAGCGCGCCGCGCCAGTCGAGATCGCCGTCCTCGATCTTGTCGAGCTCGGTCTCGAGGCGTGCCGTGTAGCCCTCGTTGATGATGTCCGAGAAGCCGGCCTGGAGCAGCCGGTTGACCACCTTGCCGAGCGCCGACGGGTGGAAGCGGCGGGCGACCTTGTCGACGTAGTCCCGGTCGCTCAGGGTGGCGAGGATGCTGGCGTAGGTCGACGGCCGCCCGATGCCGTTGTCCTCGAGCGCGCGCACCAGGGTCGCCTCGCTGAATCGCGCCGGTGGCTTGGTGAACTTCTGCTCGCTCAGGACCTTCTCGAGCTTCAGGACGTCGCCCTCGGCCAGCGGTGGCAGGAGCGTGTCCTTGCGATTCGCTTGCTCGCCGTTCTCGTTGGCCTTGGCCTTGCGAACCTCCTCGTAGACCGAGAGGAATCCCGGGTCCTTCATGACCCGGCCCTGGGCGCGGACGGTGTAGCGATCGACCTCGATGTCTGCCTGGGTGACGTCGAATCGCGCCGGCACCATCTGGGAGGCGACGAAGCGGTCCCAGATCAGCCGGTAGAGCTTCGCTTCCTCCGGCTTGAGGTAGCGCTCGGCGACCTCGGGCGTGATGTCGAACGTCGTCGGTCGGATCGCCTCGTGCGCGTCCTGAGCGCCCTTCTTCGACTTGTAGAAGTTGGGCTTCGCCGGCAGCTTCTCGGCGCCGTAGCTCTTTTCGATCAACGCACGCACGCCGGCGATCGCCTCGCTGGCGACGCGGGTCGAATCGGTACGCATGTAGGTGATCAGACCGATCGAGCCCCGACTGCCGATCTCCCGGCCCTCGTAGAGCCGCTGCGCCAGCGACATGGTGCGCTTGACCGAGAAGCCGAAGCGACGTGACGCTTCCTGCTGCAGCCGGCTGGTGATGAACGGCGGCGCCGGATTCTGCTTCGACTCCTTCTGCTCGATCTTGCCGACCCGGTAGGCGCCGGTCTCCAGCGCCTTGACGATCTCGGCCGCCTCTTCGCCGTTGCCGACCTCGGCCTTCTTGCCGTCGATCCGATGGAGCCGGGCGTGGAAGCCGGGCTCTTCCTCGGCACGGAGGTCGCTGCCGATCACCCAGTACTCGACCGGCTCGAACGCCTCGATCTGGGCTTCGCGCTCGCAGATCATCTTGAGCGCCACCGACTGCACGCGACCGGCCGACAGCCCCCGCTTGACCTTTTCCCAGAGGAGCGGCGAGAGCTTGAAGCCCATCAGCCGGTCCAGCACCCGGCGAGCCTGCTGGGCCTCGACCTTGCGGAAGTCGATCTTGCCCGGGCTCTCGAGCGCACGCAGCACCGCGGACTTGGTGATCTCGTTGAAGGTCACCCGCCGGATCGCCTCTTCGTCCTTGTCGAGTACCTGCGAGATGTGCCAGGCGATCGCCTCACCCTCGCGATCGGGATCAGGCGCCAGATAGACCGTCTCGGCCTTCTTGGCGGCCTGCTTCAGCTTCTTCACCACATCCTGCTTCTCGGGCAGGATCCGGTAGCGGGGCTCGAAGTTCTCGCCCAGCCCGAGGTCCTTCTTCTCGAGGTCGCGGATGTGACCGACCGAAGCCTCGATCGAGTAGTCAGCGCCCAGGAACTTCTTGAGCGTTCTCGTCTTGGTCGGGCTCTCGACGATGATCAGGTCTCTGGCCATGGTGTGGTCAAACCTCAGTCGGGCGCTGGTTCATTCCCGAGCCGGTCGGGGAGGGTAGCACAGCGAGGCACGTCGCTCAGTGGAATGGGACGCGAAGTCGTCGCGATTCCTTGCAGCTCTCGAGCAGCTGCCTCTAGACGCGGGTGAAGCGGAGCGTGCTGCCGGGCACCAGACCGAGCAGGAAGAGCTCGGTGTTGTAGTCCTTCTCGACCGTGCGGCTCGATATCCCCAGACTTGGCGCTGGGATGATCTCCACCTGCCAACCGGTTCGCGGCAAGTCGAGATGCTCGGCAACGTGGCCGAGCGTGAACTCCCGCGGTCGCAGGGTAAAGATGCGCCTCTCGATGATGGTGTGGCCGTCGAGGATCTCGGTCCAGAACCGGATGTCGGGGCAGGTGAGGAGCTCGAGCACGTCGAGGCGACCACTGGCAATCTCGAGATAGACGGGGGGAGAGACCAGGAAGAGGGAGACTTGAAGCTGGGCGTCGCGGTTCTTGCGCAGCCAGTCGCCGAAGGCGCGCACAATTTGAATGAACGCGAAACGCTCTGGGAATCGGGGCTCCTTTCCGCCCGAGGCCAGGAGCTGCATCAGGATCCTACAGTAGCCGCGCTCGGCGGTGTGCTTGAAGAGATCCTTTGAAGCCTCGTAGATGAAACCGAGCGCCCCCGTGTCGTCTCCGGGCGCGCTGTCCGAGTTCTTTGGACCGTCTACGTCCCAGGCGGGCAGCACCTTCCTCTCGATGCTGGTAGTGAAGAAATAGCTGCCACCAGTGCCGCCCGCGCTGACGGCCAACTCCCCTTCGCCTCTTGTCAGTGGGCAGCGGCCACGAACCACTTCGAGATCCGCTCGATGCCGCCGTTCATCGCGGCTCTTCGAGCTCGCTCGCCCGAAGGTCCAGTGAATCGGACGCCGGCTCTCGGTCTCGACGGCGCGGCTCAGCCTTCCGAGCATCCCCGGCAGCTCCTCGTGATCGTTGTAGGGAACCACGATCGTCTGGAAGCGTGCGCTCATGAAGTGCACGAACTCTGGATAGGCTTCGTCACGCCGCATGAGAGCGAAGTGTTGACGGCCGCTCGGGCCGTAGATCTCGAGGATCTCGCCGAAGAGCTCCTGCAGGTAGCTCTCGCGAATGCCGGAGCCCAGGAAGAAGAGCGAGCGTGAGCGGAAGACCTCGGCGAAGGCGCGACGGAAGTCGATGTCGCGGTAGGTGACCCTGCGATACTCCTCGTGGCCGACGACCAGCTGGCGCTCGAAGTCCTTTCGGCTGCTGAGCTCGCTCCAGGGCGCCCCGCAGGGTCCATCGATGTAGCCCTGGAGCGCCCACAGCAGACTCCTCGACGGCTCCGTCAGCGACGTCAGAATCCGCTGGCAGTCCAACTGGCTGCGTCCGACGACGTCGAGCTTGCGCGGCCGGTGCTGCTCGACGAACGAGGCGGCGAAGCAGTTGTCGTAGTTGGTTGTCAACACCAGCGGCCACCAGAGGCGCGCGAGGGCACTCGTCTGCGGTGGGATCTCGGTGCTGTCAGTAAAGAGAGCCGCGCGCAGGTGCTCGGGGAACTTCGAGCCCCGGCGCTTGAGGTGGCGCACCGCTCGATTGCCGCGGCGTACCAACTGCTGTGAGAGCGGCTCCTCCTCGCCGCGCTCCGACACGTTCTCGCTGAGCCCCGCCTCGCGCTCCAGACCTTCGACGAAGCTCTCCCAGAGCCGGCAAGCCGGAGCGCTCAGCCCGGCACCGATGAACGGAACGAGCCGTCCCTGCTCGTAGGTGCTGACCAGGCGCGGCAGGACGTCGTCGAGCTCCATGATGCCGTCGTGTCTCATCCGGGACCAGTCCTTCTTGCTCGGGGAGCGGTGGGCAAGATAGCACGCGTCAGAGGTGCCTGGCGCGGCGCCCGAAGGCGGGTCCGGGGTACCGTCGCACCCAGCCAGCCAGCTCGAGCTCCAGCAGGACTCCGAGGACCTCGGAGACGCTCTGCTCCGTCCCCGCGGCAAGCGCTTCGGCAGTTCGCGTCGTGCCGGGGGAGAGGCGGCGCAGGATCTTCCGCGCCGCCGGCGCCAGCTCCGAACCGGTGGGCTCTGGACTCTGGGCCTCGGGTGCTCGTATCTCGACCCGCTGGCGAACCGCGAACGGCAGGCTCTCGATCAACTCGCGTGGGTGCTGGGCGGCGAGCGCCCCATCCCGGATCAGCGAGTTGGGTCCGACCGATCGGCGGTCGAAGATGTTGCCGGGCAGGGCGTAGACATCGCGGCCGAGCTCGAGAGCGAGCCGTGCGGTGATCAGCGACCCCGACCGCGCGGTGGCCCGGACGACCAGCGTTCCGAGCCCGAGAGCCGCGATGATCCGATTGCGCATCGGAAAGTGGCTCTTGTAGGGACGGGCGCCGAGCGGCAGCTCGCTGATCACCGCGCCGGCCTCGGCGATGCGGTTTGCGAGGCGCGCGCTGCCTCGCGGGTACTCGACGTCGATGCCGCAACCGAGCACCGCGACCGTGCGACCGCCCGGCGCTTCCAGGGCTCCGCGGTGGGCCGCGCTGTCGATGCCGACCGCCAGGCCCGACACCACGAGTAGACCGCGAGCGGCGAGATGGCGGGCGAACATAAGTGCGGTCTCGAGGCCGTAGCTATCCGCTCGGCGCGAGCCGACGATCGAGATGCCGGGCGCGGTGGGCAGCGCGCCCCGGTGGTAGAGGACCGGCGGCGGCAGTGGCAGATCCAGCAGCGCCGGTGGATACCCGGGATCGACCCGGGTGGTGAGCGACGCTCCCAGCCGGGCGGCCTGCGACGCGTGGTCCTCGGCGATCTCGTCGCATCGCCGGAGCCGCTCACGCACGCTCCTGAGCGCGGCCGCGGAGACCGGGCCCGTCGTCTCGGGCCGGCCGGCGCCCAGCCGATCGAGCCAGCGGTCGGAGCGACTCAACCGGTACAAGAGAGCGCGATCGACGGTCTCGATCGAATTGAGCGCCACCAGGAGCCTGGAACGCTCGGACGGCGGGCGGGAAGCTCTATCGCTCACGCACCCGTAGGCGACGGATCCGGCGTAGCCGACCTCGCAGAGAGGGCCCGCGGAGGGGTCGCGGAAGCCCGGCATCCAACCTTCAAAGGACGCCATTTCGCGCCGTGGCGAAGGAATCCGTGCCCGATGACCCTCGTATATACTCACAGGGAGGCAGTTCGCGACCACGCTCACAGATTCGGAGGAGGCTTGCGAGCCCCAATGCGACTTGTCGATAGACGCACCATCGGGCGCGGCAGGAGCCGCACGTGGACACTGATACTCGGCCTGGCCCTGGTCGTCCTCGCACCGCTGGCGGTGGAGGCCGCCAAGACGCCGAGCGCCTCCGATCAGATGAAATTCGGCGTGCAGATGGCCCGCCGCGGGCTCTGGAGCGAGGCGCTCTTCCGGTTCAAGGCGGCGGACCGGCTCGAGCCCAACAACGCCAAGACGCTCAACAACATGGCGGTCGCCTACGAGGCCGTCGGCCAGTTCGAGAACGCGCTCGAGTACTACAAGAAGGCTCTGCGGGCGGCGCCCGGCAACGGCGATCTGAAGAAGAACTACGCGCGGTTCGTCGAGTTCTACCAGGGCTACAGGCCGGAGGGAGACGAGGAGCCCGAGGACTCGACGAGCGCCGAGGACGACGGCCCCGGGCGGGCATAGGCCTTGCACTTTCCACCAACTTCGCACTAAGAGAAGGCAAATGATCGGAAAAGGCGCCTCTAACCAGTCGGCATTCCAGAGCTCACGTCCCCTGCACCGGTCACTTCGTCCCCTCGCCGCGACGCTCGTCGTCGTCGGCTTCGGCTGGCTGGCGATCGAGCCGGCGCTGGCCGCGACCGTCGAGGTCCGACTGCGGCTGCCCGTGCGCGCGCGGCTCGATCTCGCCGACAAGAAGACCATCACGGTGGCGCCCTTCCTGGTGGTGACCGAGGAGGAGGGGTCGATCGACGCCGGCGGCGTCGACGTCGAGGACGAGTTCGAGGGCTACCTGACGCGACTGTTGAAGCGCAAGACACATCTGAAGGTGCTGGAGGCGGGGCCGGTCGACTATCCGACCTACGATCTCCAGGACCTGGCCGCCAACGAGGACTTCTGGCGCTATCTGGGAGACCGGACGCAGGCCGACCTCATCCTGACCGGCAGCCTCGATTTCGACGTCCAGGACCGGAGCGGGTACCGGACCGAGGAGTATGTCTCGCCCTTCGATGGGCGGACCTACTACCGGCAGGTGCTGGTCGAGCAGACCGGCTTCGAGTACGACATCGTGATGGAGGTCTTCGACGGCAAGAGCGGTAGGCGGCTCTACTCCGACAACTTCAAGGATTTCAAGCGGTTCGAGGGCGAGAGCGTCGACCCACTCACCGGCATGTTCGAGAACCTCTACTCCCTCGAAGACCGTATCTCGGGAGTCTTTACCCAGAGGCTGGTCGAGACCAGCCGCCTGCTGTTCAACTGACTAAGGAGGTCGTCTTGATCCGTCGAGGGACTCTACTCAAGGCCCTTGTTGTCTCGATTGCCCTGGCGATGGCGCTCGCGCCGCTCGCCGAGGCTCAGTACGGTCAGTTCTTCGGCCGGAACAAGGTCCGTTACGACGACTTCAAGTGGGAGATCTACCACTCGACCCACTTCAACGTCTATTACTACGAGACCGAAGCGCATCTCCTGCAGAAGATCGTTTCCTACGCGGAGAGCGCCTACGATCAGCTGTCGCAGAAGCTCGACTACCAGATCCAGGAGCCGACCAACCTCATCTTCTACGACACGCACTCGGCTTTCGAGCAGACCAACATCATCCTGAACTTCATCCCCGAGGGGACCGGGGCGTTCGCGACCCCGGTCCGGAACCGGATGGTCCTGCCGGTCGACCTCCCGGGCCCCGAGCTGATGGCGCTGGTACTGCACGAGCTGACCCATATCTTCCAGTACCACATCCTCTTCGGCGGCAATCTCGGCCGTGGCGTCGCGTCGTCCCCGCCGCTCTGGTTCATGGAGGGGATGGCAAGCTACTTCGCCAAGGACGAGACCGCGCGCGACAAGATGTACCTGCGCGACGCGGTGGTCAACGACCGCCTACCGTCGATCAGTCAGAACTTCGGCGGCTACTTCGCCTATCGCTTCGGCCACGCGATCTTCGACTTCATCGAGGAGCGCTGGGGCGAGGAAGGCGTGCGGGACTTCATGATCGAGACCCGCAACACGCTGGGCGGTCGCGTCGGCCGCTCGGTCGGCAAGGCGTTCGGCATCGACGCCGAGGAGTTCGATTCCGACTTCCGCCGCTGGCTGCGGAAGAAGTACCTGCCCGAGTTGATCGAGACCGGTGAGCCGGCCGACTTCGGACGGCCGTTCCGGGTCGGGGGATCAGGCGCCCCCTACCGTAGCTCCCCGGCGGCGTCGCCCTCCGGCGATCTGCTCGCCGCGTTCAGCACCGAGAAGGGGCAGATCGACGTGATGCTGTTCGATGCGCGTGAGCGGATCGAGCTCCGCAACCTGACCAAGGGCTACAACCTCGACTACGAGTACTTCGTCGCCCAGGAGCTGACCCTCGGACGCAACATGGGTCGCGACATCGCCTTCTCGCCGGACGGCAACCAGGTGGCATTCTTCGGCCGGCGCGAAGGCGGGCGCGAGCTGATCCTGGCCGACGTCCTGAACGGCAAAATCCGGCGCGGCATCGACATGGAGGTCGAGCAGCAGCTCGCCCCGGCGTTCAGCGCCGACGGCACCAGGGTTGCCTTCGCCGGCAATCTGAACGGGCAGTTCGACATCTTCGAAGTCGACCTCGAGACCGACGAGGTGAGACAGGTCACCCACGACGACATCTACGACGGCTCGCCGACCTACTCGCCCGACGGCAAATCGATGATCCTGACCTCGGTGGTCGGCGGCTTCGCCAAGCTCTTTCGGATCGATCTGGACAATCCGGCCGAGCGCTATCCGGTGACCACCGGCGAGAGCAACGAGATCGACGCGGTCTACTCGGCGGACGGCAAGCGGGTCTACTTCACCTCCGACCGGACCGGCGCCAACAACATCTTCAGCATCGATCTCGGCGACGGCCGCGTTCGGCAGCACACCAACTCCCTGACCGGCTGCTACATGCCGACGGTCTTGACCAATCCCAACGGCGGCGAGCGTCTGGTCTACACCGGTTTCTGGAAGGGCCGGTTCGACCTCTACCTGCTCGACGTCGGCGATCCGGTCACCGAGCCGCTGATCCTCGAGGACCCCGAGGCGGTCGCCGTCGCCGCGCTGCCGGCCGATCAGCTGCCGCGCTACCAGCCGTCGATCGAGGTCTCGATCGACGAGGACAATATCGGCAAGTACGGCGGCTTCCGGTTCTTCCTCGAGGACCTCCAGGGCGCGGTCGGTGTCTCCAACGACAACACCGTCGTCGGTATCGGCCTGGTCACCTTCTCGGACTTCCTGGGCGACCGCCGCATCGTCGGGCAGTTCCAGTCGATCGAGAGCTTCCAGAACTTCGATTTCTGGTACCTGGACCTCTCGAACCGGCTGCAGTGGAACACCCACCTATACGACAACCGCGACTTCTTCGTCGGACGGGACCGCAGCACCGGCAGGCTCCTGCGGGGCAACGCCGCCGCCACCTTCACCGGCCTCGAGGGCGGCATTACCTATCCGTTCAGCCCGGCACACCGCTTCCAGGCGAACATCGGCTACCAGCAGCGGGAGCTCGAGTTCCAGAGCTTCCTGACCGATCCGGACGGTAACTTCGTCTTCGATCCGGTGACCGGGGCGCCGATTCCGATCATCACGCCGCGCGACGACGACTTCCCCTACATCCGGCTGTCGCTGGTCGGCGACAAGGCGATCGCGGCCTCGTACGGCTACGTCACCGGGCGCCGGTGGCGGATCACCCTCGACTACGCCCCGGATCTCGACGACACCGGTCCCGACAGCGCTCTGACCGCCGGTGCCGAGATCGACTATCGACAGTACTTCCCGATCACCCGCCGCTCCAACTTCGTCACCCGCCTCTGGGGCCGGACCAGCGAAGGTAACTTCCCGACCCCGGTCTACTTCGGCGGCCTCGACACCGTCCGCGGCTTCGACTTCCGATCCCTGGTCGGCGACAACGGCTTCTACGCCAACTTCGAGTACCGCTTCCCGTTCATCGACCTGCTGGCGACGCCGCTGTTCGGCTTCTCGCAGATCCGGGGCAACATCTTCCTGGACGTGGCGGGCGCCTGGTACTCGGAGGTCACCGGCTTCCGCTTCTACAACAGTGACGAGGACCGGCTCGAAGACGGGGTGTCGTCGTACGGCTTCGGCCTGTCGTTCCGGTTCCTGGGGATTCCCTGGAATGTCGACTTCGCCAAGCGCTGGGATTGGGATACGACGTTGAGTGGGTGGGAATCGTCGATCTGGTTCGGCCCCCGATTCTAGGTTTGGCGGGCACATAGCACCTCATCTCGCCGTGTCCTCGGGGACTCGGCTCCTGCGGCGTACGTGAGTACGCCTCGTCGCCTCGCCCCTGCGGTACGACGATCTGAGGCGCTCTATGCCCGCCAAACCTAGAATCGACCGTCTTCAAGTGGGTGCGGGGCGCGCTGCGGCCAGAGACGCTAGAACCGCGCCGATTCCAGGTTCAGCGGGCGCGCGGAGATACGCTAGAACCCTCCGAACTCCCCTGGAGCCGGTTCCAGCCGCAAACCTGGAACCGACCGTCAGGTACGCCGCTGCGGCGTGACGATCTGAGGGGCGCTGGGCCGGATATACCCAGGACGTGCCGATCCCTCGGGGGGCTGTTAGCGGGCCCACAGGGAGGTCGAGGGAGGGTGGGGGATAATCAATCGATGCGGATCGAGGTGCTGGGGAGCTTCGGTGGGCAGAGTGATCAGTGCCGGACGACCGGGTTGGTGATCAACGGCCAGCTGGCGCTGGATGCTGGGTCGCTGGGGCAGGCGCTGCCGTTGGAGCGGCAGCGGCTGATCGACACGATCCTGCTGACCCATTCGCACATGGATCACACGAACTCGCTGCCGTTCTTCGTCGAGAACGTCTACGACGAGGGCTCGGGCGAGATCACCATCTGGGCGTCCGAGGCGACGACGTACGCGATCCGCAAATACCTGTTCAACAACGACGCCTGGCCCGACTTCACCCGGCTGCCGAACAACCTGCTGCCGGTGGTCCGCTTCCAGGAGCTGACCGAGGAGGACCCGGTGGTCCTCAAGGGGGTGCGCTTCACTCCGATCTCGGTCGAGCATCGGGTACCGACGTTCGGATTCCTGATCGAGCACGGCGACGCGGCGGTTCTCTGGTCGAGCGACACCGGTCCGACGTTCCGGTTCTGGGAGATTGCCAACCAGTCGCCCAACCTGAGGGCGATCTGCATCGAGACCAGCTTCGACAACTCGATGCAGGAGATCGCCGACCTGTCGCTCCACCTGACGCCCTCGAGCCTGGCGACCGAGCTCGGCAAGCTCGAGCGCAACCTACCGGTCTACATCCACCACATGAAGCCCCCCTGTATCGACCGCATCCGCCGCGAGCTCGCCACCCTCGCCGACCCGCGCATCCGGCTTCTGGAACAGGGCCGCACCTACGAGTTCTAGCGAGGTGCCAGGCCTGCAAGATGCAGGTAGCAGGCACCCGCAACTTGCATCTTGCAGGCCTGGCACCTCGGTATACTGCGCGCCGTGCAGATGCCGCTCGGCCTGGGCTTCCCGGAAATGCGGGTGGTGGTCCTGGGCTCGGGCAGTTCGGGTAACGCGGTGGTGATCGAGTCGGACTCGCGCCGCCTCCTGGTGGACGCCGGTTTCTCGTGCCGGGAGCTGGAGCGGCGCCTCGAGCTGACCGGCATCGACTCCAGCCGCTTCGACGGCATCCTGCTGACCCACGAGCACCATGACCACGTGCGGGGCGCGGGCGTCTTCTCGCGCCGCCACCGAGTACCGATCTACGCCACCAAGGGGACGTTCGCCGGCGTCAACCTGGGCAAGCGCGTGCACGACAGGGTCGTGATCCGCTCGGGAGCGCGGCAGCGGGCGGGGACGTTCCGGATCACCCCGTTCAAGATCCCGCACGACGCGATGGAGCCGGTCGGTTACGTGGTGGAGGACGGCTGTGGCCGCCGGGTAGGGGTGGTGAGCGACATCGGTACGTGCAGCCGGCTCGCCTGGGGGCGGTTGAGCGACCTCGACGTCCTGATTCTGGAGACGAACCACGATCTCAAGATGCTGCGCGATGGTCCCTACCCCTGGCATCTGAAGCAGCGGGTCGCGGGTCGCTTCGGCCACCTGTCGAATGCCGATGCCGCCGAGGGAATTCGCGAGCTGATCACCGACCGGCTGCAATGGGTCGTCCTCTACCATCTGTCGGAGATCAACAACCAGCCGGCGCTCGCGGTCGACCTGGTCACCGAGACCCTACGCACCGAGGGCTCGAGCGCCCGGCTGTGCGTGACCAGCCAGGCGGAGCCGACCGAGTGGCTGCCGGTGCGCGCCTCTTCAGTCTGAGCTCGCGGGTGGCGGATGCGGCGCTATCCGCCCGGGGCGATGCCGGCGGCGGAGTCGACGCCGTTCCTGAAGATCGCCAGGCCGGCGCCCTCGGAGGGCTCGGCCGACGGCTGATTCCGGAACGCTTGCGGGTGCTGGAAGGGGTAGAGGAAGGCGTCCGGATGGGGCATCAGACCGAAGAGTCGGCCGCTCGGATCACAGATGCCGGCGACGCCGCCCGGCGACCCGTTCGGATTCGCCGGCCACTCCTCGGTCGGCCGTCCGTCCGCGTCGACGTAGCGGATGGCCACGAGGCGGTCCCTCTCCAGGCGTTCGCGGACCTGCTCGTCCGCGGGTAGGAACCGGCCTTCGCCGTGGCGACTCGGCAGCTCGAGGGTGTCGAGGCCGCGGGTCCAGACGCACGGGGATTCGGGGTCCGCCTCGATCCGGACCCAGGTGTCCCAGTAACCGAGTCTCTGGTTCGGCGCCAGGGTCGCCCGGGGGGTGCGGTAGTCGCCGTCGAAGCCGGGCAGCATGCCGAGCCGCACCATCGTCTGGAAGCCGTTGCAGATCCCGAGCGCCAGTCCGCCTCCCTCGACGAAGTCGACGAACTGATCGTAGAGCTGCCACCGGATCTTGTTGGCGAAGACGAAGCCGGCCCCCAGGTGGTCGCCGAACGCGAACCCGCCGGGGAAGGCGACGATCGCGTAGTCGGTCAGCCGGTGACGGCCGTCGAGAAGATCGAGCAGATGGACCAGCTCGGCCGTCGCCCCGACCATCCGGAACGCCTCCGCGGTCTCGACCTCGCAGTTGAGCCCGAGGCCGCTCAGGACCAGGACCCGGACGTCTCTTCTGCGGCTGGCCAGGTCGGCCGGCTCAGGCATGGTCGAGCCCTTCTTTGAATCGGCCGCGAAGATCGTCGATGGCGAGATCGAGGCAGATCGCGCCGCGGTGACGGACGAGCAACCGCTCGCCCGAGCGGACGGTGCCGACGCGGGCGCAGGCGTGGCCCTCGAACAGCCGGCGCAGGGCGTCCTCGTCCTCGAGTGCGACGGTGACGATCAGCCGGCCGTTCGACTCTGAGAAGAGCGCTACGTCGTCGGCCAGGTCGTGCGCGCCCGGACAGTCGGCGAGCTCGAGCTCGGCGCCTAGACCGGAGGCGATCGCCGAGCGAGCCAGCGAGACCGCCAGCCCGCCCTTCGCGGGGGTCGCGGCCGAGCGCACGAGCCGATCGCGAACCGCTCGATCGAACGCCCGATAGAGCTCCACGAAGCGATCGGCGTCGACCGTCGGCGGTGCGCCACCGACGAACGGCGTCGGCGCACCGAGCTCACCGACGGAGCCGGACCGCGCCCCCAGGTAGCGGTGGTACTCACTCGCTCCCAGGTGATCACCGGTCTCGCCGATCACGAACAGCAGGTCTCCGGCCGCCTTCCAGTCGAGGGTGATCGCGTCGCGGACGTCGTCGATCTGGCCGATAGCCGAGACCAGAAGGGTCGGCGGGACCGAGATCTTCACTCCGCCGAGGGTCGACTCGTTCTTCATCGAGTCTTTGCCCGAGATCAGTGGCACACCGTAGGCCTGGCAGGTGTCCGCCAGGCCGCGGCAGGCGCGCACCAGCTGCGCCAGCTTGTACTCACCGTCGGGGGTCTGTTCCGAGCGCACAGGATCGGGCCAGCAGAAGTTGTCGAGCGCCGCGATCCGATCGAGCCGAGCCCCGGCGCACAGCTGTCGGCGGACCGCCTCGTCGACGACCGTCGCCGCCATCGCCTCGGTGTCGAGGTCGGACAGGAACGGGTTGATTCCCTCGGAGAGGACGAAGCCGCGGAGCGACCCGTGATGGGCGAGCGACACGGTCGCCTCCGCCGGCACGTCGGCGCCGACGCCGACGTAGGGTCGGACGATCGCCAGACCCTTGACTTCGTGATCGTAGTGCCGTGCCTTGGCCTCGCCGCTGGTCAGGTTCGGCCGCGCCAGAAGATCGAGCAGTGCGGCTCCGCAGTCGTCCGCCCGCGCGCTCGGGGTCGCGAACGCCGGCGGCTGCCAGTGCGCGTCGAGGACCATCTCCGGCAGACCGTCGTGGAGGAAGTCCATCGGCAGGTAGGCGACGGTCTGGTCGCCGTAGGTCACCTGCAGGAACGGCTCGGCGGTGAACTCGCCGAGCGGCGTCGCCTCGACCTGGCGGCGGGCGGCGAGCTCCAGCAGGGCGTCGAGGTTCTCGGCAGGGACCGCCAGGGTCATCCGCTCCTGGGCCTCGGACAGGAAGATCTCCCACGGTGCCAGCCCGGCGTACTTGAGGGGCGCCAGCGCCAGGTCGATGCGGGCGCCGCCCGGCGCTTCGGCCATCTCGCCAACCGACGAGGAGAGTCCGCCGGCGCCGTTGTCGGTGATCGCGGAGTAGAGTCCCTGCGCGCGGGCTTCGAGGAGGAAGTCGAACATCATCCGCTGGGTGATCGGGTCGCCGATCTGCACCGCCTGCGCCGGCGACGACTCGTCCAGAGCTGCCGAGGAGAAGGTCGCGCCGTGAATACCGTCGGCGCCGATGCGACCGCCGACCATCACCACGACGTCGCCCGGCTCGGCGTACTTCTGCTCGCCCGGCCGACCGGCGATGGTCACCGGCAGCGACCCGACCGTGCCGCAGAAGACCAACGGCTTGCCGAGGTAGCGATCGTCGAAGAGCTCCCAGCCGCGCCCGTAGGGGATGCCACTCTGGTTGCCGCCGTCGATGACGCCCTGGTGGACGCCGTCGCGGATCCGCCGGGGATGGAGCAGCCCGTCCGGAAGCTGCCCGTCGTAGAACGGCGAGGCGAAGCAGTAGCCCCAGACGTTCTCGATCAGGTCGGCGCCCCGGCCGGTGCCGAAGGGGTCGCGGTTGACGCCGACGATGCCGGTGATCGCGCCGCCGTAGGGGTCAAGCGCGGACGGCGAGTTGTGGGTCTCGACCTTGTAGACCAGGTGGATCCGATCGTCGAACTCGACCACGCCGGCGTTGTCGTGGAAGACCGAGACCAGCCAGGACGAGCCGCCCGCGTCCTCGATCGAGCGCGCGACCGACTCGGTGGTGCCTCGAATGTAGCGCTTGAACAGCGAGTCGATGATCTCCACCTCACCGTCGCCCTCGCGGTAGCGGATCGTGGCGTTGAAGATCTTGTGCTTGCAGTGCTCGCTCCAGGTCTGGGCGAGACACTCCAGCTCGACGTCGGTCGGCCGGGCGCCGAGGCCGAGCTCGCGTCGACGGGGCTCGTCGCCGGCCCGCCGGAACTGGTCGCGGATCGCCTTCATCTCGGCGAGTGAGAGCGCGAGGAGCCCTTCACGGCTCAGGCGCGAGAGCTCCTCGTCGCTACCGGAGAGGTCGATGCTCCGGGCCTCCGGCCGACCCTCGGAGGCGACCTTCGGAATCGACATGTCGGGCGCGCTCGCGCGCCAGCTCTCCCAGTCCGCGACCTCGGTGTGCTGGATGACGGGATTGGCCAGCACGCCGGTGGCTATCCGCTGTGCCTGTTCGAGGTCGGCGCCGTCGATCAGGAAGAGGCTCGAGGTGTAGACCGACGCGTCGCTCGGGAGCTCGCGCCGCAGGGTGTCCTCGATCGCGACCCGCGCGCTCTTGCCGACCGGGTCGGCGACGCCGGGCTTGTAGGCGACGGTGATCGCGGTGTCGAATCGGCCGTCGTCGATCCTGCCGACCGCTCCCTGCTGCAGGACGGGATCGGCGAGCTCGGCCACCACCCGCTCGGCCTCGTCGTCGGTCAGATCGGCGTCGACGTGGTAGACGCTGCGGGTCCGAACCCGGGTGACGGGGATGTGCAGATAGTCGCGGATCTGGGCCGCGACGTGCTCGCCCCGAGCGTCCCGCTGGTCCGGGCGAATGCCGATCTCGATGCGGTGGATCACAGGAAGGACAGGGGGGACACAGACCCTATTTCGCGGCCGCTGGGCCTCTACAATAGCGGGAAACTAGGTGCGTGTCCCCCCTTTTCCTGTGATACCTTCCTAGTCCTCCCGCCATGTGTGGCATCTTCGGAATCGACGGCCACGAAGACGCAGCCAACCTCACGTACCTAGGTCTCTACGCGCTCCAGCATCGGGGTCAGGAGAGCGCCGGAATCGTCTCCTGGGACGGCCAGCGCCTGCACGCCGAGCGGGGGATGGGACAGGTGGCTGACATCTTCCGGGAGCACAGGCTGGCCCGGCTGCCGGGGTCGAGCGCCATCGGTCACACCCGCTACTCGACCGCCGGCTCGAGCGTGCGGACGAACGCGCAGCCGCTGGTGGTGATGACCTCGATGGGGCCGCTCGCCCTGGTGCATAACGGCAATCTGGTCAACGCCCGCGAGCTTCGGGACGAGCTGGAGAAGAGCGGCTCGATCTTCCAGACGACCAGTGACACCGAGGTGATCCTGCACCTGATGGCCCGCAACCCGCGGGCGGACGTCGTCGAGTCGTTGATGGAGGCACTCTGCCGGGTGCGCGGTTCGTACTCGCTGCTGCTGCTGACCGACTCGTGCGTCGTCGCGGTGCGCGATCCGAACGGCTTCCGCCCGCTGGTGATGGGCGACTATCAGGGCCGTCCCTGTTTCGCCTCCGAGAGCTGCGCCTTCGATCTGCTCGACGTCGAGCTGGAGCGCGAGCTGGAGCTCGGCGAGGTGGTGGCGGCGCGCAACGGTGAGATCCGCAGCCAACGGCTGCCGGCGATGCCCGATCCGAGCCGCTGTGCGTTCGAACAGGTCTACTTCGCCCGGCCGGACAGCCAGGTCTTCGGCGAATCAGTCTCGAGCAGCCGCCTGGCGATGGGAGCTCGCCTGGCTCGCGAGACGCCGGTGGTGGCGGACGTGGTGGTGCCGGTGCCCGACAGCGGGCTGTTCGCGGCGCTCGGCTATGCACGCGAATCGGGGCTGCCGCTCGAGTTCGGGCTGATTCGCAACCACTACGTCGGCCGCACCTTCATCGAGCCGAAACAGTCGATTCGCCACTTCGGCGTCAAGGTGAAGCTCAACCCGGTGCGCGAGCTGATCGAGGACCAACGGGTCGTGCTGATCGACGATTCGATCGTGCGCGGCACCACCTCCCCCAAGATCGTCAAGATGGTGCGGGATGCCGGCGCCACCGAGGTCCACGTCCGGATCGCCTGCCCGCCGACCGGCTGGCCGTGCCACTACGGCATCGACATGCCGACCCGCGAAGAGCTGATCGCCGCCAATCACGAGGTGGAGGAGATCCGCGAGCTGATCGGCGCCGACAGCCTCGCGTATCTGTCGCTCGAAGGGATGCTGGAGGCCTTGGCCGGGCCCGCCGACACCTACTGCACCGCCTGCTGGACCGGCCAGTACCGGATTCCGACCGGCGCCCAGGTCAAGGTCCAGAGCGACCTCTTTCCGATCCGGACCGAAGAGGAGTAGGCGTCCAGCCGCTCGGCGCCGCCGATCCGCGGCCCGGCCGTCAGGCGTAGCGCTCGGCGAGGTAGCCGGCGGCGATCTGCTCGAAATCGGCGATCTCTCCCAGCCGTCGCTCATCGGACCAGCCGAGCTCGCGGCCGAGGATCTCGGCGACCGCGGGCGCCGCTCCGATCGCCGCCGCGGCGTCGAGGATCAGTCCCCGGCAGCGGCGGGCCAGGACATCGTCGACCGTACGGGCCATCTCCTCGCGCGCGAACCAGACCACCTCGGCCTTCTGCAGATCGAGCCGCTCGTCGATGTAGTCGGCGAGCTCGGGCTCCGCCGCGATCAGCTCGCGGATGCGGTGGGCGTCGGCGCCGTAGGCGTCGATCTCGGTAGTCAGGTTGCAGGCGAGGCCCTCCGAGCCGTGCAGGGCGAGGTCGGCGGTCGGACAGGGTCGCTCCGTCAGCTCGCCGACGATCTCCGCGCGATCGATGACGTCCTCGGCCATCTTGCGATAGGTGGTCCACTTGCCGCCGGTGATGGTGATCAGCCCCGAGTCGGAGACCGTGATCAGGTGATCGCGCGACAGCGACGCGGTGCTCGCTCCGGCGCCCCCTTTCACCAGCGGTCGGAGACCGGCGAAGACGCTCAGCACGTCGGCCGGCTCCGGATCGCACGACAGGTAGCGACCGAGGTGGGTGAGCAAGAAGTCGAACTCCTCCTGGAGGGCGCGCGGCTCGAGCGACGCCTCGGCGACCGGCGTGTCGGTGGTGCCGGCGACCACCCGTCCGTGCCAGGGGACCGCGAAGATCACCCGGCCATCGTCGGTCCTGGGGATCAACATCGCGTGGTCACCGGGGAGGAAGTCGCGCGGCAGGACGACGTGGACGCCCTGGCTCGGGCTGATGATCGGTGGACTGTCGGGCTGGTCGAGGCGCCGGATGGTGTCGGTGAACGGCCCGGTGGCGTTGATCACGCAGCGGGCACCGATCTCGAGCTCCTCGCCGCTTTCCTGGTCGCGGGCCAGCACGCCCGCTACCTTGCCGTCGTCGTGCCGTAGGCCCGCGCAGCGGACCTGATTGAGCACTGCCGCACCGTGATCGCTGGCGGTCTGGGCGAGGACGATCGCCAGCCGCGCGTCGTCGAACTGACCGTCGTGGTAGAGAACGCCGCCTCGCAGGCCGCGGCGCTCGATCGTCGGCAGGAGCTTGACCAGCTCGCTCTTGCTCAGGATCTCCGAGGCGGCGAAGCTGTCGTGGCCGCCCATCTCCTCGTAAAGCTTCAGCCCGACGCCGTAGTAGCCCCGCTGCCACCAGCGGTAGGCCGGGATCACGAAGGCGACGTCGCAGACCAGGTGCGGCGCGTTGTGGATCAGCCGCTCGCGCTCCCGCAGCGCTCCGAGCACCATCGAGATCTGGCCCTGGCGCAGGTAGCGCACGCCGCCGTGAATCAGCTTGGTACTGCGGCTCGAGGTGCCGTTGGCGAAGTCCGCCTGCTCGAGCAGGCAGACCGAATGGCCGCGCGCGGCGCCGTCGACCGCGGCGCCGAGACCGGTGGCGCCGCCGCCGCAAATGACGATGTCGAAGGCCTCGCCGGAGCGCACGCGGTCGAGCGCCGTCTCCCGTCTCATGCGGGCTCGATCCAGCCCTTGGCGCGCTCGACCGCTCGGTGCCAGCCGCCAAGCATCGCCGCGGCCTCGGCGGGGCTCGCGCCAGGCGGGAACCGCGCCTCCTCCGCCCAGCGCTCGGCGATCTCCTCGCGACTCTGCCAGACGCCGGTCGCGAGGCCCGCCAGGTAGCCGGCGCCGAGCGCGGTGGTCTCGATCACTCGGGGCCGCACGACCTCGATCTGAAGTAGATCGGCTTGGATCTGGAGCAAGAGATCGCTCCGGCTGGCGCCGCCGTCGACCCGCAGCTCCGGCAGTTCGAGACCGGTGCCCGCCGCCATCGCGGTGATCAGATCGGTGGTCTGGAACGCGATGCTCTCGAGCGCCGCCCGGCAGACGTGCGATCGGTTGGCGCCGCGGGTCAGCCCGAACATCGCGCCGCGGGCGAACGGGTCCCAGTGGGGGGCGCCGAGGCCGGCGAAGGCCGGCACCAGGTAGACGCCGTGGGAGTCGGAGCTCTCGGCGGCGAAGTCGTTGACCTGCGCCGCGCTGTCGATCATTCGGAGCTCGTCGCGTAGCCACTGGACGACCGCACCGCCGATGAAGACCGAGCCCGCGAGAGCGTACGCGAGCCGACCGCCGATGCGCCAGGCGACGGTCGTGAGCAGACCTTCGGCGAACCTCGGCTCGCGGCCGGTGTTGAGGAGCAGAAAGCAGCCGGTGCCGTAGGTGTTCTTGGCCGATCCGGGAGCGAAGCACGCTTGACCGAAGAGCGCCGCCTGCTGGTCGCCGGCGATGCCGGAGATCGGGACGCCGCCGAGCGGCTCGACGGTCGCCTCGGCGACGACACCGCTCGAGTCTACGATCTCGGGGAGCATCGCGTCCGGGACGCCGAACAGCTCCAACAGCTCCTCGGACCAGTCTCCGGTGCCGAGGTCGCAGAGCAGCGTGCGCGACGCGTTGCTGGCGTCGGTCAGGTGGGCGTCGCCACCGGACAGGTTCCAGACCAGCCAGCAGTCGATCGTGCCGAAGCAGAGCTCCCCGGCCTCGGCGCGCTCGCGCGCCCCGTCGACGTGATCGAGGATCCAGGCGAGCTTCGAGCCGCTGAAGTACGGATCGAGGCGCAGGCCGGTCCGCCGGTGCACGTCGTCCTCCAGGCCCCGCTCCTTGAGCGCGGCGCAGGCGTCGGCGGTGCGCCGGTCCTGCCAGACGATGGCGTTGCCGAGCGGCTCGCCGGTCGCCCGGTCCCAGACGATCACGGTCTCGCGCTGATTGGTGATGCCGATCGCGGCGATGTCGGCCGCCTCGAGCTCGGCGCGCGACAACGCCTCCTCGACCACGGCGAGCTGGTTCCGCCAGATCTCCTCCGCGTCGTGCTCGACCCACCCGGCACGCGGGTAGATCTGCTCGTGCTCCTTCTGCCCGACGGCGATGGCGCGCCCGTCGCGATCGAAGACGATCGCCCGTGAGCTGGTGGTTCCCTGATCGAGCGTGAGGACGTGGCGGGTCATGGTCGGAGAGAGCTCGGACTGTGCTGCGCAGTCTACAGAACGGCCGGTATGATCGGTCTCCATGTCGGACGAGCGAGCAGGAGGCGCCTACGCCGCCGCGGGCGTCGACATCGACGCCCAGGAGCGGGCCCTCGAACGGGTCAAGAAGCTGGTCAAGTCGACCTTCACGCCGGGGGTGCTGTCCGACATCGGCAGCTTCGGGGGTCTCTTCCGGCCCGACCTGTCGGCGCTGAGCGAGCCGGTGCTGGTCGCCTCGGCCGACGGCGTCGGCACCAAGCTGACGGTAGCGCGCCTGGCGGGCGACTACTCGACGGTCGGCCGCGATCTGGTCAACCACTGCGTCAACGACATCCTGGTGCAGGGCGCCCGGCCGCTGTTCTTCATGGACTACGTCGGCGCCGGAGTCCTCGGCCCGCGGGAGATGGAGCAGCTGGTGCGGGGAGTGGCGGACGGCTGCCGCGAGAACCGCTGCGCCCTGCTCGGCGGAGAGACTGCCGAGATGCCGGGGTTCTACCAACCGGGTGACTACGAGCTGGTCGGCTTCGTCGTCGGTCTGGTCGACCGGGACCGGATCCTCGACGGCTCCCGTATCGAGGCCGGCGACGTCCTGCTCGGGTTGCCGTCGTCCGGACTCCACACCAACGGCTACTCGCTGGCACGCAAGGTCTTCTTCGAGGTCCTCGGCCTCGGCGTCGGTGACCGTTCCCCGGAGTCGTCGGTCGGGAGGTCGGTCGGCGAGGCGCTGCTGGCGCCCCATCTGAGCTACCTGCCGGCGATCGAGCCACTCCTCGATCACCCCGGGCTGCACGGTATCGTCCACGTCACCGGCGGCGGACTGACCGACAACGTCCCGCGGATCCTGCCGAAGAAGCACCGCGCCCAGATCAAGGTCGGCACCTGGGAGATCCCCGAGCTCTTCTACATCCTGCAGGAGGCCGGCGGCGTCGGCACCGAGGAGATGTTCCGGGTCTTCAACATGGGGATCGGCGCCGTGCTGGTGATCGGACCGGGCGAGCTGCGCGACGTCCTCGCGACCCTGCGCCAGGCTGGCCAGCGTGCCGAGCCGATCGGCACGGTGCAGAAGGGCGGTAGCGGCGTCGTCTACGACCTGCCGCCGTCGACGCCGGCGCTGCCGGACACCGGTTAGAGCCCGCCGCGGCGGGGCGTGACGGCTTCCACTGCGTCCCCGGGGATTCGCTTGCACTATCGGTGGGTTGACTCACCGGACAAGGGGGGCGAGATGAATGTAGCCGTCGACCGCGCACTCTGCTTTGCCGATGCCAAGGGCCGGCCCTCGCCACGGGTCGAGAAGCAGGCCACCAAGCACCTGGAGCGGGCCGGCGCCGTGCTCGACCGCGTCCTCGAGCCCGAGGAGCGGGTGGTCGGAGTGGTGACCGCGTGCGCGCCGTTCTCGGTGCTGGAGTTCTTGACCACCGGTTGGATCATCACCGCGATGAAGCGCTGCCTGCTGGTGGTCACCGATCGCCGGCTCCTGCAGCTGCCGACGAAGAGCAACTGGACGCCGCGCGGCAACGTCGCGCAGATCCGGTTCGCCGACCTCGAATCGGCCAAGGTGGTCGGTTGGGCGGGCAAGAAGCTGGTACTGGAGTACCGCGGCGGCAAGAAGGAGACCTTCACCGGCCTCGGCGGGGCGGCGGTCAAGCGGCTCGGGGAGCAGCTCTCGGAGCAGGCGGGACAGGGTGAGCCGAGCGTCGACGGTGGGCGTCACTTCATCTGCCCGCAGTGCGCGCACTCCCTCGCTGGCGCCGAAGACAGCTGCACCCAGTGCGGGTTCGCGTTCCGCAGTCGCAAGAAGGCTCTCCGCTACTCGCTGGTCTTTCCCGGCGGCGGTTACTTCTATACCGGTCACCCGGTGATGGGCGTGCTCGACGGCCTGGTCGAAGGCTTCCTCCTGCTGGTCATCGTGCCGGGCGTGTTCATGGCGATCGCCGGCGAGCCCGACATGTGGCTCGGTCTCGGGGTACTGTCGGCGGCGCTCGCGTTCGAGAAGCTGATCACGGTCTACCACGCGGGCCACTACGCCAGCGAGTTCCTGCCGGCCAAGAGCCAGCCGTCCGCATCGACGCAGCCGAGCTGATCGACGGCCCGCCGAGTGGACGGTGCTAGGCTCGTCCGCGCATGAGTGCCAAGGTCGCGATCCTGCTCTCGGGCCGCGGCTCCAACTTCCTCGCTCTGCACGGAGCGATGGAACGAGGGGAGGTCCCGGCCGAGATCGTGCTCGTGGTCAGCAACGTCGCCGAGGCGGCGGGGGTGGAGAAGGCGCGCTCGCTCCGGCTGCCGACCGTGGTCTACCCGCATCGGATCGAGGAGAGCCGGGCCGCCCACGAGGCCAAGGTGCTCCAGGCTCTGCGCAACGCCGGGGCCGAGTGGATCTGCCTGGCGGGCTACATGCGACTCCTGTCGGCGCCGTTCGTGGCCGAGTTCCCCCAGCGCATCCTCAATGTCCATCCGAGCCTGCTGCCGGCGTTTCCGGGACTCGACGCGCAGCAGCAAGCGGTCGACTGGGGGGTCAGGGTCTCCGGTTGCACGGTCCACCTGGTGGACGAGAAGCTCGATCACGGTCCGATCGTGATCCAGCGCACGGTGCCGGTGCACGACGACGACAACGCGATCTCGCTGTCGGCTCGGATCCTGGTCGAGGAGCACAAGGCCTTCCCAGAGGCGCTGCGGCGCCTGCTGACCGATCGCTGGCGGATCGAGGGCCGGCGGGTCGTGTTTTCCTAGCTGCCGACCGCCCAAAAGGCGGTTGACAGCCGGGTCGAGGTTCCCTACAATACCGGTCCCGGTCGAGGGAGCCTCTCCCGAAGCTGGGTTGACAGTCTGCAGGTCCATCCTCACAAGGCGTGGATTCAACCAACCGGCGGCACGCCGCTGGGGAGGCGAGGTGGCCCTAGGGTCATCACGTTCACGCGCGTGTGGGTGGATCGTAGGCTCGAAAGTCGCGCTCGAGGAAACCGAGTGCGCCGGTTCTTTGAAAACTGGATAGAGAAAGAGTCAACGTCAGCTCTTTGGGTTTCGCTGCCTGACGGCGGCGCTATCCAAGCAAGTCGAGGCGCGTGAGCGCTTCGCAATTCGTAGTAAAGAGACCGGGAAGGCCGTTAGCCGGCCGACTCGGTTGAAGGTTCAAACTGGAGAGTTTGATCCTGGCTCAGAATGAACGCTGGCGGCGTGCTTAACACATGCAAGTCGAGCGAGAAAGTTGGCTTCGGCCGACGAGTACAGCGGCGAACGGGTGAGTAACACGTGGGTAACCTGCCTGGGAGCGGGGGATAACCTCGGGAAACTGGGGCTAATACCGCATACGTTCCAAGGGCTTAGGCTCGAGGAGGAAAGCTGGCCTCTACATGTAAGCTGGCACTCCCAGAGGGGCCCGCGTTCGATTAGCTTGTTGGTGAGGTAACGGCCCACCAAGGCGACGATCGATAGCCGGCCTGAGAGGGTGATCGGCCACACTGGGACTGAGACACGGCCCAGACTCCTACGGGAGGCAGCAGTGGGGAATATTGGACAATGGGCGCAAGCCTGATCCAGCAACGCCGCGTGGAGGA
>CAMYOG010000009.1 GCA_947259925.1 Thermoanaerobaculia bacterium
CGGACCGTTTGGAACCCCTCCGCCAAACGGCTCACCAAATCCCAGAAGCTCGCTCGGGAAGCGCTCGAGATCGAAGCCGAAGAAGCGCGCGCCGCCGGCTCGCTGGGCTTCATGGCGCGGATCCTCGTCCAGGCTACGCTGCCCCACAGCCGGCCCCAGAAAGGCCCAAACCCGCACGAGTTCGAGCGCATCAATGGCCGCGTCACCCTCTACATGAACGCGCCGTCGTCGGTCGGGCTCCCCTACGGCTCTTATCCGCGGCTGGCGCTCGCCTGGCTCTCGACCGAGGCCGTCCGAACTCGGAGCCGCGAGATCGAGCTCGGCCCTACCTTCTCGAGCTTCATGTACAAGCTGGGCCTCACCCCGATCACCGGCAAACGCGGGACAACCTCCCGTCTGCGCGACCAGCTCCACCGCCTCTTCTCGACGACGATCCGCTGCAGCTGGGAAAGCGGTGACTGGGATCGGAGGGCGGACGGGAGGGACTCCCTGTCACCGGTCTCCTACGCCGCCGGCGTCGGCTACACCATCGCCCACAAGCATCAGCTCTGGTGGTCGCCCCGAGATGCCGAGCAGCGGCCGCTCTGGAACTCCGTCGTCGTTCTGAGTGCTGAGTTCTACGACGAGCTCGTGGCCCACGCCGTGCCGATCGACCTCCGCGCCCTCAAGGCTCTAAAGGGCTCACCGCTGGCTCTCGATATCTACTCATGGCTCACCTACCGGATGAGCTATCTCCGGAAGCCATGTCTCATCCCCTGGGAAGCTCTGCAGACCCAGTTCGGCGCTGACTACGGACGGTTACGGGACTTCAAGAGGAAGTTCGTCGTGCACCTCGCCGACGTCATGCAAGTCTATCCCGCAGTCCGGCTCGCCGAACAAGCGGCAGGCCTCTTGCTCAAGAAGTCAACACCTCAGGTCGGGCGCTTACCTTGATCAGCGTTCCGTAGCCAGCTCATTTCCCTGCTTCCCGCACTCAGTTCAGCTTCGGGCCACAACCAGGGTCTCGAGTGCGCAGATCAACTGAGCCAGATCGCCCGAAACCACTTCCCAGACAATGTCGCGGTCGACCGAGGCGCATCCGTGTACCAGACGGTTCCGCATTCCGATGATCCCTCGCCAGGGGGATCTGCAGCGCACCGTCGCGTGTTCCGTTTGAGACTAGGGACGAGACAAAAAGTCGTCGAAGTCCATACTCCCCGAGGTGGTTGTGGTGGCTCCCCCAGCGTTGCCCAGGCGCACTTCATCGAGCTGCTGAGAGTCGTTGTCGATAGTCGAGAGATTGGCCACCGCACTGTCGTTGAGTTCCACCTCCAGGGAACCGGTTCCGGCTCCCGTCTGCCAATCGACCTCGATCTTGTTCCAGCCGGTCTCCAGCGGCAGCTCTTCACCCGCTGGAGTCGTCAAGAAGGACCCGTCGTCCTTGCGCGCGGAGACGGCCAGCTGCTTTCTCATTGACCCCGCGTCGTAGCCCAGCGTGAGCTTGAACTGCACGTTGCCGTTGCTGGAGTAGCCGTTGAAGATCTCGATCGCGTCGCCTGCCGACATCGAAAGGTCGTCTAGGCGGAGCTCGAACTTGGCACGGTAGCTGCGATGTCCGTCGGGGGACGTGTCTTGCAGATAGGCCAGATCGTTGGCGAGGCCGGAATCGAGAGTGGCCCGGAAAGGAGAGTTAGAGGCAACGGAGAAGTCCTCGTCGAGTCTGATCCAGTTCCCGGCGGCAAGGGTGGCACCGCTGCCACCCACCTGAACACCGCCGGCGGTGACCGACTCACAGCCCAGGTAGTCGCCCTCGATCAGCGAGGGCGGTGGGCTGAGCACAAGATGTGTTTCTGCCGAGCACGCGTTACCCACGGTGATCTTGAGGCCGTAGCCACCGAGTCGAGCCGCGTCGGCATCGACCGCGAGATCCCCCGCGTACCAACCAACGGCGTTCGTCCAAGCTGAGGTGTCGCCACTCTCGAATCCGTCGGCAAAAAGGCCCATTGCCAAGGTAAGCCAGAATTCCCCCTGTGTCGCCGGCGGGCGCCGCCCGACGCGGATCCACACCTGATCATCAGCTTCGACGGAAACCGCCACGGCACCGTCGGCCGGCGCATCCACGTCGAACAACTCGCACGCCGTCGGATCGCTCCCGGTCCTCCAGTCGTCGCTGCAGCCGCCCGGCAGTTCGTTGGCTGGAGTCCCGGGGCAAGCCGAATGAACCGACACTGCCGTATCTATGCCGGCATCGATGACCCCCCGGTCGTGCGTGCCGCATGTGCTGACGTGCAGCGTTCCTTCCTCCGTCGCCGTGTAGCGGTACCAGAGATCGGCTCCCGCCGGCGAGGCGCAACTGGCGGTTCCGTCGGTCCCGGCATTGAAGAACTGCTCGGCGTACGTACCCGGCTCGATATCGATGGCCTGGGCGCAGGTGTCATGGAGAGCCGTCTGAGACGGAGGAGAGCCGAGCCGCCAGACACCGGCGCCCTTGACGCCCGCATACAAGACCGTCCCGTCCTCGGTCAGCGCCAGGGCGTGCACTGCCTTGTGGTCCAGACCCTGGTTGATCGCCTGCCACGTCGCGGCAGTGTCGGTCGATACGTAGATTCCGCTGAAGGCGTCGGCTACGTAGACCACCTGTGTATCGGTTGGATCGACGGCGACGCTGTAGGCGAGCGCATTGGGATCCAACCCGGCGCTCGATTGAACGAACGTGTCGCCACCGTCGACGCTCTTGTAGACGGCTCCTCCCTTGAGTCCGGCGAAGACGAGAGCCGTGTTCAACGGGTGGATTGCCAGGGCGAGCACGGGAAGAGCGGGCAATCCGTTGCCCACCGGATTCCAGGAGGTGCCGCGGTTCTCGGTCTTGTAGACGCCGGAAGAGTAGGTTCCGGCCAAAAGCACATCCTCGTCTCCGGGGTCGACCGCCAGCGCCTGAACCGACTTGCCATCAAGATCGGTCCCGGCCGGTCGCTGCCAGCTGTCCCCGCCGTCCACTGAAACCAGCACTCCCATACCCGGCCCGTTGCAGCCGGCTGGATCCTCGCCGAGCAGGTTCTTGCAGTCGAAGCTCCCCATCCCCGCATAGACGACGGATGGAGCCGCCGGTGCGAAGGCCAGGCTCATGGGAGGAATCGCATCTGCCGGAAGAGTCGGCACGCTCCAGCTCCGGCCCTCGTCTTTCGAGGCCAGCAGTCTCGCTTCCGCCGAGGCCGCGACAATGTGGCTCGCATCCGAGGGATCGATGGCCAGGGCGAAGATCTCGGTCAGCTTGACCGGCTCACCCGTTCGGATCAGCTCTTCGGGCGGGTACTGTGTCCCGACCCAGTGCTCGCCGCTGTCTTCGCTTCGGAAGACTCCGGAGCGGCTGCCCGCGTAGACCGTCGAGGACCTGCCCGGCGCGATGACGATCCCGCGGACGTGCCCTCCGGTGTAGCCCTCGCTCGCCGACAGCCACGTCTGGCCCCCGTTCCGCGACAGGAAATTGCCGCCGAGGTAGTTGTTGACGGCGATGCGCATTGGATCTTCGGGATCGCATTGCATGTCGATCGGGAATCCGGCTACGAGCCCCGGGGCGCCCCAAGTTCCGTCGTCGCGATTGAATCGCAGCCAGGTGGTTCCGCCATCGTCGCTGCGATAGACCGCCCGGGAGCTCGCGGCGTACGCGACGGTGGGATCGGAAGAGCAGAACTCGACCGCGGAGAAAAGGTCATTCGCCAACACCGGATCCCAGCGACCGCCGCCGTTTACCGTTCGAACGACGGCGCCGGTATGCTCCGGCCCGAAGGCTGACCATCCGTCGTTCGCGGCCGCTGCGAGGAGTGCGCTCGAGTTCCCGGGGTCCATGTACAGACTGCCCAGGTAGAGGTCGGTCAGGCCCTCGGCCTCGTCGAGCACGTTCCATGTGACTCCCCCATCGGTGGACTTGAGGATGCCGACACCTCCCGCGATCTCGTTCTCGGCATCGGTGTTGGCCGCCTCCCGGTCGAAGATACCGGTGGATACGTAAAGCTCGTCGGCGTCGGTGGGATTGATCCAGCAGTAGCGCGCCAGGTTGTCGGGGCGCCTGAGCTCGGTCCAGTTGAGACCGCCGTCCACAGTCCGGTAGACGATGCCCATCGTCCGATCGAACAACATGCCAACCGATGGTTTCCCGTCTGCCGTCCAGCCTGGGCTGCCGATCTCGCCCATGGCGTACACGGTGTTCGATCCTCCGGGATCGACGGTGAAGCCGCGGAAACTGAGATGGGGAATGAGTGTCGTGTCGATGCCGTTGCTCATCTCGGTCCAGCTGAGGCCGCCGTTCGTCGATTTGAAGATCTGGCCCGTGTTCTGGGTTCCGGCCCAAACGATGTCCGGATCGTGCGGGTCCACGGTGAGCGAGAAGATGGGGATGGTGTCACCCGCGGGACCCCACCCGATGGACATTCCGGCGTTGCTCTTGGACCAGCTGATGCCGCGGTCCGTGCTGCGGTGCACACCGGTCCACGCGTCGGTCACGTACCAGATGTCGGGGTTGCCGAAGTTGTAGCGAATATCGTAGCCGAGTCCTCCGAGCGGCCCCTCGGTCGAGACCCAGGGCTGACGGTGGTAGGCCGGTTGACCCTGGGTGGGTGGCGAGAGGGCCGCGAGTACGATGAAGGCCATGGCCGGAAGAACGGCACGCCGGGCCCGATCGCTGATGGTGGGGTTGCCTTTCTGCAGTATGGTTTCCTCCCTACGGAGGTTCGAGTTCCAGACGCTGACGGGCCATGACGATGTCGGGGACGTCCCAGCCCTTCTGCTCGGCCAGCTCGATGAACACCCGGCGAAACAAGAGCGTCACCTCGACGCGGCAGGGTCTTTGGCCCGCGGCGAACCTGTACACGCTCGAATCCGTCGCCAGCGCGGCGATCCGGGTGTCCTCGACGATCCTGGTGGGCTTCCAGTACGCCGCTGACGGAGTGGTCCCCGTCCAGAGGTCACGCAGGATCTTGGCAAAGCCCTTGCCCGGCAGGCCGGCATAGTGACCCGACGATGCCGGGCGCGCGCCGGCCCAACCCGGAATTGTCGGTCCCGAGATCAGATCCAGCGGCACGCCCCGATCATCGGTCGCCCGGACCAGGAGAAGCATCTGCCGCAAAGGGCTGTCGGTCGGGACATGGTGACCGGTCCCGTCGTTGGTGATCGTTGCTTTCACGATCAGCTCGTCGGCCGCGCGTGCAGCGTCGACCTGGAGGTCGACGGCGCTTCGCAACAGGGTCTCGGAAGCGGCGCCGGGGAAGCCGTGCGTCGGGATCGACGCCGGATCCCGGTCGACCCCTCCCCTTCCGGGGGCAAAGTTGAGAGTCGTCCCGTCGGGCCGCATGTGGCAGTCCTGACAGGTCTCACCGCGGGCGGCGTATGGGCTCGCGAGCCACTCGGCAAACGACTCGTAGATCGGAACTCCCCAGAAGCCGGCATCGTGACACGGCGCGCAGATCTGGCTCTGCCTCATCAACGGCAGGAAGGTATCGGGACCCACATCTACGTCATCGTACGGGCCAAAGAAGAGCTGTTCGTCGGGCGGTGGCCGAGCCAGCTTCAACGACAACGCACCCGGCATGTTGGCCTGCGGCCTGCCGGTGACCGGATCGAGGACCACGCCCGCGACCTTGTGACAGAAGTCGCAGTGGCTGCCCAGAGTGTCGACTCCACCCGCCGCGTTGGGATCGATCCCGTAGGGGTCGTCGAGCGCGGCACCGGGCAGGTGGCAGGCGGCGCAGTTGCCGGCGGTATCGGGAAAATCGAGCTTGTATCCGGGCCCGTACCAGGGAGCACCGGGGCTGGGCTTCAAGGCAATGGATCCGTAGTCGCGACTTCGTGCTCGGCGCGTCGGCGGACTGCGATTCCCCGCAAGGTCGGTACCGTTGTACATGCCGAGGAAGATCGGATTCCGTGTGCCCAGCGCGTGTGCGCTCGATGCCCACTGCTCGTATAAGGCGTCGTGGCAGTCGCGGCATCCCAGGGTGAGCCGCTCGGCGAGCGGGAAGAAGGCCTCCGACAGGGACCTCTTCGCCGCCTCGTCCAGAGCAGCATGGAGCTGTCGCTCGTCGAACGCGGAGCGCTCGACCTTGGGAGCGACCCACTCGTAGGCAGGATGATCGGATGCCGCGTGAGAATCCAGAATCAGGCGCAGGTCCGAAGCTCCCGGCCTTGCTTCGGCACCGACAACGTAATAGCCCTTCTTCCAGGCCGTCACCCGAAAGCCGGAGTGTGAGTCCGCACCCCGCAAGCGAAAGCGACCTTCTGCGTCCGACGTGTCTTCAACGAGAGTAGCTTGGACGCGGACTGTGGCTCCGCCGATTGGGAGCCCGTTCGGATCGAGAACCACTCCCTCGATGAGACTCGTCGCCGGGGGAGCAAGTGCTTTGACCAAGACCGGAACTGCAATCGCAGCCCAGAGAACTGCGTGGGCCATCTACTCGCCTCGCCGACACCCCCACATATTGGTGGCACTCCGCTGAACTCAGCGTTACACCAAGCAGCTGCCCGCCGCAACGCCTGAGTGGCGGGCCCCGAAGCCCACCCTTCTGGGTAGTACTAAGCTGGACATCTAACCAGCGCGACCTCCAGCTGCGCTCTCCCTGTATCTCTCAGCTCCTGCATTTCGTCGGAGCATTAAGCAGTTGATGAGCCTCGGCTGCAAACCCCGCCATCGGAATACCCTCCAGACCGGCACCTCGGTCGCCAGCTCCAAAGGCGCCCGAGGCAATGGCGGCTCGCTGCGCCGCCAACGGCCCGGCATGAACTCCGCCGAGGTCCCGGGGTGAAACCAACGTGCTCGGTACAGAACTCCAACTCAGATCCGAGCAAGCTGCCGGAGTTCCAAGAGACTCCCGTTAGGGCACCCCAATTTGAGCACTTAAACCAGCATAAGTGCTTTATTTTCAGTAGTTTACAAGAGTATGCTGGTGTCCCCAACGGGATTCGAACCCGTGTTGCCAGCTTGAAAGGCTGGAGTCCTGACCTGGCTAGACGATGGGGACAGAAGTGGGGCCGACCGGGCGCCCCCGAGGGAGCACCCGGGACGGCAGAGGTGAGGATAGCCTCCTTCGCTGCCAGATCGCAACGCCCATTTGCGTCTCTTCTGCGTGAAGGGATCTGTCTACCCCAATGGAAATCAGCTATTTGACCATGGTCAATGACCATAGTAATCTCGGGAAATGGAGTCGATGGCGATCTCAGAGTTCAAGGCACGCTGCCTCGCGATCATCGAGCGTGTGCGCAAGACCGGCCAACCCTTGCTGATCACCAAACGGGGAGTGCCGGTCGCGCAGGTGCTCCCTCCTCCAGTTCCCGAACCGGTGAAGAAGAGCTCCTTCGGCTGCATGAAAGGCACAGCGCGCGAGCTCGGAGACATTGTGGAGCCTCTTCCGGCCGAGGACTGGGAGGTACTCCGCTGAGCGGGCTCCTGCTGGATACGCACATCTGGTTCTGGCATTTGATCGGATCTAGTCGCCTGCCGCAGCGGCTACGAAGCGAGCTCGAAGACCACTCCGGTGACTGCTGGATCTCTCCGGTCTCGATCTGGGAGCTCGGGAAGCTCAAGCACCGGGCGAGAGTCGAGCTCCCCGAGGACTACCGAGGTTGGCTCGTGGATGCGCAGCGGCGCTTCCCCTGCCGGGAGGCGGCGCTCAACGCCGAGGTCGCGCTCGCGAGCCTGGAAATAGACCTTAAAACAGACGACCCCGCGGATCGCTTCCTGGCGGCCACCGCAATCGTCTTCGACCTCCAATTGGCAACGGTCGACCGGAGGATGATCGCCGCGGACTGGCTCCCTACGCTCTCGAGCTAGAGACCGGTGTGACTGCGCCGCCTCAGCCGCCCAGCTGGCGCACCTGGGTCTCCAGGAACCGCCGCTCGGGCTCGCTGCAGGCGCAGCGTAGAGCGTCACGATAGGCGCCCAAGGCGAGCTCTCGGTTCCCCGCTTGGAGATAAAGCTCGGCCTTCGTCGCGGGAAGCAGGTAGTAGTCGCGGAGCGCCTTGTGCTCGGCGATCTCCTCGAGCGCCTGCAGGCCCGCCTCGGGGCCATGGACCCGAGCCACCGCCACGGCCCGATTCAGCGCCACGACGGGAGAGGGGTTGAGCGCCACCAGCTGATCGTAGAGCGACAGGATCGCCGGCCAGTCCGTCTCGCTCGCACTCTCCGCTATCGCATGTTGGGAAGCGATCGCGGCCTGCAGGTGGTACTCGGTGACGCTCGGTCCCTCGGCGGCCCGCTCGAGGTGAGCGAATCCCCGCGCGATCAGCGAGCGGTCCCAGAGCGAACGGTCCTGTGCGGCCAGGCGGACGAGATCGCCGGTGCTGCTCAGCCGGGCCGGGAGGCGCGACGCCTGGAAGTTCATCAACGAGGCGAGGGCGTGCACTTCGGGCCGGTCGCCGACCGGCAGCCGGCTCAGCTCCCCGATCAGCAGCAGGGCCTCTCGGCAGAGGTCCGCCCGGACGAGCTCGTCCCCCTGGTGGGCGCCGTACCCCTCGTTGAAGATCAGATAGACGACCTCGAGAACCGCTTCGAGCCGCTCTTCGAGCTCGTCCGGCCCCGGGACCTCGAACGGGATCCGTCGCTCGCGGATCAGTCTCTGCGCCCGGACCATCCGTTGGGCGACGGCCGCCTCCTTGACCAGGAAGGCCCGCGAGATCTCCCGTGCGCTGAAGCCGACGGCGGTCTTGAGCGTCAGGGCGACGCGCGCGTCACGCGCCAGGACCGGGTGACAGCAGAGGAAGATCAGGCGCAGCTGGTCGTCGGTGATCTCACCCCGAAAGTGCGCCTGCGTCTCGTCTGATCGACGCAGCGCCATCGCCTCGCGCACCGCCGCTTCCTTCCCTCGGAACGTCGAGTCGCGCCGCAGGCGATCGAGGGCCTGGTTCCGGGCCACGCGGTAGAGCCAGGCGACCGGCCTGTCGGGCACGCCGTGGTAGGGCCAGCGCTTGAGCGCTTGGAGGAGCGCGTCCTGCACGACCTCCTCGGCGAGCGCCAGGTGCGCCGGGCCAAAGGCACGAGTGAGGCTGGCGACCATCCGGCCCGCCTCGCGGCGGAACAGATGATCGACGAGGCCATGCACACTCTCCCGTGCCGGCTCGGCGGCCGCCGTCAGCTCGGTCACGTCAGCCGGTCGGCTCGATCTCGCGGATCTCGATCGTGCCGCCGAAGGCGAGATGCGGACAGTCGCGCGAGATTCTCACCGCTTCGTCGTAGTCTTCGGCGCGGATGGCGAAGTAGCCGCCAATGACCTCCTTGGTCTCGCTGTAGGGACCGTCGAGCACGCGCACTTCCCCATCGGCCCCGCTGTTGCTCAGGACACGACCGTCGCCGTCGCGCAGCTTCTGGCCACCCACCAGGTGGCCCGACTCCGCGAGGCTCTCGCGCCAGGCCGAGTACTTGCCGATGATCGCCTGCATCTCTTCCGGACTGATCTCGGCGAAATCCGTGGGGCTTTCGTACAACAGGAGCATGAAGTCAGGCACTCTGGTTTCTCCTCGGTTCGAGTCTCTCGATCGAGCGGCGGGACCCGCTGTCCGGCCGTCTCGATCCTACGACGATCGAGGCGGCACCGATTCGACAGCAGGTGTCGAGTCGAACCGAGCCTCACCCGGCTCGAGAACCCAGAGGGCGAGCCAGGCGCCGAGTGCCAGGCCGGCGAGAATCGCCAGCAGAAGTAGCAGATCGCTCAGTCTCTTCTCGACGTACACCACGGCTCTCGCAGCGGATCCGGTACCGAAGGTAGGAGTGTCCTCCCAGTCCGGATCATTCGCTAGGACGGAATCCGGCCCGAGGATCTGTCAGCCGCGCCGACTCAGAGCGAGTTGAGGGCGACGAAGGTGCCGCCGTTGCGCTCGCAGAGGATCCTCATCAGCGTGGCGAAACGGATGCCGGTGTGGTCGCCGAAGCCGGCCGAGAAGACGGTCGGGAAGCCGATCGCGTGGATCCGCACCAGCCGGTTCCCCTTGGCGTCGGTCTTGTTGATGCGATCCACGCTGGACACCACCTTGTCGATCGAGCTGCCGGTGAACTCATCGCCGAAGACGTAGATGCTGACCTTCTTGTCGCGCGAAGCGAAGGTCCGGATCGCCCGCGTGATCCCCTCGACCGGGCTCGAGTTGCTGAACACGTTCCAGCTCGACAGGTTGTCGAGCACCGCCTTGCGCCGCGCCGGCGTGTCGGGGATCCACTTGCCGGCGTAGTAGCTGAACATGTACTGCCCCATGTCGTTCATCACCTGCATGCCCTTGACCCTGGGGTAGGCGTCGAGGACCTGCGTCATCTTGCGGATGACCGCCCGCCAGGCGTAGCTCTGCATGCTGCCCGAGGTATCGATGACGAAGATGATGTACTCGCTGTCGACCGGGATGCCGCCGATCGGCGAGCTCGGGGCGCGGCGCCGGGCGGCCTGCTGTTGCTGCAGCCGCTTCATCTCCTCGGTCAACGCCTGCTGGGCGGCGAGCAGCCGTCCCTCGAGGATGTCGTCGACCTCGGCGAACTGGCGGGTCGCCGCGTACTGCCCCTGGATCGCCGACAGATCGCCGCGCAGTCGGGCGATCAGCTCCTCTTCGACCGAGATCTGCTCGACCGTGCCCCGCATGCGCCGCTCGAGCACCGCGGTCTCGCCGCGGATCTCGTTGAGCTCCTGTTCGAGCCGCACGATCAGCCGGTCGAGGTCGGTCCGAGCGTCCTCGAGCGCCCGCGGCTCACCGATCTTGCTCAGCACCAGGAGCAGCACGATGGCGCCGAAGCCACAGCAGATCGCATCCAGGAAGGAGAGGCTGAAGGTGTCGAGGTCCCGCCGTCGCCGTCTCATGGCCAGTCCTTCGAGGGGCTCAGGAAGGAGCCGTTGGTGGCCAGCGCCAGCCGCCAGTAGGAGCTCGCCGCCATCGGATCGCCCTCCATCGGAAAGAGGATCACGTTGACCGGGATGCTGCGCGAGAGCTGGTTGCGCGCCTGGTCGAAGAGTCGCTTGCGCCGCTTGGCCGAGATGGTGCCGCCGCTCGCGGGCGACTGGCCCTGGGTTGGCAGGCCGTCGACGATCAGGATCAGGTTGTCGGGCGCCGGGCGCATCTTGTTGACCGCCGAGAACGCCCGATAGAGGTTGGTTCCGCCAGCGGGGATCTCGCGACGGACCGCCGCCACCGCGTCGTCCAGCACCTCGGCACTGCCGCCGTCGAGCCACTGCCCGTCGGTGCCCTCGAGCACCGGCGCGGCCCGGTCGTGGAAGGTGTAGATCTGGAACCTGCTGTCGCGCGGAATCTGCGTCGTCAGCCAGTCGACGGTCGACACCGCGCGCCGCCACTTCGGCGCCTGCCGCCTGATCTCGTCCGACTGATTCCGTTTGCGGACGATGTTGACGATCTGGTCGTCGAGCATGCTGGCCGAGCGGTCGAGCAGGATGAAGATCCGGTCGCCGCCGACCTTGAGCCCGGTCAGGTACTGCCGATCGCCGTCGCCGACGAACGTCCTGAGCCGGTCGCCCGGGGTCTCGTCACTCGGCACCCGAGCCGCCAGGCGCCGCGCTTCCTCCTCGAGGGTCTGGATATCGGTCTTGAGCTTGTTGAGGTGCTCCTTGCGTGCCAGGGTCGTCTCCTCGAAGGTGGCGAGCTCGGCTTCGACCTCCTCGAGCACCTCGATCAGGCGCCTCGACAGGCCACGGGTCGTGACCTCCTCACGCTCGTTCTCGTCGAGGCTGTTGCGGAGCTCGACCAGGTTCTTCACCCCCTCGAGGACCTCGGCTTCGAGCCGATCGACCTCGGCCTGGAGATCGCCGGTCAGCTCCCCGGCGCGGACGCCGACGGCCGAGTTGATCACCATGTAGAGCAGGACGACCGAGCCGAAGCCGCACATCATCGCGTCGAGAAACGCGAGGCCGAAGACGTTGAGTCGACGGCGGCGACGCATCTCTACGCCATCGTGCCGGCCGACGAGGTCTCGGCGATCGGCACCGTACCGGCCAGGGGCAGCTCGGTGACCCAGCGCGGAGACGCCTCACCTGGCGCGTGGATGTTCGCCGACCAGCGGAGCGCGCCGTCGAGCGCCGCCGTGGGAGGCAGGAGCGCCGGTTCGGGAACTCCCGCTTCGACCAGGCTCGCGAGCAGTCCCGGAGCGCGGCGCACCCGGTCGGTCACCAGCAGACGGACCGACTCCCCCGCCTCGGCGAGCGAGCGGACGAGCTCGACGATCCTGGCGTAGATCGGCTCGGCGGCGCTGACCAGCACCGTCCGGGACAGAGCGATCCGGTGCTCCCGATCGCCGCCCCGCATGACCGCCTCGGTCGAATCGAGCTCGGTCAGAGCCTCGATCCAGCCGGGCAGCTCGAGGTAGAGCTCCTGGTCCGAGCGTGCCGTGTGCAGGGGATCGAATCGGGTCGAGGTGACGAAGGCGCGGCTCACCGCGCGCGCCCAGCCGTCGGTCAAGTCGTCCCAGCCGGCCCCCTGCCGCGATCGGACCCGGTGGCGCACGAGGCGTCGCTCGGCGACCTCGAGGCGGGTGGCGACGGCTCGACCGAGCTCGAGGTCGAGCACCAGGCTCGGACCGCTGGCCAGGGTCGAGGCGGCGGCGACCGCGCTGTCGACGACACCGGTGAAGGGCGACCCGAGGCTCTCGGCGATCCCCAGGACCAGCCCGAGCTGCTCGACCGTGAACGAGCCGGGAGCGACCAGTAGACGACCCTCGATCTCACTCTCCGCACCGCCCGGGGCCCGCTCCGCGCTCTCCCAGACCGCCCGTAGGTGAGCGTAGGCCAGATCCGCCGTGCTCAGGCCGCGTGGGAACGGCCTCGGCAGCGGGGTCAGATCGAGCTCGCCCCAGATCCGCCGGTGGGCCAGGCGCGGATTGACGCGGATCCGCTCGGCCGCCGCTCGGCCGACCCGGATCTCGTGGTCGTGCGGCTCGAACGCGGCCCAGCCGGGGCTCGGCTCGAGGCCGGCGATCGCGGGCTCGGCGCCGACCCGCAGGCCGGTGTCGTTGAGCTCGAGCGCCAGCATCCGGCTCATTCGGCGGCGCCCTCGTAGCCGGTGGCCAGGTGGCGGACGAGACGGCCATCCAGGTAGGTCTCGCAGTCGAGCACCAGCCGCTCTTGCTGGAGCTGCAGCTGATGGAGCAGGAACATCAGGCCGATGCTGATCAGGAGCGCGATGAAGGTCGAGTTGAACGCCGTGCCGAGGCTCTGGGTCACCCCGGCGATGTCGCCCTCGACCGCCTTGTGGGCCTGGCCGAGCGCCTCGCCGATGCCGCGCACGGTACCGATGAACCCGATCGACGGAATCGCCCAGGCGATGTAGCGCACCATCGAGAGCTCCGACTCGAGACGCTCGGCCTCGGCGTCGCACACCGCGTGCGCCGTCGACGAGACGTCCTGGATGTTGCGCGTCGCCCCGAAGCGATGGAGGGCGGAGAGCAGGGCACGCGGCAGGAGCGCCTGCTGGCGCGACGCGGGCAGGGCCTCGATCTGGCGCGCGTACTCGCGTGCGTCTTCGGGCAGAATCCGCATCCCCTCCGGGACCGGCACCATCTCCTGGCCGAGCAGCCGCGCCTCGCGCGCGGTGGCGATCCCCTTGTAGGCCATGATCGCGATCGCCCAGAACATCAGGATGAAGCACGCCTCCTGCTCGAAGTCGCGGATGGTCACCCAGAACGACCGCGGCTGGACGTAGTCGGGATCGGCCTGCATCGCGGCGACCTGCTCCGCCAGGATCGTGTCGGCGTTCGGACGGACCACCGAGACAAAGAACGCGTGGACCAGCAGCGCGGCCACGACCAGTGCGAGGGCCTGGTAGACGAACTCGGTCGAGATCGCGCGCCGCATCAGATGTCGACCGGAAACGAGATCTCGGCGTCCGCCGGCAGCTTCTCGGTCGGCACGAACTCGTCCTCTTCGGTCTGGGCGGCGAGCGGCTCGGCGTCGGCGCCGCTGGCCGGCGCGTGCCGGATCAGCAGGGCGCCGAAGGTGAGCGCCACCGTCAGCAGCGTGTAGCTCCATCGTCTCATCGCCGGATCTCCTTCATCTGAAAAAGTCGCCTACTCCGCGTACCGGACTATCCGGAAGCCTACGTCGGGACGGCCGTCGCTGCCAGCGTCGCGGTAGCTGAGCCGCAGCGCGGTCACGGTGGCGGTCGTCCAGCTCGAGCCGCGAATGACGTGCTGCTCCCCGTCGGCCGGCCCGAACGGGTTCTGCTCCGGCCCCTCGCCGCTCCGCGGATCGATGGCGTAGCGATCGGTGACCCACTCGGCGACGTTGCCGCCCAGGTTGTGGATGCCGAGCGGGTTGCGCTCGAAGCTGTCGACCGGCGAGGTCGCGGGGAACTTGTCGTTGTAGCCGGAGAGCGTCCTCGGAAGAATCGAGCTCGCCGACAGGTCGCCGAAGTTGCCGGCCAGCGGCGGGATCGGCAGCGAGGCGCCCCAGGGGTACTTGCGGGCCGTGGGCGGCTCGGGGTAGCGCGCGACCCACTCCCACTCGGCCTCGGTCGGCAATCGGTAACCGGTGTTCATCGGCTCGACCGGCACCAGCTCGCCGTTGCGCAGCCGGTAGGCTGGTGGTAGCGAGTCCTTATCGCTCAGCCAGTTGCAGTAGCGAGCCGCCGCCGCCCAGCTCACCCGGACGACCGGATGGTGATCGAGCTCGAGCGTCACCGCCCCCGCCTTGCCTGAGAGATGGGCGAGGTCGAACTCGCGGAAGCTCTGGTTGGAGACCTCCTGGGTGGCGATGTAGAACGGCCGCGTCAGCACGACCTCGCGCTCGACTTCGTTGGGCCGCCGGCCCGGCTCGCGGCGCGGGGCGCCCATCCGCAGACGGCCGCCCGGCACGAGCCTCATCTCCTGGCCGGCAGCGGTGTGGATGACCGGCGGGGTGCGGATCGCCTGCTCCTCCTCGGCGGTCTTGAGGTCCACCTCCAGGGACTGCTCGAGACCCGGTCGCGGCGTGACGCTGGTCCGCTGGGCCAGATAGCCCTCCTTGCGCACCTCGACCTCGTACGAGCCCGCTGCCGCGAGCGTCAGCGTCAGCCCGTCGGCGGTGGTCGTCCCTCGAGACTCGCCGTCGACCAGCACTTCGGCCCCGGGCGGCCGGCTGGTGACCACGAGCTCGGACGTCTGCTCGGTCATCTCGATCGAGACCGTCTCACTCTCGCCCGCCGCGAGCCGGAGCTCCCGCTCCACCGACTCGAAGCCGTCCTTCGACAGCTTGACCGCGTGGGTCTCGCCCGGGCTCAGGTCGAGGTCGAGCGGCGTCCGGCCCCGGAACTCGCCGTTCACCGTCACCGCCGCGCCGTCGGGGACGCTGGTCAGGACGAGATTGCCATCCGCCGGCACCAGTCGAGGCGCCTCGATCGTCTGCGCTAGGCCCGCCTCCACCTCGATCCGGGTGCGGCCGGGCTTGAAGCCGGAACGAACCCAGTCGATCGTGTGAGCGCCATCGGAGAGCGGCGCGGTCAGCGGCGTCGCTCCGAGCCGCTTGCCGTCGACGACCACGCCCAGACCGGCCGACTCGGAGGTGAAGCTGATCGAGGCCCGGCTGTCGACCAGAACCGCCCGTAGCGACGCCGTGGCGCCGGGGTTCTCGATCGAGACGACACCCTCGAAGGGCTGGAAACCGTCGGCGGTCACCAAAACCGCGTGATCGCCGGTCGTGAGCTCGAGGCCGTCGAGCGGCGCCACGCCCCGATCGACGCCGTCGATCCGGACCCGTGCCTCGACGTCGTCCGGCTCGACCGTCACCGACAGCAGTCCGGGAAGCGGCTCGAGCTCGTAGCGGAACGCCTGGTCGCCGGAGCCGCTCACGACCAACGGCGCCTCGAGTGGCCGGTAGCCCGCCTTCTCCGCCACGACCGAATACTCGCCCGGTCGCAGCAGGTGGCGGCCGCCGATCCGCGGCGTCCACAGGCCGCCTTCCAGCTCGACGAGGTCCGGCTCCGGCGTCACCTCGATCAGAACCGGGGCCGCCGTGAAGACGTACCAGGCCCCGCCGGCGAGCGTGGCCAGGAGGAGTCCGACCGCGACGGCGGCCAGCCCGGGCAGGCGGAATCGGCGGCGCGGCGCCGCGAAGCGCGAAGGCTCGAAGCGGATCGGCGTGATCCGGATCTCGGCCGGTTCCGGCTCGGGTTTCCCGGCGCTCGGCTCCACCAGCGCCGCCTCGATCCGCAGATAGGTCGCGTCGCCTTCTTCCTCGACCCGGAGCGAGGCGCCGCCGAGATCGATGACGTCACCGTCGCGGAGCCACTGGGAGCTCCGCAGCGTGCTGCCGTTGCAGACCACCGAGCGTCCTTCACGCGGAGGCTGGACGAAGATCTCGTCGCCCGAGCGGCCGACGTAGACCCGCGGCTCGTCGCCGTCCAGGCCCGGAATCTCGACGCTGCTCTCGGCGCCACCGAGGATCAGCGGAAAGTCCTCGCTCGCCAGGCGACGCGCGACGTCGCCCTCGACCAGGTAGATCTCCGCTTTCAGATCTTCTCCTCGCAGCGGATCTCGAGCGGCTCGGGAGGCGTTCCCGGCTCGACTTTCAATTGCCGGCGGACGTCGCGATAGCCGGCGCGGCTGCCGACGATGGTGTAGACGCCCGGTTTCAGCTCCAGCTCCCGACGATCGAACGTCCCCAGCCGGCCGATCCGGTAGACCGTCACCTCGGTCAACGTGTCCGACAGGAGCGCGACCCGCACCGGTACCTGCACTCGCGCCACCAGCTCTTCGAGCTCCGCGATCTGGCCCTCGAGGCGGGGGCCCGAAGTCTTCACGGCGCGTGCGCTCTCGAGCAGTCGTTCGGCCTCGCTCAGCACCTCCTCGGCGCTCAAGCGCTCGGGATTCCCGAGGTGGAAATCGAGCCGGTCCGCAAGCGCGGCCCGGGACTCCGCCACCTCGAGACCGTCGCGGGCGAACGTGAGGGTGGGGTCGATCGCCAGGACCGCCCGGTAGCCGGTCGCCGCCTGGTGCCACCGCTCGGCGCGCGCGGCGGTCGTCGCCTCGACCCTCAGATCTTCGATACGGATCCGGCTCTCGGCCGCCTCGACGCGCGCCAGACCTGCCGCCGGCTCGGGCGAGGCCGGGCGGATCGACGCCGCCCGCTCGAACGCCGCGCGCGCGAGCTGCCACTCACCGGCTTCGACCGCCGCCAGCCCGTCCGCGATCGCGCGGCCGAAGCCATCGTCGTTCGGCTCAGTGGCCCGAGGGGGCTCGGAGACCGGGGAACGGAAGCGCTCGGCCGGTCGATCGGCTCGCTCTTGGGCCACGGGCGCTTCGGCTACCGCCTCCTCGGCCTGCGAAAGCTCGGGCAACGCAGCGTCCAGGTCGGTGTCGCTCGGGGCCGCCGGCCGCTCGACAGACGCGTTGCCGGAGCGCAGCAGGTCCTCGCCCGCGCTCAGGACAAAGTACGCGACCGCGGAGCCCAGCAGGAGCAGCCCGAAGGCGGTCGGTAGTGCCCACCACGGGCGGCCGCGGCGATGCGGGGGACTCGAGGTCTGGTCGCTTGGGGAATCAGTCCGGCCGCGGCCCGAGCGCAGCTTCGAGCCAACCGGCTCGATGCGCGGGGGGGGCGTCAGTCGGATATCGGGCTTCCGCCCGGTGGGGCCTTCCCCACTCACCCCTCAGGAGTCTCCTCCGCGGCCACCTCGTCCGGATTGTCGGGATCGAGGGCGATCCCGGTCTCGCCCGTCCAGATCTCGCGCAAGAGATCCCGCCACTCGGCGTACTGGACCTCGGCGGTTCCGGAGAGCCGGAGGGTCTGGCCCTCGACCCGCAACACCCGTTCCGAGACCTCGGCGTCGAACGACTGCGCCAGCTCCTGAACCGCCGCCCGGTGGATCTTGGCCTCCTTGCCCTTCTGGATGCCGCTCTGGATGGCGATCTGGCCGCCGATGATCGCCCCCTGACGGGCGGCGTCCTCGACCGCGTTGTCGCTGTCGCTTACGATCCCGCCGAGGATCGCCAGCGCGCCGAGGATCTTCTGCATCCGCGCCTGCTTGCGGAGCTTGGCCAGGGCCACCTCTTCCTCGTAGCTGTAGGCCCGCCACTCGACGTACGAGGTGTCGACCTGGTCGTAGAAGGTCAGGTACTGGTCGTGGTAGGTGTCGACCAGCAGGTAGTCGCGCTCGCGGATCCGGGCCACGCGCTCGAACATCGGGTCGCCATCGGCAGGGAGCTTGGCGAGCTCCGGACGGCCCTTTCGATTGGTGGTCAGGTAGTCACGGAACGCCACCGGCGCGAGGTCGGAGGCGAACGACAGCTGGGAGAGCCAGCTCAGCTCTTCGACCTCTTCCGGATCGAGCTTCTGGCGGCTCTTCAACAGGTCGTTGGCGATCCGGTTGTAGAGGCTACCGAACGGATCGACGCGCTCGACCTCTTCTTCCTCTTCGAGCTGGTAGCCGCGCGGATCGGCCTTCTGCTTGTAGCGGTCCTTGACCCAGACGCGATCCGCCGAATCGACCGCCCGGACGTCCAGCACCAGCTCCCGACCGGTCGAGCTGACGATCTGACCGCTGACGACGACGTCGACGGCGTCGGTCGGCGCCGGCACCACCCGCACCGCTCCCCACTGCCCGCTCAGCTGCAACGTGTTGGCCAGGTGGACGGCGAAGTACCGAGCCTCGGCGCGCCGGACGTCGCGGTAGATCCCCTTCTCCTCGAGCTCGTCCTCGACCTCGGGATCCTCGTCTTCCGGTGGCAGCCCGACACCGAAGACCATCACGCCGACGTCGAGCAGTTGCTCGACCGGGATCTCCAGCTCGGCCTGCTTCAGCGCGACTATCGGCGGGAGGTCCGCACTGACCACGGTCGGTGCGAGCAGTATCAGAGTGCCGGCCACGACCGCGGCCGCGACACATCGGATGGAAGTCGATCGGTCAATCATTGCCGCTGGCCTGTCCCTTCTTGTACGCGCGGTATTCGTCCCACAGTTTTTCACGCAGCTCGGGGTCCTCCTCGTTCATCGCCGCCTCGCGAATCTGGCGGGCCACGATGTCGTCGTCGTCCCCGCTGCCGACGTCCGCCGGCACCCGCGAGTCGTCCCCGGTACCGCCGTCCTCGGACCCCTCGGCTGCCGCGGTCTGGTCTCCACGATCGGCGCCGCCGACGGCTCCGCCCCCCGTGTAGGGGCTGTCGCTCCCGGCGGTGTCGCCACCACCTTCGGAACCGCCGTCCGACCCCACCGACCCGGCGCTGCCGCCGCCCGACATGCCGCCGGAGCCTCCGGACGGGCCCCCTGCCGCCGCTTCACGGCGCTCTTTCTGCGCCTGCTGCTCGCGCTCGAGCAGCCGCTCGAAGTCGTCCAGCGATTCGTCCAGCTCGCGATCGAGCTCGGCGGTCTTTTCCCCTGGTGTCATCGCCTCTTCCGGCAAACCCGCGGCGGCTTCGAGGGGCGCGCTGTCCCCCTCGGAGGACGCTTCGGGGCCGCCCGGCTCCTCACCCTCGGCAGGAGCCTCCGGCTCCGCGCCCGCCGCACCGCTCTCGGTGCCTGCCTGGGACGCCGGATCGGCGCCCATCTCGGGCGACGTGCCGGCGCTGCCCGCCCCCGCACCGGCGCTCGAAGCAGGAGAAGCCTGGGCTCCAGCGCCTGTCGAAGGCATTGAAGGCACGCCCGGGGCGCCGCTACTGGCGCAGCCCGCGCAGAGCAGTAGCAGACAGCAGCTCAAGGCGCCCAGGAAATCGCTCATATCTTCGAGGATAGAGAGCGAGAACCGTGCCAGGCGTTGCACGCCCTAACGATACTGGAAATGAAACCAGGCCGCCTCGATCGGGCGGCCTGGGAGGGAACGAGAAAAAAAGAGGAGGAGCGTGAGAGCGACCCTGAGACCTCGTTCTGAACTCAGTTCAGCGCCCCCCCTCGACGAGTTAGAGGGGGTCCCAAAGAAAAATCCTTCGGCGGGTATCGGATCACCACCCCTCACCCTCGATCCCTCTCCCTCCTCGAGGCGGGAGAGGGACGCCCCCTCCGTAGGCTCACTGCAGGAACGGGAAGGAGTGGAAGGAAGTTCCTAGGGCTGTACCACCAGCGTCGGGTCGCCGAGGAGGGTCCAGCCCCAGAGCACGTCGAGTCGGTCGGGCTCGCGCTCGCCGAGCGCCTGCTTGGCCTCGACGATCGCCCGC
>CAMYOG010000010.1:0-114841 GCA_947259925.1 Thermoanaerobaculia bacterium
TCGGTCTCCTTTCTCGGCTCTGATGCCGATTCGTGGTCTATCCCACTGGCACAGTGTCTCAGCGGGGAGACCGACCGACTCATCTCATCTGGCACCTCTGAAGCACCTCTATAAGGGCATGGCGTCGCTTGCTAATCGGAGGGATTAGGGGGAAGCTGGCCGAGATGTCGCCACCCTCGAGGGCGTGGGCAGGGGCCTGGCTGATCCCAGCCTGTAAGAAGGTGCCGCCGCCTCCGAAACGGGTGGCACCTCCTGGGGGGTGTGCAGGGAGCAAGGGACGAAAGCGGACGGGGCGAAGGGTCGGTTCCTCTGCGCCGACTGCGCCCGCCCTGGTTCGAAGACGTCGCAGCACGCCGCGTAGCTGGCGAAGGAAGTCGGGGCTCGGGAAATGAGTGCAGGCATCTCGCGCAAGCTGTCACTCCTGGATCGGTATCTGACGCTCTGGATCTTTCTCGCAATGGGCGCAGGTGTGGCGATGGGAGCGCTCTGGGGCGGCGTCGCCGACTTCTGGGGTCGGTTCTCCGTCGGGACAACCAACATTCCAATCGCTGCGGGGCTCATACTGATGATGTACCCGCCTCTCGCCAAGGTGCGCTACGAGGAGATGCCCGACGTCTTCCGCAACTGGCGGATCCTCGGCTTGTCGCTGGTGCAGAACTGGGTCATCGGGCCGATCCTGATGTTCGCGCTGGCGATCCTCTTTCTGCGCGATCAACCGGAGTACATGGTCGGGCTGATCATGATCGGCCTGGCTCGCTGCATCGCCATGGTGATCGTCTGGAACGAGCTTGCCAAGGGCGACTCGGAGTACGCTGCCGGGCTGGTGGCATTCAACAGTGTGTTCCAGGTGCTCTTCTACAGTGTGTACGCCTGGATCTTCATTACCAAGCTGCCGCCGCTCTTCGGTTTGAGCGGCTCGGTGGTCGACATCAGCATGGGCCAGATCGCCGAGAGCGTCTTCATCTACCTCGGCATCCCGTTCCTGGCCGGCATGGCGACTCGCTTCGTTCTGGTCAAGAGCAAGGGCAGGGAGTGGTACGAGCGGGCTTTCATACCGAAGATCTCGCCGATCACCTTGATTGCCCTGCTGTTCACGATCCTGGTCATGTTCAGCCTCAAGGGAGACCAGATCGTGCGGATTCCGGGTGACGTCCTGCGGATCGCGGTGCCTCTTCTCATCTACTTCGTGCTGATGTTCCTGGTCTCGTTCTGGCTCGGCCGGAAGGTCGGAGCGGATTACAGCAAGACGGCAACGCTGTCGTTCACCGCGGCGTCGAACAACTTCGAGCTGGCGATCGCTGTCGCCGTCGCCGTCTTCGGCATCGGCTCGGGAGCAGCCTTCGCCGCAGTCATCGGGCCGCTGGTAGAAGTGCCCGTCTTGATCGGTTTGGTCAACGTCGCCTTGGCATTCCAGAAGAGGTACTTCGGCGATTCGGTGCAGGACGATCCGGCCCTGGCGGCTGCCGGCTCTGAGGGGTGCAAGTCACGCGACCCCTAGCTGCAGCGAGAAAGTCGCCCGTCAGCGGCCCCTTTCCAGAGCCGACTGCGCAGCCTCCACCCAGGCGCGACCTCGACCCAGCGGGGGACGAAGTGCACATTCGGAGACGTGCCATCGCCTCCGAAACGGGTGGCACCTCGATGGGCACCTCGATGGGGCCGCACCTCGATGGCCACCTCGATCGTCCGGAGAATCGCGAAAAGAGGAGGCTTGTTTGCTCAGAGTCCCGAGTGGAGCGGCGGCGGCTCTGAGTCCGTACCGAGGTGGCCGAAGACCTTCATCAGGGCGCGGAAACCGTCTCGGGCTCCACCCATCAGGCGGTGCTGCCTCTTCTCGAACGTTGGCACCAGCTGCTCTGGTTCCAGAGTGACGCCCAGGACATAGGGCGGCCCATCGCCAGAAACGGAGCCGAGGCGGATCGCTTCCATCGCGTGGTCATGGGCCGATGGACCTCTACCGTATTTCTCTGCGAGCTCCGGGTCGAACTTCCTCAGGTACCGCCTGACCAGACAGCGCCGAAGCGGGCCGGGCTCGGGCCTCTCGTGACCTGAAGGCCAAGTTTGCAGCACCAGAACATGCGTGCAGAGATCGGCTACCGCGAGGTCGAGTGGAATCTTTGCATATAGACCGCCATCGGCGTATCTATCCTCCCCGATCGTCACCGGTGGCCCCGCAATCACCGGTATGCGAGAGCTCGCTCTCAGAGACTCCCACAGCTCTTGCCGCGACGAGAACCCCTCGAGGATCTCCGCCCGCCGCCGTTCGACGGAGGTCACGACCACTTTGAGCGGAAGCGTCGATTCGAGGATTGCCTGCCAGTCGAGAATCTTCTCGTACACCATCACGTGGTCGAGGAGGAACTCGAGCGACATGACCCGACCCGGGATGATGATTCGCCGCCGGGCGATGAACCTGGAGTTGTTGACGTTCTCGTAGTAGATCGTAGTGCCGTAGGCAGCCTGACCGGCCACGAAGTAAGCGCCGTTAATCGCACCTGCCGAGGTGCCGTAGACGGCGTCGAATGCGTCGCGCAAGCCCAACTGCTCGAGTGCGGTGACCATCCCGGCGGAGACGACGCCGCGCATGCCGCCGCCCTCGATCGCCAGGCAGAGGTTGGAGCCATCCGTCCTCTGGTCCGGCAGCGAGCCGCGCACCAGCCGCGATTCCGCCAGGGAGACTACCGGGTGAGCTCGTGTCGGTGCCGGCTCAGGCTGTGCACGAGTTGCCGCGGAGAAGGCGAGACAGAGAGCGCCCATTGCCAAGAGCCGGCCGCTGATCCCGCCGCCCCGCCCTTCGCCGGCCCGGTTGGCTCGCGCGGTCTCGCACCCGCCGGTATCGGCGACCTTGCCGATCAGTTCGGAGGAAGAGGTCAAGTGGCAGCTCGAACCAGCGCGCTGGAGCCGAGACAGGATGTCGGCGCCCACAGTTGGCAGAGCTTGCGCCCCGGGAACTAGCGCGGGTTTCTCCTGATATTCGCTGGACACTGTACCGAGAGCTCCATCGCTACGATGCCATACTGTTCAGTGTGCAGCACGGGTGTAGTACTCGACGAGCGAGGAGCTACGCCCGCTCGGCCGGTCTGAGGCGTTGGCCAAGCGACGCCCACCGGCCCCTGCCCCCCTCTTCGCGCCTATGGAAAGTGTCCTGCTACCAAGTTCAGAGGAGCAGGCTCGATCATATGGCCAGGCGCGGGTACCTCGAGAAGCGCGGGATCGCCCGGAGCGCGATCCGGAAGGACCTTCTCTTCTTCGCCCTGCCCGCGTTGACCGTGTTCACCCTCGGACTGATCGTGTGCGGGCGCGACGAGTACGACGGGATGGTGGGGACCTTGTTCAGAATGCTCTTCGATTCAGAGGTAGCGCGACGGCTCTCGGTGTCCAAGATCGTCGGGCTGGTGCTCATGATTATCGGCTTCGCGATCGCGTTTACGGCCGTGTTCACGCTGAAGAAGTTCTACGCCTCGACCCTGGTGACGCGAGTCGATCACAGGCTGATCACGCACGGCATCTACGGGCTCGTGCGACATCCCATCTACCTGGGAGTCCTCCTGATCTGCCTCGTCGCTCTGCCCGTGTACTCCTCGAGCGCGTGGGGCTTTCTGATCCTCTCCCTCCTGATTCCGATCGTCCTGGGCAGGATCAGGATGGAGGAGAGGCTTCTGACCGAGCACTTCGGAGACGCGTACCGCGAGTACAAGTCGTCCACCAGAAAACTGATCCCGTTTGTGTACTGAAGGGTGCGGGAGCGGCCGGCACTGGGCGCTCCCCGGAGCCGAGGTCGATAGCGGTGGGGCGGAGTGGCGGGCGGCTCGGCGGGACTCGGACGGCGGCTTCTGGCGGGCGCGGGAACGTCGTCCTGCGGCTCGCAGACGACTGACGGCAGCAAAGCAAGGCAAGCAAAGTGCTCGTCCCCATCGACTCGACAACCCTTCTCAGTAGGAGCGGCGAGTGCTCGCGACGCCGCAACGCCCATCGCAAGAAACGCATCGGGCTCAGCCCTGCGATGATCGAGGCGAAGTGCATCCGCCAGGTTGCGAGCAGGGTGGCTCGTGGAGAGGCTTTCGCCCGCGAGGATAGACGCTAGTTCTGTGATCTTGCGCCATCAGTGGTCAGTTCCCCGGCGGCAAAGGAGTACTTCCGAAGTACGCTGATGGATTCGTCGCCCTCGTGAAAGACGACCTCGGTCTTGTCCGATTCTCTGACGAACCAGGAGGTCTCATGGGCGACCACGGCAATCCGTCGGGCGTGCTCCTGGGGATTGACTCCGGTTGGCAGCTCATAGCCTGTGAAGGTCAGCGTGACCTCGCGGTTGCCCGCCCCCTGGCCAGGTGGACACGGTGCTTCCCCGACAACCGCGAAGCGGCATACGAACTCCACGGTGGGCTGATCCCCGAAACTCCTCGCAAGCTCTTGAGCGAGCTCCAGTTCCTCGTTGCCGCCTCCGTTGTCCCCAGCGGCGCCGATCTGGTCCCAATCGACGCCCGACAAGAGCGCGATGGCGACGGCCAGTAACGCGACGAAGACTATGCAGCCAAGCAGTGTTCTCTTGATGGTGTCCTCCTCTCGTCTCCGAGCAGCCCCCGGCCGCCGTCTGTAGTAGTACGGGCGTGGACGCCGACGCTTACCTGTCGGGCTCGAGAATCTCACCTATTTGTCGAAGCTTAGCCACTCCTTGAGCCGGGTCCAACTCAGAGGCACTCGGCAGCAGCAGTGTGTGCACACTGGTCGAAGACGGCACCTGGCTCTGAATCATCGGTTGCCCAACCATCGGGCGAGTAGATAGGGGCGCGACTGCGCAGCTTCCACCCAGCTGCCAACCTTGGCTCAGCGGGGGACGAAGTGCCCCTTCGGAGACGTGCCATCGCCTCCGAAACGGGTGGCACCTCGATGGCAGCTTCTGCCTTCTAGCTGCCCCGTGGGACTGTTCGCAGCCCGCCCCTTTGAGGTCTCTTCGCCCGCTGGCAGGGGTATTGCGCCTCACCTTATTGGGGCATAGGCATATAGCCACCTTTCGATAAGGGCACGGTCAGGCGCAAGTCTGACTCCGCAAAGCCACGGGTCCTCGCCTCCTTCACGCGGGGTTGAGCGCAAGAACACGAGGGAGCCCAAGATCGCCGGGCTGCCGAAGGGCAGACCGATGCGTTTTTCTGGGGGCTCGACATTGGGCGAAGGAGGCTGAGATGACCAGAAGCTCGAAGATCGCCGCGGATCAGGGGTCTGCGACACCAACTGCTGTCCCGAACACCCCTCGGCCTCCGAGCAGGTGCTTGTCTCTGGCCCTGGCCTCGACGCTGTTGCTTGGTGTGGGCTGTCTTGTTTCCAGCACGGCGACCCACGCCCAGGTTTCAGGCCAGCAGGAGATCAGTGATACCGAGGGCAACTTCACGGGAACACTGGACCTCGGTGACCAGTTCGGTTGGGCCCCGGAGGCCATCGGCGACCTGGACGGCGACGGAGTGAACGACCTCGCCGTCGGGACACCCAGCGACGATGACGGCGGCATCAACCGGGGCGCCGTCTGGATCCTGTTTCTCAATCCCGATGGCACGGTCAAGAGCCACCAGAAGATCTCCGACACCGAGGGCAACTTCACCGGCATTCTGGACGACGGCGACGAGTTCGGACACTCGGTGGCTCCACTGGGTGACTATGACAATGACGGGGTCGACGATCTCGCCGTCGGCGCTCTCTGGGACGATGACGGGGGTCCCGATCGAGGGGCGTTCTATCTGCTGTTCCTCGACACCGATGGCACGGTCAAGAGCCACCAGAAGATCTCCGATACCGAGGGAGGGTTTACCGGCGTACTGCAGGACAACGACGGATTCGGCCACGGCGTCACTCTGCTGGGTGATCTCGACAACGACGGCATCGATGATCTCGCCGCGGCCACGGGTCATATCTCTCACGAGGGCGTCACCTGGATTCTGTTCATGAACGCGGGCTTCACAGTGCGAACCTTCCAGCGGATCGCGGAGGGTGAGGGTGGTTTTTCTGGCGTGCTCGAGCGCGAAGACGAGCTGGGGCACGACCTGGACGCGCTTGGAGACTTTGATGGCGATGGCGTCCTCGATCTGCTCGCGGGCGTGCCCAAAGACGACGACGGCGGTACGGATCGAGGAGGGCTCTACTTGCTGTTCCTTCACTCGGACGGGACAGTCAAGAGCCACCAGAAGATCTCCGACACGACGGGGGGCTTCGCCGGCATCCTCGATGACGGGGACCGCTTCGGGCATCCCCCCAAGAACGCGGGCGACCTGGATGGGGACGGCGTCATCGATCTGCTCGCCGGCGCACCCTTCGACGACGATGGTGCGAACGACGTCGGCGCTTTCTGGATTCTCTATCTCGAGGACGACGGCACAGTCCGCTGCTACGGAAAGGTCAGTGCGACCGAGGGCGGCTTCTCGGGCAGTCTCCCCGCAGACGGGCTGTTCTCCCACATCGTCGACGACATGGGTGACCTGAACGGCGACGGAGCCATGGACTTCGTGGCCGGTGCTCCGGCCGCCGATGGCAAGGGTGTGGTCTGGATTCTTTTTGGGGACGGCACCAACGCGACGTTCGCGGCGACCTTCGGGGTCGCTACGAGCGGATTGCAGGCCATCTTTACCGACGGCAGCACCTCGTGCGGATCTCAGGTCGTCGACTGGAGTTGGGACTTCGGGGACGGTTTCGGGTCGACCCAGCAGCATCCGACGCACACTTTCGCGAGCGAGGGCGTCTACACGGCGACCTTGACCGTCGAAGACGGCCTCGGCGGGATGGAGAGCACTTCGCAGGTCGTGAGTGTCGAGGCGATGAGGGCTCTTCCCGAAAGTGTGGACTTCGGCGATCAAGAGATCGGCAGCGTCTCGGTGCCCGACACGCTGACGATTGCCAACGATGGTGCGGGGCCAGTCGACGTAACGACGGTCTCGATGATCGGCCAGGACTCGGATCATTTCGGCCACGACTTCGTCGGCCCGGTGACGATTCCGGGCGGCAGTCAGCACTTCTTCGACGTGTGGTTTGCACCGATTTCGAACGGCACCGGTCAGCCGCTCTACCGCGTCAACGCGGGTGGGCCGCTGTTGCCCAGTCAGGACGATGAGCCTGCCGATTGGGAGGCCGACGCCCCCTCGCCATACGTCAATTCCTCCGAGACGAATAGCGCCTCCTACCCCGGCGGCCTCGCGCTCGACGCATCGGTGCCTGCCGGATCGCCGCCGGAGCTGTTCGAGACCTACCGACGCACCCTGGGTAGCACGAGCATGCAGTGGGATTTTCCGGTGCAGGCCGGTCTCTCCCTGGAGGTGCGACTCTATTTTGCCCAGTGGGCCCAGTGTTCGGTGGGCGCGAAGGTTTTCGACGTCGAGATCGAAGGCGCCGTGGTACTCGACGACTACGATCTGATCGCCGACGCCGGTTGCTCGATCGCTGTATCGAGGACATTCTCGGTCACGCCTGGCGACACGAATCTCGATATCGACTTCGTTCGGGTCGCGGGCGGTCCGCCGCTCGTCAACGCGATCGAGATTCTCACCACGAGCCAGCGGACGGCTCAGGCGCTGATTGAATACGACGCGACCAATGCGTCCCTCGTCGTGAGCCTCTCGGGCAATGCGGTTGCCAGCACGGGAGATCTGCCACCTACGGCGGCGTTCAGCTTCGTTACGAATGGGTTGCAGGTGGACCTGACCGACCAGTCCAGCGATAGCGACGGGACCATTGAGACCTGGTATTGGGACTTCGGCGACGGCAACACCTCGATCGAGCAAAACCCGAGCCACCTCTATGCCGCGTCGGGCACCTTCCTGGTCACCCTGACCGTCACCGACGACAGCGGCCTGACCGACACGGCCTCGGATTCGGTGACCGTGTCTGATGGCAGCAGCCAGATGCTGTACCGCGTCAACACGGGTGGGCCGTTGTTGCCCGCGCAGGACGGTGTGCCTGTCGATTGGGAGGCCGACACCCCTTCGCCGTACGTCAATTCTGCCGAGACGAAAAGCGCCTCCTACGCCGGCGGCCTCGCGATCGACGCTTCGGTGCCTGCCGGCTCGCCGCCGGAGCTGTTCGAGACCTACCGACGCAACCTGGGTTTCGGGACGAGCATGCAGTGGGATTTGCCGGTGCAGGTCGGTCTCTCCCTGGAGGTGCGACTCTTTTTTGCCCAGTGGGCCCAGTGTTCGGTGGGAGCGAAAATCTTCGATGTCGAGATCGAAGGTGCCGTGGTGCTCGACGACTACGATCTGATCGCCGACGCCGGTTGCTCGGTTGTGGTGTCAAGGACATTCTCGGTCACGCCCAACGACACGAATCTCGATATCGACTTCGTTCGGGTCGTGGGCGGCCCGCCCCTCGTCAACGCGATCGAGGTGAGCGCGAGCGGAAGTCCGTGATTCCCTGGTGAATGCTGCGGGCCGGCCGCGAGGTCGAAGGGGCCGCGCCCGAGGTTTCTCCCGTCTTGGTCAGAAATGCCGGCTCGACGAACGGCACGACATCGAAGGCGTCGGTCCCTGACCCGGTCTCCCAGGAGACCTCGACCTTGTTCCAGCCGTCCGGTACCAGGATCTCCTCTCCGAAGGGAGTCTCGACGTACGAACCGTCATCCTGTCGAACGGAGAGTAAGAGTCGGTCCTCCAGGAGACCAGAGTTGTACTTCAGGATGAGCCTGAACTGCAGATCGCCGTTCGTCGAGAAGCCGTTGAACAGCTCCACGAGATCGCCTGGCGCGATGGAGAGGTCATCCAGACTGAGGTGGAAGGTGGTGTAGCGATCGAGCCGATCGAGAGACTGAGATGAGCCGAGAGGAGTTTGAATCTGCTCGCGATCCGCAAGAGCTGGAGCGTCTGCTGATGGTCAGAGCCGAGCCCTAGCAGCCTCTGCCATTTCGCTCGAGCCACTCCATTCGGCCTACCCGGGTGGTACCCGGGCCTACCCCACCGAGTGGCGGCGTAAGCCGAGGTGTGCCTTAAGTTTCGCCCAACGCGGGTCCCGATAGGAAGCTTGGGGTCTCGGGACCCTATGCCGCGGCGAGAGGAGCAGACTCCAGACGGGACTAGCGATGAACGATCTGCCAGCAGGAGCTACACCGAAGCCTTCCGGACCCTACGAGCTCGTGTGCCGCCAGACCTACGCCGAGTACCGCCACTCGACTCGGCCGCGGGTGGTGCGGGTGGAGGGTGTTGCCTTCGGGGGGGATGGGCCGCCGACGATCATTGCCGGCCCGTGCGCGGTCGAGAGCCGCGAACAGACGCTGGCCATCGCGCGGGCAGTCAAGACTGTCGGTGCCCAGCTGCTCCGCGGGGGCGCGTTCAAGCCCCGCACCTCGCCCTACGATTTCCAGGGACTCGGTGACGAGGGGCTGACGATCCTGGCAGAGGTGCGTTCCGAGGTCGGACTCCCGATCGTTACAGAAGTACTGGATCCGCGGGACGTGGAGCGCGTTGGCAGAGTGGCCGACTGCCTGCAGGTGGGCGCTCGCAGCATGCAGAACTTCCCGCTCCTGCGGGAGGTGGGCCGGTTCGGTCTGCCGGTGCTGCTGAAGCGTCACTGGGCCGCCACTCTCACCGAGTGGCTGTGCGCCGCGGAGTACATCGCGGTCGAAGGCAACCTCGACATCATCCTGTGCGAGCGGGGCATTCGCACTTTCTCGCACGATGACTACAGCCGCAACACACTTGATCTCAACGTGATTCCCGCAGTCCGCGAGCGGTCGATCCTGCCGATCGTGGCAGACCCGAGCCATGCTGCCGGAATCGCCAGCATGGTACCGGACGCCGCTCGAGCGGCGATCGGCTCCGGTGCCGACGGCCTGATTGTAGAGGTCGTTGCCGACGAGTCCCAGCGCTGCCACGCACTCTGTGACGGCCCTCAGGGCATTCTGCCCGTCGAGCTCGCGGCCATCATCGACGACTCGCGCGCCTGGCCAAGAGGGCAGCGGTCGAAGCTGGCTTTGAAGTGATGGACAGCCCTGGGTGGTTTGGCGGCGCCGGCTGGGCGCTGGGTTTGGTGGTCGTACTCGCCTGTTCCGGGCCATCGGAGGACTCGAGGGCCGAAGCGCCCGCAGGCCTGCCTGCCGCTGGCGATCAGGCGTTCCTCGACGTCACCGCCGCCGCCGGCCTCGATTTCCTGCATCAGGTGGGCGACGAGCTGATGAACAACATCGTCGAGAGCCTGGGCTCGGGCGCCGCCTGGCTCGATGCCGACGGCGATCGGGATCTGGATCTCTACCTGCTCAATCAGGGTTGGTTGAAGGGAGTGAGCGGCGGTCCTCGGGGGGAGTCGGCCGCCAATCGCCTCTATCGCAACCGTGGCGACGGCACATTCGAGGACGTGACCCGGCGAGCGGGCACGGGAGATACGGGATATGGCTATGCCGTAGCCGTAGGGGACGTCGACAACGACGGCGATGCCGACCTGTACGTCGCCAACTGCGGCGCCAACCGTCTCTATGTCAACCGCGGGGACGGCACCTTCCGGGAGCGCGCCGCCGAGGCCGGCGTCGACGACGAGCGGTGCTCTGCTGGAGCCACCTTTCTCGACGCCGACGGCGACGGCAGGCTGGACCTCTACGTGGCCAACTACCTGGTGTTCGATCCCGACTACACGCTGCACTACGCGCCCGACGTCTATCCGGGTCCCCTGGCCTACGCCGCTGAAGGGGACGCGCTGTACCGGAATCGTGGCGACGGCAGCTTCGAGGACTGGACGACGCACGCCGGCATCGACGCGGTGCCCGCCGGGCGCGCCATGGGGGTCGTGGCCACGGACTTCGACCTCGACGGCCGGCCAGATCTCTTCGTCGCCAACGACGCCTCCGAGAACTTCCTGTTCAGGAACATCGGCGACGGAGAGTTCGAGGAGACCGCCGTCTTGTCTGGCGCCGCCTTCGGCTTCTACGGCGAGGCCACCGGCGCCATGGCGGGCTCGGTGGGGGATCTGGACAACGACGGGCTCCCCGACATTCTGGTTACCGACACGACCTATGGCTCGCTCTACCGCAACACCGAGGACCTACTGTTCGAGGACCTCGTCGTGTCGAGCGGGCTGGCGGCGCTCTCGGGGCAGTGGGTCTCCTGGGGCGGAGGCTTCTTCGACTTCGACAACGACGCCGACCTCGATGCGCTCCTGGTCAACGGCGACCTGAAGCATCCCACCGGGCGGCCCGACCTGCTGCTCGAGAACACGGGCGACGGCAAGTTCGTCAGCGGCGAGGGCGGTGACTACTTCGCTACTGCCCGCCTGGGACGCGGCGGCTCGTTCGCCGACTTCGACGACGACGGCGACCTGGACGTGCTGATCACCAATCTCGACGACGCACCGGTCCTGCTGCGCAACGACTGGCCGGCGCCGGGGCACTGGCTGCGCCTCGGTCTGGTGGGTACCGTCGGCAATCGCGACGGCTTCGGAGCGATCGTGACTGTGGAAGCTGACGGCAGGAGCTGGCGCCGGGTCCACCATGCGGCCTCCGGTTATCTGACCCAGAACGATCCGCGACTCCACTTCGGCCTCGGCGGCGCGACCCGTGTCGACCGCCTGGAAGTGATCTGGCCGGCCGGGAGCCGACAGACCTTCGAGGACCTCGAGGTGGACCAGCCCTACACGGTGACCGAGGGCGAGGGCATCGAATGACGCGTGTCGCGACGTTTCTGGCCGGGATGGCGTCGATTCTGGCCGGCTGCGCCGCGCCGGCGCCACCGGCTGGACGTCCGGTAGTGGTGAGCCTGGCGCCAGCCACGGCGCGGACGTCGCTGCCCGAGCCGGACCAGCGCTACCCGGAAGGGAGCCGGATCGCCCTGGTCGACCTCGAGCGCCGCGACCGGCCGCTTCTCGAGCTCAGCCAGGGCATGGCGGCCGCGGGAGGGGCCATCGTTTCCGTCGATGGGCGCCGGATGGCCTTCGTAGGCCGGCTCCCGAACGAGGATCGATTCGCCGTCTGGACCGCCGATTCGGAAGGCGGCGACCGCCACCGACTCGCCGGTGCCCCGGCGGGCGCGGGTGGCGTAGCCTGGCTTCCCGATGGCCGTCTCGCGGTCGCCGCCCCAGTCGACGGGCCCCCGCCGCTGGCCGGCATGTCGTCGGCGTGGGCGCTGTTCGTAGTCTCTCCCGAGGAAGAATCAGCCGAGCGCGTTACCTTCGGGGGAAGCGAGCTCGATCCAGCGGTGCTGGCCGACGGTCGCATCGTCTACTCGCAGTGGCTGCCCGGTGGAGACGGCCGGCCCGAGGGAGGCGGATTCGCGCTCTTCACCGTGCATCCGGACGGCACCGGGGCGGCGGCGCTCCACGGCTACCACGGCGGTCCGCGGCTGAAGCTGTTGGCGCGCCAGACGCGGGGTGGAGACGTCGTGTTCGTGGGCGGCGAGCCGGATGGACCGCTGGCGCTCGAACGGATGGGTTGGGGACGTCCGGAGGAGCCCAGCACCGCCCACGAGCTGCCGGCTCTCGAGGCCATCGCCGCTGAGCCCGTCGGCTCAGACGCGCTGCTGGTCGCGGGCAGCGAACCCGGCGGTGCATCGGGACTGTGGATTCTGGAGGAGCCGGGGGACAGGGTCGATGCCGTCCTCACGGCCCCCGAGGGCGAGCGGATCGTCCACGCCGTCGAAGTGACCGCCCGAGCGCGACCCCAGGGGCATCTCAGCATGGTCGACCCGGAGGCCGGCGAGGGGCGCCTGCTGTGTATCGACGCCCGTCCGCCCGGACTTCAGGATGCGCACCGCGTCCGGCTGTCGGCGGCCGAGAGAGACGGCACCCGACGAGTCCTCGGTGAGGTTCTCCTGGCCGCCGACGGCTCCTTCTTCACGGTCGTGCCGGTCGACCGACCGCTCTACCTGGATCTCCTGGCCGCCGATGGCAGCGTGCTCGTCGAGACCCGCACACCCGTCTGGGTCCGGCCCAAGGAAGTGCGCGGCTGCGTCGGCTGTCACGAGCACCCCGCGACCGCGCCGCCGAACCGAAGGCCGCTGGCGGTGCTCGAAGAGCCGATCGATCTCAGGGAGCCGAACGAGGGCTGATCCAGTGCGCCTCGCCCTCAAGATCCTGCTCCCACTGGTCGTCATCGCGGCGGCCGTCCGTCTCGCCGGCGAGCCATTGGCCGCGCGTCACGTGAGGCAGGTGACCGGCAGAACCGACGTCGGCGCGACCCGCTGCTGGAACTGCCACGGCCCCGGCGGCTACCGCTCCTATCGTGGCGCCCGGCCGCACCCGAGCCCACGCTTTCTGGCCGCCGACCCGGAGGGCCGCGCTCTGTTCGCCTCGATCGGTCCCGCCGAGCGGGTGGCACGGGTCGACCTCGAGTCGCGCACCGTGCGTCTGTCGGAGCCGCTCGGGGCGACGCCGCGGGGTCTCGCCGTTTCGCCCGACGGCTCCCGGGTCGCGGTAGCGCTGAGCGACACCGATCAGATCGCGCTTCTCGATCCCCGGGAGATGACGGTTCACGAGCGGGTCGCTGTGGGAGTCGATCCCGCGGGAGTCGCGTTCGCCGCCGGCGGCCGCCTGGTCGCTTCCAACGCCGGCTCCCAGGACATCAGCGTGGTCGACCTCGAGGGCGAGAAACGCGAGACGAGGCTCGCAGCCGGGCGCGAGCCGTACGCCGTCGCCGTCGCCCCTGACGGCGCCACCGTCGCCGTGGTGAGTCGCATAGTCGACACCGATCTGCCTGATCGAGTGCCGAGCTCGGAGATCACCTTGCTCGACCCCGTGGCAGGCCGGGTGATCGGCCGGGTGCCGATGCCCTCGGCGCACCTTGCCGAGGACGCGGCGTTCACGCCCGACGGGCGTTATCTGCTCGTACCGGCGTTGCGCACCCGCAATCTTCTGCCGATCCTCCAGGTGGCTCGCGGCTGGGTCGTATCGAGTGTGCTCGGCGTCGTCGACCTCGAGAGCGGCGAGGTGGCACTGTTGCCCCTCAACGAGCTCAACCGGGCCTTCGCCGACCCGACGGGCGTGGCAGTGGATCCCGAGGGGCGCTGGGTCTGGGTCGCCTCGGGCGGTAGCAACCAGGCAGCGAGGCTCGACCTGCCGGAGCTGCTGGCGGTCGCGGACGGCCTGGAGTCCGACGCGCCCGAGGACTTCTCACTCACCCGAAGCTATCTCGACCGCCGATTCCCGACCGCGACGAATCCTCGGGACGTCGTGGCGGTAGACGGGGTGGTGGCAGTCGCCGAGCGCCTCAACGATTCGGTGGCCTGGTTCACTCCCGAGGGGGAGCTCATCGACCGCCTCCCGGTCGGCGATCCGGTGCCCCTGGACGCGCCGCGCCGGGGCGACGTGGTCTTCCATGACGCCAGCTACGCATTCCAGGGGTCCTTCTCCTGCCGCAGCTGCCATCCCGACGGCCACACCGACGGCTTGACCTACGACTTCGACATCGACGGCGTCGGCAGGAACATCCTGCTCAACCGCAGCCTGCGCGGCGTCGCCGGCACCGCGCCGTTCAAGTGGGTCGGCCTCAACCCGACGCTGCAACGTCAGTGCGGCCCACGGTTCGCGATGGTGCTGACGCGCGCCGATCCGTTCCCGGAGCAGCAGCTGGAAGACCTGGTGGCGTTCCTCGAGTCGCTACCGCCGCCGCGGCCGGACCCGAGCGCCGGCCGGGTCGCCGATCTGGCCGTTGGCGCCCGCCAGCGGGGCCAGGAGATCTTCGAGCGCCGCGTGCGCAAGGACGGCAGCGAGATCCCGGCGGCCGATCGCTGCTCGACCTGTCACAGCGGTCCCCACTACTCGAACCTGCTGAAGGCGGATGTCGGCACCGGCAGCCCCACGGACGGCAGTAGCGAGTTCGACGTGCCGCATCTCACGGGCATCGGCAGCAAGGCGCCCTATCTGCACGACGGGCGGGCACGGACGCTGGAGGAGATCTGGACCCTGCCCGGAGTGGGCGATCAGCACGGCGTGGTCACCGACCTCAACAAAGCCGAGCTCAACGATCTCGTGGAGTATCTGAAGGGACTCTGATGATGACGCGACGCTGGCTTTGGATCTCCTTGGCTCTCGGTGCTGCCATGTCGCTCGGGGTTCTGGGCTTCCGCGCCGGTGGCGCGGCCACGGTGGCGACGCAGGCAACCGGGTCCGAGGCACCTTCGCCGGTTCTCGGGGACCCGTGGGCCGAGCCCGCCGAGTCCCGGCGTGTAGCCCTCTACTACGACCGGTTCGAGACCCTGACCGTGGAAGACGGATTGCCGTCCAACAAGGTGACCACCGTGCTGGCCGAAGGTGACGATCTCTGGGTAGGCACCGATCGCGGTCTGGCGCTGCGGCGCGGCGGCGAATGGACAACCTGGTCCAAGGAAGACGGCCTGGGTCACCGCTATGTCACGGCGCTCGCGCGCCATCCGGGCAGCGGCGACCTGTGGGTGGCCACGCTGGCCGGCCTGTCCCGGCTGTCCGGAGGCGAGATCCGCACCTATACGCAGCTCGACAGCGGACTCATGAACGACGTCGTGTACCAGGTGGTCACCGACGGCGAGCTTGTCTGGGCGGCGACCGCGGCCGGGACCAGCGCCCTCGACCCGACCACCGGCTCGTGGGTGCTCTACGACCACGAGAACTCGATCATGCACGAGCCCTGGTGCTATTCGATCGCGGTGGGTCCGGCGCGCACGTGGGTCGGAATCTGGGGTGGCGGCGTCGTCGAGCTGGACCGCACCACCGGGCGCTGGCGTGAGTACCGGGATCCGGACAAGGAGATGGAGGTCGACCTGCTGCGCGACGACGGACCCATCCACGACGTCACTTCGTTCGTGGCGTGGGACGCCGGTTGGCTCTGGCAGGCGACCTACTTCGGCTTGTCGAGATACGACGGCCGGCGTTGGCGCACCTTCCGCAAGGCGGACACCGGCCTTCCCGGCGATTTCATCAACCACGTCGCGGCGCGTGGCCGGACGGCGTTTCTGGGCACCGACGAGGGCTTCGGTGTGCTCGACGGGGAGATCGCGGTGAGCTACAAGGCCACCGAGGGCGGCGGCACCGACGTCACGGTCTACCGGAACGGCGAGCTGGTCGAGAGCCAGCACCTTTCGTCCGGCCCCGGAGACAACTACGTGTTGTGGACCCACCCTGGAGAGAACGAGGTTTGGATCGCCACCGGCCACGGGTTGAGCCGCGGCGTGGCGGCTACCGGGCCGTTCGGCCCCGAAAAGAACTCAGAGGAGACATCATGAGTGTCATCAAGGCCAACAAGACAGTCATCGGCCGGGTAGACGAGAGATTCTCGGCCGCGGAACGCTACGAGATGGAGAAGCTGGGGCTCCTCGACGTCGACGGCTCGATCCTGGCCTGGGAGCCGAGGGCTCCACAGGTGGACCGGTTCGCCATCGAGGCCCGGGGTGTCCTCAACGAGGCCTACGACTACGCCTTGCCGTCCTCGTTCACACGTGGACTGAGCGTCGAGATCAAGAGCGGGCAGAGCGTCCTCTGGCTGTCCGGCACCTCCGCCGTCGACGAGGCGGGTGCCACGGTCTATGCCGGCGACTTCCGCGCCCAGACGTGGCGCACCTACCGCAACCTGACCGAGCTCCTGGACTCGCGCGGCGCCACCTGGCACGACATCGTGCGCACCTCCTGCTACCTGCGCGACATCGAGCGCGACTACGACGACTTCAACCGCATCCGTACCCTGTTCTTCCGCTGTGCCGGCCTCGACCCGCTGCCGGCCTCGACCGGTATCCAGGCGAGGCTGTGCCGTAGCGACCTGCTGATCGAGATCGAGGCGTTTGCCGTGGTTGCGGAGGCCGCGGGATGAGGCCAGCCCGGCCTTCTCACCAGCTTCCTGCTGCGCCGCCGTCCCGGCTCGCTACGAAAGCCGGTGAGCAGGTCAGGCTAGCGGCCGTCGCCGTGCTGGCGCTGCTGATCGGCCTGGCGCCAGCCGTGGCACAGGAGCCGGAGGACTCCTATAGCCAGACGCCGGCAGAGCTGGTCCCGTACCGCGGCGTCGGCCGACCCTACGACGAGTTCCTGCGCGAGCCGCCCGAGTTCCGCGGGCCCGGGCGCGACCGGCCGGAGCCGGAGCTGCCGGCCGAGATCCGGTTGGGCGTGCTGGTGCCGACGGAGGGACTGGACGTCCCGGAGGGACGCCGCATGCGTCACGGCGTTGAGCTGGCCCTGACAGAAGCCAACGCCGAGGGCGGCTATCGAGGGGCGCCCTTCGTTGCGCTCTACCGCGACGAGAGCCAGGCCTGGGGTGCGTCCGGCAACGCCGCCGTCGAACTCGTCTTCGACCAGGGCGTATGGGCGATCGTCGGTGCGCTTGAGGACAACGCCTCGCACGTCATGAGCCGCCTGCTGCTCAAGGTCGAGACGCCGGTCGTCAACACCGCCGGAACGGATCCCACGCTCACCGAGCACATGGTCCCGTGGATGGTGCGGATGCGGCCGGACGATCGCCGGACCGGCTACCGGCTGGCGCACAGGATCTTCGAGGAGGACGGCCTCGAGAAAGTGGCGGTGTTCCGGGCCAACGACCGCTACGCTCGCATGGGCATCATCGAGTTCAACGATGCGGCGCGCCGACTCCATCGCCCCATTGCCCTCGAGGTCCGGTTCGAGAACCACGAGACCTCCTGGCCCAACCAGATCGAGCGCCTGCGCACTGTTGCGCCCGACGCGATCGTGCTCTGGGGCCGGCCGGCGGTGGCCGGGCGGGTCCTGGCGGCGCTACGCACGTCCGGCCTGAGCCAACCCGTGTACGGCCCGGATCGGCTGCTGGATCCGATCCTTCTGGAGACCGCCGGCGGCTACGCCGAGGGACTGGTCACGACCTATCCGTTCGACCCGAACGGCGGCTCCGACGGCTGGAGCGAGTTCCGCAGACGCTACCTGGCGGCGGCGGGGGAGGAACCGGATGCAGTCGCGGCCTACGCCTACGAAGGCACCCGATATCTGGTACAGGCGATCCGCGAGGCCGGGCTGAACCGTGTGCGTATCCGGGATCGCCTCTTTGCCCGAACCGAGTGGCGAGGCGTGACCGGGACGATTCGATTCGACGCTACGTGGAACAACGTCGCTCCGGTCGTGCTGTGTCGAGTGCGCGACGGACAGTTCGTGGTCGAGTGAGCGTACGACCGTGACGACGCGAGTACTGCTCCTCGTCCTGGTTCTGGCCGCGGCACCGCCGCTCGACGGCGCGGTGTCGGCCCCCGCCACGCCGACTGTCGGTCTGATCGCGGCGGGGGAACCTGAAGTGACGGCCGCTCTGGCCGCCGGCGCCCGGCTGGCGCTCTCGACCTGGGAGCAGCGAACCGGCACGCGCCTCGAGCTGACGGTGACCGATCCTCCCCGTGATTGGGCCGCCGCCACCGGGCCCGCGGTCGAGATGGTCTTCGACGCCTGGGTGATCGCCCTGTTGGCGCCACCCGACCGTCAGACCGCCCATCTGCTCGCCCAGCTCGGCACGCGGGCCCACCTGCCGGTCGTCGCCACGGCTGAGGCGTCGAGCGTCACCGCCACGGGCAGCTTCTGGGTGGTCTCGGTAGCGCCGAGCCAGCCGCAAGTGCCAAGTGAAGCTTTCCGCCGCGCCTTCCGGGCCGCCACGGGCAGCGATCCCGATCGCTGGGCGGTCCTGGGCTACGACGCCGCGGCCGCGGTCGCCGAAGCGGTGCTCCGGGCCGGGCTGGACCGGAACGCGGTGGCGGACGCTTGGCGTGCGGAGCTCACGATCGACGGCGCCTGCGGGTCGTTCGGGTTCGACGGCTTCGGCCGGCGTCGGCAGGCCGTGCTGCCCTGAGGTCACATCCTGAGCCTTCTGGGGGTACCGCTAAGAGAGGTCGGATTTGTGCTCGTGTTTGCGGCCGGCTGGCCGCTGGGAATGGCCTACGCCTTCGATACTCGACTACTCACCTGACAGGAGTGTCGGCAGAAACGTCCGGTGCTGTCCGGCTGTAAGTCAGCCTTGTGACTACACCGGTCACGGGCACTTCAGACCTTTCTGGTGTCAAGAATCGGCTCACAACTCTAGCGCACCGCCAGAGGGCGGAGAGGAGTGGCGTTTCTTCTCACCTACAAAGGGGGTTTCTACTTGGCCGGCGGTTCTGTCACGACTAGTTGGTGCGCCCGACCTCGATCGTGACGCCTTCATCGAAGTCGTAGCCGACTCGACAGGCGATGTTCTTGTGCCGACGCTGCTCGATCTTGAGCTGCCACATCCCCAGGTTGACCGTCGTGGAATCGCCGGTCGCCGCGGGGCGCCAGGTTCCGGTGAAGTCGCCCCACATCAGAAGCTGGTACTTGACCTCGGTTACGCCGTCGTGGCCGTAGGCGGTGAACCAGTAGCGAGCGAGCGCCGAGCCGTCGCCTTCCTCTGAGATGACCAGGGCGGTGAGCTCTCCCGCGATCGGCGCCGCGCCGAAGCAGTTTGCGCCCGACGGGCCGAAGTGGTTGGCGAAGTAGCTCAGATCGAGATCGAGAAACTGGAAGTACACCTGGACGGGCTTCGAACTGCCCCCTGCGTCTTCGCCCTCGTAGACTTGTACCGAGCCAGCTTTCGGGTAGAGCTCGCCGATCGGATCGCCGTTTGCGTCGAGTCCGACGGTCACCTCGTACAGGCCGTCGTTACTGCCGGGATTACCCTGGCAATGAGGATGGTCTCCCATGTGTTTGCCCGCGCAGTGGGCGTGGGCCGGTGGAGAAGATACGGCGGCCACGAGTACCAAGGTCGCTAAAACGATGAGAGTTCTGGGTCCTGTGGGCATTGGGTGCCTCCAAGTCTCGCGAGAGCGTCTCTCCCGCTTGTCCAACGGTGCGGAGCGGATGTGCTCTGACCGGCCCGTCGGCAGCCCGGCGATCTTGCAGTCCCTCTGTCTCCTGCGCCCACTCCTGTGAGAGGGAAGCGAGGACCCGTGGCTTTGCGGCCCTGGGTTTTCCCAGGTGTGCCGTTTCTCTAGGCCGGCCGAGATTAAGCCCGAGATGACGAAAAGGAACCACCCGAAAGAGCGGAATTCTCGGGAGTGGAGGCCTCTGGCGGGGGTGGGTGGCGCCGGTCTGAGGCTCAGGTCCCGACTGCCCGGGCCCAACCGGAGTCGGCGGCGAGGTCACACCGCAGGCGCCAAGGGCCTGGGTCCTGCGGGGCGCCGACCAGCCGGTCGTTCTTCGAGACACCCGAGCCACCCGAGGGCGCTGCTCGAAAACCACCCCTCCGGTGGTTGGCCGGTTCCCGGTCGCGTGCTACGACCCCATTTGGGTCTTGACAAAGGCAAAGCCGGCGAAAGCCGGCGACGCAAAGCGATGGATCCTCGCGTCTCCGGTTCGGAGCGACCGCACCGAGAGCCCAAGACCGCCAAGCTGCTGACGGACTCGAAGAGGGTGCCGGCATGGTGCCGGATGCCCGTTGGTGGAGGACCACCCATGCCCATACACAAGGTCAAGCTCGACATCACGGACCAGAACGAGATCAATTTCCACCGTCAGCTGCCGATGATCTGGGTGGACGAACCCTTCCAGTTCGAAGTCGAGAACTGGGAAGGCGACATCGAGAGACTGAGATTCTCGGATTTCAGACGGAATTCGACGAACCTCGATCCGTACCCGGTGCTGGACCCTACCGGCGCGGACTACGAGCAGCCACCGATCGAGTTCGAGCAGGTGGCCTGTGGAGCGAACAAGGCGTGGACGATCGTGAAGGGGGACGAGAAGAAGGGACCGTGGGTCTCGGACGAGATTCGCCTGCGCAAGCCGATGTGGAAGGCGCCGCGCAATCTCGTGGACTACACGCTCACCCTGGGCCTGAAGGACGGGGCTCAGGTCTCGGTCGATCCGCCGCTGGACGAGCGCAGGAAGGGCTAGGCGGCGATCGGTCCTAGTCCTCGGTGATCTCGAGCACGGCCAGGAAGCTCGGATCGTCGCGGTAGCTGGCGAAGGCCGGCTCGCGCAGGAACTGTGCTCGCGCGTAGCCGGCCTCGATTGCCCGAGCTGCGTGCTCGTAGGCCTCGTCCACCAGTCCGGCGAGGGCGTAGACCTGGGCGGCGTAGAAGAGCCGCCAGCCGCTGTCGGGCTCGAGAGCGAGCGCTTCCGCTACGTCGTTCCGAGCCTCGTCGAACCGCCCCAGCTTGGCCAGGCACACCGCGCGTAGAGGCAGGAGAAAGGAGCGCTGGCCGCCGGCCTCGAGGGCGCCGTCGTAGTTCGCGACGGCGGTCCCGTACCAACGTTCTGCCGAGTCGACATCGCCCAGCCTCTCGTGGGCGTCTCCCAGGCCGTGGGGCGCCAGCGGCTTGGCCGGGTCGATTCGATGACTCGTGCGGAAGGCTTCGATGGCTTGCTCCATCTCGCCGATGTTGAAGTAGGCGACACCGAGGTTCTGAGCCGCCGCCTCATCCTCCCCGAGCTGCAGGAGCCGCCTGAAGTGCGGAATCGCGTCGAGATCGCGCCCGGTCTCGACGTAGATGACCGCAAGATCGTTGAGCGCTCCCCGATGGTCCGGGTCGTACGCCAGCACCTTCTGATACTCGGCGGCGGCCTCGTCCCCTCGGCCGAGGTGCTTGAGCTCGTAGGCCAACACCATCATGGCCCTGACGTCACTACCCGCGACCGAGACCGCTCGTCGTAGATGCTCGAGCCCGGGCTCCACCCTCGCGTCTCTGATCATGACCTGACCGAGGAGGCTGTGGCCCTGATGCTCGGTCGGATCGGCGTCCAACGCTCGACGTGCTGCACGCTCCGCGGCCTGGCGATCGCCTTCGAGAAGCGCCACCCGCCCCGAGGCGATGTGAGCCAGCGCAAGCTCGGGGCTCTGCTCCAGCGCGGCACTCGTCAGTCGATCGATCTCCTCGACCCGCTCCGGCTCCGGGTACTGGATCTGCATCAGCGAAAGGACGGATGCCAGGCGGGCCCGCACGTGAGCGCTCTCGGGCTCCAGCTGAAGCGCGCCGCGATAGCGCTCCACCGCGTCCTCCAGATTCTCGCGCGTCAGTCCGCGCATTTCGCTGAGCTGGCCCTGATCGAGGAGTCGCTGCGCCGCGGGCGAGATGGGCGGCGGCTCACCCTTCCGCGACACGAGCTGCCAACTCGTCAAGGCCGCGAAACCAACAACCAGCGCGAGCCCAACGGCCTTGATCGCGCGCGAAGCCCGCCAGAACCCCGCTCTTCCGACCGTGTTCGCGGACGACGCCGAACCGCTGGTTGTAACCTCTGTACTGCTCAGCTCGCGCTCGAGGTCCTCGAGCTCATTGCGCAGGTCCTTGGCCGACTGCAAGCGCCGCTCGGGGCTCTTCTCCAGGCAGTGGCGGATGATGCGGCCCAGATGATGTGGCAGCTCGGTACGGATGTCATCGGCCGGGCTCGGGGTATCGCGAAGAATCGACGAGACCAGCTCTGCGCCGCTGTCGCCCTGGAACGGACGTCGCCCGGTGGCCATCTCGTAGAGCACGATGCCCAGCGAGAAGATGTCTGACCGGTGATCCGCCGTGCCGCCCTGGACCTGTTCGGGCGACATGTAGGAGAGCGTGCCGATGACCTGACGGGCACCGGTCAGCGGTTCGGTCTCGAGCTCTGACGAGAATGGAGCGCCCGGCCGGGGTCGGAGCTTGGCGAGGCCGAAGTCGAGGATCTTGGGGTCGCCGCGGTTCGTGACCATGATGTTGCCCGGCTTGAGGTCCCGGTGCACGATGCCGGCCTCGTGGGCCACGGACAGCGCGTCGGCCAGCGCGATCGCGATCGGGAAGAAGGCCGAGCGATTGAGGCCGTTCGGGGGCAGCGCCTCGTACAGGGTGCGGCCCTCGACGTACTCCATGACCAGGAAGTGGACGTCCTCGACCTGCTCCACTGAGTGCAGGGTCACGATGTTGGGGTGGTTGAGAGACGCCACCACCCGCGCTTCGCGCTGGAAGCGCGCGAGTCGCTTGGCGTTGCCTGCCACTTCGGGTGGCAGCATCTTCAGCGCGACGTGTCGCTGGAGCCGCCGGTCCTCGGCGAGATAGACAACGCCCATGCCGCCGGAGCCCAGCTTGTCGACGACGTGATAGTGCGACAGCGTTCTGCCGACCATGGTGGCGTGTCCATCGGGGCCGCTGCCGTCGCCTTCACAGGCTCTGCCCTCCCAGCCCGTCGAGGCCGCCGGCACACCGACCCAGCGCCCCGGCAACTGCCCCACACCCCCTCACGAGGGCAGCACCTGGACCAAGTCTGTTCTTGGCGCTGTGCTGTCTCAAACACCCATGTGGGTGGGCTCGAGCTCGTGAGCCGATTGTCGTCCTGGAGTCCGAAACAGTCCGAAACGGGTGGCACCTCGGTGTACACCGCATCTCGGTGTAGCACCTCGATCGGCCTCCGAAACCGCTGGCACCTCGATAGGCACCGATCGGATAGATCCCCGAAATGGGTGGCACCTCGACGGGCCGCACCTCGACGGCCGCCGCTCGGAAGGATCACTCGCCCGAGCTTGTCTCGGCAGCCTCGCCAGACGGCTTTGCGAAGGCGTACAGGGTCCCGTGGGTGCGGACGTAGAGTCTCCCGTCGGCGATCGCAGGAGTGGCGTAGATCGGCTCGGCGAGGTCGTTCGCTGCCAGGATGGACCAGTCGCCTCCGGCTTCGAGGACGATCACCGAGCCCTCGAGCGAGCCGAGGTAGATCTTGCCGTCGGCCGCCACCGGTGAGGCGTAGATCTTCCCGGAGCCCTGACCCAGCCGCGCGCGCTTCAGAAGCTCTCCGGTCTCTGGATCGAGAGTTGAGAGGATGCCGTCCGTCGGCATGTACAGCACACCCCGGTAGAGGATCGGCGACGGAATGTAGGCCACGTTCTGGCGGTAGTTCCACACCTTCTCGAGCAGGGCCTCGCTGCCGCCGATCCGCAGCGCGTAGAGCCCCCAATCGTCGATCAGGATCTCGTCAGCGATCCGTTGCCAGTCGTCGCCCGTGATACCGCCACTCTCGTCGGCGTCCAGCCAACCGTAGTTGCGCTCCATCCAGGTCTCGGCCACCTCGTCCCTGGCCAGCTGCCCGTCGCCGTTGGCGTCGTGCTCCTCGAGCGTCGGCGCGAACGGAGGCCAGCCGTTCTCGGCGTGGTTCGGGACCACGACGAACACGAGGCTGCCGTCGAGAACGGGGCTCGCCACCGGCCCGGCGCCGATGCCGCCTCCACTCCAGACGATCTCGCCGGTCTCGAGATCGTAGGCGTCGAGAAAACGCGACCCGAGGACCAGGAGGACCTCCGGCGACTCGGCGTTGGGGTACAGGATCGGGGTGGCGTAGTTCTCCAGCCGGGCCGAGCGCTTGGCTCGCCAGAGCTCGCGGCCGGAATCCTTGTCGACCGCAACCAGGAACGAGCCCTCGGCCTGGTCGCAGAGCTGGAAGAGGCGCTTCCCGGCCACTACCGGGGAGGAGGCCATGCCGTAGAAGTTGAAGAACGGGCCGAGGGCAAGCCGCCAGCGCTCTTTGCCGTTGGCGTCGTACGAGACCAGGCCCGCCTCGTGGAAGAAGGCGTACACATTCTCGCCGTCGGTCGTCGGCGTCGGGCTCGCCGAGTCAGTGGCAGCATGCAGATTCGCGTGCTCGCGACGCTCGACCGCGCGGCGCCAGAGCTCGCGCCCGGTCTCGCGGTCGTAGGCGATCGTCAGGAGCTCGCTCGTCTCGAGGGCGGTCAGGAAGATACGGCTCTCGGTGAGGACGGGCGACGAGCGGCCGAACGGCGCTGCGGTCTTCCAGACGACGTTGCGGTCCTGGCCGAACTCGACCGGCAGCGAGGCGGTGTCGTCGACGCCGGCTCCGTTCGGCCCGCGAAAGCGAGTCCAGTCGCCTGCCGAGGCCATCGGGGCCGAAGAGAGGGTAGAGGCAAGAAAGATGGCGACGACGCTGAAACGCAGCGATCGCATGGTCGACTCCTCCGAATCTATCTGAAGGCGGCAGCGTATCAGAGGCCCGCTAGAGCCGTTCGGCTCGAGTCGGGCACGAGATCGACGCCGCGCGAGGTGATCACGCCGTTCTAGGCCGCCTGATGCACCACGATCTGGTCGAACGGGATATCGATACCGGCCTCGTTCAGCGCGTCGTAGAGCGCGATGCGGGCGGCGTGTAGCATCCCGAGGTAATCGTCGCTGGTGGCCCAGGGCCGTACTTCGAAATCGAGCGAGGACGCTCCAAAGCCGGCGAAGTTCACCGAGGGCGCCGGATCGGGCAGCACCGTATCGACCCTCTTGCAGGTGTCGATCATGACCTCCATCGCGCGTTGCACGTCGGAGCCGTAGGCGATCCCGACGGCGATGCCGCCGCGGAGCGTGCCCTGCGCGGTGTAGTTGACGATCACGTCCGAGGTGATCGAGCCGTTGGGGACGATCTTGACCTCGTTCGAGGGCGTGCCAAGCGTGCTGGCGAACAGCCCGATCTCCTTGACCTGACCGTCCTCGCCGGCGACGCGAACCTTGTCGCCGATCGTGAACGGACGGAACAGGAGGAGCATCACGCCAGAGGCGAAATGACCGAGGTTGCCCTGAAGGGCCAGGCCGACGGCGAGACCGGCGGCACCGAGCAGAGCGACCAGGCTGGTCGTCGGTACTCCGACCTTGCTGAGGGACGCGATCACGGCGAAGGCAAGGACAGCGTACTGCGCGATGGCCGATAGGAACCTGGCCAGCGCCTCGTCCACATCTGCGCGGCGGGCGGCCCTCAAACAGAGCGCGTAGACCCATTTCGAGGCGATCCAGCCGAGGATGAAGATGATCAGCGCGGTCGCCGCGCCAACGATGAGCCCCTCGTAGGGTTGCAAGAATTCCGGGAACAGATCGGTCATGTGAACTCTCCTCGTCACGAAGTTGGTTTTCGGGTCGAGAAGTGTAGCCCGAGGCGGAGTCCCTAAGGAGGCACCTCGGAGCAGGGGCACCTAGGCCCCGGAGGCACCTCGGCCCGGGAGCAGGGGGTTTGATTGCCGTGATAACAAAGGGCGACCCATGAAGAGGATCCTCCCGATCGCCGAGGTCGCGGTCGTCTTGACGCTGTTCGCCGCCCTCCGCCCGCTGCTGCGTGAGACTCCCTTCGCTACGTGGCAGAAGGGAGCCTTCGGTGGTGCGCCCGTATCCAGTACCTTGCTCTTCTTCGTCCTGCCCATGGTGGTGCTGATCGCTGGTCGCAGGAACCCGGGCCTGTACGGCCTGGCGGCGCACGATCTCTCCGACCATCGGCGGGTCGGACTGCGGGCAGCCGCGGTGCTCCTCCCGAGCACAGTCCTGTTCCCCGTCATCGGCCTGCTCGGTTCGACGCACGAAGAATGGCTCGGTGCCCTTCTCCTAGCAGCCGGAGTCGGGGTGGCGGGGTTTGTCGCCGCCAGGGCGACGACCACGCTACCTACTCGGGAGCCACGCGAGATCTCACGCCTCGAGACGGCCGTCTATCTAGCGGTCCTGGTTCTTGGGCTGCTCGCCTGCTTCGGGTTGAACCTCGTCTCCGGCGTTCTCGCCCGCGCCGTACAGCTCTTGATCTTCGTCGGATTCCTGGAAGAGTTCTTCTTCCGCGGCTACCTGCAATCGCGCCTCAACGATGCCTTCGGCCGGCCCTACGAGGTGCTCGGTGTCGCCTTCGGCCCGGGCCTGGTCCTCGCTGCGGTGGTCTTCGGATTGGCCCATCCGCTGACCAGTCCCGACGGAATGCCCTGGCCGTGGGCCGTATGGACCGCCGTCGGCGGATTGGTGTTCGGCTTCCTGCGTGAGAAGAGTGGCGCGGTGGTCGCGCCCGCCATCGCCCACGGCCTGTGGGTCCTGCCGTCGGCGTTCTTCGCGCCCTAGAGCTCCGGCTCAGCCTTGCCGGCTCACCAGAATTGAGAGATGGCCGATCCGTGGAGCGGCCATGATCCGAGAACGGATCGTCTGGCCGGCCCGAGCTAACCGAGTACCTGAAAACCGCTCGAGGCGACTGATGTCTGGCCGCTGTCGAGATCCTGGAGCTCGAGCTCCAGACGGTAGTCGCCCGCTTTCAGGCCCTCGGTCGTCAGCCGGCCGATCAGTCGGATCTCGCCACCTCCGGCGTCCGAGCGATGCTGCCACTCGAGCGCTCCCGCGACCTCCTCGCCGTCCCCATCCAGCACTCGATAGGTCAAGTCGGGACTCCCGCCGTCTACCTGGTAGAGCGTCACCATCACGTGGCGTGCCTCGCCGCGGCGGAGGCGCGGCGCGAGGTCCGGCAGGACGGTCACGTCCTCGAACCTGAAGGCGCCGGCGACCTCAGCCGCTGCTGGCGCCTGCAGGCGCAGGGGAGAGAAGTCACTCGGGTGGAGCAATAGCGGCGGCAGGACAATGGGGCCGCCTTCGGCGGCGTTCGCGGCGGCGACGGTCACCGTGGAAAGGAAGTCCTTGCTGCTCGGCTCGAGGCGCACGCGGACCCGCACGCGATGCTCTCCGGGGGGAACCTCGACCGCACCCAGGAACCGTAGGGGCCCCTCGGCGAGCTTCGCGCCCACCCGTTCGAGGTTGAGCTGCAGCCGCTGTGAGAGGACGTCGTGCACCGACCGGTCGTGGTTCAGCACGTAGGCCTGGATCGTGAGCTGGGCGGCCTCGCCGCCGCGCTCCAGGAGCGCTGAGCCGTCGATCTCGAGCAACAGGGGGACCGTCCGCTTCGAGTCACTAGAGGGCACCGGGTACGCCATCAGCGAAACGGCGAGCTCGTCGATGTGCCGGTCTCCGAACAGCATGTCGGCCTCGTCCAGCCTCTTTTCGAGCTCGCTCCGCTCGCTGGCCGGCTTGGGCTCGTAGTAGCCGGGGCGGTGCAACAGGCGGCCCTTTCCAGCTCCCTCCTGCAGGCGAACCTCGAGGCGGTGATACTTGCCGCTCTCCCTCTCGACGGTAGGCTGGATCACCAGCAGATAGGTCACCGCCGAGCGCTCGATCAGATCGCCGGTCGCCTGCCCGAAGTCGTTGTAGTTCTCGAGCAGTTGGCCGCCGGTGTCGTTGGCGAGCATGAAGAGGATCTGCGCCTCGAAGCCGACACCCCTCGGCGGCGGGGCGAAGCGCTCGAACCCCCCGATCAGCTGGGTTCCGGCAGGATCCACGTCTTGCAGCGCCGATCTCTCCGTCGCTGCGAGCGTATCGGGAACGCCGACGGTGTCGACGGCCTCGACCCGCCAGCCAGTGGCACGAAACGTCGAGACCAGTCGATCGAGCCGATTCAGGGCTCGCGCCCCGATGCAGTCGGGGAACGGGTGCGAGAAATAGACGAAGTGTTTTGGCTCGGGGACGCCACGTAGCAAGGTCGCCATCTCGCCGAGCTCGTCCGCGCGGTCGATGATGCGATCCTCACACGCCGCGGTCGCCAGCTCGCTCATGTCGCTCAGCTCGTTCACCAGCCCGTCGGAGCCGCCTTCGCCGCCAGGGCTCAGCCCGCCGCCGCTGCCCACTAGCTCGTTGTAACCCCGGAGCGAGGCGGTCGGCAGGTCGCTCGCCGAGATCACCAGGCCGGCCGCGGACCCGAACTGGCGGGTGAGGCGGGCGACTGTGGTGCGGGCGTCGGAAGTGCTGTCGCCGCCGACCTCGAGGTCGGTCAGGATCTCCGTGGCGCGCTTCTGATCGCGGTCCAGCAGCGCATCGACGAAGTCGAGCCCCGCCTCGAGGAGCTCGCGGTCCCGGGTGAAGCCGATCAACACCTGGGGACCGCTGCTTCCCGTGTGGAGGCCGACCGCTGCCCGGTCCTGCGGGTGCAGCTGCTCGCGCACCATGCGGCGGGCTCCCCGGAGCGCGCGTACCATTTCGAACTGATCCTCGAACTCGAAGAAGTCGAGGTTGAAGAGCAGCAGGAACTGGCGACCGCGGCTGGGCTTCTGGACGGCGGGCACCGCCGTCGTCTCAGCTGGCGCCTGGTCGCGTGCTTCGGTCTCCACCCGCGTCAGATCGACGACCTCGAAGCCGACGATCTCCTGCGGCTGGCCGCGGTCGAGCACCTCGAAGTCGGCGGCGGTCAGACCGCGCACCGGATGCCCATTGCGCAACACCTGCACCGGGATCTCGACCACCATCACCGAGATGTCCTCGGAGAACGTCTGTGCTCGGACGAGGTCGCCGGCGAGCAAGGAAATGGACAACGCCCACACCAGGACGGGGTAGTTCATACGGTTCAGCCTCGAGGAGTGAACATTACTGCTCTATCAAGCACGGCGCATGCCAGGGCTCGAGTCGGCCCCAGCTTGTCTGCAGGACGGAGTCGAGCATGAGGAACTGTCAAGCGTCTCTTCCCGAACGCATGGCACTTGGTGAGGGCAGCACTTGGTGAGGGCACTTGGTGAGGGTCGGGACTCTCCGATGACGCGCGTGGCGCCTCCCTGGGGCACCTTTGGGGAGTTCTCCTTGTAGGCCTCTTCCTACAGGGCTGTACGGCGAGTACTTACAAACCTTGTGGGCACGCACCGATAAGAAGGAAAGGATCGGGCGGCTACACTGGCCGTGTGCGCCGCCGGGGACTTGGAACACCCCACCACAGAGCGCTACAGCGTCGCCAGATCCTGGCTTCGAAAAACCGAGACACGTCTTCGTAATCGACGCCAGGATTCTGCAACAAAGCGGCTCGGCCAGGAGGAGGGCGCCACGATCCGGCTGATGATCGTCGGTGATCACCCGGTCGTGCGTGAGGGTTTCGGCGGCTCGTGTCGGAGACTCCCGACATGACCGCGATCGCCGAGGTGGGCACCGGCGGCGAGGTTCTGGAGCGGGCCGTTGGCCCGTCTTTTGTCATTCGTTCGCATAGTAATGTAAAGAAACAAGAGAACACCGGGGGGGCGCCATGAAGAGGACTCCAGTTGTCGTTGCGGCGAGTCTTCTGGTGAGCACCGCCGGCTTCGGGGCGGTCGAGGGCACGGCTCACGACTTGAGCGGCCAAGGCCTGAATCCGACCAGCGAGGTCTGCGTGTTCTGCCATACGCCGCACGGCGCCATTCCTGTCGTACCCCTGTGGAATCACACGCTATCGACGGAGTCCTACAGCGAGTACTCGAGTCCGACGCTCCAGGCCGAATCGGCGCCCGCTCCGCTCCAGAACAGCACCGGCGTCTCCAACCTCTGTCTCTCTTGCCACGACGGCTCGGTGGCCCTGAGCATGATGGTCAACATCCCGCCCACGGGCGATCCCGAGATCGGCCTCATGGGCGCGGTCAGCGCCAACCTGGGCACGGATCTTTCGAACGACCACCCGATCAACATCGTCTACGACGCGGCGCTGGTGGCCCGAGACCCCGAGTTGGCCTTGCCAGGGCCCGGTGGCGCCAACCTGCCGCGCATCGAGCTCTTCGGTCCCGGAGCCAACGAGGTGCAGTGCGCCTCGTGCCACGACCCACACGACGATTCGATCCGCCCGTTCCTGGTCAAGTCCACCGCCGGAAGCGCCCTTTGCCTGGTCTGCCACCTCAAGTAGGTATCACGTCCACTGCTTCCGTTCTCACAGGGCACCGTCGAGCCCGGAGCGATCCGGGGCTCGAAGCAGCGAGCCTGGCCGCGCATGGAGGGCGGACTCTGCCGCAACGACGCGCAGATCTCAGCCCTGCAGGCGAGGTGCCACCCACTTCGGTCGCACCACAGACGGTCGCCGTCTCCTGCGGGTCGAGAGCAGTGGCGATTGGGGTTGAGTGATGGTTCAGAACCCGAGCGACCGCGAGCTCGACTAGTCGTTGAGGTCGCTGCGCCAGTACTTGGTTGCCGAGATGTCGGCGCTAGCGATCAGGCCCTTCTTGGTACGGACCAGGACCGCCATGCCGTCGTGGAAGGTCGCTTCGGCGCCGGCGCCGGCGGTGCCGGCGGCGGCACCGGCCTGGGTATCGGCCTGCCAGCCGTTGTCGACGAAGTTGTCGAACACGTTCTTGTTCTCGAACAGCATGATGACCTGATAGGTCTTGACGCCCAGGCCCAGGCCGACGCCGCCGGACGCCATCTTCATGTAGGTTCGTCGGCCGCTGGACTTGTCCACCGCCACACCGCTGCCGCCCTCGCCGGCGAGGCCGAAGGCGACCTTGGTGTTGTCGAAGACGGCATAGCCGATCGCACGACCGTAGAGCTTCCTGGCTTTCGCACTCTCTTCGAGCACTTGCCCCAGGATCTTGCTCGACCGCTCGTCGATCTTCGAGCGTTTGTCGGCCCGTCTGTCCGCGGTCAGGGTCGTGGGGACCGTGACCAGCAGCAGGGCCAGGCAAAGGAATCGCACCATGGATGCATTCTAGCCTCAGCGACCCTGGACTCGACGCGTCAGGCTCGTTGGTGGGCGGACACCGCTGCTCCTGCCCGAGAGGTGCTGCCCCGAGAGGTGCCCCGAGAGGTGCTGCCCCGAGAGGTGCCACCCGTTTCGGGACGGTGCCGCGACTCGCGTCGTCGAAACTCGGGGACAGGCACGTCGACGCTCGCTCTCGCCCGAGCCAGTCCCCGAATCCCCCTCACCCTCATCACCGAGGTGCCACCCGTTTCGTGGACAGCAGTATCCCGCACTCGCCCCGCCAACTCCCGATCCTCGATTCCCCCCGGACAGTCCCGCCGTGAAACAACCCCGGGCCTGAGGTGTCCTACTGGGGAATCGATGAGAAGAGCGGTCCTCCTGGGCGCAGCGCTACTGATCGCGGTCGTGGCGATCGTGCACTGGTACTTCGCGGATCGCGGCCGGTTCACCACCGAGCCCGAGTACACCGGCCTGGGCCGCACCGTGTCGGGCAATGATCTGGTCTCGGATCACGATCCGGCCGCCATCCTGCGCTTCGATCCAGCGTTCGACCATCTCGGCGGGCAGAAGTTCGTGCTCTACGGCGTCGCCGATACCGAGCAGCACTTCTTCGTCGAGACCACTCCGGACGACGAATTGAAGAGCGTCTACTGGATCCAGTACGAGGCGTACCTGCCCGGCAAGCGCTACACGTACGACTACGACAGCTCGCCGCTGCGGGTGACGCTCGGGGACTACGAGTTCTACACCGACACCGAGGCGGTCGAGTTCGATCCGAACCGGAAGAGACGCCGTGGCACCGATGGTGCGATGGCGCGGCGGTTCCTCGCCGCGAGCGGCTATGTCTTTCCATCCGACTTCGCCTACGCCCGGCTGGTCTATCTGACCGACGAGTCGCGACAGAAGGAGCTGATGATCATCTTCATCGACGATCTGGCGCCACGTGGCGTGACCGCGGCTTCGCTGGGCGAAGGGGGTGCGGATGCCGCCCTCTGGCCCGAGGTCGAGCAGGGGCACCTGGATCGGATCAGGAGCACGCTGAAGGTGCTGCCGCTCGAGGAGAGTCCGGAGCCCGGATAGGGCGGAGAGCGACTGGGCGCTCCTCCCTAGCCTCCGGAGACGAGGCGCTGGGCGTGCTCGACCCGGTCGCGGTCGAGGTCGCCGTCCTGCCAGTAGTCGAGGAAGCGCCGGTAGAGCTCGCCGGCCTCTTCGGGCCGACCCTGGCGCTCGCTGAGCTCGGCGAGCAGATAGATGCTGCGCACGTAGTGCACCGGCTCGGCCATGCGCAGAATGGCACCGTCGACGATCTTCTCGAGGATCTCGGCGGCCTCGTCCTCGTTGCCGGCGGCCAGATGCGCTTCGGCCAGCGACGACCAGACCGGCACGTGGGGCGCCGGTGTCGGAAAGCCGTGCCCCCACGGCAGCAATGCGCGGCCGGCCCGGTCAAGATGACCGATGGCTGCCCGGTGGTCGCCGCGCGCCAGGGCCAGTTCGCCGAGGAGTTGCGTGTGCTGACGCCTCAGGCTCTTACCGGGCCACTTGGCGGCCAGCTCGTCGAGCGCGGCGGCAGACCGCTCGGCAGCGGCGATCGAGCCCAGGTCGAGCTGGGTCAGCGCCGTCTGGTAGAGGACGTTCCCGGTCGTCTCGAGGTCGCCGCGCGCGTCCTCGAGCGCGACCGCCAGGTGTCGCTCGGCGGCCTGTGGATCGTTGTTCATCCGGCAGGCGTCGGCGGCCGCCATGTGCATCACCGCCCGCAGACCGTCGGAGTTCGGATAACTCCGGACCACCTCTTCCATCGTCGAGAGAGCGCTCCTGGCCCGACCCCGATACAGATCCTCGTTGACCGTCAGCCAGACACCGACGAGCCGGTAGAAGAAGTTGGTCGACTCCTGCAACCGTGTCGAGGCTTGGGCCGCCTCGTCCCACTCGTCGCGCAGGATGTGAGCTTCCCAGCGGCCTTGGAGCGCGCCGATGTCGCCGGGCCGGATCTGCTCGGCGCGATCGAAGTGCTCGAAGGCCTCCGCGATGCGGCCGAAGTAGACGTGGTGTGAGCCGAGCGCAGCGGCCACCTGGAAGCTGTCCGGGCGTCTCTCGAGTAGCTCCCGGAGCATGCGCTCGCCGTCCTCGAACCGCCCCAGGTCGGCGTAGACGTAGGCCAGGTTGACGTAGGTGCCCTCGAACTCGGTCCCCGCCTCGATCGCCCGTTCGTAGTTGATGGCGGCCTCCTCGAAGCGCTCGAGCTGGTGAAGGTTGAGGCCCTGGTTGTTGAGCGCCGCCGTATCGAAGGGATCGAGCGCCAGCATGTTCTCGTAGGCTTCGATCTCCTTGGCGACGTCTTCGGAGCGGCGATTGTAGTAGGTCGCCTCGACGTAGTAGCGCTCGCGCGGGGTCAGTCGGTCGCGGTGCTCGAGCGCGCGCTCGGCGTAGTCGTCGGCCTCGGCGATCTGGACCAGGTTGCCGTGGGCGACCGACAGCTTGGACAGCGCCATGGCGAATCCGGAGTCGATCTCGACCGCCTTCTCGAACAGGCCGATGGCCTCTTCATACTTGCCGTCGTTGTGGAGCCGAACGCCTTCGGAGTAGAAGCGGAAGGCCTCGAGCGAGTCGGTGGAGATGTCGCGCAGGTCGCGATCGTCCGCGGGCGAGTCGAGCTCGGCGAGCTCGAAGCGCTGCCGCACACCGCGCGAGAGATCGTCCACCAGCGTGAACAGGTTGTCGCCGGCCGGGCCCTCGACACGCTCGGTCGAGACGATCTCGCCGCTCTCGGCCTCCTGCACCTTGACGCTGATGCGGATGGTGTCGCCGGCCTTGGCGTAGCTGCCCAGGAGCACCGTGCCGACACGGGCGCGATCGGCGACTTCCTGGACCACCTCGAACGAGGTCGTACGCTCGTCGAGCCGACCGAGGTCCTTTAGGATCTGATAGAGACGGTCGGTCGAGAGCACCCGGATGTCGGGGAGCTGGGACAGATCGGTGACCAGCATGTCGGTCAGGCCGGTCCGAAGCCAGTCGAGCTCCGGGTCGCCGGTGAGGTTCTCGAAGTAGAGAACCGCCATGGAGGGCTTGGCCTCGACCGCCGATGAAGTCGAGCCGACCGCGGGCTGCTCGACCGGTCGAGTGTTGGGCCCACCGGCGAGGTAGATGCCCAGCGCGGCCAGGAGGGCGACCACCACCGCGGCGCCGGCCAGCAGAGGGGCCTTCCTGGCTTTTGGCGCGGGCGGTGCCGTCATGATCGTCGAGCTCACCGGTACGGTTTCGCCGGTCTCGATCTCGCGCTTCAGGCCCTCGAGTTCGTTGCGGACGTCCTTGGCAGTCTGGTAGCGCCGCTCGGGGTCCTTTTCCAGGCAGTGTCGAACGACCCGCGCCAGGTGGTGGGGGAGGTTGACGTTCAGGTCGGTGATCGGCGGTGGTGCGTCGCGCAGGATCGAGGAGACCAGATGAGCCGAGGTCTCGCCGGCGAACGGACGCCGACCGGTGGCGAGCTCGTAGAGGATGACGCCGAGCGAGAAGATGTCGCTGCGCGCATCGACCGCCTTGCCTCCCACCTGCTCGGGCGACATGTAGGGCACGGTCCCCATGACCAGACCCGCCTGGGTGAGGGCTTCGGTCCGCTCCTGTCCAGCCGCCGCGGCGACGGCTTCCCCCTCAAGCTTCGCCAGCCCGAAGTCGAGGATCTTCACCCGGCCGTCGTCGGTCACCATGATGTTCGCGGGCTTGAGGTCCCGGTGAACGATGCCCTTGTCGTGCGCCGCGGCGAGAGCGTCCGACACCGGGATGGCGATCTCGAACAGCCGGTCGAGCCCCATCCCCGCCGGCGGAATCAGCTGGCCGAGCTCCTTGCCCTCGACCAGGCCCATGGTGATGAAGCGGACGCTGCCGGTCGGCAGGTCCTCGCCTCCCGGCTCGGCGATCTCGGCGGTCTCGACCGAGTGGATGGTGACGATGTTCGGGTGATCGAGGGCGGCGATCGCTTCCGCCTCGCGCTGGAAGCGCCCGAGGTGCTCGGGATCGGAGGCGATCTCGGCCGAGAGGACCTTGAGCGCGACCCTGCGCTTGAGGTCCGTATCCTCGGCCAGGTAGACCGTCCCCATACCGCCCTCGCCGAGCTTCTCGAGAACCTTGTAGTGAGACAGCGTCTGGCCGATCATGCGCCGCTGCCCGCTGCTGAGCGGACTCCCTCGCCCTCCTTTGATTACGAACTGGCCGGGATTGTACCTGACGAGCCATCGGGCTCACGCGAGGCGACGGGTATCTGACCGGGCCGCGTCGCGGCGGGAGGCAAGCTGTCATTCGGCCGAGCCTCGCGGAGCGGAGCTCAGCCATCTACTGGATGGCGCGGCCAGTAAGAGCGCTGCTCGGGCCGCGGAGCCCGGTCAAGCGTTCTCTCGCACCACCGTGACCGCAGTTCCGTAGCAGAGGACCTCGCTCACGCCGCTCATGACTTCGGTCGCGTCGTACCGCACTCCGATCGCCGCGTTGGCGCCCAGGGCCTCGGCATGATCGATCATCATGCGGAAAGCATCGGCGCGAGTCTTCTCGCAGAGTTCCGTGAAGAGCGTGATGTCCCCTCCGAACAGCGTCTGAATACTGGCCCCGAGGGTCCCGAAGATGGATCGAGACCTGACCGTGATGCCCCGGACGACCCCGTGATTGGCTGTGATCCGATAGCCGTCGAGGCTGAAGGACGTCGTCGTCATCGACTCTTGCATCATGGGGAAGTCCCTCCTCCGTCTGGCAGCCTGGAGCCGGCCGGTCTCGACCTCAAGCCCCCATCGGGTGGGCCGAGAATCTCCGCGTGAGCGGTAGCCGTGTGATCACGGGGCACGCTGCGCGAGCCTTGGGTACCAATCGGCCGACGCGGAGTGGTCGACCATCTCAATGGCTCCCTGTTCCTCGGGGGTGGCAGCTACCTGCTCCGAGGCGTGTTTCACCCGCGCCACGTCTGTGGTATTTGCTACCTAGACACCAGGGAGAACAGACGATGGCACCTACAGAGTCGAGCCACGGAAGCTACATCGTGGCTGCCGCGGTGGGCGGACTGTGCGGCGGGCTCGCCGCCGTTTTCGCGACCCGGGAGCTTCCCAAGCTGCTGTCGCAGATGAAGACGCACATGCATGAGATCTGCGATGAGAAGTGTGGCTGCCTCCACGAGGAGGCAGAGAGCGCCGGCGAGACCACCGAGCCAAGCTGCAACTGAGAGCGACAGCGCGCTCTGGCGATCATCAGTTGTTTGTTGATCTGGCGCCGACACCCTCAGTATCTGTCTGCGGACACGAAAGGAGTGACCGATGCCGATCCACTTCGAGGACCGAGACGTCGTGTCCGCAGCCGAAGGGATGCGCTCGGCCCTCATCGTCCCCTGCAATCTGTGCCCTGCGGTGACCGTGGCCACTCGGCAGAACCGACCCTTCATGCGCTTTCTCCGGAATCCGATCAAATCGGTCCCGTTCGAGGAGTACCTCGAGACGATGCGCGGGCGCCTCCACGAGCAGGGCGTCAGCACCAAGGTGTTCAGGAGCAGCATCTACCACCAGTGGTTCATGTGCATGTGGACCGAGCGTCGCCGTAAGAAGCTCGCGCGGGAGGCGAGGAAGTACGACGCCGTGATCGTCCTCGGCTGCGACTCGGCGACCGAGACGGTCCGCGACGCGGTACCGCCCGAGGTCAAGGTGATCGAAGGCATGAAGACCACGGGCATCATGAACGGAAGGATAGGCTTCAAGCCGCCGGACAACCTGGTCTTCGAAGGCTGTCAGGTGGTCGCGATCTCCAAGCAGCCCGGTCTGGAGTAGGGCGTCAGCCTACCGGAGAGTTGGACGGGCCCTCTTTGGAGTCCGCCGAGGCGCGAGAGCGACCCCGGACGGCCGGAGCCGGAGGCCTCAGTCGGGCGTCACGGCGATGCTCTCCACCCTGTCCTGCGCCAGGACCACGGCTGACGTCGAGGCATTCTCTCGGTAGTAGCCGACGAATCGATTCGTTTCGGGCGAGTCGTAGGCCTCGAGGTTGCTCGCCCAGCGGTAACCGATGGTCTGGTAGAGGAGCTCGACCGTGACCTCGACCGAGTCGACTTCGTCAGGGACCGGCACGCGGTAGCGGACGCGATCCCCACCACCCCGAAAGTCCTCGTCCTCGCCGGCGGCGCCACGGACGCGGACGGCGTCGTCGGTGGTCGCGGCGTCGAAGCCCCGCGGCAGCAGCCGGTTGTCCTTGGCGTAGACGACTCCGGCCAACAGGGAGGTGGTCACCTCGTTCTTGTAGTCGTGAATGATCGGCTCGTAGATCTGCACCTGATCGGCGCTGGAGATCTCCCGGTGGTGTGGCTCGTAGGCGCTCGGACTGCTGTCGTTGTCGTTGCCGACGATCGAGCCGTCGCGATCGAGTGCGCCGGACTCGAAGATCGTCCGGCCGCTCTGGTCGCGGACCATCAGGTGCAGCCAGGCGCGGCGCGACGGGTACGCGGTCGGCAGCTTGTGCCCCGCGAGATTGGTGAGCGCGACGTCGATGAGCGCCTCGGATCCGGCGACGCTCACGCCGATGAGCTCGACCCGTGCGGCGTCGGACTGGAGGTGCGCCAGCGTCGCTTCGGCCGACTGCTCGAGGTCCGCGGCGGGCGTCGTCACGCCGAGCTCGTCGCGATACCGGTTGAGAAGCCGCAGCATGAAGACGTTGCCGCCGCGAAAGACGTGACGCGACACGTTCTCTCGTGGCGCCCCCAGGACCGAGGCGATCGGGACCGGAACCTCCACCTCCGGCATGTGACAATCCTGGCAGCTCTCGGTCTCCGCATAGTCACTCTGTTGCCATTCCAGATACGGCACCTGCTCGGGGAAGTCGCCGATGACCTCGCCGTCGGCGTCGATCGCCGGCGTGAAGAGCGTGTGGCAGGTCGCGCACAGCTCCGAGCGTTGGATGTGCGCTCCTTCGCCAGGGAGCAGAGCCGACGCGGAGAGCATGACTCGCTGGAGCCCGACGTCCACCTTGTACGGTCCGTAGGCGATTCCCTGCTCCGGGAGCGACGGCTCGATGACGTAGCCGCCGTCGAAACTGGCGTGCTCGCCCAGGTTGTCCGCCGAGATCTGGTGGCAGACAGTGCACGAGACGCCGTCCGCGGCGAGCCGGTGCTCTTCCGGTGCGAAGCTGCCCTCGATGTAGCGGACGATTTCCCCCGTCCGGCCGTCCGCCACCGCCGAGGTGCGGAACATCGGCATGTGACAGACCGAGCAGGTGTCCTCGATCTCGGCCCGCAGATGCGGGCGATCGGCCATCTCCCGGCGTACCCCCGCCTGCCAGTAGGGATCCTTGGCGGCGAGCGCCATCATCGACGCCCGCCAGGTTTGGCCGATCGACAGGGTCGCGTCGTCGGCATCGACCATGTCGCTGTGGCAGGCGATGCACCGGTCAGAAGTGACGAACCGCGGCCGGGGGCCCTCCTCCGCGAATACCGGAGCGGCCGCGAGTAGCACAGCGATCAGGGTGGCGGAGAGTCCGTCGCCAACCGTCCACCTAGTCCAGCGCCTACCAGCCATCGAAGAATCCTCCGTCGAACCAGTCCCACAAGAGATATGCGACGTACTGCGTGTCCCTGCCCACCGTCTCACTGACCGGGAGGCGCACGCCGACGTTCAGCAGGATGTGCTGCCGTTGGTTGAGAGCGACCTGGAGCTGCGGTACCAGATCGACCTTGGTCTTGGCGCCCGAGGTCAGGTCGCGAACCGAGAGCGCCTCCAGCATCGGCGACCAGGCACGTCCGAACGCACCGCCGCCGGTCCAGGTTCTCCCGAGCATCAGGCGGAGCCCCACCTCGTCGTCGAAATCGCTTTCGGTGGGGAACTCGGCGAAGGCGTGCAGCTGGAAGAAGGAGCCCGCGGGCAGCAGCCTGCCGTAGGCGAGGAACGGCTCGAGCACCGTGGTCCCCTTGCCGAGCCCCTCCTCCTCGTCGCCGGTCGGGAGAATCACCTCGGCGCCGAGGCTGAAGATGTTGCCGCTATCGAGGTTGCTGTAGATCGTGTGCTTGTAGCCGATGGCGATGTCGCCGACGCCGCTGGCGCTACCTCCGGTCGCCGGGTCGACGCTCACCAGCGGCACCAAGAGCTCCACCATCCCGACCGGGCCGAAGCGCTTCTCGTACAGGATCTCGAGCTCCGCCGTCTCGCCGTCGCCACTGGCGGTGAAGACCATCTCGTCCTCGGGGAACGCTTTCTCGGTGAACAGCGGCCGCGGCAGGTTGAACTCGCCACGTGGCCAGCGCGGATCGTCGCAGAAGGTGCGGACGTGGGCGAGAATCTCTTCGATCTCGTCGTCCGTCAGCGCGTCGCCGAAGGCCGGCATCATCCGATCGAAGGCACGCACCGGACCACCTTCGTGGATAACGGCGTGCCAGTCCGGATCCGGCTCCCTGGACGCGAACCTGCAGTCCGAGAAATCGGGAACCGGAGTCTCGAAGCCCAGCTCCTCCTGGGTCCGGCCGCGGCCGTCGGCGCCGTGGCAGCTCGCGCACGAGCGCTGGTAGAGGTGAGCGTCGGTCGGCGCCCGGGCCGTCGTGACCGCTGGCGCCAGGACCAGCAGTGCCGCGAACATCAGGAGAGACAGCCTCATCCGGTGCGTCCTTTCGACTGCAGGCAGACGGTGGCGGTCCGCTCCCGACCCACGTCTACCGTACCGTGAGAGCTACGGGACGGCCAACAGGATTCGGGGTGGGGAGCGGTTGCTGGACTAGACTCTGGCCGATGACCTCGAGCGCCTCCGAGGAGGACCTCGTCGGTAACTTGCTCAAGCCGCTCCTCAAGCTCTGGATCGATCGGACTGTAGGAGGTAGCGTCGGCTGATGGTTCGATCCAAGCTTGTCGTGGTGCTGGTCACCCTGGCGCTGGCGCTCTGGAGCGGAGTGTGGGCGCCGGTCGCGGCGGAGACGGATCCGCGAGTCGAGCGAGCGCGGGCCGCGGCCCAGGCCCTGGGTCGGCAGCTCTTGCAGGCACTCGGCGCACAGCTCGCGAGCGGCACTCCTGCGGACGCCATTACCGTCTGCTCCGAGATCGCCCCGGCGGTGGCCTCCGAGCTGAGCCTGGACGGCGTCGAGATCCGACGCACGAGCCTGCGGCTCAGAAACCCCGAGAACGCTCCCGATCCCTGGGAGAGAGCCTGGCTCGAGCGCCTAGAGGATCTGCACGCGGCAGGGGAGCTTCCACGGGAGGTGCACGAGGTCCTCGACGCCGATGCCGAGCTGCGCTACCTGCGCCCGATCCTCGTCACCCCGGCGTGTCTCCGGTGCCACGGGCCTCGAGAAACCCTGGATCCGGAAGTGCGCGATCGGCTCGACCAGCTTTATCCCGACGACCACGCCCATGGCTTCGCTGCCGGGGATCTGAGAGGCGCCTTCAGCGTCCGCGTCCGGCAGGACGCGGTTGATGCCGACTGAGATCCTCCGGCCTCGGAGTCGCCCGTCCGACTCGGAACCGGCTGCCCGCCGCATCGTGGCGGTGCAAGATCGGGCGACCACCGCCGTCCGCCAGCGATCGCCCGCTCCAGAGGAACGCCCGTCCCGCGGGGTGGCGACCGGTGGGACCCGGCACCTTAGCCTGAGGCAACCGGATCGCGGCAGCGCGGGCGCGATCCCGTCGACCGCCCGCTCGGACCAGTGGACAGGCGCCACCGCAGGTGGCGAAGGACGTAGCCCTCATGGATCACAGACGCGTCGTGATCGACAGCTACGGCGGCCCGGACGTCTTGCGGATCGCCACGGAGCCCTTGCCCGAGCCCGGGCCTGGGGAAGTCCGCGTCCGGGTGCTGGCCGCCGGCGTCTCCTTCGCCGACCTCTTGATGCGCGAGGGGATCCATCCGGAGTCTCGCCGGCCACCGTTCACGCCGGGCTGGGACCTGGTGGGCGTGGTGGACAAGCTCGGGGCGAACGCGTCGTCGGCGACAGTCGGTGAGACGGTCGCCGCGCTGCCGATCGTGGGTGGCTACTCCGAGTACCTCTGTCTGCCGGCGGGCGAGCTGCTGCCGGTCCCGGACGGCCTCGACCCGGCCGAGGTCGTGAGCCTGGTTCTGAACTACGGCACCGCGTATCAGATGATGCATCGGTCCGTGGGTGCCCGAGCGGGCGAGTCGGCGCTGATTCACGCCGGCGCCGGTGGCGTGGGAACGGCGCTGCTGGAGCTCGGCGGCATCATCGATCTCGAGATGTACGCGACGGCGAGTCGGACGAAGCACGGCATCGTGTCCGGGCTCGGCGCCCATCCCATCGACTACCAGAGCTCGGACTTCGTCCAGGAGGTCGAGGCGCTGACCGAGGGTGCGGGCCTGGACATGGTCTTCGACGGCATCGGCGGCACCCACGTCGCTCGGTCCTATCGCACGCTGAGACGAGGGGGCCGGGTGGTCGCCTACGGCCATGCCACGTCGCTCGTCGACAGGACGCTCGTCGGCGGCAGGCGCGGTCGCTTCCGGGGTATTCCCTCGCTGGTCGGTCAGGTCGTCCGCCACTGGCTCATCCCCGACGGGCGGCGCCTGACCATCTACAGCATCCAGACCCTCAAGAAACGGCGGCCGCGGTGGTTCCGCGAAGACATGGCGACTCTCTTCGGCCTGCTCGCCGACGGCAGACTGCGGCCGGTCGTTGCGCAGCGCCTGCCACTCGTCGAAGCGGCTCGAGCGCACGAGCTCCTGGGAGAGCGCTCGGTGACCGGCAAGATCGTCCTGGTCTGCACGGAGTAGCGTCAAATCGGTGCTCCCACCCCGGGACCTCTCCCGCGCGTCGGTCACTCGATCGTGATCTCGGCTCGGCTTCGTGAGCCGGCCCGTCCTTCGAGTATCCTTGGCTCGTGGCCGACACCGTGAGCACGGTTCTCTGCGTGCACGATCCAACCCTGCGGCGGCGCCTGAGCGGCCTCCTCGCGAGTGAAGCGTCCGTCTGGGTGGCGGCCGAGTGCGCCAGCGGCGCAGCGGCGGTCGAGGCCGTCCTTGACTACCAGCCCGAGCTCGTCCTGCTCGATGCCCAGCTGCCGGACATGGACGTCTTCGAGGCCGTCGAGGCGATCGGGGTTGCCAGTATGCCCTCGGTCGTCTTTCTGACCCGGCTGGACAGCTCGCTGCTGCGGGTGTTCGAGGTCCATGGCATTCCCTATCTGTTGCAGCCGTTCTCCGACGACCGGTTCCGGTCCGCCCTCCGGCGGGCCATGCTACGGATCGAGCCGCGCGCGCTGGCGGGCGTCCGGCGCCGCCTGGAACGGATGCTCGCTGCCGACGAAGAGGGCTCGAGAGCGCGGCGGGTCCCGGTACGCAACGCCGGCAAGACGCAGTTCGTGCATCTCGACGACATCCGCTGGGTCGAGGGCGCCGGCGAGTTCTCGCGTCTGCACCTCGACGATCGCACGCACGTGGTGAAGGCGAGTCTCGACGAGCTGGCCGATCGCTTCGCCGACGGGTTTCTGCGAATCCACTCGACCCTGGTCCGCACCAGCGAGGTCGCCGAGATCGAGCGCACCGACGCTGGCGAGGCGCTGGTGAAGCTGCGCGACGGCAGGCAGCTGGTGCTGAGCGAGGACGCTCGCCCCGAGGTGATTCCGGCTACCTAGATCCGCTTCCGACCGCTACGAGTCGACCTGGAAGCGACCCATGAACTCGCGGTCGATCCGGTCCTTGAGCCGGAAGACCCACCGGCCTTCGAACGAGAGCCCCCACTTGGTGCCCATGGCCGTGCCGTCGCCCATGTTGAGGAGGCTCAGGAAGTCGCCCTGCGGGCGGTAGGCGCGCAGCGCCTCTCCGGCCAGAAATGCGCGCAGGTTCTCAGTGACCAGCGGCCCCTGTCGTACCGAGTAGACGCCCGCTTTGGGCGTGTCCGGGAACTCGGTCATGGTGCCGCAGTCGCCGACCGCGAAGAGCTCGTCGTGACCCTCGACCTGGAGCGTCGATTGGGTCCGGACGAAGCCCCGCTCGTCGGTCGGCAGCCCAGAGTCGCGGAAGAGCGGATGGCTCCAGGCGCCGGTGACCCAGAAGAGCGCGTCGAACGGCAGCGACGAGCCATCCTCGAGCCGCACCTCGGTCTCCTTTACAGCGGCGACTCGGCGCTCGCATAGGAGCTCGACTCCGAGGCGGGAGGCGCGCCGACGGACGCGCCGAACCAGGCTCGCAGGGTAGCCGGTCAGGATCTCCGCGCGGCTCTCCACCAGGGCCAGCCGCGGCTCCGGCACGCCGGCGTCGGTGAGTCGTTGCAGCACGGTGAAGGCGACCTCGACGCCGGCCGAGCCGCCGCCGACCACCACGACCCGGAACGACTGGCCGGCCGGCCAGGCGCGAGCGGTCGCCAACAGGCCGTCGATGCGCTCGATCAACCGGGCGATCGGGCGAGTCGGGATCGCGTGCTCCCGCACGCCGGGCAGATCGAGCCCCGCTACCGTCGAGCCGATGTTGACGCTGGCGACGTCGTAGGAGAGCTCGGCGCCGTTGGCCGCCGTGATCAGGCGGCGGTCGGCGTCGATCCGGGTCACCGGCGACAGCACCAGCTCGGCTCCGGCGAGCCGCGCTAGAGGCCGCACGTCGATCTCCGTCTCCTCGCCACGGTACTGACCGGCGATGAAGCCGGGCACCATGCCCGAGTAGATCCCCGCCGTCTCGTTCGAGACCAGGGTCAGCGACGCCCCCGGGAGCGGGTCGGCCTCGAGGAAGCGCAGGACCTGGACGTGGGCGTGGCCGCCTCCGACCAGAACCACCCGGGCGTTCGAGCAAGAGTACATCGGACGCATTGTAGGGGAGTCGAGTGTGGTTGAATACGGGGCCATGTGGAAACGAGAGGCTCTCGACAACGAGGGCAAGCGACAGCGCCTGACCGAGCTCTACGAGGGGTTCCGCGGCAAGTTCGAGGGCGTGCCGGAGGTGACAGTCGACGACTACGCGGCGCTCGCGGAGAGCGAGCCGGTGGTTCTGGTGGACGTGCGAACCGACGTCGAGCGTGAGGTGTCGATGATCCCCGGCGCGATCTCGGCCGACGAGTTCGAGGCCAGAAAGGCCGAGCTCGACGGCTCGACCGTGGTGCCGTACTGCACGGTCGGATATCGCAGCGGGCTCTACGCTCGCGAGCTCCAGCAAGAGGGCTGGCGAGTCGCCAACATGGTCGGCAGCATCGTCGCCTGGACCTACAACGGCGGCTCGTTGGTCAACGCCGAGGGCGAGACCCGGCGGGTACACGTCGCCGGCCCCCAGTGGTCATTCGCCGCCGACGGCTACGAGCCGGTCTGGTGACCCGGACAGCGGCGGTCGAGCGCGGCCGTTCGAGCTAGCCGGCCGGAACCTCGTAGCTGGTTGCTGCCGATCCGTACCTCATCCGGCGTCGGCTCGTGCGACTGCCGCTCTCGACTCCCACCAGTCCGCGATCCTCCGGGAGTACCGGAAGAGCGCCCAGCCGACGACACTCGCCAAGAAACTGTTGAGCGCTTCCCAGGCGACTTGACCGAAGAACTCCGGGTCCAACTGCGCACGTCTCGAGCTCTCGGCCTGCCAGATCACCTCGGCGGCGAGGCGAGCCAGGTAGGGGAGATTGCCGGCCAGGATCCACGCTCCGACCAGGGCAAAGCCGCACATCAGGAGGTCGCGTCTGGAGACGGCCAGGCCGATGGTCTTCTCGGACTTCGGAATGAGCCAGGCCACGAGCGACTCGCTATGGAAGATGAGCGGGAGCGCGATCGCCCCGACGACGACCAGTGACATGAGCATCGCCATGAGGCTCGCCATCCCCCAACTCGACCAATCGGCCTGGGCCATGTTGGGCACCAGGAGGAGGGCCTGGGCCAGGCCGCTCAGAAGGATCAGAACGCCCAGGATCCGAAAGCACAGGGCGGCGAACTCGCGCTCAGTGACGTGCTCTGGCATGCCCGGGACCCTATCAACCGCTAGCCTGAGCTTCTCACCAGCTTTCTACTGCGCCGGCGTATGCACCTGAATCTGCTGGACTTCGCTCGGTCGGGCACCTCGACGTATGTCCAACGCACCTCCAGAGCGTGATCAGCTCGAAGGCGCACGCCCCTCAAGCGTCGGTCAAGGCTGTCAGCGAGGCGAAGCCGAAGCTAAGCCCAGCATTCTCAGGCACCTACGCCGGCTCGCTGCGAAAGTCGGTGAGGAGCTCAGGCTAGAGCGTGAATCGGCTGCGCTCGGAGGCCGTTCGTGGCTAGCCCAGGTAGCGGCCGTGTTTCCGGTACTGCTTCTTCATGATCTTGAGCTCGCGGTCACCTCGGATCACGATCTTCGGGTCCGGCTCGAAGTCGAGCTTCCGGCTGCGGCCGCGGTACGAGTTGAGCTTGAGGATGAGCTTCAGTGTCTCGCGGCGGGCGAGATGCTTGTTGTCCGAGCGAATGATCCACCAGGGAGACTCGCGTTTGTGGGTCTTCTGTAGGAGCCGGTACTTCTTCTCCGTGAACTCGTCCCAGAGCGCCTGGGCCTGAAGATCCACCTCACTCAGCTTCCACTGCCTGAGAGGATCGTTGCGGCGACGCTCGAAGCGCCGCGCTTGCTCCTCCTTGGAGACCGAGAAGTAGAGCTTGAGGAGCGCGGTGGTCCCGTCGGCGAGGATCCGCTCCTCGTATCCGGAGACTCGGCGGATGAACTCGCGATACTGGCGCGAGGTGCAAAAACCCATGACCGGCTCCACCATCGCGCGGTTGTACCAACTGCGATCGAACAGGACGATCTCCCCAGCATGCGGGAAGTGCTCGATGTACCGCTTCATGTGCAGCTCGGTCTTCTGCTCGTCGGTCGGCTTGCCCAGTGCGACCACCCGGTAGTGCTTTTCGTTGAGGTACCGGACCACACGCCGTATGGTGCCGCCTTTGCCCGACGCGTCGCGGCCGTCGAAGAGGATGATGATCTTCTTGCCGGTCCGTTCGAGATGTTGCAGCAGCTTGATGAGCTCGGCCTGGTAGGGAACGAGCTCGGCCTTGGCGAAGTGTCGCTCGAGGGCACTCTGGACTACGCGCCGTCTCTCCTTTCGCTTGAGCCGCCGGCGTGCGGATGTCGCCGCCTCGAGGGGTTCGTCGGTGGGGAGGCCGGCAACGATCCGAGATACGGCCTCGCGAATCCTCGCCGTGTAGCCGCTCGTTGGTGGCGCGTCGTCCTTCTTCGGCATGTTCTCTCCAGCCCGATTGTAGTGGGTCCAGCTGCCGTGATCACCAGCCCAAGAGGTAGGTGGTCACCGTCCGATTGGTGAGACGCCGAACCCTCCGCATGCGGGTTGACAAGAGCGGCACCGCCAGTTGAGCGCCGTTGTACAAGAGCGATCCTTAGGCTTGACAGGATACCTTGTTATACATAGTATCTGGTTATGACAAAACAGGCCCTGGACAAATGGCAATCGCAGCTGCGCAAAGGGTCCCTGGAGATGGCGGTCTTCGCGTCGTTGTGGGACCACGAGTGCTACGGCCTGGAGGTCCTGAAGCGCCTGGAGCCGCTGGAAGTGGGCGAAGGCACGCTCTACCCGTTGCTGAACCGATTGCGGCGGGACGGGTATCTCGATTCAGAGTGGGAGACCCGGAACTCGGGACATCCCCGCCGTTACTACCGCTTGACCGACGCCGGCCGCGACCGTGCTCGGGAGATGACGAAGCTCTGGCGGGCCTACAACAAGGAACTGCGCGAGCTGCTCGGGCCCCTGAGCGAGGAGGAACTGCAATGAACGAAGACGAACGGGTCGAGAGCGAGATCCGGCGATACACCGCCAGGCTACGGCGCTCCCTAGGGTCGCTCCAGGTAAGAGAGGTCGACGACATCGTGCTCGAGATCGAGGGCCACATCGCCGAGCGCCTGACCGGGGTGGAGGACCGGCCGGCTGTGGCGGCAGAGGTGTTCGAGGCTCTGGGCGATCCGGAAGAGCTGGCGGCCAGATACCTGACCGAGTCGGTGCTCGCCCAGGGTCGGGCGAGTCAGTCGCCGCTCGAGCTCCTGAAAGCGCTGCAACGTTGGGCGATGGAGGGGATCTTCGGGCTCGTCGTCTTCCTGGTCGGGATTCTCGGCTACGGCCTCGCCACCGCCCTGGTGGTGGTGGCCGTGCTCAAGCCGTTCTACCCGCACCACGTCGGTCTCTGGAGTCGTCCGCCTGATCTCCTCGCGTTCGGCTTCGTCAGCGGGCCGCCCGCAGCGCAGTACGAGGTCCTCGGTTGGTGGATCATCCCCATCGGCCTGGTGGTGGGTTGTCTGCTCTGGCTCGGAATGACGCGGTTCCTGGGCAGCCTCCTGCGGCGCTATCGCGCCTTTGCGTCGCCGCTGCAGGCACCGGACCGCCGGCGGCCGCGATGACGACGAACCGCAGGGGCACCGGCGTTGGCAGCTACCTTCTGCTCCTCTTTTCCCTGACCTACGCCGTACAGCTCGTGGTGCTCTGGCGTGGCGGGCTCGACAGCCCTCTGTTCGCGAGAGCCGCGCCGTTGATCATGTCTCTGCCGGGTCTCCTCGCCGTTGCGCTACTGCTCTGGCGCGGCGACGGTCTGCGAACGATCGCGTGGCGGATCGGCCGGCCGGGCTACCTGGTCGCGGCGGCGATCGTGCCGGCCGCGAGCGCCATCCTGTGCGTCGCGATCATCACCTGGCTCGGTCTTGGAAGCTCGCCGCACCTCCACCTCGCCGACGGCCAGGTGGTGTTGGAGAAGGGTAGATGGATTCTCGGCCAGGGACGCCAATCGATCCCCGGATTCTCGGTCAACCTGGTGACCACGGCGATGGTCTTCGCCCTCGTCAACGGCGTGGTCGCCGCCGGCGAGGAGATCGGCTGGCGGGGCTACTTGCAGCCGATCCTGGTCGCCCGCTTCGGCCTGCTGCGCGGGATCATCCTGCTCGGGCTGATCTGGGCGCACTGGCACACGCCGATGGTTCTGGCCGGCTACAACTACCCCGAGACCCCTGTTCTCGGGGCTTTCGTTCTGTTTCCGCTGGAGCTGATCCTGGCCTCTGCGCTCTTGGCGTGGCTGACGATTCGGAGCGGCAGCGTCTGGCCGGCGGCGCTCGCCCACGGGAGCTACAACGCCTTCCACGGCTACGTCGTCCAGGGCATGGAGGTGACCGGACCAAGGCTGGTAACCGACCTCGTGGCGCTCGCGGTCGCGCTCGCGATTGCCGTGCCGGCGTACTTCCTGGCCCGCCGCGGACCTGGGCCCGGCGACCAGCGCTCCGGTCCTACTCGCGCTGGGCAGGTGATGTCGACCTCTGTCTCCACCGACCTTACCGCCAGAGCGCCCGATGACAGAATCAGGAGAGATGGCTACCGAGCGTGAAAGCTCCGCTTCCTTCTCGAGCTGGATCGTGAGGCCGCAATCGCTGATCGCGCTGGCGGCCGTGGTCCTCAGTCTATGTGGACTCTTCATCGCCATCTACGAGGCGTCGCTGCTCCGCGAGCAGCAACGCGCTTCGGTCTGGCCCTACGTCGAGGTGGGGCCGTCTCTGACCCGGGAGCGGTTCGAGGTGAGGGTGCGAAACGCCGGCGTCGGACCGGCGCGCATCCGGGCCGCGGCCGTGAGCCGGGACGGCGAGACGACGGAGACCTGGCTGGAGCTGATCCGACGGGTCGGCGTAGACCCGGCGCAAGTCAGCGAGTACTTCTCGCTGATCCACGGCCGTGTCATACCGAGTGACTCGGAGGCGGAGGCGATCTTCCGCGTTACCGAAGAGGACGGACCGGCGGCCGTCGAGTTGGTCGAGCAGCTCAGCCGCGAGACCTACGAGGGTCGGATCGACGTCGAGCTCTGTTACTGCTCGGTCTACGACGAATGCTGGACCTCGAATCTGCAGGATATCGTCCAGCGGTTGCAGGGCGTCGAGCCGTCAGTCGGCGACCGCGCGGTGGACAACTGCGATTCGGCTCCGCGTAGCGCGATCTAGCGGTCGGCGGCGGGTCGACCGCTGTTTGCGTCGGCAGCGTCAAGGCTCGAGCGGTCGCACCGATCGGGGGTCCGCTGTCACGCTCACCACGCCCCGAGCGTGCTCGCCGGACCGGCTGTGCGCGAGCTGGAGCCGGAAGTTGACCGTCAAGTTGTAGATGACCTGAACGCCCAGAACTGCTCGGTCGACCAGAATCCACAGCTGGCGTTCATCTCCCAGGGGACGACCGTCACCCTGTCGTTCGCGGTCACCTGTACCTGACGATCCGTGGAGGCCGCGCATCCGCGAGGCCCGGCGAGCCGGGTAGCATGGTGTGCAGACGACGGAGGAGTCGGACGTGAAGGAGCTGCATCGCGACGTACTGGACGGCATCGGCAACACGCCGCTCCTCGAGCTGCGGAAGATCGTTCCCGAGAACGGCGCCCGCATCCTCTTGAAGCTCGAGTCCCACAATCCGACCGGCAGCATGAAGGACCGGATGGCGCTCGCCATGATCGAAGGAGCGGAGTCGGACGGGCGTCTTGGCCGCGGCGGGTCGGTGGTCGAGTACACCGGCGGCAGCACCGGCGTGTCGCTGTCGCTGGTCTGTGCGGTCAAGGGGTATCCGCTGCACGTCGTCACCTCGGACGCCTTCTCGCGGGAGAAGCTGGATCACATGGAGCTTCTGGGTGCGCGGCTCGAGATCATCCCCAGCGACAGCGGGCGCATGACGGAGAAGCTGACCCGCGAGATGATCGAGGCCGCTCGGGTGATCGCCGAGAAGCGGAGTAGCTTCTGGACCGATCAGCTCAACAACGCCGACCAGCTGCCCGCGTACCACGCGATGGCGGACGAGATCTGGCGGCAGACGGACGGCCGAGTCGATGGCTTCGTCCAGAGCGTCGGTACCGCCGGCTCGCTGCGCGGCAACGGCGAGGTGCTCCGTCGCAGGAACCAGAGGATCCGCATCGTCGCGGTCGAGCCGGCCGAGTCCGCCGTCCTGTCGGGGGGGCCGAGCGGCGCGCACAAGATCGACGGCGTTGGCGCCGGATTCGTGGTGCCGCTCTGGCGAGACGACGTCGCGGATCGGGTCGAGCGCGTATCGACCGACGAGGCCGTGGCGATGGCGATGCGGCTGGCCCGCGAGGAGGGCCTGTTCGCCGGTACCTCGACTGGCAGCAACGTCATCGCGGCGCTGCGCCTGGCCGAGGAGCTGGGACCCGGCTCGACGATCGTCACCCTGATGTGCGATACCGGGATGAAGTACCTCAGCACCGCCCTCTACCGGGCACACGCCGGCGCGCACCTCGCCGAGTAACTCGGCCGGCTGTTCGACTCCGGCCGCTCATGCACCGTCCGGCAGTCGGGTTCTTCCTGGTAGCGGCCCTGCTCGTTGTGCCGCTTGGCCCCGAGCTCGCCGCTCCTGGACCTCGCCCTCGTTGGCCGGGGGCCGGGTCTACATGCGCAACGAGCGGGAGATCCCGAGCGTCGAGGTCGCCGGTCCGGCGTCCGGCTAGTCGCCGACCGCGGTCCGGAACAGGGCGTTCCGTTCGATCGTGAAGCCGTCCTGGAGGACGATCAGGTTGCCGGCCGTGAATGTGACGTCGCCCTCGACGGCGAATCCGCCGGACCCGGCGCGGAGCTCGTTACACGCCTCGAACGCCTGGGTATCGGGCACGACCTGGGGTGGAAGCTCCACGATCGACGGGAGTGCACAGGGAGCGAACTGCACGGCGCAGGTGGTGTCGACGATCAGAACGACGTGTCTGTCCCAGCAGTCGGTGTCGCCGCCCCAGCTGTCGAACTCCGAGCCGTAATTGGGCGAGGCAGTCAGAGAGATCTCGGTCGCGTACTGATAGCTCTCGTCGCAGTCGGTGCCGCAGGTGATCCCCGGTGGCTCGGTGGTTACCGTCCCGTCCGCGTGCGGAGTGACGTCGAGCCTCCGTAATGCGAGCTGCTCGTCCCTGAGCAGCAGCACCCAGTCGTCGTCGCTCGGCGGCGTCAGGTCGTAGTCCGTGCCCCCGGAGAGCACGCCGATCGGAGTTTCCACGCCGGTGCGTGGATCGAACCAGGTCGCATCGTAGTTGCCGATCTCGCCGGACAGTTTCACCTCCAGCGGCTGGCTCGAGCCGCTGTCCCAGCTGTCGTTCACTCCCATGTAGAGGTAGACGATGGTGGTGCGAGCCGGATCCGCGACGGCGTAGCCGTTGCCGACGACGGAGCTCTCGGGTAGGAGCGAAGCGAAGACGTCCGCGAGCTGGTCGTCGGTGAACTGCTGGACCAGTTCGAGCCACTGCTCGGAGTCGAGCTGGGACTCGATGCCGGCTACGGTGAAGGGGTTGTCGCAGTTCGACTCGCCGGCGGCACAGTCGTTGGTGGTGTTGTGGCGCACCTGGAAGCCTACGCCGCCGGCCAGCAGTCCCTTCCAGCCGGTGCGACGGATGTCGCCGGGGGTGTGTCCATTGATCCCGGTCCGCTCCTCACCGAAGTTGTCGTTGTTGGCGGACGGCTCGGCGGCCGCGTTGAACGCCCCGAGCATCCGGTCGAAGGTCGAGTTGCGGGCGCCGTTGCTGTTGTACGTTCGTACGCCGGCGCTCATGAACGAGGTGTCCGATCCGGTGCCGCCACGGCTGGAGACCGGGTGGCCGTAGGGATCGAGAGATCGGACCAGGTTGCCGTACCAGTCGTGCCAGTCGGAGCTGCGGTACTCCCAGATATCGATGCCGCTGTTGAACAGAACGACGGGGAAGCCCGCCAGACGAGCGACCGCGTAGCGCACCAGAAACTCCTCGGTCGCCGATTGGCCGCCGAAGGAGGGCTTGCCGTTGTCGTCGGTATAGAGCATGACGTCGACGCCGATGCCACGCTCCGCCAGGGTCTCCAGCCGCTCTTCGAGCCGATCCCAGAGCGCCAGGTCCATGGTGTGGGTGCCGACGTCGTCGAAACAGATGTCGGCCTCACATAGCCGGAAGTTGACCAGGTGGAGGTTGTGGGCCTGGAGGAAGTCGGCGAACGACGCCACCTCCGTCGGCGAGCCCGCGCCGTGCATCAGCTGCGTGAACACTCCGATCGGTACGATGTAGTCGCCGTTGCTGTAGAACCACTTCTTGCCGGAGCCAGTCAGGAGTCCACGCCGACTCGAGGCGACGCAGGTGACCGAGCCGGTCTGGCCGTCGAGGTCGGGATCGGCGGACGACGTCGTCCAGGTCCATTCGCCGATCTCGGTCGGCATGAAGCCGATCTTCCAGGTGTCGCTACCGGCGTAGTAGCCCGGCAGGACGATCGTTGTGCCGGTCGCGGCGTGGGTGAACGTCCCCTCGAGCTCGAGCTCGAACGGGTTTCCGGAGTGGGAGGCGTTGACCAGAGCGATCAGATGACGCTCCCACCGGCCGACCGTGTCCGCCCGGACCGCCTCGACCTGTGCGAGCCAGAGCAGAAGGGCGCCGGCTACCAGCCGACGTGCTCGCTCGGCCGGATGCTTCACCATGGTGAGTCCAGGCTAGTCGAGGAGTCGAAGCGCGCAAGTGGAACGTTACACTCCGACGCTCGGCCAATCCGGCCCGAGGAATCACCTTCCAGCCCTGGTGGGCCATCCCGGCCCAGGCGCCGCTAGCCGCCGAGGCCCAGCCTGAGGGAGTCGATTCCGGCCCGGTAGATGCTGCTCACCTCGTCGACCAGCTCGCCCTCCTGACCGGAATCGAGCTCGAACGTGCAAGACCACGCGATCGCCGTGTTCTCGCCCTTGTCGGAGAGCTCGATCGTGCTCTCGTATCCTCGCATCGGCATCGGGCTCTCGGGGACCGTGTAGGTCAACGTGTGAGCGGCGTCCGATCGCGCCGTCTGCACTTCGGCGAAGGTCGGACCACCTTCGATCGTGACCTGTCGAACGTCTCCCACGTTGTCGCCGGTGCTGCCCGGCTCGAGACTCGACTTGGCCAGAGGCGGCAGCCATTGGGCGATGCCACCGAAGTCGCCGACCACGGCCCAGACGTCGGCGATCGGCGCCGGGATCACACCGGTCTCGCGAACCTTCGTCATGCGCGCATCGTACCCTGCGGCTCATACGCCACGAAACCGAGCTCGGGCGGGCGCCGTAGTGTGCCGAGTAGCCTGGCTCAGGAGTGATGCCGAAGGAGAGCGGATCTCGGACGACCGTGGACGGTGGAGCGCGCTGGCTCGCTCGGCTGGCTGCCGTGTGCGAGTGCGTCGGAGTGTTCCTAGCCGCCATCGTCGCCCAGCGGCTGCTGATCGCCGGCCTCGGCATCGCACGTTGGAAGGCCACCCAGGCCGAGATGCTCGAGAGCGGCTCGGTTGACTTCTTCCTTCTGTCCAAGCTCGCTGCCGTCGATCAACTGCTCAAGTACGGCACGCTCCTGGGTCTCGCCTTCGCGATCGGCTGGTGGCACAGGCGGCGAGGCCTGGGCCGGTACGGGGTAACCCTGGCTCGGCGCTCGTGGGGAGAGCTCCTCCGAATCGGGATCGTGCTCTGGGCTGTGAGCAAGGCGGTTCCGGCTCTATTGATGGCGCTCGACGACCATCTGCCGTGGATCGGTCAGGGGCCGGAGCACTGGGCGCTCTTTCCGTCGAGCTGGTCCGCCGGGTTCCTGCTCTACATGGCGGTCGCCAGCTTCGTATTGGTGCCGGTGGTCGAGGAGCTCTGGGCCCGAGGGTACATGGTCAATCGCCTCCGAGAGGACTTCGGCGACGCCGGCGGCCTGACGCTCTCAGCCGCCTTCTTCACCCTCGCCCATACGCAGTACTTCAAGGCCGAGCTGCTCAGCCTGGGCCTCTTGCTCGCGCTCGTCATCGGTTCGCTCGCGTTCGGCTACGCGCTGATCCGAACCGGTTCGCTGGTCCCCTGTATCGTCGCGCACGCGCTCTCGAATCTTCCGGTCCCGCCCGGCGTCTGGTCCGAGGAGATCATCTTCGGCCTGGTGGCGATCGTGCTGGTCGTCTCCCGGCGGTCGGTCGTCACCTGGGGTCGCGCGCTCGCCAGCCTCTTTGGCGAGCATGCCTGGGCCGGAACCCTCTCCGGACTCGCCGTCCTGCTCGGCGCGCTCGTTGCCCTGATCACACTCCAGGACCACGCGACGATCGTCGCCTTCGTGCTGCTCGCGGTCGGCATCGGCGGAGCGGCGCTGGACCGGCGCGCTACCGGCCGAGCCGCCCCGAGCGACGGCGTCCTCCGAGGGAGGTAGCTCGAAGACGCGACTTGTGAGCGCCGCCGATCCGGTCGTAGATTGACGGAGATCGAAGCACCGTCCGCTCAACGACCAGGAGGACAGATCGTGGCTGAACTCGGTTTTCTAGAAGAGATGGAGTACGAGCATGGAGAGGACCTTCTGGAGTTCGATCCGGAAGACGACTTCGAGGAAGAGGACTACTTCGACGGTGAGGAGGAGCTCCTCTACGAGGATCTCGACGAGGGCGACGAGTTCTTGCCCCTCCTGGCCGGCCTGGCGCCGGTCCTGGCCAAGGCGGCACCGATCGCGATCTCCGCTCTGAGCAGCATGCTCGGCGAGGTGGAAGAGGAGTTCGACTACGAAGAGGGCGACACCGAGGACGAGCTCACCGCCTACGAGGTGCCCGGCCTCTACGAGGTCGACGACGCCGTCGCCGAGGCTCTGGGAGCCGAGGCGGCGGAGACTGAGAGCGAGCTCGAGGCGGCGGCCCTTGCCGGCGCGGCGGCGGCCAAGGCTACGGGCAAGACACCCAAGAAGGTGAAGAAGGTCACGCCGACCCTGGCCAAGGCGTCGGCCAAGATCACCCGGGCACTCCGCAAGCGGCCCTCGACGCGCAAGGTCGTCAAGGCGGTTCCGACCATCCAGAAGAAGACGGTCGCGACGCTGGCGAAGAAGGCGCGCAAGGGCAAGCCGATCACCAAGAAGACCGCCCTCCGGGTGATGGCCAAGCAGACCAAGCGCATCCTCAAGAGCCCCAAGAAGACGGCCGTGGCGATCAAGAAGAACACCGCCAAGCGCAAGAAGATCACGCGCAAGGCGGCGGTGGCTCGGGCCGAGAAGTTCTTCTAGGCCCCCTAGGGCAGCTGCTCGACGCTCAGGAAGTGGAGCAAGACCCGAGCCATAGTGAGGTGGTCGCGGGCGCCGGCCATCTCGCGCACCGAGTGCATCGACAGCATCGGGTTGCCGATGTCGGCCGTGGGGATGCCGAGACCCGCGGCGAGCCGGGGACCGATCGTGGTCCCACAGCGCAGATCGGGGCGGTTGACGAACTCCTGGCAGGCGATACCGGCCTGGTTGCAGAGCTCGCGGAAGACCGCGCCCGAGCGACCGTCGGTGGCGTAGCGCTGCCGCACGTGGGTCTTGAGCACCGGCCCCTGGTTGAGGACGGGAGCGTGCCTCGGGTCGTGCATCTTGGAGTGGTTGGGGTGCAGACCGTGCGCCATGTCGGCGCTCAAAACGAAGCTCCGTGCGGCGATGCGGGAGGTCAGGGCGGACTGGCCACCGCTCGACCTCTTGATGACTTCGTGCAGCAGCGGGCTCTCGGCTCCGTGCCCGGACCGGCTGCCCACCTCTTCGTGATCGAGTAGCGCGATCATGGAAGTCGACGCTCGCGGGCCAGCCTCGAGCAGTGACGCCAGTGCCGCGTGACACATCGCCTGGTTGTCGAGGCGAGCCGCGTGCACGAACTCGCGGCGGAGTCCGCCCAGACTCGCCTTCTGCCAGTCGTAGAGACAGAGATCGTGTCCGAGCAGCGCGCCGGTGCGACCGCCGAGCCGTTGCCGGATCATCGAGCCGAGTACCTCGCGCGGCGGCCGCGCGTCGCTCCACGTCGCCACCAGGGGCGAGAGATGCTTGTTCCGGTTGAGCGCTAGACCGCGGTCGTTGACGCCACGGTCGAGATGGATCGCCAGGCTGGGGATCCGGCAGAGTGGACGATCGATGCGTACCAGGCCGGACTCGAGCCGGCCCCGGTGGCGCCAGAGGACGCGGCCGGCCAGGGCGAGATCCCGGTCGACCCAGGTATAGAGGAGGGGACTGCCGTAGACGTCGACGTCCAGCAGCCCGTGATGTCGATCACGCTTCAGAAATCGAGGCTTGAGGCGCAGATTGGGCGAATCGGTGTGAGCCGCGATCACCCGCAAGCCGCTCTCGTGGGCGGGCCGCGATCCGACGCGCCAGGCGATCAGGCTGGCATCCGCGCGAGTCGTGAAGTAGCCGCGGCCCACGCGCAGGCGCCACCGCTTCCCTTCGTCCAGCTTCGAGAAACCCGCTGCGCGCAGGCGCCGCTCGACCTCGGCGACGCAGTGATAGGGCGAAGGACCGGCGTCGATGAACCGCAGAAGATCGCTGGCAACGGACTTGGGGCCTCGGCCCTTGCGGGCGGGCCGCCTGCCGGTGTGCGCTTCGAGCAGCTCATCGCTGAAGTGCTCGACGGGGGCAGGCTCGATCCACACGGACTCCGTCATCGCGGCTCGTTCTCGGCTCGATCGGAGTCTAGGTGTCCGCCCTCGGGCCCAGCCAGTCGCCGGTCCGAGCTACCACGGGCACGGAACGGCTCGTGGTAGAGGGATCGAGCCTCGCTCGAATTGGCGACTCCCCAGGTGGGCGCTCCGCCAGCTATCGTGCCTTCGCTCATGTCGCACAGCTCCGAGCTCGCCCTGGCCGAGTCGTCGCTGCTCCTTCCCGAGGCCGACTACCAGATCATCGGCCGCGACGATCGGGTGCGGGTCCGCAACACGCGCCGCGTGCCCTTTCGCCGTATCTGCAAGCTGGAGTTCCAGGGCGGTGGCGGCTGTACGGGAACGCTCATCGCGTCCAACAAGGTGTTGACCGCGGGCCATTGCCTCTACCGTCGGAGCAGCGGCCGTGCGCGCACGCGGGTGCGGGTCGTCCCCGGCAAGAGCGGGCCGGGGAGGTCGCGACGCGCCGAGCCGTTCGGCCACGCCTGGATGCGTCGCTTCGACATGCGCCCGGAGTATCGGACCGCTCGGAGCTACTGGGCGGCGGCACCGTTCGATTACGCGGTCATCACCCTCGACCGGCCGATCGGCCGGAGGACCGGCTGGTTTCGCCGGATCCGGGTGCTCCCGGCTGCGCGGCTCGTGCGCCTGCGCTTGAACACCTCCGGGTATCCCGGAGACCGGGGCGGCCACCACCAGTACCTGGCCTACGACCGGGTGGTTCGAGCTCGTGGGCCGTTCGTCGAGTACCTCCACGACACCATGCCAGGGCAGAGCGGCAGCGCGGTCTGGGTGCGCTGGCGCAACCAGCGCGCGATCGTCGCGATCCACAAGCGGCAGGACGATCCGCGCACGCCGCCGGTGGCGAACCTCGGGGTCCGGGTCACGCCCACGGTCCTGCGCGACATCCGGCGGTGGGTGAGCCGGCCGTAGAAAGCGCACCGATGAAACTGCGGGACGAAGCTCTCGGCGGCGCAGAGGGAGTTCAGCGGATCGGTCTCGGCACCCTCCACTTGACGGTCGAGCGGGGCTTCGGCGCCGCTCGGCCCGGCGCGGTCCAGCTACTGCACGAGGCGGTCGAGCTGGGGGTACGGTTCTTCGACACCGCCGACTCGTACGGTCCGGAGACCGCCGAGGAGGTCATTAGGCAGGCACTCCACCCCTACGAAGGCCTGGTGGTCGCCACCAAGGGCGGATTCCTGCACCCGGCCGTGGACCGGTGGGTCAAGGACGGGCGGCCGGAGCATCTGCGAGCCGCGGTCGACGGCAGCCTCCAACGACTGGATCTGGAGTCGCTGCCGCTGTACCAGCTGCACGCCCCAGATCCGCAGGTGCCGTACGCGGAGTCGGTGGGAGCATTGCGACGGCTCCAGGACGAGGGCAAGATCCAGACGATCGGCGTGTCGAACGTCGACCTCCAGCAACTCGAGACCGCGCTCGCGGAGGCCGCCATCGTCTCGGTCCAGAATCCGTACAGCCTCGACTATCAGGAGCACACCGACGTCCTGGACTACTGTGAGGATCACGAGATCGCTTTCGTCCCCTGGAGGCCGCTCGGGGATCGGCAGATCGACTGGCACGAGCCGGTGTTGCGCGCGGTCGCCGAGAAGCACGAGGCGACGGCGCCGCAGGTAGTGCTCTCCGCACTGCTCCATCGCTCTCCCGCCATGCTGCCGATTCCCGGCACCAGCTCGGTGGAGCATCTGCGACAGAACGTGGCCGCGGGGCGACTTCGCCTCGACCAGGAGGATCTGTCGCGGCTCTGGCCCGACTGGCGCGAGGCCGAGCTGCGGCGCCTGGACCAGGATATCGAGAAAGCTCAGGCCGCGCTGGCGGAACAGGCCGAGGAGAGCAGGCAGGAGCTGCGGGAGATGGTGTTCGGCGAAGCCAATGCCGAGCTACGCCGGCTCGACGACGCTCTGTCCGAGGCGACCCGCTTGAAAAGCGAGTTTCGCGCCTGTCCCGACGCCAGTCTCGCCTGGCGGCTGCACCTGCAGTGGCAAGAGGCGCTGGAGCGAGTGGAGCACCAGCGCGCCCGCTTCAGGCAGGCCGTCGAACGCTCACGCGCGGAGACCGAGAAGATTGAGCGCGACGTCGCCGCGCTCCTGGACCGTTCCGCCCTCGAGAGTAACGGCAACGAGTAGCCCGAACCGGCCTTCAAGGGGGTCGCCCGTCAGGTCGCCGGCCGTGGTCGTGCTTGGCGCGGCGGCGATCCGCAGCGGCTGCGCTCTTGGAGCGCTCCGCCAGCAACTCGAGGACGGAAGCGACCATGGCCGCCTTGGAGCGGACGCCGAACTTGTGAAAGACATTGCGAAGGTGGCTCGCGACGGTGTGTTGGCTGATCGCCAGGACCTTGGCGATCTCCTTGTTCGACCGGTCTCTCGCCACCAAGCGGACGATCTCGCATTCCCGGGGCGTCAGGTGGGGTTCTGGCCACCGGCCGTCCGTGGTCGAGCAGAGCAGTCCGATGTGGCGCACCAGCCTGGTGCTGCTGGTCGAGGCCTTGCTCGCTGGATCATTGGTTCGGTACCTGCCCATAGAAGACCACCCCTCTCGACACGACCTCTGCGGCGACTCCCCGCACGGGAGGAGCACCGACCGGCAATCCCCAGCTCAAACCTCGATTCAGAAACGCTGCCCTTGCATCTATGTTTCCACAGACGCCTGTTTGCGGACAAGGGAGTTTGTTCGACCTAGCTCGAACGGAGTAACTCGAACTGGCGACTTTCGCCGGTCTCGGGGCGGTTCTAGAGTCGATCGCGCTGGAACCGAAACGTACGGGGTGTCAAACACCGAGGAGAGTGACCGTGGACAGGCGCGATATGTCTGTGGGTGAGAGCACCTTCGAAATGGAGACCATGGCGATGCCGCCGCTCGAAGGGAACGACGATCAGCCCGAGTCGCTCGAGCTCGAGGAGGAGGTTGCCGGACGACCGGTCGACGGCCAGGTTGTCGCTCGCGCGGACGATCTGGCTGCACTCGAGGCCTTCGACGAGATCGAAGAGCCGGAGCAGGCCTTCTCCTCGGAGCTGAGCGGAGACGACGAGAACCTCGAGGAAGACCTCGAAGGAGAGCCGGAGGGCCTGTACATGGACGAAGACCTGGAAGACCTGTACGGAGAAGACGAGGACCTCGACGGCCTGGTCGACGGTGAGGACGGGTCTTTCGAGGCCCTGGATGAAGAGGTCGGAGAAGAGATCGGAATCGAGGAGAGCGAGCTGGCCGCGACCGAGACCGGCGACACCGAGGACGAGATGCAGGCGATGGAGGTGTCAGATCTCGCTGTCGAGAGCGAAGCGCTCGCCGAGGACCTGGCCGCCGCGGCGGCCGCCGCGCCGAGCGACTCGGACGCGCAGAGCCTGGTGGGTGGGATCACCATCCACATCATCGCGCCGGCGCCGTTCCAGGTGAAGAGCGTGGCGCCGATCATCATCCGCCGAAACGCTCGGCTGGTGCGGGTCTTGCGGCGCTCGCCGAAGAAGCGAGTCCTGATTCGCACGATCCCTACGATCACGCGTCGCACCGTCGCCACCCTGGCGCGCAAGGTGCGGAAGGGGAAGCCGGTCACCGCGAGAACCGCGATTCGGGTGCTGAAAAAGCACACCCGTCGCACCCTCGCCAGCCGCAGGCTGCGGGCGATAGCCCTGGCGCGCCACCGATCGCGTCGGCGCGCTCTGCAGCGGGTACGGCGGCGGCGCACCCGACCGAGCTTGGCCCGAGTGCGACGGCGACGACGAACGACCCGCAGGCGTGCTCGGCGTCTGGCCTAGCACAGTCACGAACTAGAGAACCCCGGAGGTGAGCCATGTTGTTCGAAGAGGAGCTTGACGATTTCGAGGGTCTGGATTTCGAGGGTCTCGATTTCGAGGATGAGCTCGACGAGGTAGGGGGATTCGGTGAGCTCGAAGAGGACTTCGGATACGCCGAGGCGCTCTTCGAGGACGACGACGAGCTCGACGAGTACGGGGACGGGGAGGTCTTCGAGGGCGAACTGCTCGAGGCGGGAGCCGACTACGAGTCGGACGAGATCGAGGAGATGGAGGCCCTCGCCGAGATGGCGGCCGAGGCCGGGAGTGACGCCGAGGCGGACGCCTTCATCGGCGCTCTGATTCCCCTGGCAGCCAAGATCCTGCCCAAGGCGATCAGCATCGGTCGCCGCGTCCTGCCCAAGCTCATCCGTGGCGGCGTGCGTCTGGCTCGCAGGTTCCGCCGCTCGCGGGCCGGGCGCCAGTTGATTCGTACGGTGCCGAGGATCATGCGCGGCACGGCGCGAGACCTCCTGCGGCGTACGGCCGCGGGACGCCCGGTGAGCTCCGGGGTCGCGGCACGCTCGCTGGCTCGCCACACGGCGCGAATGCTCGGCAGCCGCCGTCGGGTCCGTCGCTGTATCCACCAGTCCCGGCGCCGGGCGCGCCGGGCCCGTCTGCGCGAGGCCGCCTGAACGGCGAGCTGACGGAGGCTGGGTTCTAGCTTCGAGTCGACAAGGCGATGGCGATTCCTCTGAGAGAAGAAGCGGTCGAGGCGGTTACGGGCCAGAGGGCCCGGATCCGCCAGCCGTCGCGGCTGCCGAGCGGCCCGCGGCAGCTGGCCGCCTTCTTGCGCGCCCAGCGCGTCAACCTGGCGCGCCACGCCGCCGGCCTGAGGCCGTTCCGGCCGGGAGAGTTCGGCCGTCATCCGGCCAGTCCGTCCGCCGCGCATCAGCATGTCGTCAATCGCCACATCGATCATCTTCGGCGTCGGCTCTTCGGCCTCGCGCGGCAGCTCGCCGCGGCGGGGGACCGGGCGATCGAGCGCCAGGAGTTCGAGGAGCTCCAGCGCTTCACCAGGATCAAGGACCAGGGACATCGCTGGGTCAAGGCGACGGAGAAGATCTGGGATTTCTACAACCGGCTGTTCAGTCAGCGCCAGACGCGCGTGGCTCCGATGCTGTTGGCCTCGGATCGCATCGGGCTCGACTGCTACCAGGCGATCTACACGGGTCTCGGCACGGCGCGCTCGATACCGGCGCCACCGCCGTTCTCGTTCATGGAGACCGGGATGTCGCCGGCGACCTACCGGCGGGGAATCGTTCTCTCGCTCATCGGTCGTCGGGCCAACCCGTTTCCGCTGATCAAGCTGCCGTACCACCGTCTGATCAATCCGTGGACGCTCGGCGCGATCCCCCACGAGGTGGCTCACAACATCCAGTCGGACCTGGGCCTGTGGCGGATGCTGCCGAAGCTCATCTACCGGCGTCTGCGCGCTCGCGGCGTCGATCGCTTCAGCGCCGGCGTCTGGTCGCGCTGGCACAAGGAGATCTTTGCTGATCTCTGCGGCCTGCTGCTGAGTGGTCCGGCGTTCGTCGCGTCGCTGATGGCCGTGGTCGGACGCGCCCCGCGCCGGACGCTCTCGTTCAACCCGTCCGGAGTCCATCCGACGCCCTACCTGCGGGTCTTCATCAACGTAGAGCTCCTGCGCCGGATGGGCTTTGCCCGCGAGGCGAGCGCCTTTCAGCAGGCCTGGGACCGGATCTATCCGCGGCGGCTGGCGCGCGCTCTGCCGGCTCCGTTGATGCGGAGCTTCGCGCGCGCCAATCGGATCGTGGTCTCGACGATCTGCTTCACGCCCCTGCGCCAACTCGGCGGCCGAAGCCTGGCCGAGGTGGTTTCCTTCGGACGGAAGGAGCAGAAGATGGTGGAAGAAGCCGCCGGCCGTCTGGCCGCCGGCACCGATCCCGGGATCATCCCCGAGCGGTTCTTCATCGGCGCGGCGCGCGTCGCGCTCGAGGCGAGGCTCGCCCGGCCCGCCGTCATCAGCAGCAATTTCTACAACGCCTTGGGAAGGAGATAGCGTATGCCCCAATTCGGTCAACCAGAGCTGCCAGCGGTCCCGGGCCAATCGCGTATCAGGGCCACCATGTCGAGCTTCCTCAAGCGAGTCCTGGGGGTCGATCCGAAGCTCCGATACCGGGGTCGCCTGCCCGAGGAGATCCCCGCGCAGGAAGCCAAGCGACTGCTCGAGACCATCAGAGCCCGCTTTCCGCGGGTCGAACACCCGTTGACGGGGAAGGTCACCTACCCGATCTCGACGGGCAGGATCGTTCCGGATACCTCGGAGGGCGCGGTGATCGGCCTGACGCGCCAGGTCGAGGAGACCCGCCGGCTGATGAAAGAGGTGGAGGCGATCTGCGACCCGTGCGACGATGCGCAGCCCTTTGCCGATCTCATCAACACTGACCTCAACTCGCTCGCGATCGAGTTCTCGCACGAGCCGTCCGAGACCGCGGTCGATACCTGGCTCGAGGCGCTCCTGGGCGAGGAGCTGGTCCATGGCGATGGCAACGGTGAGCTGGGCGGCCATGTGCGCAAGTACATGGACGCAGCGCTGCTCGACGAAAGCTACGTCGTCAAGCCCGAGGACCTGGTCAAGTGCGAGAAGTTCGAAGCGTTCACCGAGCAAGCGACCTGCATGCTCAATTCGTGGAAGGCGTACAAGGACAAGCCGCTGTTCAGTCGGCGACTGCTGCACCTTCGGCGCTCGATCGAGTGCGCTTCCGAAGGGGTCGAGACCCTGTTCACCGGTCTCGAGGAGCTGGGCTGGGAGCGCGAGTGCTTGAAGCTCGAGTACCTCACCTTCCAGAACGGCGTCGAGCTGCCACCGGAGCCGTTCGAGCCCTACTTCGCCAGCCTTGCCGATACCTTGGACACGGCGCTCGAGGTCGTCGACCGGCACGGTTTGCTCGGAGCCGTGGAGCTCCGCCCGATCCTCAGCAGAGCTGCGGATCAGCTCGAGTGGGCCGTCGCGCCGCCGCCAACGTCGGGTGACGACGACAACCACAACGATCACGGCGACGACGACGACCACGACGACCACGACGACGACTACCCGCACGACGACATCGAAGAGCTGCTCAAGCTCGGCATGGAGCAGGGAGTCCTGAGCCAGAAGACCAAGTACTTCTACTTCCGAAAGGGCAACCGAGGGGAGCTCAAGCACGAGAACCCGGAGGTGGTGCTCGATCAGATCCGCGGCGACAAGAAGCTGCAGGGGCAGCTGCGTCAGGAGTGCGGCGTCGGCCCGCCGGCCGGGTGGACCGACGAGACCGAAGTCGTCGAAGAGACGACAGAGGAGGTGGTCTCGTTCCTCTTCAAGGACGAGGACTGCGACCACTCCGACTGCTGTTGCACCGTTCGGATCGATCCTCACAAGGAGGCCCGGCGCATCGTCACCCGGATGGCGGGCACTCTGAAGGAGGGAGCCAGCACTGTCGAAGAGATCGAGGACGACTGGGACCGCAAGCGGAAGTGGTGTTGCGACGAGGCGATCGAAGTCGACCCGTACGCCGAGAGCAAGTCGGCTGCAAGGAAACCTGGCGCCTGAGTCGCGAGGTGGCGAGCCAGAACGTTAGAGGAGAGAGTCCATGGCAACTCGAGAAGACTATTTCGATCTGCTGAATCAGCTCGAGACCACCCGCGCACGGCTCGCAGACCTGCAGGCCGCAGAGCAGCCCGACCAGCCGGCGCTGGCGGGTGCGATCTCCACCGTCATCACCGACATGAAGGCGTTGTCGACCCGGCTGCAGATGGAGGCCGAGGCGCCCCCCGATCACGGGCTGACCGACCTGATCGGACTCGGCCCGACGGCGGCCGACGACCTGGCCGATACCCGGACCTCGGCCGGGGTGGCGCCGTACGACGACACCGTCACCTCGGAGCGGCTGCTGGCCATCGGCGACCTGTACTACCAGTATCAGCACGAGCGAGCCGGGGTCTTCAGAAGCATCCTCAAGCTGCAGCAGCTGTTCAAGGCCGGGCAGGTGCGGCTGTCGACCGGCTCGGGTGCGCTGTCGCTCTACCAGTACGATCGCCAGAAGGTCCTGCGACACACCTTCAAGGAGCGCATGCAGGCGTACAAGCGGGTCTTCGGCTACACGACGGTCGCACCGCCGCCCGGAGCCAGGGCCAACCGGGTCTTCCATCGGCTGTTCACCAGCTTCAACTCGCAGGTGGCGCGCTTCTATCGCGACAAGAGAATCTCCGGGCTCTTCCAGCCGACCCGTCCGGATCTCGCATTCGGCAGCATCGCTCAAGTCAGGCGGGCCGGGCTCGATCTGCGGGCGAGTCTGAAGGGCGCTTCGTATGGCCACGTGAACGTGCTGATCGTCGAGATCGGTCAGCTGCTCGAGTTTGCCTTCGAGATCCTGGCGGCCGACGACGTCCGGCGGCTGTTCGGTGCCGACACGGCGTGGGATGTGCTGGAGGACGTTCTGCGGCGCCACCTGAGGGAGGAGAACTGGTCTTCGCAGCGGAGTCGGATGGCGCACGCCGGACGCGAGATCATCCGCTGGCTGGCCCAGCCCCACATCCTCACGACCGGCCGGACCGAGTTCGAGACGCTGCTCGAAGGGGTCGGCGAGTACGCCGAGGAGTGGATCACCAGCGCCCAGTCGCTGGGCACAGGCAAGAGCCGAGCGAGCACGCCGTCGAACGTGGTCCGCATGGCGGCACGACGAGAGGTGGGCTGAGATCCAGTGGCCGAGCCCCGATACGGTCCTCACATCCTCGCCGATCGCTACCAGCACGACGACGAGGCGACACCCGAGAACGGCCGCGGAGGGCTCTTCGCGAGCTGCACCGGCTGGCCCGACCGACTGGGCTTGAGCCCCCGCGAGTGTGAGATCGCGCGGCTGGTGGGCCGTGACCTCACCAACAAGGAGATCGGTGCGGTGCTGGAGATCAGCTCGTGGACCGTGGCCACCCACTTGAGGCGGGTCTTTGCCAAGCTGGGGGTCCACTCCAAGGCCGCGATGGTCGCGGTCATCACCGAACGGATCGCCGCGCAGAACGGCTGGTCGCTGACCCACGAAGATCGCCCGTCGGGGACCTAGGTCCGAGCGTCAGCGGCTGCTGAAGAGCCTGGAGCGGCGGACCGCTCTGGTGGGCCAGACGGTCCGGGGCGTGAGCGGCCGGTCGCTTGACGTCGCCGGTCATCGGGTCACGAGCTTCGTATCGGCGTCGTACCTGGGCTTGGAGCAGGAGCCGCGAGTCCTGGACGCGGTCGGCCGGGCGATCGGGAGATTCGGCACCGCTCTGGCGATCCCGCGATTGCTGGCCGCGGACCCGCTCAGCCGGCGGCTCGAGCTTCGACTCGCGGAGCTCGTGGGTCAGGAGAGGGCGCTGCTCTTTCCGTCGACCACGCACGCCGGACTGGACGCGCTACCGTTGCTCGCGGGACAGGGTGTGGTTGCCGTCGACGCTTGGACGTATCCGACCCAGTACGCCGGTCTCGAGCGCGCCGGGCGGCAGGGGGCGGCGATCCATCGCTTTGGCCACGACCGCCTGGAGGAGCTGGAGGTCGTCTTCCGGCGGGCCGGCCGTCGATCGCCTCGGGTCGTCGCTTGTGACGGGGTCTATTCCGACGGCGGTGGGTTTGCGCCCCTGCGGCGCCTGGCGGCGCTCGCCCGACGGCACGGTGCGGTCCTCTACCTCGATGACTCGCACGGGCTGGCACTGCTCGGGCGACGTCCTCGCTCGACCGAGCATCCCTACGGGCGTGGTGCGGGAGGCCTCATCAGGTACGCAGGGCCGTTGCCCGCGGCTGCGGTCCTGGTCTGCTCGCTGCAGAAGGCGCTCGGTGTGCCGTTGGCGTTCGTGGCCGGCCCGGGGCCCATGATCCGCCACCTGGCGGCCTCGGCGGAGGCGATGATCCACAGCAGTCCCGCTTCTGTGGCCGACGTGGCAGCGGCGCTGGCGGCTCTCGACACCCTGTCTCGTGAGGGCGAGCGCCGACGGCGTCACCTGGCGTGTCTTGTCCGTCATTTCCGAGCTCACCTGGCCGATTCGGCCATCGCGGCGCGATCGAACGGGCTCTTTCCGATCGTGACCGTGGAGTTCGACAGCTTCGCGGAGGCGGTCCGAGTCGGGACCTCTCTGCGACGCGGCGGAGTCTGGCCGCTGGTCCAGAGGTCGCCCCGGGACTTGCCCGCGAGCGCGGCTCTCCGGTTCTTCGTGACGGCTCTTCACCGGTCCGCGGAGATCGAGCGCGCCGTCGCGCTGCTGGAAGCGAGTCGAGCCCGGGCAGTGTCGACCGCCCGGGCTCGTAGCTGACCGTTCTCGGCCGCGGCTACATGACGCAGTAGCGGGGTCGGACGATCCGACGTCGCGGCCGGCGCCACGAATACGGCGGCCGCGGTCGGGTGATGACGGTCGGTCGCGGTCGCGGTCGCCGCCAGGGCCGGGACCACGGACGTGGGGTGTAGGTAGAGGGCGGGCGGGGCCAGGGCCGCCGACGTGGCCGGTAGACCAGGCGTGGTCGCCGCACGATTACCGGCGTCCGGCGCCGGCGCCGTCGGATGGCTACCGGCCGGGGCCGGCGATAGACGACCCGCCGTCGCCGCGGATAGGAGCGGGAGACCACACGCCGGCGCCGCGGGAAGCGGCGGCGTCTCATCCGGACCACGACGCGATGACGTCGGAGGCCGGCCCGGGCACGGCGGCGGGTCGCCAGGACGTTGGCCGCCTCGCGGGCCATGACACGAACGATCGCCTGGCGAGTGATCCGGCGCAGCCGAACCAACCGGGCCAGGGTCCGCCGGATGATGATCGGGATCAGGCGGATGGCGAAGCGCGTCCGTGGGTGGCGTCGGAAGGTCTTGGCCAGCGCGACGGCTCCGGCGACCACCCGAGGCAGGGCGCGTTGGATCCGGCGGCGCGCCGGGCCGCGGAACATGCGGGCGGCCATCGCCGCCATGCGAGCGATCGACTCGTCGGCCTCCATCTCGCTCTCGGCTTCGGCTGCCTCGGCGGCGTAGAGCTCCATCGTCTCGTAGGCTTCGTTGTCGCCACCGGCCGTCTCGTACTCGTAGTCGCCGGCCTCGAGGGCCGCTTCCGCCTCGGCTTCCGACTCGAGCTCGGCCTCGCGCAGGACGGCGCTCGCGAGAGCGCTGCCGATAGCGGTTCCGGCCGGTCCACCGACGACGCCACCGATGATCTTGCCGGCGATCGGTGCGAGCTTCTTGAACAGGGGCAGTACCCGCTTGGCGAGGAACTTGACGCCCTTCTTCACGAAGCGGCCGACACCGCGGACCGCCTTCTTGGCGAACCGGAAGATCTTCTTGAAGAACTCGTCGTCTTCGAAATCGGCCCCCTCGAGCAGCTCGTAGGAGCTCGATTCCCAGTCGAGCTCGTCATCTTCGAAATCGACAGCTTCAGCTTCGAGATCGTCCTCGTCCTCCTCCAGGTCGAGTGCCTCGTCCTCTTCCAGGTCCTCGTCTTCGAGCCCCCAGTCCTCCTCCAGATCGGCGGCTTCGAAGTCGTCTTCGAAGTCGTAGTCGTCGTCTTCGAGTAGCTCCATGTCTTCCGATTCCAGAACCTCTTCCTCGGCCAACATGTTCCTGACCTCCTTTTCTCAGATCAGCAGGTGCGCCAAAGCTAACTCCCGTATCAGGACCTGGGTAGTCGCCAAATCCTGGCCACTCGAACGAGCTACCTTCGACCGGCGACTACCTCCGAACGGGATGCGAGCGGTAGGTTGAGGTTCATGATCGACACGGAGCTCGAGCTCGAATTCGAGGCGGAGCTCGCCGAGCTGAACGAAGAGCTGGAGGAGCTCTTGGAAGGAGAGCTCTTCGAAGGCGAGGTGTGGACGGCCGATGAGTTCTGGCCGACGGTGCTGCGTGTCTTCCAAGTGGGCAGGCAAGACGGTCGCCCGATCTTCCGAACCGTGGGTCGCCGACTCAAACCGAAGGCTGCCCGCGCGGCCGCGCGGCGCGGACTGGGCGTCTTCCTGCGTGGAACTCGCACTCAGGCGCGGTCGTTTGCCCGCAAGGTCGGTGGCCAGGTGGTCGGCCCCGAGCGCCACGGCGACGGCCTGCCGCACTTCCACGTTCTGCTGCCGGGAGACCGCCGCATTCATGTCTGGTTCGGCCGGCGGGTTCCGAAGGGCGACTTCTTCTCCGCGTAACAGCGGCCCGGTCGGGAGGATCCGAAATGTTGCTAGAGACGGAAACGCTGGAAGACCTCGAAGACGATCTCGAGGACGACTACGAGGACCTGGAGGAGCTGGCCCTCGGCGAGGCGGCGTTCGAAGAGCTCGATGGAGTCGCCGAGCTGGGCGCCCTGGAGGAGCTCGCCGAAGCCGCTGCCGCGGCCGAGACCGAGGAGGAGCGTGACGAGTTCCTCGGCGCGATCGTCAAAGGCGTCGGTGGTCTCCTGGGCAAGGCGTTCGGGGGTCGGCGGCGGCGCCGTCGGCGGGGAGGTGGCATGGCCGGCGTATTGCGACGAATCGTCATGACCCAGCGGAAGCAGGCTCGGCAGATCGCCGCCAATCGGCGGCTGGCCATGCGCGCTCTCCGGGCGGCGCGCGCTCGGCGCTAGCGTCCCGCGGTCCTGGCAGCCGAGCAGCGCGCTGCTTGTCTCCGACGGCGGCCTGTCCGACGGCTCAGGCCCGAGCCGAAGCGAACAGAAAGGCCGCGACGCGACGGTTGCGGGCCCGGCCGGCGGGTGTCCGGTTGCTAGCCACCGGCTCGTCCTCACCGCGGGTCCGGATTCGGATCTCGACGCCGCGGATCATGAAGCGGGCGCGGTGACCGAGTATCCGAGGTCCCCAGACCCGCAGCCGGTGGGCGAGGACCTCGGCGACGTTGGCGGCACGGGCGCGCCCCAGACCGCGGTTGTAGGAGCGCCTGCCGCTCGAATCGGTGTGCCCGACCAGCTCCACGAGGTTGATGCGCTCGCTCCGGGGGCGACCTCGCCTCCAGGACTCCGCGATCCGGCGGGCCATCGAGTCGATGATGCCGCGCTGCCGGCCGTCGAGACCGATGCGGTCGAACCGGAAGCGGTCGATGATGGCGTCTGGCGCGAACTGTTCGTCCTCGTATTCCTGGACTTCCAGCTCGAGCGACTCGTGCATGACGACCTCCAGTGGATCAATGGCAGCGCCGGTCAGAGGCTAGCGGGAACGACGTTCCGCCGGCAGTCGCTCGTTCGAGGGAGCGTCTGCGAGGTCCCTCGGGCGGGGTCGGCTGCGCACGAAGTAGGGCGCCGGAGGGGCCACGGAAAACCGGGTATCCTGCCGCGCGGAGGATGACCGCGAGCGTCGAGACGACTGACACGGCCGACGGCACGAGACCCACGGGCCGTGTCGACGGCAGCGATTGGGTCCGCTACACGGTCCTCTACCTGGTGATCGCCGGGCTGGTGATCTTTCCCGGCCTGGGCACGACCGGGGTTACCGGCATCGAAGGGATGATCGCCGATACCGCGGAGAGCATGATCGCGTCGGGAGAGCCGATCGTCACCCGACTCTACGGTGAGGTCCACACCTACAAGCCGCCGTTCACCTATTGGGTCACCGCGGCTTCGTTCCGGGCGTTCGGCAACTCCGAGCTGTCGCTACGGCTTCCGACCGCGCTGTCGACCCTGGCGATGGGGCTCGCCGTCCTGGCTCTGGTCGGGTGCGCGACGCGGCCACGAGTCGGCTGCTACGCCGCCCTGGCCACCACGACCTCGGGTCTCTTCCTGCAGGAGGTCAAGCAGGGCGAGTTCGACGCGATTCTCGCTGCGGCTGTCGGGATCGCGGTGGCCGCGGCCTGCCACAACCTGACGGTCGACTCGCCGAGGCGATCGCCGTGGGTCTGGCTGCTCTGTTACCTGGCTCTCTCCGCGGGCTTCCTGACCAAGGGGATGCCGGCGCTCATGGCCTTCGCTCCCGGCCTGGCGGTCGGGGCGCTCGTGACCGGGCGGCTGGGCCGGCTCTTCCGTTGGGACCATCTGTTGTGCGCCGGTCTCTTCCTGGCGGTCGGGGTCGGCTACGTCTGGGCGCTCTGGGAGCTGATCGGCCCAGCGGCCTTCGACCAGCCGCTCGAGGAGGCGGGGCGACGGGGTTTCCGGTGGTCGCCCGAGGCGCTCGGGCAGACCCTCTCCAAGCCGATCACCATCTGGGCGGTCTTTCTGCCCTGGAGCCTGGTCTGGCCGTGGAGCCGAACGCGACCGACCGAACGGCCGGACCGCGCAGGCGGTCGGCGGCCGATCGACCTGCTGACCCTCGCCAGTTGGTCATTTCTCGGGGCCGGTATCCTGACCTTCATGGCGGTGCCGACGCACCACACACGCTACTACCTGCCGCTGGCGGCTCCGGCGGGCCTGGTCGCCGGCTGCGCCCTGGAGTGGCTGGCGTCACGTCCGACGAGACTTGCGTCTCGGTTGGCACTCGGACTCGCGGCTCTGGTAGCCGTACTCTCCGTGGCGCTCGGCTTTCTCGCCGAGATCGAATCGATCAGTCGCTTCGTGCCGGTCGTGGTCGGCCTGGCGGCCCTGGTCGTCGTCGCGCTGATCGGACGCGTCCCGCGGTCTCGGCGGCTGGTGGTCGCGCTCCTGGCGACAGTGGCCTGCTTCTGGGCGGCGGAGACCTGGGTGCTGCGGCCGCAGCGCGCGATGCTGCGGGACATGAGCCCGGTCTCGAGAGAGTTCGCTGCGCATATTCCGCCTGGGGAGACCGTCTGGACTCTCGGCCCGGCCGAGCCGGTCGGGGAGTGGAGCTCGGTCTACTACTACCTCGGCCGGCCGGTCAGGACGTTCGGCGTCGACCCCGAGGCTCCGCCGGTGGACTCCTTCGTGATCGTCTCCGAGGAGCGCTCGGCGCTCATCGATCCCGCGGTCGCCTCGCGCCTCGAGCTTCAGAAGCGAGTCGAGCACCCCTGGCAGCCGTTCCACCTCTACCGGGTCCTGCCCCAGGTGGCAGCTGGCGGCACGTAGATTGCTGCCAACTCCGCCATCGATGCAGATTCAATCGAGGAGGCTGCTCTCGGCGGTTGCCGCCCTGCTGGTCGTGGCCGCTCCGATGCGCTCGGCCGGGACGGCGGTTACCGACGTTACCGACGTCGTCGTCGTGGAGATCCCGGTGCAGGTACTGCGGGACGGTCGGCCGGTGCGCGGCCTGACCGCCGGCGACTTCGAGGTCCAGGACCGAGGCAAGCGGCGGGAGATCGTCGGCTTCAACGTCGTCGATCTGGCCGAGCTGGACGGCGGTGCGTCTCCATTGGAGGACGTCCCGATCTCCGCCCGTCGCCACTTTCTCTTGCTGTTCGATATCGCGCTCACCAACCCGGGCCTGATTCTGAGAGCGCGTGCGGCTGCAGAGCGACTGATCGCTCAGGCTCTCCATCCGACCGATCTGGTAGCGGTCGGGGTCTATTCGGTGAGCGGCGCCCAGATCCTGCTCAGCTTCACGCCGGACCGGGAGCAGGCGCGGGCGGCGATCCGGACCCTGGGGATGAGCGAGCTGATATTCCGGGCGCCCGATCCGCTCGGGATCGTGCTGACCGCTCAACCGACGCCGAGCGGCAGCTTCACCAGCGCCGTTCCAGCCGGCGCCGGTGGACTCAACGTCGATGCCGAGCTGCGCCAGCTCCTGGGCGGGATCGAGGACCTGTCGAATACCGCCGCGTACCGAGCCAGCGTGCTCGGCCTGGCCAGCGCCATGACCGAGCTGGCGCAGATGATCAATTCGGTGCGCGGCCGCAAGCACGTGGTCTTCTTCTCGCAGGGCTTCCAGAGCTCGGTCGCGTTCGGTGCCGGCGTCGACAGCTTCGCAGGTCGTGAGACCCATCGGCAGTCGGCCGAGTCGGCGATGGCCGGGCGCTACTGGGAGGTCAAGTCGGATCGGCGGTGGGGGGAGACCCACGTGCTGACCAATCTGGAGTTGATGACCAAGGAGTTCGTCCGCGCCGGGGCGACCGTGCAGACGGTCAACGTAGCCGGGCTGTCGCAGGGCACTTCGGCCGATGACGGCCTGTTCATGATGGCCGACCGGACCGGCGGCGAGTACTACCGCAACTACAACGATCTCGGGACCGCGATGGAGAGGATGCTGGCGCGCACCAGCGTCACCTACGTCCTGGCGATTCAACCGAAGAAGCTCAAGAGCGACGGCAGCTACCGGCGCCTCAAGGTCAAGATCAAGGATGGGCCCAGGGGCGCCGAGCTGCACTATCGTCCGGGGTACTTCGCCCCCAGCCCGTTCCAAGACCAGAGCGCCGTCGAGCAGCGCCTGATGCTCGCCGAGCTGGTACTCAGCGAGTACGAGGGGGGCCCGATCGAAGCCTCGGTGCAGGCCCGCCGGTTGGCCGCCGCCCGGGACGGAGTCGGTGTCGAGGTGACCGTCGAGATCGACGGCCCGAGCCTGTTCGCAGGTCGCGACAGGGGCACGCAGGCGGCCGAGGTCTACGTCTACGCGATCGATACAGCTGGTGTCGTTCAGGGCTTCTTCCACCGCTCGGTGCGCTTCGATCTGGACGATCTGGATCTCGACCGCCAGGCCGGGAGCTTCGAGATCTCGGGCCGACTCGACCTCCCCTACGGCGAGCACGCGATTCGCACGATGGTGCTGAACCCGAGCTCTGGAGAGACCGGCGTTCGGACCACGAGGATCTCTCTCGCGCCGACCGAGTGAGCCCTCCCCGCGGCGCTCCCTGCCCGGTGCGTCTGTGTAGAATCTGGGCAAGACCGGCAGCAGGGAAGCTGCTCGAGGCATGAGATGGGAGGGGAGGCGTCGCGGGCTCGGCCTCTACCGGCGGAAGGGAGCTAAGTCCAATGAGATTTGAGACCAACCGTACTCGGCGTGCGGTCGCCCTCACGGCGGTCGCCACGCTACTGCTCGTGATGCCGGGGCCGGCGACGGCCGCCGAAGAGGAGGGGACCTCGGTCACCCACGACGGGCTCGAGCTGGTGCCCGACGCACAAGTCGCCGCGGCCTACGTCAAGCCAGGTGCGGACTTCACGCCCTACAAGCGAGTGATGCTCCTCGATACGTTCGTCGCCTTCCGCGCCAACTGGCAGCGGGATCAGAATCGGGGCTCCGTGCACCACGTGACCAACCGTGACATCGAGCGCATGAAGAGCGACATGGCGGACCTCTTCCGGGAGGTGTTCGAGGAGACCCTGTCGGCGAACGACGGCTTCCCGGTGGCCGAGGCACCAGCTTCCGACGTGCTCCTGCTGCGGCCTGCGATCATCGACCTCGACGTGACGGCGCCCGACCTGAACCGGGCCAATCGGAGCCACAACTTCGCAGCCTCGGCGGGCGCGGCGACTCTCTTTCTCGAGCTGTTCGACTCGGTCAGCGGCGAGATCCTGGCGCGAGCGGTGGATCGTCAGGCGGCCCGCAACCCGGGCGACGTCATGCGTTGGTCCAACCGGGTGACCAACCGCGCCGCGGCGCAGGACATCCTGCGTGGCTGGGCGACGCAGCTCAGGGAGCGGCTCAAGTACATCCAGGGTCGGTCGGCGACGGACTAGAACGAGGTCCCGAATCCGAAGTAGATCTCGTAGTCGGAGTCGATACCGGCTCGCCGGTCGAGCGGAAAGGCGACGTCGAGTCTGAGCGGCCCGATCGGTGACGGCGTGCGGAAGCCGAATCCGGCGCTGGTGAAGAGTTCTTCGTCGAGCGTGCTCGTCGACTCCCAGACGTTACCGGCGTCGAAGAAAAGGACCGCGTCCAGGTCGCCCCTGACCGGCAGATGGAGCTCGTGGTTGAGGATCAGGAAGACCTCACCACCCAGGGGAGCGCCGTCCTCGTCGAGCGGACCGAGGCTGTCGCTACGGTAGCCGCGCACCGAGAACTCGCCGCCCGCGGTCAGGCGATCGACCCGGGGGATCACGCCGCGGCGCGCCTCCAGCCAGCCGATCCGCACCGACTGCGCCCACCTCATCCGACGCTCGCTCCAGCGGCTGACGCGGCCGCGCCCGATCGGGTAGAGGATCTTGGCCTGGCCGAACAGCCTCGCCTCGCCGAAGTCGCTACCCAGGTTGTCCGAGGCGCCGGAGAGGTCGACGCCGGCGAAGAGTCCGTCCTGCAGATGACCGACCGCGCGCTCGCGTCCGTCGAAGACGTACTGCCAGCCGAAGTAGACGTTGCGCGCGTTCTCGTCCGCAAGGGCGTCGGCGGCGGCGTTCTCGGGCTCGAACTCCCGGTCCTGATACTGCACGTAGAAGCGTGTCTGGCGGCGGCGCGACAACGGGATGGTGAGCTGCGTCCAGGCCTCGACGCCGTCGACCACGGTCCCGGTGTCGACTTCGACCGAGTCCTCGACGAAGAACTCGAGCAGGTTCCGCGTTCCGGCGACCCGGGGCCACGCGTGATGGAGCCCGAGCGCGCGGTCGTTGCTGCCCAGGTAGATCGCCCGCAGGCCGAGAGTCTGGCCGCGACCGAGGAAGTTGCGATCCGCTACGTAGACCGCACCACCCAGTCCCTCGCGGCTCTCCCATCTGCCACCGTAGGAGATCGAGTAGCGCGGCCGCTCGTCGACATTGAAGACCACCGTCGCATCGGCGGCGGTTCCGTCGAGGGGCGGGGCGCCCCGCTCGATCTTGCCGCCGATTCGGCCGAAGACGCCGGTCTGATGGAGCCGCTGGCGGGCGTCTCCGATCTCGGCCACGGTGAGCACCGCGCCAGGCTCGATCCGCGCAACACGCTCGGCCCACTCCGGCTGACTCGAACGAAGTCCCTCGAGCCGTGTGGCGGCGACGCGGAAGCTCGTACCGGCGTCGACCGCGAGATGGACCTCGGTCTCTCCGGACGGCTCGGCCGCACCGAGACTGATCTCTACGAGGGCGTCGATGTGGCCGCGCTTCTGTAGCTCGTACTCGAGAGCGGTCACCGCTCTGGCCAGGGCCTCGGACCGGAGAGCTTGACCGGTCGCGAGCGGCAGCTCGGCTCGCAGCGCCTCGAGCTCTCCGGGCGGGAGACCGGTGACCCGCACCTCACCCACGGTCCGCAACGGTCCGGGGCGGAGGTCGACGGTCAGCATCAGGCCGTCGTCCGAGATCTCCCGTCCTAGCACTTCCGCGTGGGGGTGGCCGACGCGCCGTAGAGCGCGCTTCAGGAACTCGTCGGCGCCGGGAGCGGCGGCGGCGAGCTCGACGCGGGTCAGGGTGGTGTCGAACAGCGCCACCAGCTGGTCGGCGACCGCCGAATCGATCCCGGTGAAGCGCGGTGGGCCGGGAGCGATCCGCCGGCCGCCGACCGAGACCACCCGGACCGTGCGATCTCCGGCCGGGTCCGCCGGATCCTCGGGCTCGACCATCAGCTCGACCCGGGGATCCAGGAAGCCCTCGGCTCGCAGGGCCTTGACGGTCGCGCGACGCATCTCCTCGAGCGAGGCCTCTTCGGCGAGACGCGCGGCGCGATAGAGGATGCGGACGTCTCGGCGCCCGGCGCGCCCCGGGCGGTCACCTTCGAAGACGATGCGCGCCCGCGGTCCCGCGTCCACTTCGACTTCGACGTCCACCAGGCCGCGCGAGCGCTCACGGGTCTCCGCTCGCACCAGGCTGTTCGAGAAGCCGTTGCGAAGCATGAAGTCGTGAACGTCGACCTCGACGTCGAAGTCGGAGCCCTCGGGGAACGGATCGCCACGCCGGAAGCCGGTGGCCTGGCGGAGCCGCCGGGCGGAGATCTCGTCCACCCCCTCGAAGACCACTCGCCTCAGCAGCGGTGCTCCCGAAGGATCGGAGCCGCCGCCGAGCTGGCGGGTCTGCTGCAGTGTCGCTCCAGGGTCACCGTCATCGTCGTTGAACAGCTGAGCGGTGACACCGGGCGCCGCGGCGAAGCCGTGCAGTGCGACCAGGTTGGTCGTCCCTTCGGCCTCCCGTGGATTGCGGGAGTTGATGAAGGTCACGCGGGGCGACAGGCGTTGGATCAGGGTCCAGCGTCCCTGGGTATCGCGCTCACCGAAGATTGGTAGCGGCTGGTAGGAGACCTCGGTGCCCGCGAGTGCCCCGCCGAGCGCCGACGCCAGGCGCTCCGTATAGTGGGTCGCCACGCCCGAGACGACCGCGTCGGTGCCGGCGGTATCTCCGGGACCGAAGAAGCCGGTGTCCCAGGCTCCGCGATCGCCCCAGCCCGTATCGGAGTACCAGCTCTGCTCGCGTCGGAGGCTCGGATCCTCGAGCGAGCTGGTGGTCTCGAGGATGAGCCGCGGCTCGATGTCCGGATCCCCGCTCAAGATCAGCGCCGCCTGGTCGACACGAACGGTCTGGCCGTAGGCCGTGATCCGCCCCCCTGGCTCGACATCGAAACGGCCGCGCACCAGGGGCTGGCCGATCGTGCCTCGGACGCGGAGCAGCGGCCAGTCGACAAAAATGTCGGCGATGTTGTTGCGCACCGAGACGCCTTCGAGGGTAGTCACGTCGATGTCGAGGCGGACGTCGTCCAGAGGACCCGCTTCGGTACCCTCGAGCTCCGCCGCGCCGAAGAGCAGGCCGAGGAGCTCCCGGTCGACCCGCAGGTCGCGCCGCAGGCTGCCTCGTTCGACGATCACGTCTCCGCCGATCGCTCCGGTCCCCGGCCCCGCGCGGGTGAGCGTCAGATCGCCTCGGAGCAGCAGGGTCAGACCGTGCTCGACGCGCAGCCGGACACCCTCGGCCGCGAGCGCGAGGTCGATCCCCGCCTCCCGATCCGCGCTGCCCGAGAGCGACACCTGGCCCCGATTGGCCCGAGCTCGGGCGGTCTCGATCTCGGCTCGCCCGCGGAGGATGCGGACGTCGATCTCGGGCGACTCGAGCCGGATCGAATACGGATGGACGAACGAAATCGTCGACTCCGGGCCTCGCAAGCTGAGGTGCCCTTCAGGGGACGAGGGAGATCCGGTGAGCCGGGCCTCGACATCGACGCGGCCGGCGCCGACGCCGCCGCCGAGGAACGGGTTGAGCAGCGACGAGTCGACCGCGCCGGAGAGATCGAGCGCGACGCTCTCGACCAGCTTCTGCCAGGGGGTACCGAGCCGCCAGTCCGGGTCGAGGATCACCTCTCCCGACGACCGGAGCTCGGTCCGTCGCTCTTCCGCGCCGCGCCCGCCGATTGCACGCCAGCGCACCGGGCGCAGGGTGGCACGCCGGTGCCCGAGCGCGACTTCGACGACGTCTTCCGCTGTGAGCCGGCCGTCCTCCTGGATCAGCTCCAGCCCCGCAACCTGCAGTCGTCCGCCGACCCCGGTCGGATCGGCGAGGTCGAGCGACAGCGCGGCGGCCACCTCGCCGCGCAGTCGCAGCGCCTCGGCCTCGCTGGCGAGCCCCCAGAACGACGCCAGGTCGACGGCCTCCATTCGCAGCGTGGCGGGCCCGTCGTCGAGCTCGATCGGCAGCCGCTGGAACGCCTCTGCGAGTGCCGGTAGGGTCGCCACCCCTCCCAGGGGAATCGCTGCCTCGATCACCACGGGGATCGAGTCCTGATCCGCGCGGGTCAGTCGCAGAGGGGCGACATGGAGGGTGCCGCCGTCGAGGCGCAGCTCGGCGGTAGCTCGGTCGAAGCCGGCGATCGGATCGGTCAGCCCCACCACCGCATGAGCGCTCCGGACCGGCGTCGCGAGTGCGAGACCGAGACTGGCGCTCAGCCGACCACCCCCTAGGCTCTCGCCCAACTCGGCGGTGAGTCGCTCGACCTCGACGCGGTCCTGGTCCGCTGCGCCGGCCAGCTGGATCGTCTCGAGATCGACCCCCGCATAGCTGACCGTGGTGCCGCTGACGTCGAGACGCGCCCGCCATTCGTCGACCAGCCCGTCCAGGGTTCCGACCCCGTCGACCGTGCCGGTGAGGGCGTTGCCCTCACGGTCTTCGATGCCGAGGCGCGACAGATCGAGCCGAGAGAGACGGGCGTCGACTTCGAGCGGACCGAAGAGAAAGGGCTTCGCGCTCGAGACTCCCACTCGGCCCCGGAGCTCGAGGGCCTCGTCGGGCGCGGGCCGCCAGGAACCGTCGAACCGGACGTCGGGCCGGGTGAGCGGTCCGTTGGCCTGGAGCTCCAGGTCGAGGCCTCCGACGAGGAGGCCCTGGTAGGAAGACCAACCCGTCGAGAGAGCCGGCCACCGCTGCTCGAAGCGCCGGCTCGTGCTCGAGAGATCGACGATGTCGAGCAGTAGCCGGGAATCGACCAGCTCGACGCCGGTCGGCTCGCTCCAGCTGGTGACCCGCACGGTGCCGCGGGCCACCCGCCGGCCTGGGTCGTCGGGCAGGAGGTCGAGCTCGACCGCCAGCTCCGTCGGCGTCTCGGTCTGGAGGTCGAGTCCGCCGGCGGAGCTGACGGAGGCGGTCAGCAGCCGCGAGCCGGCTTCGTGCCAGCGCACGTCGCCGGAGACGCGCGGACGAAGGACAGGCCCCACGGCTCGCAGATCGACCGTGACCTCTCCCGACAGCCCCCAGTGCTCGATCGCCTCCCGGGTCAGTCCGAGCTGCCGAGCCGCGGTGGCGGCATCATCGACCTCGAGCAGGACGGCGAGAGCATCGAGCTCCGCGGTGGTCGCATCCGACCAGTCGGGCACTGTCGCGTCGCCGCTGACCCGTCGCCTGCCCGCGAGCCCGGGAAGGACGTCGGCTTCGAGCCCGATCACCGTCTCGCCGGCAGGCGACTGACGGACCTCGGCCTCGGCGGTCAGCAGCACCTCCGACTGTCGCCGCCAGGTGATGGCGGCGTCACTCTCGATGGCCAGGCTCTCGAGCCCCGGGCCGGATTTCTCGAGATCGAAGTCCGACTCCAGATGCAGGGTGCTACCGGACAGGCGAAGCCGTGCGATCGCCGTCGGTGACAGGAACGGCTCGAACAGCTCTACGGGAAGCTCGTGGATCCGAAGCTCGCCGTCGGCCTGGACCCTACCAGGCTGTCGCAGCGTCCGCGTCGTCACCTCGACGCTGCCTGCCGGGACCAGATCCGGTACCAGGCGCTCGAGCGTCGCGGTCAGCACGAGCTCGGCCGCCAGCTCGTCGGCGATCTGGCCCGCGGCGCTGGCCAGCAGGTGCAGACCGTCTCCGTCGATCGCCAACGAGTCGAGGAGCAGTCCACCGTCCGCGGTGATCGCACCGGCGCCCTCGACCTCGGCCGTCAGGGTAGGTCGACGATGGCTCTCGATGACGACCCGCGCGGTCGCGCTCTCGACCCCCAGCCGTCCGTCAACGAAGCTGCCGCGGAGGTCCACCTGTTCGGCTCGGGCGGCGTCGAGCCAGACGTCGAGATCGTCGGAGATCGCTCCGCTTCTGATCGTGGCGTCACGGATCGTCAGCCTGGCCACGTCGAGGAGAGCTCGGTCGTCGCTGCCCGGGTCCTCTGGCGGCTCGGGCGGCGCTGGCAAGGCAGCCGAGAGATCCAGGGAGAGGCCGTCGACCTCGAGTGATTCGAGCGCCGGCGGATCTCCGAGCAACGAGGCCCATTCCCAGCCCGCCTGCCCCTGTGCAGCCCGCGCGAACGGCGTCTCCGAGCCGCTCGCGGCCAGCTCGAGACCGCGGACGGTCAGCTCGCCGCGTCGCAGGCTGATCTGGAAGTCGTCCGCCGCCATGCGCACGCCGGATCGCTCCTCGATCGCGCTGCCGACCCGGCGGAGAAGCGCCTGCCGGAACGAGGGCGAGCGCAAAGCCAACAGGAGCACGGCCGGCAGCACCAGCAGCGCGGCGGCCAGGGTGAGCACGATCCCTTTGGTAGCCCGCCGCCAGCGAGTGCCGCCCCGCGACCTGTCTTGTCGAGGAGTCTTCCCCTCACCCGGCACTCGCGGACCCTATCGAAGACCGGTATCCGACTCAATTTGAATCGGCGCTCCTGGCGGGCTGTGGCGAGCCGAGCGATGGAGTGTTGGACGGTGGAGTCGAATCGTGGCAGAGTAAGCGGCCACCCCCGGCGGTGACCCGAGGACGAATCGCCCGAGCTGGCGCCGCCAGGTAGGGCTTACGAGAGGAGAGGGATGGAAATGACGAAAACCGTGGTCGTAGCGTCGGTTGTGCTGCTCTTCGCAGGCGTGGCTGCTGGTTGGGGATCCGAGGACCCCGTGCAGGACGCGGTCGAAGCGTGCAAGCCCGAGATCGAAACCTACTGCAGCCAGGTCGCGCCCGGAGACGGGCGGTTGCTTGCCTGCTTCTACGCTCACGAGGATAAGCTCTCCGGCCGCTGTGGCTGGGCGCTCTATGAGGCGGCCGCCAAGCTCGAGCACTTCTCGACCGCCGTGACCCACGTGGCGAACGCCTGCTGGGACGATCTGGTCGAGCACTGCGCAGACGTCGAGATGGGTGAAGGGCGGGTCGCCGAGTGCTTGCTCGAGCACGAGAACGAGGTCAGCGAGGGCTGCCAGCAGGCGATCGACGACGTCGGCCTCGAGATGGTCGAGGACGAGGGATAGCCCGAGCACCCGGCCGGGTCCGGCCGAGTGCCAGAGATCCGATCCCGGAGCGCCACGGCGCTCTCGAGCTCAGTCCGCCTGGATCGTCTCCAGGTAGGCGGTCAGGCTATCGATCCTCTGGTTGGCGAACCACTCGCGGCGGGCCGGCTTGTAGTCGAGCCGCACGCCCTCGATCGCCGCGCCCCAGATCGGCATGCCGGGTGTGCCGTGGGCGACGATCTCACCTTCGCCGGTGATCGCGGTCCGCACCGCGTCAGTCGGATAGACGCCGCCGTTCTTCTGCGCCAGGACGGTCAGGTCGGTAGGCACCGTCCTCAGCGCCGGCGCCGCCGGCCCGTCGCCGGTGCCCTCGACCCCATGACAGACGGCGCAAAGCTCTCCGTAGAGCACCTCGCCGTTGCCGATCGCTACCTGACCCCAGTCGATCGGGGCGGTCTTGATCTTCGGCTGTTGCGTCGCCGCTATCGTGACGACCGCGAGCGCGATCGCGGCGACGACCAGGAGAAGGCGTCTCATCGCGTACCTCCCTCTTTCGACCGGGGGTTGTCGCCGCGGGCGCCGACGGAGTCTGATGTCGCGAGGCGGGACTCCTCACACCTCGGTCGCACTCCCGTTCTCGCGCCCCGGTCGAGTCGGCTGTCCGCGTCGACCAACTCGACGCTACACCGTCCCGGGCGATTCGACACTGCCCTGGTGGGTGGTTCCGGCTGCTAGCATCTCGGCGGGCACCGTTGCAAGGGATCAGAGCGCGCAGGCCGGAGCTCGAGGCGAAGCGACCTACGCGTTCGGCGCGCGTCGAATTGCTGGAAGAAGCGACCGGGACCGAGGGCCGCCCCGACCTTTTGCTCATGAGCCTGAAGACCGCGGACCTGGCCGCCGGCAACTGCTGGCTCGAGTTGACGGTCTCGGATCCTTCCGGTGCCACCGAGGATCGGATGGCTAGAGCGCGGTTCAAGGTCGCTTCCCAGGAGAGCGGCGCTTCGAGCTAGCGTCGAGCGGGGGAACGTCGACGGAGCTCGATGCTCATCGAGGCCGGCGCGAGCGCTCGCAGCTCCGCGGCGGGCGGCACGGCGACTCCCGCACGTGAGTCCACCCATCGCAGGTGGACGATCGAATCGGCCGGGAGCTCCGCCAGTCTCCGCTCCAGCCACTCCTCGACCGAGACGTCCGCGAGGCTGCCCGGATCGACCTCCAGGCCGAACATCGGGCGGGCGGGCAGCTGGTGGAATCGCCAGCCCGACAGGCGCCCGCCATCGACCGAGGGCTCGACCCGCAGGGTCAGAAACCCCTTCGGCTCGTAGCGCTCGGCGAAGCTGGTGCGCTCGATCGAGCCAGGGTAGAGGACCGGGGCCGCCAACCGCCGGCCGCGCAGATCTCGTTGGAGAACCTGCGAGCGGTGGATGTGCCCGGCCAGCACCGCCGCGAAGCCGTCCGGAATCGAGCTGCCGGGGATGACGTCGTGACCCCGCCTGAAGGTAAAACCGACCGGACCGACCTGGGCTCCCTCGACCGTCTGATGCAGGCACAGCAGCTTGACGTCCGCCGGCTGTGTGTGGTGATCGGTGCGGTCGACCAGGCTGCCGAACGCCGAGGCGACGTCGGTGCGCCGGCAAGGGAACCCCGCCAGCGCCACCCGGAGGCCCGCGATCTCGAGCCGGACGGTCTCCGGCCGCTGGAAGATGTGCACCCCCGCATGGCTGGCGAGCAGCGGGAAAGGGATCCGGGAGCGCTCGTGGTTTCCGGGGACGAGAACCACGGGCACCCCGACGTCTGCGACCCGCTTGAGCGGCTCGAGCGCATCGAGCACCAGCTGGCGGCGGACGCGGCTCCGATAGAGGAGGTCTCCACCGTGGACGACCAGATCGACCTGGCCGTCGAGGGCGGGCGCCAGGGCGAGCTCGAAGTTGCGGAAGAAATCCGGCCCCCGCCTGCGGCGTTCGACCCTGGGGCGCAGCGGCAGGTCGATGCCGAGATGCGTATCGGCCAGCAGTAGCACCCGTAGAGTCGGCACCAGAGGATGATAGACCGCGCGTGCCAGTCACCGGCCGGCGCTTTCGGTCTAGACTGCCGGAGTTCAGATGGTCCAGCGGAGAGGAGGCGCGAGATTCCAGGTTCGAAAGGCGTTATTGGCATTCTGACCGGGGGCGGTGACGTACCGGGTCTCAACCCGGCGATCCGCGCGGTGACCATCCGCGCCCTCCGCGAGGGCTATCAGGTGATCGGTATTCGCCGCGGCTGGGCGGGCCTGGTCGAGCTGGTGCGCGATCCCGAGGCCGACAACTCGGCATCTGTCCAGCAGCTGACCGAGGAGATCGTCAACAAGGCGGGCCGCACCGGCGGAACCTTCCTGCACTCCTCGCGTACCCACCCGGGCCGTGTCGGTCGAGCCGACGGTCCGGCCCACCTGGCGGATCGCTACGCCGAGGAGACCAACGACCTGACCTCGGAGGTGCTCGCGAACCTCGACTTCCTCGGTATCGACTACCTGATTCCGATCGGCGGCGACGACACCCTCAGCTACGGTGTGCGCCTCCATCAGGAGGGCTTCAAGGTAGTCGCGATCCCCAAGACGATGGACAACGACGTGCCGGGGACCGATTACTGCATCGGCTTCTCGACCTGTGTCACGCGGACGATCGAGATGACCAACCGGTTGCGGACATCCGCTGGCTCCCACGAGCGCTTTCTCGTGCTTGAGGTGTTCGGCCGATATGCGGGATTCACCGCGATGCTGCCGACGATGGCCGGGGCCGCCAACCGCTGTGTCATCCCCGAGCACGTCTTCAGCCTCGAGCGGCTCACCGAGCTGCTGGTCGAGGATCGGTGGCGCAATCCGAGCCGCTATTCGGTGCTGTTGGTCTCCGAGGGAGCCAGGTTCGAAGGTGGCGAGATGGTCTTCGAGGACCGGGCGCGAGACGCCTACGGCCACGCCAAGCTCGGCGGCATTGGCGACCAGGTGTCGACGCGGCTCAAGGAGCTGGCGCCGAGCTACAACGAAGGCAGGAAGATCAACACGGTGACGCAGAAGCTGGGCTATCTCGTCCGCTCGGGCGACCCCGACGCCATCGATTCGATCGTGCCGATGGCCTACGGTAACCTGGCGCTCGATCTGCTGATGGCCTCGGACCACGGTCGTCTGGTCGTGCTCCGCAACGGGCGCTACGACGACATGCCGATCGACGTCGTGACCTCGACCAAGAAGCTGGTGGACGTCGAGCAGCACTACAACGTCGACCGTCTCCGTCCGCACTATCGGAGCTTCGAGAGGCGACCGCTCTTCCTGATGACCAGCGAGAGCTGACGGCTGGCGGCTTCAGGTAGCTCGACAGTGGTCGAGGCCATCGGTCGCTCGGGCTGCAACCGTTTTCGCGTCCATCGGGTCCTACCTTGCAGGTAGCCTGATGGAGCAATCGCGAGGAGTCAGCTAATGGAAGATGCATACTTTTTCTCCGCCCTCGGCGTCGTCTGGGTGTTCGGTTTCGCCGTCGTTCTGCTGATCGCGTGGCATCTCCGCAATCGACGCCGGATAGCGAAGCTCAATCTGATTCACGAAGAGAGGATGAAGGCCATGGAGAAGGGGATCCCACTGCCCGAGTTCCCGGACCTGGGCGACGAGGAGAGTGTGATGATCATCGGCGGCGGGCTCGGTGTGGGCGGCGACCGAGCCGGGAATCCTCGCTGGCCGCTCGGACTCGGAGCGCTGCTGGTGCTGGGTGGACTGGGCCTCATGGTCGCGATGATTGCGGTCGAGAACGAGCTCTGGCCCTACGGGCTGGTGCCGGTCTTTCTCGGCATCGGCATGTTCCTGTTCTACGCACTGACGCGTACCGAGGTGGGGAAGGACTGACGACGAGGGCTCGGAACCGGTCGCATGGACGATGCCCAACTGGCACGCGAGCTCCAACGCTCCGGCGACCCGGCGCACTTCGAGCAGCTCGTCGAGCGTCACCGGGGAGCGGTCTTTCGACTGATCCTGTCGATTCTCGGCAGCGGTCGCGAGGGTGCCGCCGAGGAGCTCACCCAGGACGTCTTTGTCAAGGTCTACCGGAGGATCGGCCAGTTTCGGGGCGAAGCGAAGTTCAGCTCGTGGTTGTACCGAATCGCCTACAACCAGGCGGTGAGCTACCGGTCTCGAGCCCGGTTCCGACTGCCACACTACGGGGAGGAGGTGCTCGCAATGACCCCATCCGAGCGTCCCCAGGACGATCCGCACCAGCGGGCGACGCGGGCGGAGATCGCCTCGGCGGTCAAGGACTGTCTGGACCAGCTACCACACCTCTACCGCTCGGTGCTCAATCTCTACTACTGGATGGGGATGACCGTTCCGGAGATCGGCCAGACGATCTCGGCGCCCGACGGGACGGTCAAGTCGTACCTGTACCGCGGGCGCGCAAGGCTCCAGAAGCTCCTCGACGAGAAGGGGATACACCATGTCTGAACTGAGCCGTGAGTGCGAGGACTTCGCCGGGTGGTTGTTGGAGAGCACCGAGTCGGAGAGCCCAGCCTGGCGTGATCACCTGGAGCGGTGCAAAGGCTGCCGCGCGCAGGCCGATGCTCACTCGATGCTGACCAGCGCCTTCGCTGCGGAGCCGGTACCGGAGCTCTCGGACGCATTCGAGAGCAGGCTCGCGCGGAGGTTGGCGCCGGAGCTCGAGATCCGGCCGCTGGCAGGGTGGAGGAGAGCGGCGATGGTCGCCTACATCGTGGTCTCTCTGATTCTGCTCGGCTGGAGCCTGCGTGCAGTCGAGCTGCCGACGATCGATCTGTCGGCACCCTGGGTGCCGGTCGCGGCGCTGGTGGCCGTTCCACTGTCACTGATGCTGGCGATCAGGGTGTCGGGATGGCTCCCCGCCGGGCTCCGACCCAGGGGCCCGGGCATCGTCGCCGCTTGAGGACCTTGCCGGGAGAGGTGTGGCCGCTCCGCCGCCGTGGCTCGCTAGCGCGGCGGCCAGGGGAAGAAGGCGCTCGTCCGCCGGACGTAGTCCCGATACTTCGGCTTGGTCTCGCCGAGGCCGCGCTCGAGCAGCGCGACGCCCGAGACCTTGACGATCAGCAAGCTCATCAGGACCGGACTGATCAGCGTCCAGAGCGATCCCGTGGTCGCGAGCGCGAAGCAGCCGAAGCCCCACCAGAGGGTGGCGTCGCCGAAGTAGTTGGGATGGCGGGTGTACCGCCAGAGACCCCGGTCCATCACCTGCCCCCGGTTGGCTGGATCCGCCTTGAAGCGAGCGAGCTGGAAGTCGCCCACTGCTTCGAAGAAGAGCCCGATCGAAAAGAGCGCGAGTCCCAGCAGGTCGAGTGGCGACCAGCCGGCCGGCGTGCGCGATATCTGCACCTGGAGAAGCGGCATCCCGACGATCCAGAAGAGGACGCCCTGGAGCCAGAAGACGATGAAGAGCGACAGGACAGGGAAGCTCGATCCCCGCTTCTCCCTCATCGCCGCATAGCGGTAGTCCTCTCCCTGCCCCCAGTTGCGCCAAAGGATGTACCCGGCGAGCCGGAGCCCCCAGACGGTGACCAGGACCGGCACCAGGGTCTGCCGGAAGGACTCGATCGGCACCTGGCTGCGATAGAGCCAGGCGAGCATCACGAAGCCGAGGCTCCAGAAGATGTCGATGATGGAGGCATTGCGCTTGACCAGGCTGACGATCCAGACCAGCGAGGTCAGCCCGAGCGCGGCGATCAGGCCAGGCAGGACGTGGCCGGCGACCAGCTCGATCACGTACGGTCCGCCTCGCGTAGGAGCAGCTCCCGGAAGCCGGCCGACGGCGGCAGCCGCACGAGCTGGATCAGTAGATAGATCGCGATCGCGATGTTGCCTAGGGTCGCGACGAGAACTGCCCACAGGATGCGCCGTCCGAGGGTCTCCTCCTTGTAGGCGATCCAGAGGTACACGGCCAGAAAACCGAAGTAGGCGTCAGCGAGGGTCGCCCGGAACCACGGGTCCGGCCAGAGCTCGGCCAGGGCCTCGAAGAGGCCGCGCTCGAGGGTCGCGACGGTGGTGACGGCGACCATTGCCAACAGGACCAGACCGAAGAGGATCTTGAGAGCGTTCATGCGGGAGCTCGCGATCAGTGGACCCGGGTCTCGCCCGGCGACCAGAGTGAATGGGAGACGAACCACTCCTCGCCGTCGTTGTAGCCGAACAGCTCGGAACAGGCGAGGAAGAACATTCGCCAGCGGCGGAACCAGCGCTCGGCCTCGCCACCGTGGACGGCCTGCAAGATCGGAAGGACCCGATCCCTACGGCGATCCAGGTTGGCTAGCCAGGCGAGCGCGGTCTTCTGGTAGTGACGGCCGTTGACCCGCCAGCGACGGTCGAGTCGAAGCGGGTTCGCGAACTCGTCCATCAGCCGCTCCGAAGGCATCAAACCACCGGTGAAGAAGTGGCGCGCCATCCAGTCGGTCGGGTTTTCGTCCTCGAAGAAGTAGGGCCGCTCGCGGTGACAGAAGATGTGGACGAAGAGCTTGCCCGTCGGCGCCAGCCAGCCAGCGATCCTCTCCAGGAGGAGCGAGTAGTTGCGCATGTGCTCGAACATCTCGATCGAGACGATGCGGTCGAAGCTTCGTGCCATCTGGAGGCAGGCCATGTCGGCGGTCAGGACCTCGACGTTGCTCAGTCGACGCGCTGCCGCCCGGGACCGGATCAGCTCGCCCTGCTGGATCGAGTTGGATGCCGCGGTGACCAGGCAGCCCGGAAACCTGTCGGCGACCCAGAGTGTCAGCGAGCCCCATCCGCAGCCCAGATCGAGCACGCTCATGCCGTTCTCGATACCGGCGCGCGAGCAGGCCAGCTCGAGCGCCGCGGCCTCGGCGTCGTCGAGCGACCCGACGCCGCTCGACCAATAGCAGCCGCTGTACTTGAGGTGGCGGCCCAGAACGGCGGCGAAGAACTCCGGCGGCAGCTCGTAATGCTGCTCGTTCGCTGCCGCGGTCTCGATCGCCAGCGGGCTGGTACGCATCTCGTCGGCCACCGAACCGACCGCACCCGGATCGGATCCGATCGCGCGGATCCGGCTCCCCAGGAGCCGGCGAATGCCTCGCCGCAGGATCGGGTCCGGGATCCAACCCAGTTCGGCCAGTTCGAGCGCCCAGTTCATCCGTGCGAGCTCTTAGCGAAGCGTCCGGTCACGATACCCGAAGGAGAGGCTCCGCGGTGGTCACCAGCCGAGGAGAGCCAACGCGATCGCTGACCTCGCGCTCCAGCCGATCGTCCGGACCCAGTTGGAGCGAACGAGCAGGGTGGCGGCTCGTGGGTCGAAACCGTCTACCAGGCGTCGGTGTAGCGGCACCTGGACGAGGGCGGTGCAGAGCCAGATCGCCAGCAACAGGACGGCACCGGCAATCGCGAGCGCAGCGGCTCCCTCTGGAGCGCGCAGGACCACGAGAGCAGTGGTTGCCAGCTCCACCGACATGAGTGGCAGGACGACCGACGTCGTCCGGGCCTGGTGTGAAGCGGCGAAGCTACGGAAGTCGCCGATCGATGCGAAGCTGAAGAGCGGGTAGTGGACGACCTGGACGAACCAGATCAAGCCGGTCATGGCCAGGGTGGACGCCGCGTGCAGGATCAGGAGGGTCGTCACCGGGTGGCGGCACCTTTGCGGATCGGGCCGGGCGAGGTCGGTGCGAAGGTGTCGACGGTCATCGCCTCGGCGGTCCGGCAGACCCCGCGCAGCATGCCGCGAAAGACGAATCCATGGAGGGGCAGTACCCCCGCCCAGTAGAGAAGGCCGGCGAGGCCGCGAGGCTTGAACCGAGCGATCTGCGCCAGCGTCGTCCGCTGCCCGCCGTCGGTGATCTCGAACTCGAGCAGCGCTTCGCCGGGTAGCTTCATCTCGGCCCGCAGCTCGAGGCGTCGGTCCTGCTCGATCCCGGTGACACGCCAGAGGTCGAGCGCGTCACCGTAGCCGAGGCGTTTCGAATCGCGGCGACCGCGGCGCAGCCCCGGACCTCCGAACAGCCGGTCGATCCAGCCCCGGACCCGCCAGAGGAGATCCGCCGCATACCAGCCATTGCCGCCGCCGATCCGACAGATCGCTCGAAACACCGTCTCAGGGTCGGCCTCGATCTCGATCGTGCGGCGGTCGACGAAGGTCGTGCCACCGGCCCAGTCCGGATCCCCGGGCAGCGGCCCGGCGTCGGTCCACGAGGTCTCGACGTGATCGGCTCGCTGGTTGCCGAGTGCCGCCTCGATCGCCTCACGCGGGCTGAGCAGCCTCTGGGGCATCAGCTCTCGAGCCAGGTCCGATCGGCAGACAACGCGGTTGCGCAGCCCTTCCGCCAGGGGGCGTGCGATGCGGTGACTGAGCGGTGTGACCAGGTGGATCCAGAGCGAGCTGAGCCGAGGCGTCAGCACCGGCACGGGGAGGATGAGCCGCCTCGGAAGTCCGAGGGCTTCCGCCATGATTCGCATCAGGTCGCGATACGAGAGAACCTCGGAGCCGCCGATGTCGAGCACCCTGCCGGTCGTCTCCTCGACCTCGAGGACCCGGACCAGGTACGCCAGCACGTTCCTGACCGCGATCGGCTGCGACTCGGTCCTCACCCAGCGTGGAGTGATCATGATCGGCAACCGCTCGACCAGGTAGCGCAGGATCTCGAACGATGCGGAGCCGGAGCCGATGATCATCGCCGCGCGCAGGGTGGTCACCGGGACCGAGCCTGACGCCAGCTCGCGCTCCACTTCACGCCGTGACGACAGGTGCTCGCTCAGGGAGTTGCCGGTCTCCCCCAGGCCGCCGAGGTAGACGATTCTCTCGAGCGTAGGAGTCGAAGCGGCGGCGTCGGTGAAGCTCCTGGCGAGCAGACGATCGTGTTCGGGGTAGTCTTCGCCGCTCGCGAGCATCGAGTGGACGAGGTAGTAGGCGGCCGAGCAGCCGGCGAGTGCGTGCTCCACGGAGGCCCGGTCCGCCAGGTCTCCGGGGACGATCTCGACCCGGGGATCGTCAGCCCACGCGCGCGACTCGAGCTTCTTCGCGCTCCGCGCCAGGCAGCGCACTCGATACCCGGCTTGCAGGAGCCGGGGCACCAGCCGGCCGCCGATGTAGCCGGTGGCGCCGGTGACCAGAACGAGGGGCGAGCGTAGAGCCTTCATCTGCGACCTCGTTCTCAAGTTCGCCGGTACGCGCGATTGGGATGCGGCTGTCGACCCGGGTGCGCAGGATTTCCCGAGCCCTGGTCTCGCGGTGGCTGAAGATCCGCCGCAGGTCGGGGTAGGCGATCAGGCGGTCGGCCAGCCGGCCGCCCGGGGCGCTGAAGACGACTCGATCGATCACGGTCGTGCCGTCTGCCTCGGGCTCGAAGATGTGCTCGTGCCGGAAGTAGCGATATGGCCCTCGTTTCTGCTCATAGACCAGGTAGCTGGGCTCGCGCCAGTCGGTCAGCCGGCTGACCCAGGGGAGTCTCAGGCCGCGCCAGCGGAGGTCGTAGGAGATCTCGCACCCCGCGGCCAGGGGCGAGGGGACCTTGCCGGCCGGTCGCAGGCGAAACCAGCTCGGCGTCAAGAGGTCCAAGCAGTCCGGGTCGGAGAAGAGCGCGAAGACCCGCGGGCGCTCGAACGGCAGCCAGAAGCGATGGGCGAAGGAGGAGGCTCTCACCTCGACTCGACCTTGCCGAGAAGGCGGGCCAGAGCACGGTCGAGCTCGGCGTCGTGGAACTCGAAGCCGATCTTGGCCAGCTGGCGCGGCTCCACACGGGTGCTGGACAGCAGCATCTCGTCGGCCATCTCGCCGAAGAGCATGCGGGCCGCCGGGCCCGGGACGGGAAAGAGCGTCGGCCGGCGGAGCACGCGACCGAGAGCGCGAGTGAGCTCGGCGTTGGTGACCGCCTCGGGAGCGACGACATTGACCGGCCCGGAGAGCCGCGAGTCGAGAAGGGCCTGGTAGACGGCGCCGATCGCATCGTCGATCGAGATCCAGCTCAGGTATTGGCGGCCCGTTCCGAGACGTCCTCCCGCGCCCAGCCGGAAGGGCGGCAGCATCTTGGCCAGAGCACCCCCGGATGGAGACAGGATGACGCCGAAGCGAAGGGTGACGACTCGCATACCCAGATCAGCGGCCTCGAGGGCGGCCTCCTCCCACTCCCGACAGACGTCGGCGAGGAACCCCTCGCCAGAGCGGCTCGCCTCGTTCAGCCGCTCGTCGCCTCGAGAGCCGTAGAACCCGATCGCCGAGGCACAGACCAGGGTCTTCGGCGGAGATTCGAGTCGCGCGAGCGACTGGACGAGCTTGCGGGTCCCTTCGACGCGGCTCGACCGGATCCGGTGCTTGCGGGAAGCGGTCCAGCGCCCGCCGGCGATGCTCTCGCCCGCGAGATGGACGACCGCGTCGAGAGCATCGACCTTCTCGGGCGACGCGAGTCCGGACTCCTGACTCCAGGATGTGGAGACGCCGGCTCTCGCCTTTCCCCGCACCAGCCGCAACACCTGATGGCCACCCGTCGTCAGGAAGGGGGTCAGCGACCTGCCCACCAGGCCGCTGGAGCCTGAGACGGCGACCCGCAGCCGGGGTCGATCGAGGAAGGTCTGGTGTCGAACTATGTCGCGTGCCGTGGTCTCGTGGCGGTAGGCGAACGTAGTCGCGAGGTCGCGTCGAACCTGGCCGCCCGCGAGTGTTCGCCCCAGGAAACCGCCCGGCAAGTCATATTCGATCAGGTCACGCAGGAGAGCGGTATCGTCGGCGGCTTCGAACTCGTGGCGATGGACCCAACGCTTGAATGGACCCTCGGCCTGCACGTCGACGAACGAGTGTTCCGGGGCCACCTCCCGATGCTCGGCCACCCATTTCAGCCACAAGGGCCCCTTCTTCATTCGGAGCCGCACGCGACTGCCGTTCTCGACTGGAGCGGGCTGCTCGATCTCGATTGACTGCCAGGGCGGGCGAAGCCGTTCGAATGCACCGGCTCGGGTGTGCCAGGCGTAGAGCTCCGCCGGTGAAGTATTGAGTCGACTCTCGAAGGTCTGGACTGGCATTCTCCCAGCTCTTTTCGCGCGCGTGGCCCCGACGGTTGCATCCGGTCTACGGGCGAAAGCGAATCGTAAGGCATGGCCCCGGCAAGCGGTACAACCTCCACCGTCTTGAACGCCGTCCTCTACCACATCGGCTGGTTCGCGTGCGTCCTGGGAGCGGCCTCGGGCGTCGGAACGCTGGGCGCTCTGGTTGCGCTGATCCTGGTCGGTGCACACCTCGTGTTGGCGGAGCGGCCCGACCAGGAGTGGCAGCTCGTTCTCACCGTGGCTGCAATCGGGGTCTTTGTCGATAGCCTGCACGCTGCTCTCGGGATCCTCGACTTCCGTGGGCACCAGGCGGGCAGCCTGGCACCACTCTGGCTCGTCGCTCTCTGGCTGCAATTCGGAACCGTCCTGCACTTCTGCATGCGCTGGTTGTCGCAGAGGTACCTCGTCGCCTCGATGCTCGGACTGGTCGGCGGGCCGCTGGCCTTCCTCGGCGGAGAGCGGCTCGGTGCGGCGTCGTTCGGTGAGCCCCGACTCCTGTCGTTGGCTCTCCTGGGGCTCTCGTGGTCGCTGCTGCTGCCGCTGCTGGTGCTGATCGCCGATCGGCTCGGCGGCGTCGGCCGCTACCGACTGGTGCGCTTCCGGGCCCGGGATCGATCAGGACTTGGCGCCGACCCGCAGCGCTCGCGCCGCGCCGTCGGCGCTGGGTGACTCCACGATCTCGTAGAGCCGCTGGGTATCGATCGGTTTCGAGAGATAGCCGTCCATTCCGGCCGCCAGGCAGCGGTCGCGGAAGTCGCTGGTCGCATGTGCCGTCGTGGCGATGATCGGCACCCGCTGACTGCCGCTGCTCCACTCGAGGGCGCGGACTGCCGCGGTCGCTTCGAAGCCGCACATACCCGGCATCTGGATGTCCATCAGCACCAGATCGAAGCGGTTCTGGGCAAACAGATCGATGGCTTCCTGACCGTTGCGTGCTTCGACCACGTCGTGGCCGCGCTTCTCGAGCAGCCGGCTGACCAGCTTCCGATTGACCGGGTGGTCCTCGACCAGCAGCACCGTGAGCCGGGTCTGGTTCTCGCGCAGGAAGTGCCGGGTCACCAGCGGTCGGCTGTGTCGGGGTGTGCCGGACATACCCGCCAGCGCCTGGATCGCGCCCTGCAGCTCGTGACGATGTACGGGGGTCGTCAGGTAACCGTCTATCCGCAGCTGCCGGCAGCGGGTCGCCTCACCGTGGCAGCCAGCCGAGATGACCAGGATCGCCTGCCGGTTGAATGACGGGTGGCCCTGCAATCGCTCGACCAGCCCGAACGCGTCCAGCTCCGGTGGCCGTGACGAGAGCAGGAGCAGGTCGTACGGCTGCCGCCTCTGCCAATCTGTCGCGTGCTGGGCGAGCGCCTCGTCAGCGTGGCCGCTCTCCTGGACGTCGAGTCCCCAGTCCTTGAGCGTCGCCACCGACATCTGTCGGGCACCGCGATCGGAGTCGACGACCAGGGCTCGCAGGCCGGCGATCTCGCTCCCGATGGTCGCCACTCCCTGCTCCTGGGCCGGTCTCAGCGGAACGGTGAACTCGAACCGGCTGCCTCGGCCCGGCTCGCTTTCGCAGGTCAGCCGGCCGCCCATCAGCTCGACCAGCTCGCGCGAGATCGTCAGGCCGAGGCCCGTGCCCTCGAAACGGCGCTTGCTCGAGGAATCCACCTGCGTGAACGGCTCGAAGATCTGTTCCAGCTTCCGGGCGGAGATACCGATGCCGGTGTCCTCGACGGCGAAGCCGAGCACCAGACCCCATTCGCTGCGGGATCGGACATCCACCTCCACCGTCACTCGCCCCTGCTCGGTGAACTTGATGGCGTTGGCCACCAGGTTGAGCAGCACACGGCGGATCCGACCCGGATCCCCGTACACCGATTCGGGCACGTCGTCGCCGACCCTGCTGTGGAGCTCGAGATCCTTCTCGCGCGTTCTGAGGGCGAGGGTCTTCAACGTCTGCTCGAGCATCTCGCGGAGCTCGAAGTCGATCAGCTGCAGCTCGACCTTGCCGGCCTCGATCTTCGAGAAGTCGAGCACGCTGTTGATCAGTTCGAGTAGTAAGCGTGCCGACTGATTGGCCAGGGTCAGGTACTCGTGCTGCTCGGGTCGCAGGTTGGTGTCGAGCGTCAGCTCGGTCATGCCGATGATCGCGTTCATCGGCGTTCTGATCTCGTGACTGACGTTGGCGAGAAAGTCGCTCTTGGCGCGAGTCGCCGCCTCGGCCCGGGTGATCGCGTCCTGGAGCTCTTTCGATGTGCGATCGAGGTCGGCGGCCAGCTCGTGCAGCCGCTCGGTCTTGCGTGCGTTGAACGAGACGTAGATCCCGAGGCCGTAGAGCGCGATCATCTTGGCCGACTCGGTCGGCCAGTAGATCTGGCGCTGCTCGACCGACACGAGGTAGACGAGCAGCACGAGGTAGGCGAGTACGATCACGTGGCTGAAGAAGAGGACCCGACGGAAGTTCGTGTGCGCCTGGTCGGCGACGCGCACCAGCAGAAGCATGAACAACCAGCTCGTGTTGCCGCCGGTCAGGTAGATGGCCGGTAGCAGCAGGATGAAGACGTCCGCGGTCAAGAAGACCGGACCGAGATCGAGCTGTCCGGCGCGCAGCCGCAGGCGGTGCAGCAGCAGCCACGAGATCAGCGAGTAGAGCAGCACCAGGATCGCCGCCGTCTGGAGATGGCGGACCGGGTAGGAGGCGTCCCGCAGCAGGTAGTTGTGGAGCGGCACGAGGGCCGCCAACAGGAGGGTTCCGAGGGCTCGGAGCGTCGGGCTCTGCACCGTCTGGTGATTGAGCTCCTGGAGGCGAGTTCTGACCGGGCTGTCCGGACGATCGGCGAGGCTCTCGCTCACGTCCGAGCTGAGTGCAGCGCGCGTGCCCACGCTGCTCGGATCGTAAACTTTCAAATGAAAGGTACTTAGAAGTCTCCCCCTGTCTCGGAAATCCGTGATTTGCAGGTTTTGGTGAGTTGGCTGTCAAAGAACCGCGACCTCGCACACGTGGACCGCCGAGGTCGGGTACCCTCCGGGGCACGGCTCTTGAAAGGAAGGGCCGCAGATGGGGAGTCGAGACTCGGAACGGGCCGACCGGCGGGCCGATCGCCGGCGCCGGCCGACCAGCCTGATGAGCGCACTGGTGGGCCCAGGCCGGCGACGTGCCTTTCGCCGCTCGGGCGAGGGCGAGAACCAGTACGTCGACCGGCTTCGCTGGCGAACCGTCTTCCTGGTGGTGTTCATCCTGCTGGCGTGCGCCGTCGACGCCCTGTTCACCCTGCTGCACCTCGACGAGGGAGCGGTGGAGGCCAATCCGTTCATGGCGATGGCTCTGGACCGCAGCGAGGCTCTCTTCGTCGGAGTCAAGATCGCGATCACCGTGATCGGCGTCTGGCTACTCGCCGCACATCAGAACTTCCGCGTCGGCCTCACGGGCCTCTATCTCATCGCCGGCGGCTACACGATCCTGATCGCGTACCACCTGACGCTCTTCCTGCGCTGAGCGAGCGCTCTAGAAGTAGTCCCCGCCGGCCAGGGCGTGCCAGCCGGCGATCTCGCCGGTGGGCGTGGAGCGTTGGATGACGACATTGCCGTGTAGGATCAGGTAGAAGCTGGAGGGTTCCTCGCCATCTCCGAACACCCGGTCGCCCGAGTCGAAGCGCACCGAGCGACCGCTCGCGGACAGGAGTCGAAGATGCTCATCGTTGAAGTGCGAGAAGATCTCGACTTCCCTCAGATGGTGAGAGTGGTCGGCCGCTGCTGCCTGGGTCATCGGCTCGTCCCCGGAGTGGACGTGTGAGCGAAGATCGGCCCGGTCGCTCTCGGAGCTTCGACCACCGGGCCCTGGTCGAGCGCGTCGCCGGTGACGGCGAGCTCCTGCGCCAGGTCGTAGAGCTGTTCTGCGCCGATACGCCGCCGCGCCTGGCCGAGCTGGCGCGTGCCCTCGACTCCGGCGACCTGAAGCTCGCCCGGGAGACTGCCCACGCTCTCAAGGGAGGCGTGTCGATGTTCGAGGCCGACCCGGCGTTCCGGGCCGCCGTGCGCATGGAGGACCTGGTGCCGCACGCTACGACCGAGGAGCTGCGGGCAGCCTTACAGAGAGTCGAGGACGAGTACCTTCGGCTCTGCCGAGAGCTGGAGGAGTTCGCGGCCGGGTTCTGATCGCTGCCGGCGCGTCACGATCGCGACTCCACGCGCAGGTTGTACTTCTTGATCTTGCGGTAGATGGTCGCCCGCCCGATGCCGAGCCGCCGGCAGGCGAGCGACAGGTTGCCGTGCGCCTGCTCGAGTGCGGTGGCGATCGCCCGCCGCTCGAGCTCTTCCAGGGTCAGCCCGGCAAGGCCTTGCTGGTCGTCGGGTACTGGGGGCGTCTCTCGGTCGGTCTCGCGCAGCACCCTGGCCGGCAGCTTGGCGGGCCGTATGAAGTTGTCGTCGGCCGCGACCCAGGCTCTCTGGATCGCGTTGTGCAGCTCGCGCACATTGCCCGGCCACGAGTAGGAGCTCAACACCTCGACGGCCTCCGGGGTCATCTCGACCTTGCGGCGCTCGCTGCGGTTGAGCTCCTCGAGCTGTTTGGCGGCGAGCAGGGGTATGTCGCCGGTGCGCTCTCGGAGCGGTGGCAGAGCGAGCTCGAAGACCGCGATCCGGAAGTAGAGGTCCTCGCGGAAGGCGCCCTCCCGGACCAGCTCCTCGAGGTTCTTGTGGGTGGCGGCGATAAGTCTGAAATCGGAAGTGATCTCCGAGCTGCCACCGACCCGCTGGAAGCTCCGCTCCTGGAGGACGCGTAGGAGCTTGGCCTGGAGCTGCGAGTTGAGCTCGGCGACCTCGTCGAGGAAGAGCGTCCCGCCGTGGGCCTGCTCGAACTTGCCGATCCGCCGGTTGGTGGCCCCGGTGAAGGCGCCCTTCTCATGGCCGAACAGCTCCGATTCCTGCAGGGTCTCGGGGATGGCACTGCAATTGACGGCGACGAACGCGTGGCGCCGCCGGCCGCTATGCTCGTGGATCGCACGGGCTACCAGCTCCTTGCCGGTACCGCTCTCGCCATTGATCAACACCGTGATGTCGCTCGAGACGATGCGGTCCATCTGCAGGAAGAGCTGCTTCATCGGCGCCGACTCACCGACGATGCCGGCGTAGCCCTCGCCGGAAGCCTCGCGCTCGAGCTGACTCAACCGCATCGACAGACTGTGGCGATCCACGGCGTTCTTGATCGCCGTCTCCAGCCGGGTACGATCGATCGGCTTGGTCAGGTAGTCGTAGGCGCCGAGCTGCATCGACGAGACGACCGACTCGATCGCGGTCTCGGCGGTCAGCATGATCACCGGAACCAGCGGGTAGTGCTCCTTGATCTGTCGGAGCGTCTCGAGCCCGCCCAGTCCGGGCATGTTGAGGTCGAGACAGATGACGTCGGGCAGGGTCTGCCGCATGTCGACTAGGCACGACGCCCCGTCGTGCATGACCCGAACGTCGTAGCCCGACTTCTGCAGCCAGCCGCGGGTGAGCGCGCAGAGACTCCGGTCGTCGTCGACCAACACGACAACAGGTTGCGGGGCGGGCTGGCTGTTCATCGTCGAGCGGTGGCGAGATGCTAGCAGAGCGTTAGCGCTTGACCGGTTTGACAACCTGTCCTCCTTTGGCCTTGATCTTGCCGCCCAGCTCTCCGGCCTGATCGATCGTGATGCGTCCTTTCCATCGTCTGCTACCGATCCGCTGGACTTGGGCGACGAACTTACTGTCGTTGCTGGACCTGGTGCCGTAGCGGTAGCGATCCTGCGCCGGTGGCGGGGCGGTGTCGAGGAACGCCTCGTCTCGAAGCTCGTCGAGGGAGTCCGCGGCCTCTTCGCCGGCGGGGCTCGGATCGTCGGTGGACTCCTCGTCACTGCCCGGGAGTGGAGCCGAGACGCGAGCGAGAGCCGCACCGAGAGCCAGGAGCGCGATCGTCGACCAGCGGTCGGGAACCAGGGAGGGGGCCAGGGCTCGAGTCCGGTGATCCGGCCACCGTCTGGCCGATGCGCTCAGAGCTCGGTGGTGCATGACCGGGTCGCCTCCTCTTTGGTAACGGCCGCCGCGGGCCGAGTCGAATCGCCACCTCGCGGTCGAAGAACGAACTCCGGTGGAAGGCTGGAGGTAGCAGAGCGCCTTCCACCGGAGGGGGTGGGCCGGTTAGGTCTGCATCGGGTTGATGGCGTCGAGCGTGCTGATGGTGCTGTTGTCGACGTCGAAACCGTTCTGGGTGAACGTCACCGAGTAGTCGCCGTAGCCGGCGGAAGCCCCCGCGCGTGTGAGCGTCAGCGACCACGAGTCCTCGAGCGAGCCGGAATCACCCGCCTCGACGGTGCCGACCGAGAAGTACTGGGGATCGGCCAGCTGGATGTCGAGCGCGCCGATGTCCGCCGAGTAGGTTCCCTGGCGGGCGGCGAAGCGCTCTTGCCCGGCGCGCACCGAGCTCAGGTAGTTGAAGGCTTCACTGGCCTTGGAGCGCTCGACCGAATCGCGATAACGAGGCACGGCGAACGCAGCGAGCACGCCGATCACGATGATGAGGACGGCCAGTTCGACCAGGGTAAAACCTCGTTGGCGGTAGACGGAACAACGGTAACGGTTCATTGAATAGGCTCCTTTCTGCAGTCACTGCTGCCTCGGCGGCACCCGGCGTGCTGTGCTGGAGGTAGGGGCAAGGCGCATGCCAGGCGTCCGAGTCTCGGACCCTACGGCGGAACCTCTTTCTTTCGAGGTAATTACGGGCGATCAGGCGAGCGAACTGGGACTCGGCAGAGCCTTGAGATGTGGTGAATCTGTATCAAAACGAGACATATGTATCGACCTGGTACGGTCGGTAGATCTCGATCTCCGGCTCCGGTGGAGTGATCGATACGATCTGGTCACCGCGCTGCACGGTGATCTGATCGGGCTCGATGGTCAGGACCGTCATGGGGCCATACGAGTTGCCCTCGGTGAGCCACGAGCCGTCGACCAGGATACGGCGCACGTCCGGAGACCAGAAGACGCCTTCTACCACGGCCCGCCGCTGCAGGTCCGCGGTCCAGCGCGAGAGGCTCCCCAAGCGCCGATCGCACCGACCAGCAGCAAACCGCCGAGGGTGGCGGAGACGAGACCTCGAGCAGGGCCGCTCCGGCCTGGCGATGGCTGTTTCGCGGTCGCGGCGCTCTCGGCATGACCTGGCGGCTCTTGTGCAGTGGGTAGGGGAGTCCGAGGAAGCGGTGCTACAGAAAGAAAAAACCCGGTGGAAGGCGGGGAAGCGATTCGCCTCCCACCGGTGACACAGACCTAGGTCTGCATCGGATTGATGGCTTCGAGGGTGCTGATGGTGCTGTTATCCACGTCGTAGCCGTCCTGGGTGAAGGTCACGGTGTAGTCGTCGTAACCTGCCGAGGCGCCTTCGCGCGTCAAGGTCAGGGACCAGGAGTCCTCGAGCGAGCGGGAGGCACCGGGCTCGACGGCGCCTATCGTGAAGTACTGCGGATCGGACATCTGGATGTCGAGAGTTCTGATGTCGCCCGAGTAGGTGCCCTGGCGAGCCGCGAACCGCTCCTGCGCGGCGCGGACAGAGCTCAGGTAGTTGAAGGCTTCACTCGCCTTGGAGCGCTCCACCGAGTCGCGGAAGCGGGGAACGGCGAACGCTGCCAGCACGCCGATGACGATGAGCACGACGGCGAGCTCGACGAGGGTGAAACCACCCTGGCGGTCGGTGGAACGGCGGCAACGGTTCATGCGGTCGTGGCTCCTTTCGGGTTAGAGCGCGGTTGTGGTGGCGGCATCCGACTTGTTGACGCCCTGCCCTAGGGGCAAGCGACGTGCCACTGGCCGCCCACCTCGCGGTTGAATCGTTAAGCCGTTGTACAAAAAAGACTTACACGGACGTCAGTGGCTCCTGAAGGCGCCGGCCGCCGCTCGGCGTCCTGTCTCAGATTGAGCTGAGCTGTTTCGAGTTGAGATGGCGCGGGATGAAGCCGCGCAGGCCGGCGAGGTGGCCTCAGAAGGTGTAGATCGATGAGACCGACAGGGTGTTCACCAGGTCTGAGGCGTCGATGCCGACGTCCACCTGAAAGCGCCGAAACACCAGCCCCAGACCGGCGCTGACGTGCACGACGTCGTCGCCGCGCCGGAAGAACGCCCGGTCGAGCGCGGGCGCTTCGCCTTCGAAGCGCAGGCGGTGGTCGGGGTCGAGCCAGACTCCGCCCCGGAGCGCCACCACCGGCCGTCTCTCGAGGAAGACGAGCTCGATGCCGGCGCGCAGCTCGTCCGCATCGTCGATGACCGTCTGATTGTCGAAGTTGATGCTGTCGATGATGGTGGAGTACTCGACCCGGTCCCATTCGAAGCCGACAGTCAGTCGATCGCCGCGCGCTCGATAAGCGATCCCCAGCGCGTAGACGTCGGGGAACGCCAGTGGCGAGACCGCGCGGAAGAGGGTCGTACCGGCCGGGACGGAGGTGTCGCCGGCGCCCGTGACGATGCGCACCTGGAAGTCCTCGGTCTCCGGGCCCTGGCGGTAGGCCGCGCCGACCCGCCAGCTCGCCGACGGGCTCCAGAGCAGTCCAGTCGTCAGCCCGTAGTCGGTGTCGTCGAGATGGAAGACGACGTTCTCGAAGTTGCGATCCGGCAGATACGAGTTCCGCTCGAAGAACCGGTCGAGGCTGTCGAAGGAGTAGCGCCGCTCGGTAGCGTTCAGGCCGACGTCGTAGTAGACGGCGCCGATGCCGATGCTCAGGGTGTCCGTCAGCTGCCAGGCGCCGGTCAGCCCATATCCGACGATGTCGTACTCCGTGGCGATCCGGCGGTCGAACTCACGGCGGAAGCCGGTATCGGGCGGGAAGGGGATCGCGAACAGCCCCTGGGTCTCGCCGACGAACTCGAAGCTCGAGAGCACGTGCCGATAGAACGCCACCGACCAGCGCTCGCGCGGATAGACCACCGATAGGAACGAGAGGGCGGCGACACTCTCGTCCGACGCGTCGAAGCGGAGCCCGGCGACGGTATCCAGCCCATACCCGCTCGGCTCGCCGCTGATCCGACCGCCCGCGGTGTAGGGCGTGTCGTAGCTCCACCAACGACCCTCCACGGAGACCTCGGGCTCGATGATCTGTACCAGACCGGCCGGATTGGCGAACGCCGCGGTCGCGTCGTCGGCGAGGGCGACGAAGGCGCCCCCGAAGCCCATGCTGCGAGCGCCGGGATTGGAGAAGCTGAACTGGAAGGTGTTGAACCCGGCCTGCGGGTGGACGGCCGTCGGGAAGGCGAGCAGCGCCGACCAGAGGAGCAGCTGCAGGCCCTGACGCCTCGCGAGTGCCATCGGGATCTTTGTCCCAGGCCCGGTCTTCTCGTGCAACGACCCTCCGGGTAGGTGGGACGGACCACCCGCCGGATCGGCCCGGTCGGTACGGACACCGGGGCTGGATAGCGCGTTACAGGTCGGAGCAGGATGTCAGACCCTCTGAGGAAGGAGGGGCGAAATGAGACTCGAGTGGTTCCTGACCGCCACACTGGTGCTCGTGGGCTGCACCGCCGTTCACTACGAGTCACCCCGGCTCGCCGATCGAGAGGGCGCCGGCGAAGTCATCGCCGTGCTGCCGTTCGAGATGGTCTTCACCGGCAAGATCCCTGCCGACGTCAGCCCGGCTCAGGTTCTGGCGATCGAGGAGGCGGAGAGCCTGGCCTTCCAGCACGCCTTCTACAACCGGCTCTTGGACCGGTCGAGCGTCACCCGTAGGCGCCCGATCCTGGTGCAGATTCAGCCGCTGGAGACCACCAACCGCGTCTTGAGCGACAACGGCGTCACGATCCGCGACAGCTGGCTCGTGCCGGCCGAGGAGTTGGCGCGCATGCTCGGGGTGGATGCGGTGATTCGAACCCGGGTGGTCAAGGAGCGGTACCTGTCGGATCTGGCGTCGTATGGCACCGAGGTCGGATTGCACGTGCTGCACGGAGCGACCGAAGGGAGCACCGACTGGATGATCCCGCCGCGGTTGACCCGAACCCACGACATTCATGCCGAGAGCTCGCTGGTCGATCACCGCAACGGCGACCTCCTCTGGAAGGTCGAGCTGCATCGAGCCACCGACTGGCGCCGCCCGGCGAACGACGTCATCGTCGGCATCACCAAGAAGCTCTCCAAGAAGTTCCCCTACCGTGGCTGAGGCTCGACGAGGGCCGGCGAGGACGAGGCGTTCCACCCGCGGGGGGCGGTGATGCCCCTGCCTGCGCGGGTGTTGAGCGGGCGCCGGTGGGGTGGCACTGTCGATCCACACATGGGGGCCCATCGTCGTGGTGCCCGCTCCGTTTGGGTGTTGTGCCTGATGATCGCGATCGGGCGGGTGGACGCGCGCGCCCAGGCGCTGTCGAGCATCGAGTTCAGCTTCTCGAACCCGGGCGCGCGCAGCCTCGGTTTCGGCGGTGCTTTCGTGGCATTGGCGGACGACGCGACCGCGGCGGTCGCGAATCCGGCCGGCCTGGTCCTGATCGCCGAGCCCGAGGTCTCGGTCGAGGTGCGCTCCTGGAGCTACTCGACGCCGTTCACGGCCGGGGGCCGCGCGGTGGGAACGCCGACCGGCAGGGGCATCGACACCCTCTCGAGACCGGTACGTGAGACGGCGGATACCGACTCGAGCGGTCTCTCCTTCGTCTCCTACGTTTACCCCCGAAAGCACTGGTCGCTGGCGATCGCCAGGCATCAGCTGGCCGACTTCGATTTCGGCCTGGAGACCCAGGGCGTCTTCGGCTCGGTCTCCGAGCCACCCGTCGTCGTCAGAACCACGATCCAGAGGAGTGACCTCGCGCTCGATATCGTGGCGCACGGCGCGGCGTTCGCTCTCCGGCCGCTGGAGCGGCTGAGCCTCGGACTCGGGGTCTGGTATTTCACCTCGGAGATCAGCATCCTCGGCTGGGATTTCCTACCCAACGACGACTCCGCGTCGAGCCTGTTCGAGCGCGCGACCTTCCGCCCCGAGCGACTGACCCAGGTGGTCGAGCTCAGGAGCGACGATAGCGACTGGGGCCTCTCGGCCGGGTTCCTCTGGCGGTTCGCTGGCCTCTGGAGCCTCGGTGGCGTCTACCGTGAGGCGCCCGACCTGACGTTCGAGGCCGGTCTAGAGGCTGGCCCGGCCCATCCGGTCTTCCCGGCGGGCGTCCGGTTTGTCGACGGCTTCCGGCTCACCTGGAGGTTCCCGGACGTCTACGGCCTCGGGATCGCCCGGCGGTCGCGAGACGGCCGGTGGACCGGTGCACTCGAATGGCGGCGGGTCGAGTACTCGAGCATCCTGGAGAGCTTCTTGCCGCAGCAGCGCGACCCCGGGGACCGTCTCGACGACGCCGAAGAGATCCGCCTGGGTGGGGAATACGCGTTCTTCGTCGGCAGGTCGGTGGTGGCCGTGCGGGTCGGCATATGGCACGACCCCGACCACCAGATCAGGACCGAGGTCGACCCGGCCGAGGACCCGTTCCTGCGCGCGATCCTGCCGGGTGGCGACGACCAGCTGCACTACGCGGCCGGCTTCGGCGCCGCCCTCGAGCGAGCCCAGATCGATCTGGCGTTCGATCTGTCCGAACGCGTGGACACGATCTCGCTCTCCGCTATCTACAGTTTCTGAGCGCGAGCCGATATGTCATCCGAGCGTTCCCCTCGACCCTCCATGGCGTGCCGGCTCGGCGCCTGCGCTCTCGCGGTGTCGGTAGCGAGCCCGTTGCCGGGTCAGGTGCTGACGGCACTCGAGTTCAGCTTCTCCAATCCGGGGGCGCGGAGCATGGGCCTCGGCGGCGCGTTCGTGGCCCTGGCCGACGACGCCACGGCGGCCTTCGCCAATCCCGCCGGCCTGACCCAGTTGAGCGAGCCGGAGGTCTCGATCGAGGGCCGCGCCTGGAGCTACAGCACCTACTACACGGCCGGCGGCCGGGCGGTGGGGACTCCGACCGGGCTCGGCATCGACACGATCGACACCCCGATACGAGCCGAATCGACCGCCGACCTGACCGGACTGTCGTTCCTCTCGTTCGTCTATCCGACCGGTGACTGGTCGATGGCGGTCTTTCGCCACCAGCTCCTCAACTTCGAGATGACCCAGGAGATTCAAGGCATCTTCGAGCGCGGCCCGGTCGCCGGCGCCTACCGCGGGCCGATCGAGAGGGGTTTCTTCGACTTCCAGATCGAGACCCTGGGGCTGGCGGCGGGCTACAGGGTCAGCGACCGGCTGAGCCTCGGGCTGGGGATCTCCTACTTCGATCCCGATGCCTATTTCATCGGCGACGAGTACCGGCCCGCAGCCGAGGTGGCGCCCGGCTACTTCCAGCCCTCGACCTTCTCGCGCGAGCTTCTCTCGCACCATGTGAGAGCCGAGATCACCGAGGACGATTGGGGGCTGACGGGGGGATTCCTATGGGGGATCAGCCCCCGGTTCAAAGTCGGCGGCGTCTACCGCCAGGGACCCGAGTTGAACCTCGAGGGACTTTTGACCGCGGGTCCGGTACATCCCGATCTCGCCGAAGGGGCCGACGTCTTCATCGGAGAGACGCCGTGGGACTTCCCGGACGTCTTCGGACTCGGCCTCTCGTACCGGTCACGCGACGGACAGTGGACCGGCAGCTTCGAGTGGACCCGTGTCGAGTACTCGACCATCCGCGAGAGCCTGGACGTCCGGGTGGCCGGCGAGGGGAGTCGCTTGAGCGACGGCGACGAGCTGCACCTAGGCGGCGAGTACGCACTCTTCGCCGGCACCTCCGTGGTCGCGTTGCGACTCGGCGTCTGGCACGACCCCGACCATACGGTCCAGAACCCGAGCACTCTGTTCCTCGACGCCGAGCACCCCGCCGGGTCCGATGAGCTGCACTTCGCGGCCGGACTCGGCATCGCCTTCGAACGGCTCCAGCTGGATCTCGGCCTCGACCTCTCCGACCGGATCGACACGGCGGCCGTCTCGGTCATCTTCAGCTTCTAGCGAGGGAACGTGCGAGTGAGGCGACGATCGACCGGCATCTCGATACTGATCGGACTGATGTTCGCCTGGTCGATGGCCCTGCCGCGAGCGGCGCTCGCCGACCTCTGGTACGAGCACTACGACGCCGCCGAGAAGGCGCTGGCGGACGAGAACTGGGCGACCGCGATCGAGGAGCTGACCAGCGCTCTGGAGAAGAAGGGTGACTCGGCGGCCCGGGCGCGGACCTACGGGATGAAGTTCAGTTCCTACTTCCCCTATCTGAAGCTGGGTATCGCCTACTACGAGCTCGGCCAGCTCGACGCCGCACTACAGGCGTTCGAGACCGAGGAGCAGCTGGGCGCGATCTCGCAGTCGCAGGAGTCGAGCGCCGAGCTCGAGCGGTACCGGCGCCTGGCGGAGGCGCGACGGGCGGCGAGTGTCGACCAGGAAGCGGCGCGAATCCGGCGGGTGGTCGAAGAGAGCATGGCGAGCTTCACGCGGCTCGAGGAGGCGGGTGATCTCGAGGGGGCGATCGCCGCTCTCGGACAGGCCTTGGCGGTGTCGCCGGAGAACGCCGATGCGGCTGCGGCGCTCGATCGGTTGCGCTCGCAGCTGGCGGAGCGCCAGCAGCGGCAGGACGCTCTGGACCGAGCGTCGGTACTCGTGAGCCGGGGCCGGGAGCTGCTGACGGCGGGCTCGTTCAGCGAGGCTTCGAGCGTGCTCAGTCAAGCGCTGGCGATCGATGACGATCCCTCGACCCGCGCTCTCCTCGCCGAGGCCCAGCTGCGCCTGCGGGAGCAGCTCGCTGCCGACGAGCAGTCGCGCTCGCTGACCCGCGCCTTGACCGAGGCCGAGGAGCTACTCGCTGCCGGGCGCCTCGACGACGCGCTCGAAAGGCTGCAGCCGGTGCTGGCGGTCGACCCGCAGAACCCCGCCGCCCGGGCGCTCGAGCGCCGACTGTTGGGTCGGCAGGAGGAGGCGACCGAGGAGAGAGTCCGGGTGGAGACCGTGCGCAAGCTCCTGGGAGACGCCAAGAGTGCGCTGAGTGCCGCACGGTTCGAGCAGGCGCTGACCGCCGCGAACCTGGTCCTGGCCGTCGACTCCGGGAACGAGACCGCCCTCGACTACCTCGCCCAGGCCTACCGGGCGATCAACGGGCGGTTGTTGGGCGTCTCTCCGCGCCAGAACTTCCCTCCGGCCGTCCGCTTCGCGGACCGGCGGCTGCAGCTCGAGGACGGCACCGTAGCCGAGTTCGTGAAGCACGCGCCGTTCTTGCTGACGGGTGTGGTCATCGACGACTCCGAGGTCGACATCGAGTTCTTCACGCCCGACGATCGACCACTGGAGGGCTCGGCCACGACCCAGGCTCTCGGCGATCTCTTCATCACCGAGTTCCAGCTGGCGTTCGACCTGGAGCCAGGCCAGAACACTATCCGTCTGGTCGCTACCGACGCCCGGAGCGTCAGCTCGAGCGCCGAGTACGAGGTCTTTTACATCCGACCGTTCTTCCGGGCGCCCTGGTTCTACGCTCTACTGACCGCCCTGGTGGCGGCCGGCGCGGGTGCCGTCGTCCTGGTTCGGTCGCGGCGCCGTCGCCGGCTCCGTCGGCGCCGGTTCAACCCGTACATGGCTGGCGCGCCGGTGCTCGACGACCGGCTCTTCTTCGGCCGCGAGCAGCTGCTCGATCGGATTCTGCAGACGCTGCACAACAACAGCCTGCTCCTGCACGGCGAACGGCGCATCGGCAAGACGACCCTGCAGCACCAGCTGAAGAAGCGTCTGGAGGCGCTCGAAGATCCGACGTACGACTTCTTCCCGGTCTACATCGATCTGCAGGGGACGCGCGAAGAGCAGTTCTTCGCCACCCTGGCGGCGGAGATCTTCGAGGGGCTCGGTCCGGTGCTGAACGGGCTCGAGCCGCGGACGGCGCTCGGCAGCGGCTACACCTATCGCGACCTGGTCGCCGATCTGCGCGCCGTCCTCAAGACCCTGCGTCGGCAGACCGCCAAGGACGTCCGGCTGGTCCTCCTGATCGACGAGGTCGACGAGCTCAACGCCTACGATCCGAAGGTCAACCAGAAGCTGCGCAGCCTGTTCATGAAGAGCTTCGCCGAGAACCTGGTGGCGGTCGTCTCCGGGGTCGCGATCAAGCGCGAATGGGACCGGGAGGGGAGTCCCTGGTACAACTTCTTCGAGGAGGTCGACGTCGGACCGTTCGAGGCGGAGCACGCCCGGGCGTTGGTGGAGAGTCCGATCCGGGGCGTGTTTCAGCTCGAGGACGGAGTCGTCGAGCGCATCGTCGAGCTGACCTGCGGTCGACCGTACCGGATCCAGAGGCTCTGCATGAAGCTGGTCAGTCGCGCCTACGATCTGAGCCAGCGGACGATCACCGTGGCGGACGTCGAAGCGATAGGAGATCCAGACAGCCGAGGGGCGTCATCGTGACGCCGGTGCCGTTCGTGATCGGCCAGTGGGTGCGGGGGAGACGCTTCTATGGCCGGACCCGGATGATCGACGAGATCCTGAACGGCCACCGTGACGGCCACTGGATCCTCGGCACGCGGCGGATCGGCAAGACCTCGCTGCTCAAGCAGCTCGAGCAGCTGACCGGTGCCGAGTCGCCACCGCGCTACTTTCCGCTGTTCTGGGACCTCCAGGGCGCCGACGATCCCGACGAGCTACGGGCGGGCTTCACCGACGCTGTCCTCGACGCCGAGGAACGGCTGGAGCAGCTCGACATCGAGGCCGAAGAGCTTGGGGCCGACGACCTGTTCGCGTCGATGTCGCGCCTACGCCGGACGCTCCGGTCCAAGCGGCTCCGCCTGCTCTTGCTCTGCGACGAGGTGGAGGAGCTGATCAAGCTACACGAGAAGGACGCGGCCCTGTTGCGCAAGCTTCGTCACGCCATGCTGGCTTCGGAGGACGTCCGCTCGGTCCTGATGTCGACCGTACGACTCTGCGTGCTCGCCGACCAGCAAGGCGACACCTCTCCGTTCCTCCACGGGTTCAGTCCGCCCAGCTACATCAAGAACCTGACCACCGAGGAGGCTCGCCAGCTGGTCCGGCAGGATCACCTCGCGCCCGAGGCGCGGCCCCGGTTCAGCGACGACGAGGTCGAGGCGCTCTGCGCCCGATGCGACAACCACCCATACCTGCTCCAGCTGGTGGCCAAACGGCTGCTCGAGACCGGCGAGCTCGAGGCGGCGGTCGAGGAGGTCGCGGCCGACCAGATGGTCAGCTACTTCTTCTCGGTCGACTTCGACATGCTGGCCGACCGCGAACGAGAGATTCTGCGGCGGGTCGCGCGTGCTGATTCCGCCTCCAGCGCCTCGCTCGGGGCCGATCTGTCGCTCGCCGAGGCGCAGGTCCAGAGCGCGCTCCAGAATCTCCAGAATCTGGGCTTCGTCCGTCGTGACGCCGAGCGCCGGGTGGTCCTGGCCAACTACTTCTTCCGTCGCTGGCTGACCGACCTCACCCCGAGCGTCGGGAGCCTGGCCGGCCGGAGCCGGGGTGCGAGCTCGGCCGGCGCCGACCCGGCCGCCGGGCCGACGGTGGCCTGGCCGGCCAACAGAGCGGTCCTGGACGGCAGATACGAGCTCCGGCGCAGGGTCGGCGAGGGCGCGACCGGAGAGGTCTACGAGGCACACGATCGGATGCTCCAGACGAGGATCGCGATCAAGCTCCTGCGCGAGGAGTACGCCGGCAATCGGTTGGTGCTCGAGCGCTTCCGGCAGGAGATCCTGCTGTCGCGTAATCTCGGCCACCCGAACATCCTCCGTCTCTACCACCTAGGCATCTCCGAGGGGCGCGCCTACCTGACCATGCAGTGGGTCGATGGTCAGACTCTCGCCGCGGAGATCGCCGCGAGGGCGCCCCTTCCGACCGAGAAGACGGCGTTCATCGGCGTGCGTCTGGCGTCGGCGCTCGAAGCCGCTCACTCGCACAACGTGCTGCATCGCGACATCAAGCCGCAGAACGTAATGATGGAGCGGAGCGGCGAGCCGCTGGTGACCGACTTCGGCCTGGCCCGCTTGCTCGAGGGCCCCGGCGTGACCACCGCGGGCGTCTTCCTCGGCACCCCGAACTACGTGTCCCCGGAACAGGCGTCGCTCAAGCCGCTCGACGAGCGGTCCGATCTCTATTCGCTGGGAGTGGTGCTGTTCGAGATGGCCACCGGGCGCTGTCCCTTCCGCGGCGAGAGCGCCGGCGAAGTGCTCGAAATGCACCGGAGCCAGCCGCCGCCCGATCCGCACGACATCGTTCCGGACCTGTCACCGGAGCTGGCGTCCCTGATCGCGCGCTGCCTTGCGAAGCGCCGGCAGGAGCGGATCTCGAGCGCCGCCGAGCTGCAGACGGGACTCGAGCGCCTGCTGCCAGGGAGGAGAGCGCCGGAGCACTCGGCCACTGTGGTCTCGCGGATCGGCCCTGCCGAGTCGGACCGGTTCGTCGACGACTCTCGTCCCGAGCCGGACGAGCTGATGCCGCTCGTCTACGACGAGCTGCGGCGGTTGGCGCGCGGCTTCCTGGCGCGCGAGCGGGTCGATCACACCCTGCAGCCGACGGCGCTGGTGCACGAGGCCTACGTCCGCCTGGCCGAGCAGAACCGGGTCGAATGGGCCGGCCGGACCCATTTCCTGGCGGTCGGTGCCAAGATGATGCGCAGGCTGCTGATCGACCACGCGCGTGCGCATGGCCGCCTCAAGCGGGGTGGGGCGGCGCAGAAGGTGACCCTGATCGAGGGTCTGGCCGGCGACCGCGGCAACGACCTCGGGCTGGAGGAGCTGCTCAGTCTCGATGCCGCCTTGGTCGAGCTGGAGAAGGTAAACGCGCGGCAGGCACTGATCGTCGAGCAACGGTTCTTCGGTGGCCTTACGGTGGCAGAGGTCGCCGAGGGCCTGGGCCTTTCGAAACGGACCGTCGAAGGGGAGTGGGCGACGGCCCGAGCCTGGCTGCGTCGGCGTCTGGCCTCGCAGCCAAGCCCGGACCCCCTCGGCCCGGACGTCTCCGGCAGCTAGAACCGGTAGCCGGCTCCGATGCCGAAGATCGTCGAGTCGTAGCCGCTGCTGACTCTCAGTCCGTCGACTCCCTGACCCTCGAGGCTGCTGTCGAGGTAGGTGATGTGCGCCTGGAAGGACCAGCCCTTCTTGCCGAACGGCACACCCAGCCCAAGCGACAAACCGGGGGCGATGTCTTCATCGAAGTCGATCTCGGTACCGGCCCCGTGAGGACCAGCCGTCGTCCGCAGCTCGCCATACTGGATCAGAGCGATCAGCGGAGCCACGTAGACGTCGACGCGGCTCGCCGGCGTCAGATGGACGTCGAGACCGACGGTCAGCGGCGTGAAAGTGAGACTGTCGTACGCCACCCGGCTGGTGCCTCCGACGCGATACGCGCTGGCCTCGACGTCGACGCTGCCGCCGGTGAACAGGCCCAGGTCGATCCCCAGGCGACGCGAGAATCGGTACTCGCCGTTGACGCCGACGCCGCCTCCGGCATCGGTTCCGATGCGGCTGGTGCCCGCCGGACGGGTCAGCCCGGAGCTGCTGTGGTCGAGGTCGACCGCGGCGACATAGAAGCGCAGCTGCCAGCCGGGCTCGAACTCAGGGGTGGTGTCGGCGCTCGCCGGGCCGGGGGCGATCAGCAGCCCCACTCCGAGCAGCGCCGACAGTAGGTTGAAGGACGTTCTGTATCTCATGGTTCTCCTCCTTCCCGTGAAATGGTCATTGCCGTTCGGCTTCGAAGTCATCGACCAGCTGTCGGCAGCGGGCGGCGCCAACCGCCCGGCCGGCGATCGCGAAGTTGATCGAGACGCCGGTAGTCTCTTCACGCCCGATCGCGGCGCCCGCCAGCGAGCTCCTCGGTCCGCGAGAGTCGATGCGTCCGAAGCCTTCGACTTTGATCGGCAGGCCGCTCTCGTCGTCGATCAGATCGAAATCGAAGCCAATCCCGGAGCGCCGCTTGAGCTTCTCGCCCTCGACACGCCACCAGGTGCCGCACTCGCCGTCGGTATCGCACATCGCGGTCGGCGTGAATCGGACACATCCGACGTCGAGTTCGTACGCCTCCGCCGAATCCGGCGAGAGGCCGATCGTCACCACGAAGTAGGTTCTACCGGCAGGTGCCCTGCCCGCGCTCGCCGGCGCGGCCGTGGCCAGCACTCCCACGATCAGGATCACGAGCGCGGCGTACAAGGGGCTCTTCATCGCTTGCTTTCTCTGTTTCATCTCTCTCTCCTCGGCTGCTAACCGATCTTGCGAATGCTCGACAGCAGGTCGGCGGTCACGTTGATGGCCGGGCTGCCGATGTACTCGAGAGTCGCGCCACCGGCGATGCTCCCTTCGATCCGGTCGCTCACCCGAACGGTGATCCGGGAGGGACCGGTGACATCCACACTGGCCGTGCGGCTCTCGAGCTCTCTGGCGTCGTAGCGGCTGAGGCCCGAGATGACCAGCTCCTGGTGTTCGACGCGGCCCGCCGCGGTGACCACCGAGACGCCGCTCAGATTGAGCGTGAACCGATCGGTCTGCAGGCCGGTAATGTCGACACCGACGACGCCCGACACGGTGAGCGCATCGAAGTCACGGACGGTCACCTCCCACAGGATGTCGATGTGGTTCTGGAACGGTGCCGTCGGCTCCAGGATCAACTGTCCGTCGCGAACCTCCGACCTCAGGATCGGCAGCAGGTTGTCGTCGGCGGTGACCCGGAGCGACTCCGTAGCGCCGTGCCGGATCTCGATCCGCCCGACGCCGGACGCCACGACCGCGTGGAAATCACTGACATCACGCTCCTCGGTGGCCGGAACTCCGGAGCCGATGATCGTGTCGTCGCCATCCGGAAGCGGAGACTCGCCGAGCAGATCGAGGCACTCCTGCCTGCCGACCTCCCGGGCGGCGAACGAGAAGTTGGCTCCCCGGCCGCCGTCGACCGGGACGAACCGGCCAGTCCCCGCCACCGAGCTCTTCTGGCCCTGGGTCTCGAGCCGGCCGACGCCCTCGAGCTGCATGAGCTCGCCGTCGTCCAGAGTGGTCAGATCGAACGAGAACGGCATCTGCGGTCCGAAGTCGGCGGTCGGTTGCCAGACTCCGCAGACCACTCCGTCGATGGAGCAGAGCTTCTCTTCGTAGAACTCGAAGCACTCGGCTCGCATGCCGTAGGGACCCTCGAGTCCCATGGCGACGGTGTAGTAGGTCCTGCCGACCGGCGGCCTGGCGGCTACGGCAGGCTCCGCCAGCAGAGCGCAAGCCGACGAGAGCACCAGCAGCGCCAGCGACACCCGGCGGATTCTTCGGTTTCGATAGCTCGTCATCTCGGGCTCCTCCTCTTGACGTCGACTCGTCGGGCGGGCAATCGCGCTGATTGACCTTCACCGGGGAACGCGCCGTGGGGTCCGGGACCCCGCAAGTGGGGAGTCCAGGAGCTGGTTTGCGGAGATTCGCCGCGAATGTCGCGTCGGCCGTCAGAGGTGATGTCCAGAGGCCGCATAGCCATGGAGTCGGAGCTCGAGCCACCCCACGGGGTGGGTCGAGCTCCTCGCGTGGGTGTTGAGTCGCCACCGCTCAACCGGGAGACTCGGGGACGACGTCCAGTCTGTGCAGACGAGGTGGCGATGACGATCCGGGGCATTCTGGTGGTGCTTCTCGTCGGGTTGCTGGCGCCGGCCGGCATCACGGCCCAGGAGCCGATCGTCCCGCTTCAGTTGAGCCTGTCCGACCCGGGAGCCCGCAGCATGGGCCTCGGCGGCGCGTTCGTCGCCCTCGCCGACGACGCGACCGCGGCGTTCTCGAACCCCGCCGGGCTGGTGCAGCTGGCGCGGCCGGAGGTGTCGATCGAGGGGCGTAGCTGGAGCTACTCGACCCCGTTCACCGAGCGCGGCAGGGTGGAGGGGCTGCCGAGCGGCTTCGGGATCGACACCGTCGAGGGGCTTCGGAGGGCCACGTCCGGGACGACGCTCTCCGGGGTGTCGTTCCTGTCGGTGGCCTATCCGGGCGAGAACTGGACGCTCGCCTTCTTCCGCCATCAGCTCGCCAACTTCGAGTTCTCCAGCGAGACGCAGGGACTCTTTGGAGGCGGCAGCCGATGCTGTCAGACCCGGTTCTGGGACCAGCGGGTGACCACCGACCTGGACTTCGTGACCTACGGGCTATCGGGCGCCTATCGCGTCCATGAGCGGCTCGATCTCGGCTTCGGAGTCCTCTATCACCAGACGTCGCTATTTGCACGGGCCACGGTCTTCCTCTGGGACGAGGACACGCTCGAGAGCTTCTTCTCGCCCACCTCCTTCCTGCCGAGCCGGTCGCTGCTCAGCCAGACTCTGGTCTCCGACGACAGCTCCTGGGGTCTCGCCGGCGGCTTTCTGTGGCGGGTCACCGACAGCTGGCGGATCGGAGGCGTCTACCGGCAGGGTCCCGAGACCGACATCGTGGTCGAGGCGACCGCGGGCCAGGCACTCGATCCGGGCGTTGCTCCGGGAACCGTGCTCGGGCGCATCCCAGGAGTGGCGATCGACCTGCCCTCGGTCTTCGGTCTGGGCTTCGCCTATCGCTCCCCGGACGGTAGCTCGACCGTCAGCTTCCAGTGGGACCGCATCGACTACTCGCGCATCACCGACAGCCCCGGCCTCGAGGACGTGGTCGTCGACGACGCCGACGAGCTCCATCTCGGCGGCGAGTACGTCTTCGTGCGCTCGACGCCGATCGTCGCGGTCCGGGTAGGCGTGTGGCTCGATCCCGACCACGAGATCCGGGCAACCGTCGACGAGCCACTCCTGCGCGCCCTGCAGCCGCGCGGCGACGACGAGATACACTACGCCGCCGGCCTGGGCATCGCCTTCCGCCGGTACCAGATCGACCTCGGCGTCGATCTGGCGGATCGGGTGGATACGCTGGCGCTGTCGGCGATCTACAGCTTCTAGTGAATGTCGCTAGCGCGCCACCCGATCGGGCAGGTTGTCGTGCCCGCCTGGTCGGGTTGCCGGAGCCGCGTTTCCGGGTGTTCCGACGAAAAGAGCGGCCGGTCTAGCGTCCGGGCAGCGTCAGGACCCGAGTCGCGGCTCGACCGAGGCCTTCGGAGCGATGGCAGATGAGCAGAAGAGGTGGATCCGATCGCTTGCCAATCTTGGATGGCCTCTGCTGCTCGGCTTCGCGGTCTTCTTCATCCTGACCACGGCGACCTTCAGTCTGCGCCGATCCCGGGCCGAGGCGCGTCAGCCGATCGAGTTCAACCACCGGCTGCACGTCGAAGAGGCCGGGATCTCGTGCTCTGACTGCCACGAGTTCTACGACTCCGAGGCGTTCAGCGGCATGCCGACCGCCGAGACCTGCGCGCTCTGCCACGAAGAGGTCGTCGGCGAGAGCCCGAACGAGGCACGTCTCGTGCGGCTGCTGGAATCGGGAGCGCCGCTCGAGTGGCGGCCGCTCTTCCGCCAACCGGCGCACGTCTTCTACTCACATCGTCGACATGTCGGCGTCGCCGGCCTCGAGTGCGAGGTCTGCCACGGCTCGATCGGAGCGAGCGAGCGACCGCCGCGGAAGGTCGACAGCCTGTTGATGCAGGACTGCCTGGACTGCCACCTGGAAGGAGACGCGGCGACCGATTGCACCGCCTGTCACCGCTAGGGAACCGATGGCGATCAACCGGCGCAGCTTTCTCGGGTTCTCGACCGGCGCGGTGGCCGGCGCGCTCGCCGGCACGTCGGCGAGTCGCACCCTGTCGGACCTGGTCGCCGCCGCCGAGCCCCCGATCTACCCGCCCCGCGGTCCGGAGGACTTTGCGCTCTCGGTGTGCAAGCTCTGTCCCGCGGGCTGCGGGATCAGGATTCGCAGGATCGACGGCCGGCCGGTAAAAGTGGACGGCAATCCGCTCCACCCGATCAGCAACGGCCACCTGTGCCCCAAGGGACAGGCGGCGATCCAATCGCTCCTGCATCCCGATCGACTGGGCAGCCCGATGCGCCGGGTCGGCGACCGCGGTTCGATCGAGTCGTTCGAGCCGGCGACCTGGGACGAGGCGTTGGGTGAGATCGGCGAACGCCTACGGTTGCTGCGGCAGGTCGGCCGCCCCGAGTCTCTCGCGCTCCTGAGGGGCAGCGGTCGTGGCCTGGGTGAGCGCGTCGGCCAGCGCTTCCTGCGCGCCTTCGGCTCGCCCAACGACATCGTGATGGACCGGGGGGAGGAAGCGGCGGCGTTGGCGGTCTTTCTGACCCAGGGCGTGCGAGCGGCCCCGGTCTATGACATCGAGGCGACCGACTACGTCCTCTCCTTCGGCTCGGCGCTGCTCGAGGCCTGGACATCGCCGGTGCACACGATGCGCACCTACGGCGACTTCCGCCAGGGGCGACCAGGGCGGCGTGGCAAGTTGGTGCACGCCGGCTCGCGGCAGTCGATCACCGCGTCGTCGGCGGACGAGTGGATCGAGCTGCGACCGGGGAGCGAAGGGATCTTCGCCCTCGGGATCGCCCAGGTACTGGTAGCCGAGGGTCTCTA
>CAMYOG010000010.1:114897-130217 GCA_947259925.1 Thermoanaerobaculia bacterium
TCCGCAGCCGTTGCGCGGGCTTCTTCGATCCGCGTGGCGACGGCACGCCGGGAATCGAGACCTTCCTGTTTCGCGAATACTCGCTCGAGCGAGTGTCGGCCCTGACCGGCGCCACTGGGGACGTCATTCTGCGAATCGCGCGGGAGTTCGCCGCCGCGAGATCCCAGCTGGCGGTCGGCCCTCGCCTCGGGCCCTCGCTGCCTGGCTCCCTGTTCGATCACCTCGCGGTCCACACGCTGAACGCCCTGACCGGGAACATCGACCGACAGGGTGGGGTGCTGTTGGCGGAGGAGGCACCGCTGGCGGATTGGCCCGGCCCACCGGCCGATCCGGTAGCGGAGGCGGGTGTCGCCAAGCAGCGGTTGGACTACGCGGGAGATCGCTTCCGACACCTCGGATCTGATCCAGAGGGTCTCGCCGAAGCCCTCGTGCTCGGGGGGCGATACCCGCTGGAGGTGCTCGTGGTGCTGGGTGCCGACCCGCTGTTCACCTCGACCGCGCCCGACCGCTTCGTCCAGGCGCTGGAGAAGGTCCCACTGGTGGTCTCGATCACCTCGATGCCCGACGACACGGCGGTGGCTGCGGATTGGATCTTCCCGAGCAGCCACTTTCTGGAGAGCTGGGACGTCGACGTCAATCCTCCCGGAGTTCCGTTCCCGGTAGTGAGCCTGGCGGAACCGGTAGCCGAGGACGTTCCTGGCGATGGCCGGCCGGCAGCCGAGATCTTCATCGCCCTGGCGGCCAACATCGACAAGACGGTGGCCGCGGCGCTGCCGTGGCAGAGCCAGGAGCAGATCGCGCGCGCCGAGTGCGAAGGGCTGTTCGCCGCGCGCCGCGGCGCCATCATGGGCACCGAGTTCGACGAGGCCTGGGTTCGCATGATGGAGCGGGCCGGCTGGTGGGCGCCGGGCTACCGCTCCGCCGTGGAGCTCCGGCGGGGGATGCAGGAGACCGGCGGCTGGTGGGACCCGTTCTACGATCACAGCGACTGGAGCCGGGTGCTGCGCACGGACTCGGGTCGATTCGAGTTCCGGGCCGATCTCCTGGCCGATCTGGGCCAACGAAAGAGCGAGCAGCTGTCGGTCACCGACCACGACGAGGGGAGCGAGCCGCTGCTGGCGCTGGTCCTGTTCGAGCCCCTGCCGGTCTCGGGCGGGGTCGGTGCCGAGCTGCCCTTTCTGCAGGGTCTTCTCGACCCGGCGCTCGAGGAGGGCTGGGGGAGCTGGGCGGAGATCCACCCGTCGACCGCCCGCCGGCTCCAGGTCGAAGACCGGGCCTGGGTGCGGGTCTCGTCCGACTTCGGATCGGTCGAGGCTCGAGCACGGGTCACGCCCCGGGTGGTCGAGGGTGTCGTCGCGATGCCGGTCGGCCTGGGCAAGCGTGCCGGCGGGCGCTGGGCGAGCGGCGTCGGCGCCAATCCGCTGCGGCTGCTGTCCCCGGCACGGGGACCGGTGAGCGGTCTGCCCGAGCCGGAGGCGACGCGAGTCCGGGTGGCGGAAGTCCGGCACCACGACGGGTCGATGCGGGGGGAGGGATAGATCATGGCGCGCTGGGGCATGGTCATCGACCTCGACCGCTGTACCGGGTGCCAGGCCTGCGTGGTGGCGTGCCAGGTCGAGAACAATGTGCCTCCAACCGGTGCGGACCAGGCCGAGCTCGGGCGGTCGATCTCATGGCTGCGACTCGCCGTGCGGGAGGGAGGCGAGCACGGCGGCCAGCACCACGCCCACTTGATGCCGATCCCCTGCATGCACTGCGACAACCCGCCGTGCACGCGCGTCTGCCCGGTGTCGGCGACTCAGTCGGACGCCGAGGGGCTGGTCGGACAGATCTACCCACGCTGTATCGGCTGCCGCTATTGCACCACCGCGTGTCCCTACACGGTACGGCGCTTCAACTGGCGGCGGCCGGAGTTCCCCGAGCCGATGGAGAAGGGCCTGAGCCCCGACGTCGCGATCCGCCCCGAAGGCGTGGTCGAGAAGTGCTCGTTCTGTCACCATCGCCTGCAGATAGCCCGAGATCGTGCTCGGTCCGAGGGGCGGCCACTGGCCGAGGGCGACTACGTGCCGGCCTGCGTGGAGACCTGCCCGGCCGGTGCGATGTACTTCGGCGACCTCGAAGACCACAACAGCGAGGTCTGGCGCGCGAGCCGCAGCCCCCGGGCGTTCAAGCTCCTCGAGGAACTGGGCACCGAGCCCAAGGTCACCTACCTATCGAAAGGAGAATGGGGTGGCAAGGTTTGAGTTCGAGCTAGGCGACGACCACCGCCTGCTCGCTCCGATCGCCAGGACGGGACCCAAGTTCTGGGCGCTGACGGCGGCGCTGATCGCGGTCTGGCTCTGGGGAATGTTCGCCTGGTTCACCCAGCTCGGCAAGGGGCTGCAGGTAACCGGTCTGAACGTTCCGGTCTACTGGGGCTTGTACATCACGAACTTCGTCTTCTTCATCGGCATCAGCCATGCCGGGACCCTGATCTCCGCGATCCTGAGGCTCTCCCAGGCGGAGTGGCGCCGGTCGATCACCCGTGCCGCCGAGGTGATCACGGTGCTGGTCCTGTTTTTCGGCGTCGGCTGCGTCCTGCTCGATCTGGGCAGGCCCGATCGGGCGCTCAACGTCCTCAAGCATCCGCACTTCACCTCGCCGCTGCTCTGGGACGTGACCTCGATCACGATCTATCTCACCTGCAGCACGATCTATCTGTACCTGCCCCTGATCCCCGACATCGCGATCCTGCGCGACAACCTGGGCAAGCGGCAGTGGCTCTACCGGGCCCTGGCACTGGGCTGGACGGGGAGCGAGCGCCAGCAGCGTCTTTTGAATCGCGCCATCTCGATCATGGCGGTCCTGGTCATCCCGGTAGCCGTGTCCGTGCACACGGTCGTCTCGTGGGTGTTCGCGATGACCGTGCAGCCGATGTGGCACTCGACGATCTTCGGGCCCTACTTCGTGGTCGGCGCGATCTTCTCGGGTATCGCGGCGATCATCGTCGCCATGGCGATCATCCGCAAGGTCTACCACCTCGAGGACTATCTCAAGATCATCCATTTCAACAACCTGGCGCTACTGCTTCTGGTGATGGCGCTGCTCTGGTTCTACTTCACGTTCGCCGAGTTCCTGACCACCTTCTACGGCTCGGAGCCGAGCCACATGCTGATCTTCCAGTCGAAGGTGAGCGGCGAGTTCTCGGCGTACTTCTGGACCATGGTCATCACCTGCTTCGTGATACCGGTCGGTCTGCTGGCCAACAACCGGACCCGCAAGACCATATGGGGACCGGTGGTGGCGTCGATCTCGGTCAACATCGGGATGTGGCTCGAGCGCTTCCTGATCGTGGTCCCGAGCCTGTCGAACCCGCGCTTGCCGATGGAGGCCGCTACCTATCACCCGAGCTGGGTAGAGTGGTCGCTCTTGGCGGGTTTTCTGGCCATGTTCGTGCTGCTCTACGCGGTGTTCACCAAGTTCTTCCCGATCGTGTCGATCTGGGAGATTCACGAGGGCCGCGAGCATTCGGTGGCGGAGGTCACCGAGAGGGTGGCGAGCTACCTACCCGGGGCGCCGGAGTCGAGTCATGCGCCGGAAGCCTGAACGCGACACTCGAAGCGACGCGCGCGGCATCGGCTGCGCGGTGGTGATCCTCGCCGTTGCTCTGAGCGGACAGCTCACCGGTCAGGAGACGGGGATGGGCGATCCGGTGCAGGGGCAGAAGCTGTTCGCCGGCAAGGACTGCGTCCGCTGTCACGCGGTGCGCAGTGCCGGGGGCCGGATCGGTCCCGACCTCGGCCGGAGCGCCGCCAAGGGGTCGTTTTTCGAGATCGCGGCGGGGATGTGGAACCACTCGATCGGGATGGAGCAGAAGATCCGCGAGCTCAACCGGGTGCGACCGGTCTTCGAGAACGACGAGTTCAGGGATCTGGTCGCCTTCGTCTATTTCCTGAACTACTTCGACGAGCCCGGCGATCCTAGGGTGGGCGAGGTCCTGTTCACCGAGAAGCACTGCATTCAGTGTCATCGCGCCGAGGGCCAGGGCGGCTCGGCCGGTCCGAGCCTCGAGACCCTGCCGCGCGGGGTGTCGCCCCTGCGCATAGCCCAGGGTCTCTGGAATCACGGCCCGGACATGGTCCGCTCGATGCGCCGCCGCCAGCTCGCCGTGCCGCAGTTTCAGGGTACCGAGATCCTGGATCTCTTCGCCTACCTCCGAACGCAGGGTACCGGCAGGGTCGCGCGGGAGTTCCAGTCCGCCGGCGACGCCAGCCGGGGAGAGCGCGTCTTCGTCAGCAAGGGATGCTCGCGCTGTCACGACGTCTTCGGCGGCGGGGTCGAGATCGGGCCCGACCTCGGCCGGTTGGATTTGCGCGGGAGCGTGACGCAGATCGCCGGGCGGATGTGGAACCACTGGCCGGCGATGACCGAGGCGATGGAGGCGCTCGACATGCGCATGCCGATCTTCTCGGAAGACGAGCTGGCGGACCTGCTGGCCTATCTCTTCGTCTCGCGCTATGCGGGTGAGCCGGGTGATCTCGAGCGCGGCCGGGTCCAGTACCGGGAGCGGGGATGTGCTTTCTGCCATGGTTTGGACGGCGAAGGGACCCTGGGGCCGCCGTTGGACTGGCTGACGCCCGCGGAAGAGATGGAACAGGTGGTTCAGAGAATGTGGAATCATGCGCCCGAGATGTGGGGCCAGATGAGCGAACATCAGATACCCTGGCCACGCTTCGAGGCCGGCGAGCTGGCGGATCTCCTGGCCTTCCTCTTGCAAGGGCTTTCGGGTGAGGAGTAGCCAAGCTCTTGAAGATGATCAGCGAAAGGAGTTGGAGAATGCGGAGTCCTCGAATCTGGATGGTATCGCTGCCGGTACTGCTGCTGGTGCTGGCGGCATCGATGGCGACGGCGCAAGACCACGCGTACGTCGGCACCAAGAACTGCAAGAAGTGCCATCTGAAGGAATGGAAGTCCTGGGCCGAGACCAAGATGGCCCTGTCGTTCGACAACCTGAAGCCGGGTGAGCGCGCCGAGGCGAAGACGGCGGCGGGACTCGATCCCAACAAGGACTACACGACCGATCCGGAGTGCGTGCGCTGCCACGTCACCGGCTACGGCAAGGAAGGCGGGTTCGTCGACATCGAGACCACTCCCGATCTGGTCGGAACCGGCTGCGAGATGTGCCACGGCGCCGGCGGCACCTACACCCAGCCGGAGCACATGAGCCTGAAGAACAAGGAGTACAAACGCTCCGAGGTGGTCGCCGCCGGGATGGTGGAGAAGGTCTCCGAGGTCCAGTGCGCGGTCTGTCACAACACAGACAGTCCGTTCGTCGGCGACGACTACGTCTTCGACTTCGAGGCTCGCAAGGACGAGGGGACGCACGAGAAGTACCCGCTGAAGTACAACCACGACTGAGGAGAGACACGGCCTCCGAGCGGTCGATGATGGAACCAGAGCGCGGATACCGGGTCGAGATTCCAGACACCGAGTACTGGAAGCGGCAGATCAACTGCCAGTGCGCTTGCCCGCTCCAGACCGACGCGCGCGGCTACGTACGAGCCATCGCCGGAGGCGACGATCAACGCGCCTACCGGCTGGCTCGGGGGCCGAATCCCCTGGCTTCGATCTGTGGCCGCATCTGCGGGGCGCCGTGCGAGGTCGCCTGCCGCCGCGGCACCGTCGATCGACCGATCGCCATCCGAGCGCTCAAACGGTTCGCCTGCGAGCAGTTCGGGGTCGAGGTGCGTGAGGCGGACCCCGTCGATACCGTCGAGGAGGCGGCCGCCGAAGCCGAGCTGCAGAACGCCGCGGTCGAGGAGGTACGGCATCTACTCCGCCACGCTCGCAGGGCACCGACGGACAAGCCGACCGGACCCGAGGTCGCGATCGTCGGCTCTGGCCCGACCGGGCTCGCGGCCGCCCACGACCTCGCCCTTCTCGGGCTGCAGCCGATCGTCTATGAGATGGAGCCGCTGGCCGCCGGCATGCTCCATCTGGGAGTGCCCGCCTACCGCTTGCCGCGGGGGGTGATCCGCGCCGAGGTCGAGGCGATCCGCCAGCTGGGCGTCGAGTTTCGTCTCGGGGTCACGGTCGGCACGGAGGTCTCGCTCGAGCAGCTACGCGCCGATCACGAGGCGACCCTGATCGCGGTTGGGGCCAAGAGCTCACGCGGCCTGCCGCTGGCGAATATCGACGCTCCCGGTGTGATCGGCGGGGTCGAGTTCCTCCGTAGCGTCGCGCTGCGCGAGCCGTTGCCTCTCGGCCGCAAGGTGATCGTCATCGGTGGCGGCAACGTCGCTTTCGACGTGGCGCGCACGGTGATGCGGCAGGAATCGTACGACGTAGCGGTCACCGCTCGCCGGCGCCCGGGGGTCGAGGAGGTCCACCTGTGTGCCCTCGAGTCGCTCGAGGAGATGCCGGCCGACGCGATCGAGATCGAGGAGGCGGAAGAGGAGGGCATCGAGCGCCATAACTCGGTCGGACCGCACGAGATCCTGACCGACGAGCGCGGCCAGTTCTTCGGCGTGGTCTTCAAGCGCTGCACGCGGGTCTTCGATGACGACGGTCGGTTCAGTCCCCAGTTCGACGAGACCGACCTGATGACGCTGCAGGGCGATTGCCTGCTGCTGTCGGTGGGCCAGCGCGTCAACTTCGATTTCATCGACCCGGAGGGGGACGGTATTGCCTTGACCGAGCGCGGCTTCGTCGAGGTCGATCCGCAGACCGGCCAGAGCGTTACGGCACCGGACGTCTTTGTCGCCGGCGACTGTGCGTATGGCCCCAAGCTGGCGGTGCACGCGCTCGCCAGCGGCAAGCAGGCGGCGCGCCGGATCTACTCGCATCTCACCGGCCGCTCGCTCTCGACCGAGGACGTGGAACAGCACCAGCCGATCGCCGGATACGCGCGCGAGGCCGACTACGAGAAGATCCCGCGCATCTCGCTGCCGACCCTGTCGCCCGCCGAGCGCCGAACGAGCCTGTCGAAGCCGGTCGAGCTGCCGCTGTCGGAAGAAGCCGCCCGACAGGAGGCCTCCCGCTGTCTCGACTGCGGGGTCAACACCATCTTCGACGGCGAGAAGTGCATCCTGTGTGGGGGCTGCGTCGACGTCTGCCCGACGCTCTGCCTGAAGCTCGTCGCGCTCGAGGAGATCGAGCAGGACGCCGGTGTCGAGCGCCTCGCCGACGCCTGGCAGCACGACCGGTCAGAGGAGTCGCTGTCGGCGATCATCAAGGACGAGGAGCGCTGCATCCGCTGCGCACTGTGCGCCGAGCGCTGTCCGACCGAGGCGATCACGATGGAGAGGTTTTCGTTCACGGAGGGTTGGGTTGCCAGCGAAACTGACGCGGCGTGATTTTTCCGAAAGACTGGCCTTCGGGTCGTTCTGGACGGCGGTCGGGGCTTCCGTGGTCGGGATGCTGAAGCTGCTCAAGCCGGCGGTGATGCCGGAGGCTTCCACCCGGGTCAAGCTGGGCCATCCCGACGAGCTGCCTGCCGGCACCGAGCGCTACCTGGCCGAGCAGAACGTCTACGTGTTCAGCGCCGGGGACGGCGTCTACGCCATCTCCGCGATCTGCCCCCATCTCGGCTGCATCGTCAGCAGGCTGCCCGAGGGGCGTTTCGAGTGCCCGTGCCATGGCTCCAGGTTCAGCGCCACGGGTGAGGTCTTCGCCGGCCCGGCTCCGAGCGGCCTGCCCTGGATCCAGGTTCAGAGGGCGCCGAATGGGGTTCTCTACGCCGACACCAGCGTCTCCGTGCCGGCGGGAACGCGCTGGAGCCGCGGCTAGCCGATGAGCCAGGCGTTCAAGCGTTTCCTCGGCGACGTCAAACGACTGCCGAAGATCTTCGTCGAGTCGGTCCGCCGACGTGGCGCGGCGACGTCGGATCGCGGCCGATCGCAGGCCGTCTTCTCGAATCTCTTCCTGCACATCCACTCGGTAAAGACCCACAAGAACTCGCTCAAGCCGTCCTACACGCTCGGGCTCGGCCTGCTGACCACCGCGTGCCTGGCCGTGCTGACCGTCACCGGGATCCTGTTGATGGTCTATTACAAGCCGACCCCAGAGCTAGCATACGCGTCGATCAAGGACATCCACTTCGTCGTTCCCACTGGCCGGATGATGCGCAATCTCCACCGCTGGGCGGCGCACGGCATGGTGATCATGGTCTTTCTGCACATGGCGCGCGTGTTCTATACCGCCTCCTATCAGAAGCCGCGGGAGTTCAACTGGTTCGTCGGCGTCGCTCTGCTGGCGCTGACGCTGGCGCTCTCGTTCACCGGCTATCTCCTGCCGTGGGATCAACTGGCGTATTGGGCGACCACGATCGGCGTCAACATCGCCTCCTCCCCCCGGGAGCTGACCGACGCGGTCGGGATCACCCAGTACTTCGACCCCGGCGGAGCGATCAAGCAGCTGCTGTTGGGGGCCAACACCGTGGGCGCGGAGGCGCTCATCCGCTTCCATCTGTTGCACGTGATGGTGCTGCCGCTGATGCTGTTTACCTTGATTGGCGTGCATTTCTGGCGTATCCGCAAGGACGGCGGGCTCTCCCGGCCGGCGTCGGCCGACGACGTCCCCGAGGGCGAGTTCTTCGCCCGAGACGCCACCAAGACCTACGGTCTGATGGCGATCGTTCGAGGCCGAACTCCGGCGGTCGGCCGCTCGCCGGAGAACACGGTCAACTCGTGGCCCCGGCTCTTCGTCGCCGAGATGGCCGTGCTGATGGCGGCGATCGCGATCCTCCTGATCCTGAGCCTGACGCTCGACGCCCCGCTCAAGGAGCCCGCCAACCCCGCAATTCCGGAGAACCCCGCCAAGGCGCCCTGGTACTTCCTCGGTCTTCAGGAGCTGGTCGCGTACTCGGGCTTCATGGGCGGCATCGGCGTGCCGATGATCACCTTGATCGGCCTGATGCTGATCCCCTATCTCGACCGCGAGCAGAGAGGCGTCGGAATCTGGTTTTCGGGCCCCGAGGGGAAGCGAGTGGCGCTCTGGTCGGCGATCTACTCGTCCGTCCTGGTAGTCGGGCTGCTCGCCTTCGTGATCAAGTTCGGCTGGCTACGCGAGTGGTACCCCGACATCTCCCAGCTGGTCATCGTTCTGGTGAATCCGGGCTCGGTCTATGCGGTGCTGTTCGCGGCGTGGTCGCTTTGGATCATGCGTCGCTACGACTCGACGCGGATGGCCGCCATAGCCTTGTTCACCTGTTTTCTCGTCGGCTACATCATCCTCACTTATGTGGGCACGGTCCATCGCGGTCCGAACTGGGACTTCTACTGGAGCCAGAGTCACTGGCCGGTGCACTGAGGCGCGCGAGGAGATGGTCCACTGAAGACGTTTCTCACAGTCTCGAGTCTGCTGACGCTGGCGCTCCTGGCGGTGGCCGCGGCGCGTGAGAACTACTTCACCGAATGGCGCTCCTACCAGCGCCAGTACCGCGAGCTCCTGCTGGCGAAGGCGGAGACCGAGGCGGAGGTCAAGTCGGCGCGCGGCTTCGGTATCGAGATCCGGCAGATCGTGGTTTCCGACCTGGGCGCCGTCGATCGCTGCGTCACCTGTCACCTGGGGCTCGACGATCCCCGCATGACCGACGCGCCGCAGCCGTTCCGGACGCACTCGGGGCCGGCGCTCGCTCATCACGAGATGGAGCGATTCGGCTGCACCGGCTGCCATCTCGGCCAGGGCCGCGCGACCTCGGCACGGGAGGCGCACGGATGGGACGCGGAGGCGTTCTGGGAGCACTCGGTCCTGCCGGATCCGTTCCACCAGGCGTCGTGCGGCGTCTGTCACGATCCCGAGGCGATCGGCTCGCGGGGCGCTCCGGTCCTCGCCGAGGGGTTCGGACTGTTCCGGACCGAGGGCTGTCTCGGCTGCCACAAGCTCGGCGGACGCGGCGGGCCGCTCGGCCCGGCATTGGACGAGATCGGCGACCGCGGCCGGCACTCTTACTCGTTCGCCCATATCGAGGGTGACAAGCAGGTCTGGTCGTGGCACGTCGAGCACCTGGTCTCGCCCGAAACGGTCATACCCGGCAGCAAGATGCCCGAGGTAGGCCTCGACGAGAGCGGGGTGCACGGACTGGTCACCTATCTGCTCTCGCTGCGCAGCAGCAACCTGACCGAGCGGATGACCCCCCGGGATCGCTACGAGCAGCGCTACCAGGTCTGGCACACGCGGCCGCTCAGCGGCGAGGAGCTCTACCGGCAGTTCTGCTTCGCCTGTCACGAGGAAGGTACCGAGACCGTCCTGCACGACACCCTGGGGACCATCCCGTCGGTGCGCAATCACGATCTCCTGGCGGTGGTCTCCAGGGAGTTCCTGGTAGAGAGCATTCACGACGGCCGGCCGACCACCTTCATGCCGGCCTGGGCGAGCGCCGCCGGCGGGCTCGAGGACGGCGAGATCGGGCGCATCGCCGACTACCTTCTGGAGTCCCGGCGCGAGATCCGAGAGCTCGAGTTCGTGATGTCGGCGGCCCCCGACGTCGCGAACGGGGAGAGGATCTTCAACGCAGAGTGCACCGACTGTCACGCCCTCACCCGGGACGGAGTCGAGGCGCCGTGGCTGGGCGATCCGGGCTTCCAGGCGACCTACAGCGATGCGCTGATCGGTCACACCATCCAATACGGTCGCGAGGACACCCTGATGATCCCCTACGGCGTAGGGTACGACGGTGACCTGACCGATGCCGAGGTCTCCGATCTGGTGGCCTTCATACGGACGATGCGCTGATGTCCAGACGATTAGCGATACCGAGCGGCGATAAGATGCGGCATCGAACAGTCGAATGAGGAGGCGCTGATGGGGAACGAGAGCAGAGAGGAGCCGACCTCCACCGGCGCCGAGCACGACGGCTTCGACCCAGCGGACCTGGGTCACCCGCGCGGCACCCTGGCGATCGTGATCGTCTACGGTCTGCTGTTCGCGCTCGGTTGGCTCGCGTTCTACTTCGTGGGCTTTACGGGTCAAGGAACGACTCACTAGCCGGAGGAGACGATGACGGTCGATCTGTACGAGAAGATCTGGATGATCGTGGCGGCCGTCCTGATCGCCGGATTCCTGGGAGCGATCGTGGTGGCGGCGGGGATGCAAGCGGTACAGCCGCCCAGCCACGTCGAGACCATCGATCCCGAAGCGGTCTACGACTCGGAGGAGTTCTCCCGGCCAGGGGTGGCGACCCTCGAGGACGGCGGCGTGGTCGCCACGGTGGTCGCCGAGATGTTCGCCTTCGACCCCGATCCGATCGTGGTTCCAGCCGGCGTTCCGGTCACCTTCCGCATCACCAGTCCGGACGTGATGCACGGCTTCCAGGTGGTCGGCACCAACGCCAACGCCATGGTAGTGCCGGGATACGTCAGCGAGTTCACGATAACGTTCCAGGAGCCGGGCGAGCGCCTGATCGTCTGTAACGAGTTCTGCGGTCTGCTACACCACGAGATGCAGGGACGCCTGATCGTGGAGGAGGCGACACCATGAGGACCGAGCATCGCCTGGCGGCCGCCCACTTCCTGGTGGCCGTGGTCGCGTTCGGAGTCGCCGCCTGTCTCGGGCTACTGCAGGTCCTGTCGATCGCCGACATCGAGTTTCCGGGACGCGACGAGGTTCTCTATTACACCTCGGTGACCGGACACGGCGTCCTGATGGCGCTGGTCTTCACCACCTTCTTCATCATGGGGCTCGGCCACGTCGTCGCTCGCGAGAGCCTGGGCGAGTCGCTCGGCGCGCGGATCGGCTGGCTCGCCTTCGGTCTGGCGTTGGTGGGCACCGCCGCCGCCGGGGTGACGATCTTCTCGGGCAACGCCTCGGTCCTCTACACCTTCTACCCACCCCTGCAGGCGCACTGGGCGTTCTACGTCGGCGCGACGCTCCTGGTCGTCGGGTCCTGGCTGTGGGGCGGCCTGATGGTCGCGGGCTACCGATCGTGGCGCCGCGACAACCCCGGTCGACCGACGCCGCTGCCGATGCTCGGCATGATGAGCGCGGTCATCATCTGGTTCCTCGCCACCGCCGGCCTGGCGGTCGAGGTGGTGGTCATGTTGGTGCCCTGGTCGCTCGGCTGGGTCGAGAAGGTCGACCCGATGGTGGCGCGCACGTTCTTCTGGTGGTTCGGGCACCCGCTCACCTACTTCTGGCTGGTGCCCGCCTATGTGCTCTGGTACACGGTCATGCCCCGTGTGGCCGGTGGGCGGCTGTTCAGCGATCCGCTGGCGCGCATGGTCTTCGTGCTGTTCATTCTCTTTTCGACCCCGGTCGGCTTCCATCATCAGTTCGTCGACCCGGGCATCCAGTCGGGTTGGAAGCTGGTGCACACGGTCACCACCTACGCCATCCTGTATCCCTCCCTGGTGACGGCGTTCACCATCATCGCGTCGATGGAGGTGGCCGGCCGGATGAAGGGCGCCAAGGGCCTGTTCAACTGGATCGGCAAGCTGCCCTGGGGTGATCCGTTCTTCGCCTCGGTGGCGCTGGCGATGCTCGCCTTCGCCTTCGGCGGATTTGGTGGTGCGATCAACGCCGCCTACGCGATGAACGCGATGGTGCACAATACCGCCTGGATCCAGGGCCACTTCCATCTGACGGTCGGCACCGCGGTGGCGCTGACCTTCATGGGCGGTACCTACTGGCTGCTGCCGCGGCTGCTCGGCCGAGAGCTGAGGTTCGCCGGGCTCGCCAAGGCACAGCCGTATCTGTGGATCCTCGGCATGACGCTGTTCAGCGGCAGCAACCATATCGCCGGGCTGCTCGGCCTGCCGCGTCGGGTCTATAGCGGCTCCTTCCTCGGTGACGAGGCGGCGGCCCGCTGGGTGCCGCTGACCAAGGTCGCGGCGGTGGGTGGTGCGATCCTCTTTCTGGCCGCGTTGTCGTTCGTGCTGGTGGTGGCCGCCACCTGGCTCGCCGGGCGCCGCTGCGAGGCGCCGAAGTTCGAGTTCGCCCGTGCGCTGGAGCCGGTCGAGCGGGCCGGCATCTGGGACCGGCTCGGCCTGTGGACGGCCGTGGCCCTGGTGCTGATCGCCATCGCCTACGCCTACCCGCTCTTCCACCTGCTCTCCCAGCAGCGCTTCGGCTCGCCCGGCTTCACGCCGTTCTGATCAGTCGGAGAGCAGGCGGTCGATGTCACCCCGGAGCGGGCCGAGAGCCGACCGGTTGAACCGCCAGGTGACCCTCATGACTCTGGCGGTCGTGATCTCGATCATTCTCCTGCGCCGGTTCTCGGGCGACCGCGAGACCTGAGGCGCGTCGAGCGGAGGGCCGTCCTCTCCGCGGGGACCTACTTCCGGAGTGATACCACCACTCCGGTTGGCCCATCGGCGGAACTCGAGTCCGCGTCTCGCCCGTGACTCTGCCGGATCAGGTCGAACTCCCCCTGGCAGATGAGGAAGGCGTCGGTGACCACCGGATCGAAGTGCTTGCCGCGGTCGACTAGGATTCTCCGGATCGCATCGTCATGGCTGTACGCCGGCTTGTAGACGCGCTTGCTGGTGATGCAGTCATAGGCGTCGCTCAAGGCGACGATCCGGGCGCCCAACGGAATCTCCTCGCCGGCCAGGCCCGCCGGGTAGCCCGAGCCGTCCCACTTCTCGTGATGAGAGTAGGAGATCTCCATCGCCATCTCGAGGAAGGTGTGATCGTCGAACTGATCGATCACCGAACGCAGGGTGTCGCCGCCGATGGTGGTGTGCTCGCGCATCCTCTCGAACTCGTCGTCGGTGAGCGGTCCGCTCTTGAGCAGGATCGAGTCGGGAATCCCGACCTTGCCGATGTCATGCAGGGGACTGCTCTTGACGAGCTGCTCGACGAAGGCCTCGTCGACCTCGGCGGCGTAGCGAGTGAAACGGAGCGCTACCGCGAGTCGCTGGCAGTACGAAGCGATCCGTTCGAGGTGATGAGCGGTGTCGAAGTCCCGAGATTCGGCCAGCCGCGCCAGCGTGATCAGCGCCATGTCCCGGGTCTGGCGAATCGTCGCGGTGCGCTGCTCGACCGCCAGGATCTGGGACTCCAAGGCCCGACTCATGTCGTTGAACTGTTCGAGGAGCCGTCCCATGCTTCCGGTCTCGCGATGTTCGACCTGCCTGCCGACGTCTCCCTGGGCGATCTTGTTGGCCGCTTCGGTCAGCTTGGATACCGGCTCGGTGGCGCGCCGGACAAATCCCACCGCCAGAAGGAAAGCACAGAGGAACGTCATTGCGACCGTCGCTTCAAGCACCTGGCGCGAATCGTCGATCCGTACCTGAGCGGCGGCCGTATGCCGTCTCAAGCGCGGCGTTCCCAGATGGCGGATCTTGACGACGGTCTCCTGCAGTCTCCGGCCAACCGTCGCCACGTCGGCCTGCAACCGCTGTCTCCATTCGGTGTCACCAAGTGCGGTGAAGTACTGGCTGAACCGCTTTTTGTACTCACCGACGTCCGAGATTCCCTGCTCGATCAGGCGACTGCTCGAGTCCCGGTGATGACAGTCGGCACAGGCGAGCATCTGGCGCTCGAGCTCTCGGACGGTGGCGATCAACTCGTCGGCGTTGTTGGCGAAGGCCGTCTCCGATACCTCGAGAGCCTGCTCCGCCAGGGTGATCTGGAGCTCGAGGTCCTGCCGCATGTCCTCGATCTCGTGCAGCTCGATCAGCTGGTCGAGCTCCTCCGAGCTTCTCCAGAGCAGGTGTAGACCGACGGCGCTGCCGACACCGAAGATGATGAAGAGGACAGCCAGCGAGATGACGAAGCGACGCTTCATTGGTTGGAGTAGCTGTAGTTCTCGATCTCGATCCCGGCCTTGGCGGCGAGCTCGAAGACCTGGGCGTAGTCCGCTACCCGGGTGAGCTCGAATCTGGCGACCCCCAGCCGCGCCAGGATCTCGCGACCCTCGGGAGCCTGGTGGAGCTCCAGCAGGATCTTGCCGATCTGATCGGCGAGCCTGGGATCGACGAAACTGGAGATGAACAGCCCGTTCGACGGTACCCGTGGCGAGCGGGCGAGGATCCGGAGCTCTCGAGCGACCCGGGGGTTCTTGTCTCGCTGCCAGTCCATGACCGTGTTCTTGGCGGCGCCGACGTCGGCTTCGCCTGCCAGCACGGCGTCGATGGTGGCGTCGTGACTCCCCCAGAAGCGCATCTCCGAGAAGTGGGCCTCCGGATCGTCGATGCCGTTCTCTCGCAGGTAGGCCATCGGGAAGATGTAGCCCGCGGTGGTCGCGCGCTCCACCATCGCCAGCCGCTTGCCCTTCATGTCCGCGACCGTCCGGATATCGCTGTCGGCGCGCACGAAGATGAGTCCGAAGTAGGTCGACGTACCGTCGCGGTTGACCGGTCGCGCGACCGGCTTCATACCGAGCTGGGCGCTGGCCAGCG
>CAMYOG010000011.1 GCA_947259925.1 Thermoanaerobaculia bacterium
CCGGTGACGTTGGCGGGGTTCGAGGCGACGGGTGGGGGCACGGTGGAGTTCCGCTGGACGACGGCGACCGAGGTCGGAAACCTCGGGTTCCACCTGTGGGCGGTGGAGTCGGATCAGATGGTGCGTCTGAATGACGCTCTGATCCCGACCACCGACGGCGACTCGCTCGAGCCGCGCGCGTACACTTACGAGGCGCACGGCGTGGGCGCGGAGACGTTCGTGCTCGAGGACGTCGACATCTTCGGCACCTCGACCTACCACGGCCCGTTCCATCTCGGCGAGCGGCGCGGGCAGACGATCCTCGAGCGCCGTGAGATCGACTGGGGCAAGGTGCGCCGCGACCACTCGCGGGCGGCGCGGGCCCGGCAGGCCAAGCGCGCTGCCCTGCGCGCCGCGGCGCCGCCGCAGGCCAAGTCGGACGGCGGGCAGGATCTGTCGCTCCGGACCCTCGGTAGCGGCTCGTGGCGGGAGCGGGCGATCGGCGCGGGGACTCTCGGCGCGGCCGATCTGGCGGTGCGTCTGCTGGTCGATCGGGACTCGATCTACCGGGTGACGTACGAGGAGCTGGTGGCCGCGGGTGCGGACTTCGCGGGCACGCCGGTCGACGAGCTCTATCTCGAGAGCCGGGGCGAGCCGGTGCCGATGCGGGTGGTCGGCACGGGCGGCTCGATCGCGTTCGGAGCGGGCGGTTTCGTCGAGTTCGTCGGCGAGGCGGTGGCGACGCTCTACACCCGGACCAATGTCTACGAGCTGTCGGTGCGCTCGGGGGCGCCGCGGGTGAGTCTGAGCCACTCCCCGGGCCGGGGCCGGGTGCCGGCGTACTACCTCGAGACGATGACGGTGGAGAATCAGGAGCGCTACCATTTCGCGGCTCCGGGCGAGGATCCGTGGTTCGAGGAGCGCCTGTTGGCGGTCTCGGGTCCGGTCGAGGGGACGTACGCGCTCGATCTCGAGGGCTGGGTGCGGGGTGCGGCGCCGGTGACGCTGGCGGTCGAGATGTGGGGCGTGACGGACTTCCCGACCTATCCGGACCATCACGTGACGGTGTCGGTCAATGAGGTCGAGGTGGCCGACGAGCTGTTCGACGGTCTGGTCGACCATCCGGTCGAGGTCGAGGTGCCGGACTCGGTGCTCGACGCGACGGCCAACGAGCTCAGGCTCGCCCTGCCGCACGACACCGGGGCGGACTACGACCTGGTCCACTACGACGGCTACCGGGTGACCTATCCCAGGCACTTCCGGGCCCGTAACGGGGGTCTCACGTTCACCGCCGATCACGGTCGGGCCTACCGGGTCGACGGCCTACCGAGCTCGGAGGTGGTGGTCTACCGGGTGGGAGCGGACGGCGAGGTGGAGTACAGCGTGCGTCCGTTCGTGACCGGTCTACCGGGCAACTACAGCGCGTCGTTCGCGGCGCCGCCGCGGGTCGCGTCGAGGTTCTACGTGTCGACGGTCGAGAGCCTGCCGGTGGCGGGGATCGAGCTGGCGCCGGAGTCGGTCGACATCACCAGCGGCCCGGCGGACCTGGTGGTGATCGCGCACGCGGACTTCGTCGACGGGATCGAGCCGCTGGCCGCGGCGCGCCGGAGCCAGGGCCTCGCGGTCGAGGTAGTGGACGTAGCCCAGGTCTATGAGCAGTTCGGTCACGGGATCGTCGATCCGAGCGCGATCAAGGAGTATCTGAATCACGCCTACACCCTGATGGGCACGGAGTTCGTGCTGCTGGTGGGTGGCGATACCTACGACTACTTCGACCATCTGGGGACCGGGTCGCTGAGCTTTATTCCGACGCCGTACGCGCGGACCGACGAGATCGTCCACTTCGCGCCGGTCGACTCGCTCTATGTCGACTTCGACACCGACGGGATCGTGGAGATGGCGCTCGGTCGGCTGCCGGTCAGGACGGCGGAGGAGCTCGCGCGGGTGGTCGAGAAGACGCTCGAGTACGACGCGATCGGCTACGACGGGACGGCGGTCCTGGCGGCGGACAGCGCGGATCTGACGACCGGGTACTCGTTCGCGGAGGCGAGCGAGGAGATGCGGTCGCAGCTGCCGAGCGACTGGCAGACGGATCTGGCCTACATGGACGATCTGGGCGTCGGAGGGGCGCGGGATCTGTTGGTCGGCCGGATGGACGAGGGGGTGGCGCTGACCAGCTACTTCGGTCACTCGGGTCCGAGCGTGTGGAGCTTCGACGATCTGTTCAACACGGCCGACGCCGACGCCTTGGAGAACTTCGGTCGGCCGACGGTGGTGGCGCAGTGGGGCTGCTGGAACACGTATCACGTGGCGCCGACGTTCGACACGCTCAGTCACGTGCTGATGCTGTCGGACGATCGGGGCGCGGCGGCGGTCCTGGGGGCGGCGACGCTGACCGATGCGACGTCGGAGAGGAAGCTCGGCACCGAGCTCTACAGCCGGATCGCCGAGCCGGGCAAGCCGCTGGGGCGGGCGATCGTCGAGGCCAAGCAGGCGCTCGGCGAGCGCGAGCCCGACCGACTCGACGTGCTCTGGGGCTGGACCCTCCTCGGCGACCCGACGCTGGT
>CAMYOG010000012.1:0-979 GCA_947259925.1 Thermoanaerobaculia bacterium
GGTCGCCCAGAGGAAACCGACGAGCTCGCGAGCCACGGCGACCACTGCCTTCTGCGATGGCTTGTGATGAGTGAGCACCATGCGGTAGTAGCGGCGATGAAGTCGGTGCATCGCTTGATCCGCCAGGCTGATCACCCGGGCAGGCTGTCCGTCACGCTGGGCGCGTAGAGCCTTGCCGACTGCGGGCCGGTGGCGGTAGTGCCAGGCGGACTCGACTAGCACCCGACGCACGTGGCGATTGCCCGCTTTGGTAATGCCACCGCGCCGCGTGCGATCGCCACTACTCGACTCCCCTGGTACCAGACCCAGGTAGGCCATCAGCTGGCGCGGGTTCTCGAAGCGGCGGAAGTCGTGGAGCTCGGCCACGATGATCAACGCTGTGATCGTGTCGATACCCCGGAAGCAGCGCAGCCAGCTGATCGGCTGGGCGTAGGGCTCCTGCCGCGAGATCGCCTCGAGCTCGGCCTCCAGGGCACGGATCCTCTCTTCGAGCTGCTCGATCGAGAGCAGGTAATCCTCGAAGGCGATCCGGGCGGCGGCGCGCTCGAAGGACTGGCTCCTCAGCCAGCGACGGTGCACCTGCGTCCAGTTTCTCCCCGCTCGGTAGACCCGGCCCTGCCGGAGGAGCAGCTTGCTCAGTCGATGCCGCGCCCGCGTCAGGTCCTGCTTGGCCGCTTCCCGGCACCGGCACAGATCCCGCACCGCCTCTTCCTCCCGCGTCGGAGGCCGGACCTCGGTTAGCAGACCGGCTTGCGACAGGAAAGCCAGCTTGCGGGCATCGCGCCGATCGGTCTTGATCCGCTCCCCGGGCTTGCGAGGAATCAGCGATGGAGCGACTACCTGTGCCCGAAGTCCGTGGCTCGCGAGCTGTCGCTGCAGCGTGTACCCACAGGGGCCAGCCTCGTACACGCACAGCACTTCGCCCTCGGCCTCCCGCTCGATGCGACGCACTAGTCGGCGCACCGCTCGCGGCTCGTTG